>OZ246395.1:298180-945287 GCA_965230915.1 uncultured Candidatus Saccharibacteria bacterium | reverse complement strand
TTAGATATTCGATTACGAACCACACTAACTTTTCCCTTAACCGAAACACAATTAAAAGATGGCTTCAGAAGCATCAGCAAAAAAACATGTTACCGTTACAGGTGAATTTAACGGTGAAAAAGTAAAATTTGAAACTGGAAAACTCGCGCCAAAAGCAGACGCTGCAGTTCTTGTTACGGTCGGAGAAACTTCAGTTATAGCTACAGTCGTGTCAGCTCCTACTAAAGAAATTCAAGATGGACTTCCATTAAGAGTAGACTACGAAGAAAGATATTACGCCGGGGGAATAATCTCGGGTTCACGTTTTACAAGACGTGAAAGCAAACCTACCGATGATGCTATTGTCGAAGGTCGTTTAATCGACCACGCCATTCGTCCGCTATTTAACAAAGATTTCGGGGACGAAACTCAAATCGTTGCTACCGCACTATCAGTCGACGGTAAAAATTCAGCAGGACTTGTTGCATTTTTAGCTGCATCAGCTGCTTTATCAATTTCTGGACTCCCATTTAATGGACCAATTGTTCCAGTTAGAATTCAAAAATCTGAAAAGAGCGGAGAGGTTAACGTTAGTTTTAATAACGTAGATGCTCACGGATATTTAGATTTAGTAGCTTCATTCTTAAAAGATGGAAAGAAAGTTCAGGCTATAGAAGCTCACGCACACGAAATTCCAGAAACGGAATTAGTCGAAGCTATAAAAGAGGGTGCAAAACAATCAAAACCATTGTTTGAACTTTTGAATAAATTTGCAGAGGAAGTAAATGTTCCAATGAAAGAATATGTTCCTTCATGGTTAAACAGAGGGGCCATTGAAAGCTTCCATGGAGAAGTTATGCCTAAACTTAAAGCTGTTAGGGATAGCGGAATCACCTTTAAAACAAAAGAATGGGACGATGCAATAAAATCTGTCGAGCACGAAACATATGAAAATCATAAAGAAGAATATGATGCAGACCAAATTAACGCTTTTGTCGGAGAAGTTCAAAAAGATTTCGTTCGTGACTTAGTTTTAAACAAGAACGAACGTATCGACGGACGTAAAATGGATGAAATCAGACCATTAAGTGCCGAAGTTGGAGTTTTACCAAGAGTTCACGGATCGGCAATTTTTAATCGTGGATTCACTCAGTCACTTTCTATAACAACACTAGGGTCAAAACAACAGAACCTTTTGGTTCAAAGCATGACCGGAGATGAAGAAAGAAGTTACATGCATCACTATAACTTCCCTCCATTCTCAACAGGAGAAATTGGAAAAGTTGGCGGAGCAAACCGTCGTGCAATCGGTCATGGACTTTTAGCTGAAAAAGCTTTGGTCCCGGTATTACCAAACGTCGAAGACTTCGGATATGTAATTCGTGTTGTTTCAGAAATTTTATCTTCTAACGGATCAACATCTATGGCCGCAACTTGTGCATCTTCATTAGCTTTAATGGATGCCGGAGTTCCAATTAAGGCTCATGTTGGAGGAATTGGAGTCGGACTTTTTGTAGACACTCACAAAGAAAACCCAGATTTAGAAGAATACAATCTTTTAACAGATATTGTTGGAGCTGAAGATTTTGCAGGTTATATGGACTACAAAATGACCGGAACCCGCGAAGGAGTCACCGCAATTCAAATGGAGTTAAAAATCAAAGGATTTCCAGTAGAGTTGCTCGATAAACTTATGGGTGTTTCTAAATCAGCCAGAATGAAAGTTCTTGATGTAATGGATTCAGCAATTTCTGAACCAAGGGCAACTGTCAATGAGTACGCTCCAAAACTAATGACATTAGAAATCAAGAAAGATGATATCGGAATGGTTATCGGAAGTGGTGGCCAGATGATTAAATCGATAATGGCTAAATTTGGAGTTCAAGTCGACGTTTCTGAAACACCAGAAAGTGGAGTAGTCGAAATCTCTGGCGTCAAAAAAGACGCAGTTCAAGGAGCTTATGACTACATTTTAGGAATGGTAACCCCGGTTGAAGTCGGTGAAGTTTATAAAGGGTTAGTTACTAGAGTCGAGCCATACGGAGCTTTCGTTGAAGTTGCTCCAAATCAAATTGGATTACTTCACGTTTCTGAATGGTCGTACGGATTTACTGAAGACATGACCCAACTTGTAAAAGTTGGTGATGAATTAGAAGTAAAAGTAACCGGAAAAGAAATGGGAAAAATCTCAGTTTCTAAGAAAGCTTTAGAGCAGCCACCTGAAGGTTATGTTCCACCAATGCCTAGAGAAAGAACCGGTGGACGCGATAGAGATCGTGGAGATCGAAGAGGCGGCGACAGACGCGGTGGTGATAGAAGGCCTAGACGCGACTATTAATCATAAATCATAACTATTTATAAGCTAAAGGTCCTCGGCAGAAAAAGAGAATTTTGCTTAGGACCTTTTTTGTTGCCTGCGGTTAGCTTCTAAAAGTTAATGATTTATGATCCGCATGAATTCTAATTCACGTGCTAAAATCAAACTACGATGCCCAGTAAGAATGAGTTATGCCCTCAGTGTGGCGCAATTTTAAAGACCCCGGTTTGCATGAAATGCGGATATGATTCCGCTGCAATTGATGAAGTACTCGCCGCTGATACAGATTTAGATGAAAATGAAAGTGCTGCAGTAAAACCAATTCCCGAAAAAATAGAGACTCGCGAACAAGTTAGATCAATATTTACAGATATTGCTGTTGCTTCTGGCACTGAAGCTAAAATTCCAGAAAAAGTAAAACAGAAAAAATATGTAATGCCTGCTGTTTTATCTGTTATGGTTGTCGGAATTCTAGCTGCTGCTTATTGGAGATTTATTTATTTTACTCCAGATTATGTAAGCCCAATGGTTTTATCCGCTTCTGAAATACAGGCAAGCGATGGAGATGTCGATGTATCACAAGCTGATGATGAAAAAACAATTGATTTACAAAGCGGTCTTGAAGCTGGAAATTTCGAAGCGGGGAACTTTGCACAATTCGGGTCAACTGATACTAAAGTAATGGTTCAGGCTTTTAATCTAAAAAATATTTTTGAAAAATTTAGAAAAGAGTCTGCCCTAAAAGAAATTCAAGATGCATATAAAATTAGCGACGACGATCTAGAAGTCTATTTTACAAAAGGTTTCGCCTATTTTGTCCCTGGTGACAACATAGACACTTGGGGGTTTGTAATTGGAGTTAACGATAAAGAATACGTCGAAAAACGTTTAGCTGATTTTGCAAAAAATAAAGAAAATCCAAAGTATAAATATGTGAATTATTCAGTCGAATTAGTCGAAACTACTGGCACGGGCGAAATTATGGAAGGAACTCCAAGTGCCGAAGAAGATCAAGACAAAGATAAAGCCAACGATAGCGACAAAGATAAAGACGAAGATTCAGGCGAAGAAGCTACAGACGATAACAACCAAATGTACTTATTAATTTCGAATTCAAATGAATATTTAGATCAAATGAAAGAAGCTTCAGAAGGAAATTTAACCAATTTAGCAAACGAAGCCGTTTATGCTCAGTCTAAGGCTGACCTGCCAAAAGTAGGAGAAATTTTGGTTTATCGCGAAGGCAATGCTTCTGTCTGGAATATGTTGGCTGATATAGTTGCCGAAAAATATGACTATGTCGGTTTAGACAAAGTTTTAAAGGCAATGGAGGCCACAGGTTCGGTCTTCTATTCGGTTGACTCTAAAGTGAAAGTCGCCATGTCTGAAGAAGACAAATAAAATACTCATAACTCTTAAATGGCTCAGTTAGAGCCCTTTTTATGCTAAAATAATCGTGCTTGATCAACAGCCGAGGCGAATACCTCCAAGATTTTCTGATTTAGTTTGCCACCTTGTGGCGACTTTAACTCCCAATTATGGGCAGATAGCTCAGCTGGTTAGAGCATCAAGCTTATACCTTGGGGGTCCCTGGTTCGAATCCAGGTCTGCCCACCATGTTAGTAAAAGCCTGACACATCAATTCCCCATAGTAATTTCTATTGATTTATTTTCACAACTGCTAAAATTATTACTATGAAAATAAAACTTAATTCTGGAAGAATAATAGTAAAGTTAGGTCCTATGTCTTTGGATAGGCAAGATATAATCATCCTTATAATTTCATGTTCGATATCAGCTATCTCATCTATAATATTCGGATTTTTCTCCCTACCAATTTATATAATAGCGATAGTTATTTTTCGGAATGTTTTGATTTCGAAGGGACATTTAAGGAAATAATCTTACCTTAGAACGTCAACTAGGATCGTCCACCATGATAATCTCAAAATAGTAAAATTTATAAATGCAGACTAATACGCCAATAATTTTTTTACATGGTTGGAACGGTCGAATAAGTTCTTGGGATAAAAACATCCATCACTTCGAAAGTCTTGGGTTTCATGTTTATGCTATTAAAATGCCTGGTTTTGATCTACCAAATCCCTTGCCGTCATGGGGAGTCCCCGAGTATGCAGAATTTGCTAAAGCTGAAATCATAGAAAAATTCCCAAATCAAAAGGTAACTTTGGTTGGCCATTCATTCGGAGGAAGGGTTTCAATTTTTCTCGCATCGACTCACCCAGAGTTGATTAAAGCACTTGTGCTTACAAGTTCAGCGGGTTTAAACCTCGAACCGTCAATGCTTCGTAAAGGGTTACTTAAGGTATCAAAGCTCGCAAAGTGGTTTGAAGAAAAGACTTTATTTTCTCCTGCTGTTACAGGTGTGCGTAGGATTGTAAGAACTATAATAGGCTCAAAAGGCTATAAGAATGCCGATGAAACGATGAAGCAAGTATTTAAGAATGTAGTAAACCTTGATCTTCGTGATCGCTTGTCACTAATACAATGCCCGACATTAATAATTTATGGAGACCTCGATAAGATTACACCTATCAAGATGGCGGAAGCTTTTCATACTGGAATTTCTGGATCTAAGTTTGTGGTAATCAAAGGTGCTGCTCACTCAGTACATAAGACTCACCTCAATGAGTGGAATAAGGCTGTCGAAGATTTTGTAAAAACACAGTCGCTCGTTTAACAAAACCTGTTAATATTAAATTATCAATGGAAATTCCTATACATAGTAGTCCTAAAGATTCAGATGGTTCAACCAATATGTCGAACGGCGCTACTTTACCCGATGATGTTAATCATTCTAAAAAAATATCCACAAAAACATTAATTCTTGCAGTCGGGACGGTTGTTTTTCTTATATTAGGAGGAGCTGCCGGTGCTGCGTATTTTAATTTCACAAAAAATAACCAAGCTGCCGTTGAAACTGTTGCCGAAGAAAATCCTTCGACTGTAAATTCTGATCAAGACAGCCTTGCTGCGAATGAACCAGAATCTTCTGGTATATCTGACACACAAAGCCCAAAACCTGTAGTCGAGCCTGATCCAGTGGTTATCACTCCCGCCCCGGTTGTTACAGAAACTAAACCTGCTAACGCAGCACCTAAAGCTCCTGCAAATAATAAATCACCAACAGTTACAGTTCTTTCATATTATCTAGAAGGATTTGAGCACGATGGTGACAAAGCCGTAACAATCATAACAAGAGCAGAAGATTCAGATGGCACAATCGCGAAAGTTGAGATTTATGTTGACGGTCAAAAAGAAGCTACAATTACTCCCTATAATATTGGGGGAGTAGAAAAGAACTGGTTGGATGATCCCGAAGATATTTTTGATGTAGAACAAGCCGCTCTTGAATGGACCGAGGATAACACCGACGACGGCGATGACATGGGATACGTATACAGAGTAAGCAGAGAGTGGACAAACAGTTCGCAAAGTTGTGGAATTCCACGTGGTTACTCGCACATAATTTTAGGAGAACATAATATATACGATGTTAGAACCGCTCGTGATTTAGAAAAGCATGTAATATGCAAAAAATCAGATAGCATAGGTATAGACGATTTGTTTTATTACATGTGGGATCCGTCAGGTGGAACTCACGAGACTTATGCGATCGCTTACGATAAATATGGGGCGTCAACCAAATCTGATACTGTTGAGTTTGAGGTAGAGTAAACTAATATTTCACCAAATACTGATTAAAATTTTCAGGAGTAATGGTGACACTTGTTGCTTTTCCCTGAACAATTTCTAAAGCTGCTGCGCGAGCCATATTTTCAATCATACGCTGCAAAGAACGAATTCCCGAATCAAATCCTAATGGCCTCAAAATATAAGGCCACAAGTCAGCAGAAAAAATCAACTGGTCTTCCAGTAACCCGGTTGAAGCACGAACACGTGGCAATAGATAATCGCGTGCAATAACCATTTTTTCTTCGTCAGTGTAAGACGGCATACGAACGATCTCGAGACGGTCCATTAATGCTGCACTAAATGTTCCGATTTTATTTGCCGACACAATAAACATAACTTTTGATAAATCGATCGGGTAGTCTAAATAATGATCTCTAAAGGTTGTATTTTGTTCGGGGTCTAAAATCTCAAGCATTGTTGCCATAACGTCGGCAAGTAAGCCGCCTTCACCTGAAGCCTTATCAAGCTCATCTAGAAGAATAATCGGATTTCGAACTCCGGTACGAACGATAGCTTTAACAATTTGGCCGGGTTCTGCACCTTCGATAGCTTTATTACGACCGCGGATTTCTAAAACAGACCCTATAGCTCCCATAGAAATTCTGTAAAAAGGACGATTTAAAGATTTGGCGATACTTTTTGCAATGGTAGTTTTACCGATACCTTGTAGTCCAACCATACACAAAACAGGGGAACGATCGACGGCATGAAAATCCTTTTTTTCGGTTAACAGTTTGCGAACTGCCAAATATTGGAGCATACGCTCTTTAACAATCGCCATTCCATAGTGAGTCGCATCCAACTCTTTTTTAACAGAGTCGATGTCCAAAACCTCTTCTGCATATTTATCCCATGGATATTTTGTAACCCAGTCGATGTAGTTGTGGGTGATATCGAATTCTCGAGAATAAACTCCGGTTTGGGCCATACGATCTAACCTATCGATCATGTCATTGACCTGTTCTTTTAGTTCTTCCGGAGCTGCAGACGAGTTGATTTGTTCGCGTAATGACTGAATTTCATCAGTTGCAGATTTTGATGGTTGGGGTTGAGCAGGATTGTTCATTTGTGGTTTTTCAGTATTGTCTGAATTAATTGAACTAACGGATGTCATGGCAGGTTAGCTCCAGTATATCAAATAATAAAGGGAGTTGGTTTTGCCGTATAATTGAGCGTAGCGAAATTAATAGATTCGCTTAATATTAATGTTTTGGAGAGGTGCAGGAGCGGTTTAACTGGCGGCTCTCGAAAAGCCTGCGCTCACAAGGCACGAGGGTTCGAATCCCTCCCTCTCCGCCACGTTTGAAGAATAGGAGCCTAGAGAAAGGTCATTCAATTCTAAAATTTGTTATTCGGCACTAGAAATATCGTAGGTGTCTTTTCTTGATTTATAATTCCCAATATTTATCTCGGAGGCCGGATCATTAACCGCGATTTCCCAATAATTATCATTGGGAATATGGTCGTCCACATAAATTACTGCCTTTGGATTCTTTTTTAATATATCGGTCTCTTTGGTGAATTCGATATAGATCGCATTTGCAATTAATCCGTTAAGTTCACCGCTATTCATTAAATCGTAAGAAAGACCGTAGTCAAAACTACCGTTAGCCGATACTGGAACCTTACTGATATTAAAATCCATAACTAATTCATTTTCATTACTAGCTCGCCATGTTAATTGGGTTACATTTTCTCTTTCCTCGGTTTTTATTGGAGTTCCAAATTTATACCTAGCTTGAAGCTTGTTTTTTATTGAGGATAAAGCTGATTTTATATAGTCATCGGTTAATGCGCTTTTATCTACGACATTTTTTGTAAATGTACTTAATATGTTTTCTTCAACTATTTTAGAAGTTTCTTGCGATGTATAAAAAATTATCACTAAACCATTAAGATAAGTTGTATACCAAATCCCGTTAATACATGATGTGTCTGAACTTGCTGAATTAGAAGCTTCATTTAGACATTCTTCATATACTCGTCGTTTGAATTTATTTCCATTAATTTCGACTTCGGTTTTTTCTTTTGGAGGTACAGTGGTTGCAACATAAGCGTAAATAGAATCCAGTGTCTCTTCATTATCATTATCAGCTTCAAATTCCTGAAGGATAAATACGTTATCTAGTTTGTCGTCTGAGAAAACCACTTCGTTCAAATCATCATTTCGTGTGCGATTTAGAAATCCATAGCTTTCAGGTACATAGAAAAAATATTGGTGCCCGTCAAATTTTCTGTATTTAACTGTACTTTCTTGTGTTTGAGGTACTTCTTCGGCTATTTCAGTTACACTTTCAGGTGCAATTACAGTATCTGGAGAAAATAATTTGCTTAAAATCCAGATTAAAAAGATGCTTGCAGTTACTGCTATTCCTAAAGCTAAAAATAGTTTTTTTAAATATTTCTGCTTGAAATTTTTGTATAAAAGTTTTAGGTCTTCTTGAGATTTTGCTTTTTCAACCTGCTGCTTTTTGATTTCTACTTTAGCGATATCTTCCGGGGTTTCTTCAGTTGGATTAGCTAAATCATGTAAATCTGACATTTTGTTTGAGCTTAAATATTTATATGTCGGGAAACTTTAGCCAAAATTTTGTCTAAAATACCGACTTCCGGAGTTTCATCGATAGAGACATATTCGTTTAATGTTTTTGACAGTGCTTCTCGGTTGATATTATTGTCGAGTAGAAGAATTAACCTTCCAGGAAAAGCTTCGACTGTATCAATAATTAAACGGTGATATTCTGCGCCTTCAGGCTTTTCGATATAAAAGCTTTTTAAATCAGACCATTTGTATAAATGCTCTGATCCAAAATCAACTCCATTTGAAGTTATTTTATGATGTACATTTCGAGGAGGAATCGTGTGGAAAATATAAACGACAAAAAATACTGCTCCAATAACAAGCATTAAAACAAAGTCGAGCATAACTAATGCAATAGCAGCAGTAAAAATTACGATAACGGCAATTTTTCGATAATATTCGCGCGGATGTTTCTTAAATTCGCGCTCCGGAGCATCCCATTCAATTAACGAAACAGAAGGTCTGGTAATTTGTTGCGGAATAGCTTCTTCAGGCGGTTTACTAATAGGATTTGATATATCTGCCATTAATGAGATTCTAACACAAAGCTATATATGTGATTCGTAAAGATGTGTATGTGCAGCGTCGGAAACAGAGATAATATATTCATAATCCTCATCATTTACGTCAATAATGTTAAGAGAGCTGTTGCTAATCAAGAAATGCGAAAAAGCTTTTTCTGGGTTTTGTGGATTTAATATTTTTGAAAGTAGGACTCGAATCCAATTGCCATGCGTAAAAATTATTACTTCTTGGCCTCGGTGTCGCTTAACAATCTTTTTATAAGATTCATAAATTGTGCCAACAACTTCATTAAAATTATCTAATCCTTGTGGTTTGGTTTGAATCCCCGGTTGTGGCCATAGTATAGATCCAACTTCATTTAAAGCGGAAGTATAAATAACCTGCATTTTGTGCTGTTCATTTACCGCTTCGCAAGTTTCAATTGCTCTTCGGATTTTACTGCAGTACATAGCATGAAATTTGTTGCTTTTGAGACGTTTCGCAAGCTGTAATGCTTGCAGTTTGCCGAAGTTATTTAAAGAGTAGTCGTCTAACTGAATACCATTTTCGTCATAAGCATCAGCGTGGCGAATAAGATATAGGCGGGTCATCTGATCTATGATACCAGAATACGCTATGGCCTAAGAAGGAGAAACTTCTGGATGGTATCGTTAATATGCGTTAAAATGCTAGAATTACCGCAGTTCTACGTTCCAAAAAGCTTAATATGGAGGGGTGGCCGAGTGGTTTAAGGCGACGGTTTGCTAAACCGTTGGGGTCTAAAAAGCTCCGCGCAGGTTCAAATCCTGTCTCCTCCGCCAGATTTAAGCAATCTTCATTAATTTCATCGCATCTTTAACTTCATCCATCGTTTCTGAGGCAACTTTCAGAGTGCGTTTTGTGCCTTCGGTCAAAATTTCCATTAAGACTTTTTCGTCGGCATATTTCTGTCGGCGTTCGCGAATCGGGTCTAAAAAGGTGTTTATAGCTACTACAAGTTTTTGCTTAACTTCGACGTCTCCAACCTGGCCAGCTTTATAGCGGGCTTTTAATTCTTCGACTTCGGCTTTATTTTCGTTAAAAATATCGTGATATATAAAAACTGGATTACCCTCAACTTTTCCGGGGTCGGTAGGGCGAATTCTTGATGGATCTGTGTACATGCTCATAACTTTTTGCTTTACAGTTTCTGTATCATCCATTAAGTAGATTGCATTGCCCAGTGATTTGCTCATTTTTGCGTTGCCGTCTAAACCGACTAAACGCGGAGTTTCTCCGACGACCCCTTCTGGTTCAGGAAAGACTTCTCCATAAATTGAGTTGAATCTGCGAACAATCTCACGGGTTTGCTCAATATGTGGAAGTTGGTCTTCCCCAACAGGAACAACATTCCCTTTAATAATCGCAATATCGGCAGCCTGAGAAACAGGGTACATTACAAACCCAAGCGGAGTCGAGTCTTTAAATTTATCTTTTTGTTTAATTTCATCTTTAACAGTCGGGTTACGCTCTAATCTTGCCATTGTAACCAAATTTGCAAAAAACACAGTTAATTCAGCAGTTTGTGGAATAGCTGACTGCAAATAAAAAGTTACTTTTTCGGGGTCTAAACCTAAGGCTAATTGATCCTGCAGAACCTGCAATACGTTGTCGCGTACTTTTTCCGGGTTATCAAAATTATCAGTTAGCGCCTGAACATCTGCCAATAAGATAAATGTATCGTAATCGTTTTGAAGTTTTACGCGATTTGCGTGTGATCCTACATAATGCCCGAGATGCAAAGGCCCGGTTGGGCGATCTCCTGTTAATATTCGTTTTTTATTCATATAACGGGATTATAGTCACAAGTTATGTCTAAGGCTAGAAGATATAGGTAAATGGTGGCGGCGGGTGGAATTGAACCACCGACCCCGGCGTTATGAGTGCCGTGCTCTAACCCCTGAGCTACGCCGCCACGTGTTATATTAAGATTAGCGCGATAAACATTATACTATAGAAACATGCCCAGCAACGATAAAAACTCCAGATTTCCATATCTTTTGAGCTTTATACTGCTTATCTTGCTTATAAACAGTGCCAGATCTGTTTACGAAATGCATAAAAGTATCGGAAGGCTAGATCAAGCCAAATTTGAACTGGAAAGCCTAAAAATAGAGAACGAGAAGCTAAAAGGTGATATTGCCTATGCTCAGACTCCCGAATACCTACAAAAAGCGGCTATAGAGGAGCTAAATATGGCGAAACCGGGTGAAACTATCCTCGTGATTGAGCAATTAAGGCCAAAAGACAGGGAAAATATTGCAAATAGCCAGAATAGTGATACTATATCTAAGCCAGAGCCCTTAGAACTATGGGCTACGCAGTTTAACCTGCAAGAAGCATATTTTCATTGGCGGAATCAGAATTAGTAGTGTAGAATGACACTGCTAAGAACAAACACCACCGCGGGGTGGTGGAGTAGTTACCACGCGAGGCTCATAATCTCGAGACCCAGGCGCAAATCCTGGCCCCGCAACCAGGTAAGCTTACCCTCCCAAAGCTTATATATATCGTATTTTGGCCTGTTGACAGGCCGATAGAGGGTGTTAGACTAAGGCTTATAGTAGAAACCTCTGCCCAAACCGTAAATAACTTATAAAATGACTTTATTATCGTCGGCGAGAAAAAAATTTATAGATAGCTTAAAAACTAAAGGCAGAGCTGATGCTACAATAATCGCCTACTCAAAGGATATTGAGCAATTGGTCGATTACCTAGAAAGAAACAATATTCTAAATGTTAACGAGATTAGTAAAGGTGATATCGACAACTTCCTTAAACACCTATCGGATGCTAATTACACAAAGAAAACTATCTCAAGAAAAATAAATGCAATTAAAACTTTTTTCAAATACTTAGCTGATGAAAAAATTATTGAAGCTGATCCAGCTCAATATGTTCAACATCCAAAGCTTGAACAAAATGCTCCAAGAATTTTGACAAAGATTGAATACAGAGCATTAAGAGACACTGTTAAAGATGATGTTAGAACAAGAGCTATTGTAGAAATTCTTTTGCAAACTGGAGTCAGAATTTCTGAGCTTGCAGCTATGAAGATGGCTCATTTACACCTATCTGACAACGAAAATCAGAGTTACCTAGAAATCCCAGGAACAAGAAGCACACCAGGAAGATCTATTCCATTAAATAAAGCTGTTAAAGAATCAATCGAAGCTTACTTAAAAGAAAGACCAAATTCTAAAATTGATAACGTTTTTGTTACAAAAACTGGTAACCCATTATTAGTAAGAAATATTCGTGCAACACTTGGAAGATACTTCAAACAAATCGGATTAGAAAATGTTACTGTTAATGATTTAAGACATACATTTGTTGCTGAACACTTAAGAAGAGGCGCAAGCGTATTATTAGTTTCAAAAGTTGCTGGACACAAACGTTTAACAACAACAGAAAACTATCTTAAATACATCGAAAGAAAAGAATCAGGAATTGGCGAATTAGAAGAACTCTAAAGTTCGAAATCAATTTTATCGCCTGTTTTTAGTCCTAATTTTTGGACATCTCCCGCATTTAATTCAATCACATAAAGAGCAGGTTTAAGGGGAACAATGCTGTTGCATATCGCGCCTATAGTAGTGGGGCATGGTTGGGCGTTTTCTTTTATGTGGACTATTTCTTTGTTCTGGTTAATCCAAATCATATCAAGTGGGATAAGTGTATCTTTCATCCAAAATGGGTAGATTCCTGTACCATCGAAAACAAATAACATACCCGAATTATCATCTAGTTTTTCCCGATTCATAAGGCCTTTTGCTCGGGATTGCGGTGTTCCTACTACCTCAACGCTATAGGGCTTTCCATTTAGACTTATATTTATATTTTGATCTTTTATATCAGAAAGTGGAGGTTTTGACGTCACTTGCATTGTTAAAACAACCGCTAAAATGACGACTAATCCTATTATTAAATAGTAAAAAATCATAGGTTTTTGCATGGTTTGTAATCGTATTTTACGATAATATCAACCTTTTCACACTATTGTATCATTGACAAACTATAGGTCTTATTGTATAATATGCCCAATTTTAGAAGGTTCAATTGTGATCACTTTATTTACGATTGAGCTTTTTAACTCCGTGTTATAGGGCTTAAGTTCATTAAAATATTCTCTCCATTGGTGGAGCGGATTTGGTTTGGTTTTATAACAAAACCAATTTCGTTTCACCAACAATATTCACGCGTTTATGTATGAAGGAGAGAAAAACCATGTTAGTTGCAATGCAGACGTACACATTGGCAATTCCTTGCGAGGTTCGTACTCCAGAGGAAGTATACAATGAGGCAATTCGTGCCTTGTTGTATGGATGTGAGAATTGCGAAGTTGCAGATCTATGGGCAAGAGTCGTTGTTTTATTTGACGACACCCATAGGATGAAGGAGCTTGTGGAATGGGCCAGAAATCTGGCTAGTTGTAGCAGAGAATTATCCTATCGTGTTGATCTCGCGATCACCACCCACAACCTCTTTACGATCGGCCGCCATATGGCGTTTGCCGACGAGGGTCTGAATCCATGGCGTTTTGTCGCTGCGCTCGCCAAGTTTTTGGTCCTGCAGTTTGGTCTCTGCAAAGGAGACTGAAATGGATAGCTCTGCAATCTTTGTTTTGGGTGTTCTTGCTTTTGGCATTACTACTTTAGGCGTCGCCGGAATTATCCAGGCGATCGTCGGGAATAACGGCGTGCCGCCGCAAGCGCGAAGGTAAAACTTCGTAAACGTGAAGCGCCCTGAGCTTAAAATCTGATCAGTTTTATCGATCAATCATTTTAACTCAGGCGCGCTTCACAAGACTTTCTTTTAAAAATTTTCCAAATATTCATAAAGTTTTTTGTGCTAATCTACAACTGTGAAAGATCTCATTACATCATTAAATCAGGAACAGAAAGATGTTGTGCTGCATATCGAAGGGCCAGCTCTTGTTATTGCCGGACCGGGTTCCGGTAAGACTCGTGCCTTAACTCACAAAATTGCCTATCTCATTCAAAATGGGCATGCTGCTCCAAACGAAATTTTAGCTGTTACGTTTACAAATAAAGCTGCGGCAGAAGTTAAAGAACGTGTGGCTAAATTATTAAATGATGAAGAATCTGAACTTGAATCACAAGGTTTTGAAAATCCACAAAATGCAAAAGTGAATGTTCCGCAATGGGTTGGAACTTTTCACTCAGTTTGTTCTCGAATTTTGCGAATTGAAGCTAGTGAAGAAGCTCAGCTTGGTTTCACTAAGAATTTTGTAATTTATGACACCGATGATTCCCAAAAATTAATTAAAGATATATTAAAAGAGCTCGATATTTCAGCAAAAGATTTAGATCCGAAGGGGGTTCTTGGGTCGATTTCAAAAGCTAAATCTGAATTAATGGATCCTGCAGAATTTGAAGACAAGGCAAAGGGAAGTTTCTATTTTGAAAGAGTTGCAAAGCTTTATCCAAAATATCAAAGGCGATTGCGTGAAAACAACGCACTAGATTTTGACGATATTTTGTATGAGACTGTGCGATTATTTCAAACTAACAAAGAAGTTTTAGAAAAATATCAGAATCGCTTTAGATTTATTTTGATTGATGAATATCAAGATACAAACCGTGTGCAATACAACCTTGTAAAATTGTTAGCGGCAAAAAACCGCAACTTAACAGTGGTCGGGGACGTTTCGCAATCTATTTATTCTTGGCGTGGTGCAGATTATCGAAACATGATGCAATTCGAAAAAGATTATCCCGAAGCAAAAACTTATAAACTCGCGCAGAACTACAGATCTACAGGAAATATTTTAAAAGCCGCAAAAGAATTGATCGAAAATAACGAGACGCATATTCCACTTGAATTATATACAGCTAATGACACTGGTGAGGCGATTACACTTTTTGAAGCCGATAACGAACGTGCTGAAGCCGGATATATCGCAGATACAATCGCGCTTTTATCAGCTGGTGTGGGTGGCGGGAACTTTGAAGGGTACCCTGATGAAGTTCGTTACAAAGAATTTGCAATTTTATACCGAACTAACGCACAATCACGTGTTTTAGAGGAAGCTTTGCTACATGCTGGAATTCCATACAAGATTATTGGTGGAGTTCGCTTTTACGATCGCAAAGAGATCAAAGACGCACTCGCATATTTAAGAGTTTTTCATAATCCAATAGACGAAGTTTCATGGAGTCGTTGCATAAATACGCCTGCTCGCGGAATTGGCCCTAAAGGTTTTGAAAAATTACACGAAGCAAAATTTGATTTAGATTTAGTTGAATCTGCAACAAATATAGAATGGAAAAAGTATGTTTTAAATGCTGGCGAAATGCGTCCTATCGATTTACTGGACGCCGTTTTAAAAGATTTTGGTTATCTGGAATATTTAAATGATGGAACGGAAGAAAGTTTGGGTCGTATTGAAAACTTAAAAGAATTGAGAACTGTTGCCAAACAATATTTAACATTAGGAGACTTTTTAGAAAATGTAGCTTTGGTTGAATCTTCAAATAAAGCCGCATTAACAGACGATAATACCGTAACGTTAATGACTTTACACGCTGCTAAAGGTTTAGAGTTTGAGACTGTTTTTTTGGCCGGTTTAGAAGAGGGAATATTCCCACATTCGCGAGCGTTGGCTGATCCAAAAGAACTCGAAGAAGAGCGCCGTTTGGCATATGTAGGAATTACGCGCGCAAAAAAACATCTTTATATAACTTATACACGTAGCCGAACTTTCTTCGGTCAGACTGGTTCTTCGCTTATTAGCCGATTTATTTCAGAGATACCCGAAGACTTGCTCGATTTTAGATTCGGATAAGCCTTATTAGAGCCTCTTTGCCTTTATTGACTTATAGTCGTATTAGAGTATTATTTCGCATTAGCACCTCAGTTTGGATGTTTCTTTAGAAGAAGAGAAAGGTAGAAAGAAAGTGGCTGAATTTAAGGGTCTCGCAGATTTGAAACTTTTGGCTGGTGTCAATTTCGATTGGCACCCGTTTATACTAGCCGATCTTGTGCAGATCGGGCTGCTTTTGGGAGTTGCCGATGAGAATGTTAATCCGCGCAGCACACTCAGATCTATGGGTACTGCCGAGATTGAGATCCCAGAGTTTGTCGCAAGTGAGGTTTTAAATGAGTTGCAGCAAGCAAGCATCTCAGATCCCGAGAAGGGTGTAGAGATTGCTGAGTATCATCACAACAAATGGTATCTCGCACAACCAATGGGCACACGCTTTATGTTTGGAACGCTTCATGATCGTGGGTATTACCCCATGTACGCGATCAAGGTGTTCTTTAAAGTGCCCTATGAAGACTGCGAACAAAGCCTTACTTACTGGAAAAACGACCTTGAGTCTGTCGAGGCCGCAAAGATGTATCACGATATTTTTCGGTGCAGGCTGATCTTCGATGTGTCGTCGCCTAGGTTGCAAACACCAATAGGTGAAATGTTCGCGCGGCGCCATTATCTCGCTCGAGATTAGTGGTGCCTTGTCCGGATGGATGCTCATATTACATGACATTCATCCGGATTCGTTTTTTTTGAGTACCTATTCCCCCTAAAATCTTGCATAAAATGTTATACTGCTTACATATATGGCCCGTAGAGGACGCAAGCCCAAGCGCCAATTTAGTTGGGAAAATTCCAAAGGAACAATAATTTCAGGTATATCACTATTACTGCTGGTTGCCGGTGTAATTTCACTCCTTTCTATATTTGCAGGGGTCGCCGGTGGATCTTTAAATTCAGAATTGCGCGGGCATCTTGTAGATAACTTTGGGTTTTTATCGTTAATGATTCCTGTAATTCTTATTTATAGCGGAATCTTTTTTATCGGAAGCCTTAAATGGGAAATTCTAAACTGGCGCGTTTTAACCGGTTTAATAATTTTATTTATCGGACTTTTAGGAACTTTCAGTTCACTTTTAGGTGGAAACGCCGGATATTTTATTCAATCTCAAACTGCGGTTTATGTATCAACCCCTGGGGCAGTATTTTTCTATATAGCATTTTCTATTTTTGGAATTGTTTTAACTACGAATATGGGAATCAACACTTTTGTTGAACATGTCGCCAATTTTATAGATATGATAAAGGTCAAAATATTCGGGGTCGGTTCTGACCTTGAAGTCGACGCAGAGGGTGGAGAACTTATTGATACCGATATGACTAACGCAGGCGAAATTCCTGAAATTGATAATGATTTCAGTCAGCCAAGTTATGATTTTTCGACACCAAAAGTCGAGCACAATGATTTTCAACTTATTAAGCCGCCATCTGCGCCTGTTGATGATATGGGCGATTTAGATGATGACGAAGAGGAAGTTCCAGCAAAAATACCAAAACTTCCATATTCAAATAGAGTTTGGGAATATCCTCCCCTTAACTTATTAGATAACACGCCGAACCAACCTGGTAATGCCGGGGATGTTGCAGGCCGTGCGGCAGCTATCGAAGAAACTTTACGCGCGTTTGGAATTAAAGCTTCGATTTCTGATCATCATATTGGCCCTGCGGTTACAAGATATTTAGTAAACCCAGCGATTGGTACAAAACTTTCTAAGATTAAAAATTTGAGTGCTGATTTGGCTTTGAGAATAAAATCTCCGAGTGGATCGGTTCGTATTGAAGCGCCAGTTCCAGGAACAAGTTTGGTTGGTATCGAAGTTCCGAATTTTACTCCATCGACAGTTTCTTTAAGAAGTGTTTTGGAGTCGCAAGAAATGCGTAGCTCGAAAGGACGTTTGAACTTGGCGATGGGGCATGATGTTACAGGTCGTCCTTTAATTACTGATATTGCGAAATGGCCACACGCGTTAGTTGCTGGAGCCACTGGTGCTGGTAAATCTGTAATGTTGAATGCAATCATCGCAACACTTTTATTCAGATGTTCTCCGCAAGAATGTCGATTTATTATGATCGACCCTAAACTTGTAGAACTTTCGCAATATAATGGAATTCCACATTTATTAACTCCGGTTGTAACTGATGTTGAGCAAAAAGCTGTGTCAGCTTTTGCATGGGCTGTTTCCGAAATGGAGCGTCGATACAAATTATTCGCAAATGCAGGAGTTCGTAACTTAGAAGACTTTAATAAAAAGTCCGGGTTTCAAGCTGAACCCTATATCGTGATTGTTGTAGACGAGTTAGCAGATATGATGATGGTTGCCGCAAGTGAAGTTGAAAAATATATTATTCGTCTTGCTCAAAAATCTCGTGCAACTGGAATTCACCTAATATTGGCTACACAAAGACCTTCTGTAAACATTTTGACCGGTACTATTAAAGCCAATGTTCCAACTCGTATTGCATTTAAAGTTACATCAAACACCGATTCACGCGTTGTTATCGATCAGTCTGGTGCCGAAACTTTGATTGGTCGTGGGGATATGCTTTTTGTTCCACCAACAGATGCTAAGCCTGTTCGTATTCAGGGTATTTGGGTTTCAGATGATGAAATCAATAAGTTGGTCGATTTCTTAAAGAATTCCGGAGTCGAACCAGACTACAAAGAAGAAATTTTGGCACAAAAAGTTTCAGCTACAACTGGTGGGAATTCAGTTGCACCTGGAGGAATGGATCCGAAACTTGTTGAAGCATTAGAAATTGTTATCCACGAAAATAAAGCTTCGGCTTCTTATTTACAGCGAAAACTTGGACTCGGTTATTCGCGTGCCGCTCGCATGATCGATGATATGGAGGACGCCGGAATAATTGGCCAGCAAAGGGGAAGCAAGCCGAGAGAAGTTTTGCTCGGCAGTATCGATGATGCTATGGTTAGAATGCAAAGTGTTCAAAGCGGTGGGGCGTCCGCGGCGAATGACGAAGACGAGGATTTTTAGAGTTGGTTTAAATTGAAAAAATCAATCATCGCCGAACGCAGGTTCCCGAATTTCTCTTTGTAATATGCTTGATGTGCCGGTCGGAGTTTGTGTATTTGTGCCCTCGTTATTACCGTAGGTTAAATTATATAATTCACCCCCTATTTGATCTATAAATTTTTCACTAGGTATTCCGCTTAGTGAGTTGAGCATAGAGGTCTCTGAAGTAGGTGAGGGTATTGCTATCATAGCGTGTTCCAATACCGGTTGATCATTGTCAGAAAATGATAATAAAGAGTTTGCTGAATGTTCGACATCTTTGATTTTATTATCTATGATACCTGAGCCATAAGTGTTTCTAAGCGAATGCTCTAAAATTTCTCTTGCCGTAGAGTTAGTACTTTGCCTTCCCAAAGGGTGAATTAATTTAGGTGGATTATCTAATAATAGAGATTTTACTTGGATAGGTATTAGTCCTGTCTGATCTTTTCTTTGTAAAATAAGGTCGGTTCCAGTCTCGAAATCTTCTTTTTGAGATGGCTTAACTATTTGGTATGGTAAGCCTGATCGATTTATGGCCTCGTTAATTGCTATATAAGTGGCATATTCTCCAAGGATGCCTTTTATAATCACGTCTTTTTCTTGTGGATCTGTATATGCTTTAGAAATTGATGAATTTAAGCTTCTTATTGCTTTTATTTGCTCTGGGCTTAGCCTTTTACTAATATCATGCCCTATGCCCAGCGCCGCTAAACATGATGAGTAATTAGAAATGATTTTTTGCCCAATTTTGGCGTCCGTGTAACCTTTACTGTCTGCAGTAGGGTCACCTTTCATTCTTTTCGCTTCTTGGATTTTTCTGAACTTAATTGCATTTTCGATTAAAGTATTAAAACTGCCAGTTATAGTTGCAATATTTTCTGCTTCTTTTGTTGCATCGGGGTTAGGTGCCCTTACTTTAAAAGGTGTTCGTGTATTTATTGGTTGAGCTTCTGGTCTGCTAGATTTGTATTCGGCCGTCGTAATTGAGGAAATCGATTCATTGGACATTGGATTAATTCTACCTCAAAAAATAAAAAAAAGGCTGGATGCGTGCGTTCGTGTCGGATGATTCCGACTTTGAAGTGCACACTTCCAGCCTGCCCCTGATGGTCAGTAATGTATCAGCAAGACTTAGTGTCTTGGCTATGGGGGATAAGATACATTTCTGCTAACACAGGATTATATTCTTGCCCTTTGTGGGCAAAAACAAGTTTGTGAGCTTTTTCGAGCTCGTCTTCGGTCAGGGTTTCTGCCTGAATTTCTAATTCGAGAGGAATTATTTCCTCTTCGTCATTTACCCTTTCTGGGGGTTCCCCTGTAGTTACTAAAATTCGATAAGTGTACCAAGGGAGTTCCTTGGTAATGCCGGCATACGCGGTGAAATGCATAATGGTGCCGCTTTCGTATCTAAATTGCCCATAGGGCGAAAAAGTAACGTGGGTAGTATAGCATAGGCCTATAGTCTTGACAAGCAGCTTATTTTTGTTATACTTTTGCACGTCTGCAAGTAGCAGGCAATTTTGAACATTAAAATATTACTAAAGTATTGCTTGAATTAGCCTTCAATAACTATTGAAAATTAGTTCGAGCAATATTGAATAGTATAAACTTACTCATACAGAGAAAGGGATTTACGATGTTTAAGAAGATCGATCTATTTTTGAGAATTTTGTTCTTTGCTGCCACAATGGCGCTTGGAGCGGTAATTTTCGTTGATATCAGTCTTTCTATTCTTGGATATATCGACTTACTCGAAGTTCTAGGTTTGTCCGTCTTCTTGACCGTGGTTATGTACTCCATTCTGCAGGCTTTATATTTCCTGACAGGGAAAAATGGGCCGTCCTACGGTCACTTGGGACTGCTATTCCTTATCATCACCGGGTTAGGGGCGATTTTTGTCTCACACGACGATATGATTGGGCTGGACTTGAAGCAGAGTTGCCAGCGGCTGATTCTGGCTTTTTTGGCCACGTACTTTGTTGCTAAGGAGATATTCCCTCATATAAAGAAGGGAGTTATGTACCTCATCTCGATGCGCAATTTGCGCAAGAGTCCTGTTACCTAAAGTTCCGAGTAAGTTTGTTTTTGACTAAGTCTGAGTAAAGCGGCCAACTATTGGTATGAAGGGGAGAGGCTAAAATGTTGTCTGATACTTTTGCACTTGCGTTTGGGAAAAACCTAACTCAGGAGGAGATCGATAACTTCGTGATCCTGCTTCAGAGCAAGTCAATTTTTCGCAATTTTGCGGAAAATCCCGCTGACATTAAGGTCAACGAGGCAACAGTCCGCCGAGAAGGTGGAATGCTGACCGCATCGGTTGAATGGTGCCTTTGCATCGAAACCGTACGGGTTCCATTGCAGTAATTAGACAAAAAGGGTGGAAGCGCATATAGCTTAAGATTCGATGGGTCATCTCGACCTCTCAACAAATCTTATGCTCGCGCTTTCCACCCTTTTTTTATTTGCTTTGATATAATTTCGAAGTTCTAAATCTCAATCTCGTATGAAGGAGGCAGCGATGGAGTCTGCAAAACAGCGGATTAAAAGCGTGGTTAACGGGGCTTTCGCGGTGATATGCTTGCCCGATACCTTTACCATGGTCATTCTGATTTGGGGAGTTTGTTCCACCCTCAAAGGTGGTGCGGAGGAGAAAATCTCAGAAATAAAAAGGCGTTTACGCCGGGAATTTTGATGCAATCAGTTGTGCGAAGATTGTAGCCC
Organism: uncultured Candidatus Saccharibacteria bacterium; assembly: GCA_965230915.1. Lineage (GTDB taxonomy): Bacteria > Patescibacteriota > WWE3 > 2-01-FULL-39-13 > 2-01-FULL-39-13 > CAYHDM01. The sequence continues at coordinate 923,577 of OZ246395.1, read as the reverse complement.
TTCGGACTGCTAGTTTGCGTAATAACGCATACAAGTCAGTCCGAAGGAATCTTTTTTATTCTGTAACTTCAGCTACAACAAGTGGATGACGGCCGGTTTCTTTTAAGAAATATCCTCCGACTTCTTGTTCGATTCGTTTTGCAGCACTCATCTTCTTTGTTTCATCTTTTCTGACAGAATCTAGAACTTTTTTAGCAATAGCTTTTGCTCCATCTAAAAGTTTTTTTGATTCCTTTACGTAAACGAAACCTTTTGTAACGACATCAATTTTTTCGCCAGCAATAACAACAACAGCCATACCGTCGTTTGCCATTTGCAAACGCTCTTCTATAACCTGTGTTCCGACGTCACCGACTAAGCTTCCGTCGACATAAATTTCTTTTAGTTTTAGTTTTTCGCCAAGACGAACTTGTCCGTTTTCAAAAATTACGGCTTGGCCGTCTAATAATTGCAAAACCCGTCTTTCATCGATTCCTTGTTCCTCCATCATTTCAGAGTAGGCACGCATATGTTTGACGTTTCCTCCGATTGGAATGAAATATCTTGGTTTAACTATATTTGCGAGAAGGGTTAAGTCTCCTTTTATACCGTGACCCGAAACGTGTAAATTATCTTGAATATCAGAATAATAAATGTCGGCACCTTTTAGATACATTTCGTCGATCATTACATTAACTGCGCTTACAGAATTTGGAATAGGGTCAGCTGAGAAAATTACAACAGCACCTTTTTCTAAAGTGATTGTGCTGTGGTCTCCTAAGGCTACGCGAACTAGACCGGAATCTTTTTGACCGTAGCTTCCGGTAATTATGTAGGTTAATTTACCTTGATTAAATTTGAATGCACGTCGGTCGTCTACAAATACATCATCCGGAAAGTCGATGTATCCCATTTCGCGGGCTACTGACATGGTGTTTCTAATTGATCTTCCGCTTAAAACAACTTTTCTTCCATATTTTACGGATGCAGCAATTGCCTGCTGAATTCTTGAAATATTTGAAGACAAGGTTGTTATAAATAATTGCTTACCTTGTGAATCAGCCATGATCTTTTCAAATGTTGATTGAATAACCCTTTCTGTAGTGGAATATCCGTCGGTTGTTGATCCCAAACAGTCTGACAGTAAAGCTAAAACTCCTTCTGGTGGTTCGCTCGCTAATCTAGCAGCTTTTTGTACATCGAATGGTTTATCCATAACCGGAGTCCAATCGAATTTATAGTCTGCATTATGAAATACACGTCCCTGTGGAGTGTCGATCGCAAATCCCATTGTGTCCGGGATTGAGTGATTAACTCTGAATGGGGTCAATTTAAAAACTCCAAGCTGCAAAGATTTATCAGGATCCATTGCATGAATTGTGTGTGTCTTTAAATTTGTATGTTCTTCTAATGCATTTTCAATTAATGCTTTAACAAAAGGCATAGCGTATACATCAAATGCATATTCCTTTAGCAAATATGGAAGAGAGCTTCGGTGGTCGTCATGACCGTGAGTTATAACAACTCCTCGAACTCTTTCGCGGTTTTCTAAGACGTATGTAAAGTCTGGAATGATGACGTCGACCCCTGGTGTGAATATATCCGGGAATCCGACTCCGCAATCCATAACTATGATGTCATTACCACATTCGTAAACGTACATATTTTTTTGTACGGTGGTTGTTCCTCCAATTGGAATTATTTTAAGAGGAGCCATACCTTCTTTATTAAAAGGTGGCAATTGAAGTGGCTTTAATGGTGCCATGCTTGTATTTGCATTTTGATTTCTATTTTGAGAATTATCTCGCTGTGGTCTGCGATTTCTGTTTTCACCTCGGCCTCTATTTCTATTTGGCTGGCCTTTTCTGTTTTCTTTATTTTCATTTTGCTTCATAAAATCCTCGGCTTTTGGCTCGGGCTTTTTTGTAGCTAATTCATTTGTTTTACTTTGTTTTTTGCTTGACTTATCCTGGCGATTAAAAAACCAACCTCCTGGTCGGGTAATTTCAATTACTGGTTTATCATTATTGTTTTCTTCGTTCATTATATTTTTTGGAGAACTCCTGTTCTCCAGTTTCTAAATTAATTTTACTTGTGTGTCTTTTTCATTCTTTGGTGGAATATTCTGCGCAATCTTTTCTTCCGCCAAATGAGTTTTTTTAAGACTAATTTCTTTTAAGACTTCAGGTATTTTTAGAAAATCGGCAATTAAAGTAGTCTTCATTTGCGGATTTCTAAGTCCTGCTGCAGGGTGATAAACGGGATAAATATAGAAGTTCCCAAGATTGTAAGGTTGACCATGTGCCTGTGTGATTTTGGCGTCTGGCAAAAAATAATTCATCGAAAATCTACCTAGAGTAACGATTAATTTAGGAGAAATTATTTCTATCTGATTTGTCAGATAAGGCTTACAAGCCTCGATTTCATCGGGAAGGGGATCTCTGTTTTCTGGTGGACGATGCTTAACAATATTCCCTATCCAAACGTCTTCTCTTTTATATCCAATTTGATTGAGCATGAATTCTAACAGCATTCCTGCTCTTCCTACGAATGGTCTACCCTGTTGGTCTTCGTTGGCACCTGGTGCTTCTCCAACAAATATAATCTCTGAATAGGGATTTCCTTCTCCGGGGACTCCATTAGTAGCGGTCTTACATAACCTGCATTTCTCACATATTCTAACCTGTGCTGCGATTTTTTCAAGTGCCGCAGACTTTTCGTCTCTGGTTATCATTATTTTGATTTTAACAGAAGATTTAAGTTATGAGTTTTAAAAAACGGAAGTCTGAATTTGTGGCGTTAACCATTCAGACTTCCAAGGGTCTTAACCTTTCCTTTGTTACGACGAAAGATACGAGAAATCCTGGCCTTTGAGGTCAGAATAGGAACGAATCTGGGTCGTAGGAGTTACATCCTCGATTTCTTCGGTATATATCCAGATACGACCGATCCCTTCTTCATCGAACGAGACGATTTCGTCTTCGTGAAACGTAACAGATGCTAAGTTGATACTGGCGGCCTCTAGGTCTACCGACCAGACAAAATTTATAGCAGATTTTACAGTTCCGTCTTCGTACTGTGCAACCATGGGCCATATGGTAGGTTGCCCCATGGCAGCTTCCCATACGATTACGAAGTTTCTGCCAATACGCATGCTCAACAACGGTTTGTTTGTATTTTGCACTGTAAGCCTACCCTTTCTAAATGCATTTCGCTCAATAAGACCTATAACCTTGCAGTATTATATTATAAATTCGAAGAATTTAAAGTTAGGCCGGAGTGCTGAATCTTTTTGAGATTAGCACTCCGGCTTTTGGTACAGAGATAAACTCTATACCGTATTCGGATCAGGCCGAACCTGTGCGTGTTCCGTGTACGTTCCCCCGCAGTTTTCGCAGGTGAACACATAGACCGCGGTGTTGTCATGAGTCTCTGGTACGCCGTCGCCAAAGATATGGCTTCCTTGGGGATTCCCAGGGTTTTTTGGACAAATGCTGTTCTTCTCCACATGGGAACTTGTGGTTCCCTTACTATTCTTTTTACCAAACATGGCTAAATCGCCTTTCTAAGCCTAAAAACTCGATTAACTGCCTAAAACTTGGCGTTAATATACAACATTATATTAAGCGGGTCAATACACTATGGGCCTTGTTGGCGAGCCCGTTTTTCTGCGGGTGTACTTGGAGGAGTGATGTCGACATTGTCTTTAGTCAGTATTCTTATGCGTCTGTGACTTTGGTCTATGAAAAGGACCCTGTCGTTTGCAATCTCAACAATCGCTCCCCATCTGTCTTTGTGTCCCCAGCGCCAAGATAGCCTGGCGGCACTTGGATTTTGGTTGCTTGTCCAGATATCTGGACGGTATCCGGACCATATTCGAGGTAGGCCAATTTTATCTGGATTGAATTCAACAACGAGCAGTTCAACCTCAAGTCTTAGGATCATTATAAAGGCTCCTTTCAGTGTGCGAATCTTAGCGTGGCAAAATTATACAATAACTATAGGTAAAAGTGGGTAAAACTGTGGAAGCAAGATTTCAGGGTAGAATGGCGAGCCATTCTAGCTTCCACGTTCCCGTCGGAGTTATAAAACCTTAGCCTGCGGCAATTGCCAAAGGCTAATTTATGTTTGGAGCTTTTGCTGGTTCTATTGTTACATGGGAACCTGTTTTTGTGAGAAACCCCATTACAAACCCAGGTTTTTTACCGCTTAGGTTGAAGACTTTCGTCCCTTGCACAATAAAACTGCTCTTCTCATATTTGCTCTCAGGGCAGAAAGTTAAAAGTATCGCTGCCTCGCCTTCGTGCGTGGTGCGTCCGAAATGGATCAACTTTGTTTGTCCTGATAATACCCGTATGGTTATATCTTCTACGGATAGATCTACTGGTAACATACGTTTGCCTCTTATTCTAATGGTTTGATACAAAACGATTCTTGCCATTATTATAGATCTAAAAAGATAAAAATGCTCAGTAGTTTTTTCTAATTTAAAGCCTTAATATGAAAAAGACTTACTATATGCAAATCTCAAAAGTTGAATTCGCCAATTTTAGAAATTATCCAAATGCCAGTTTTGAATTTCCAAATGGGACGACTGTGATTGTTGGGTCAAATGGAGTAGGCAAAACCAATATTTTAGAATCGGTAATGGTTTTGAGTACCGGAAAATCTCCGCGCGCAAGTTTAGAACAAGAGTTAATAAACTTAGATTCTCAAATCGCCAGAGTAATTGGATACACCGACGAAAACGATAAATTGGAAGTGGTTATTGCGCGCAAATCTGAAAGCCGACGTGTTCAAAAAATTTATAGAATTAATAACGCTCAAAAAACTTCAACTGATTTTGTTGGCCGAATTAAAAGCGTAATGTTTGCACCTGAAGATATTCGTTTAGTTGCCGGGTCTCCGTCGCGCCGGCGCGATTATTTAGACCGAATATTATCGCAGGTTCATCGTGAATATCGTGTTAGTTTGAGTAAATACAATCGTGTTCTAAAGCAACGCAACAAATTTCTTGAAAGTATTAAAGGGCAGATTTTAAAAGAATTGCACCAAGCTCAATTTGATATTTGGGACACACAATTATTAGATTCAGGTCAGGTTGTACAAAATTACCGTAACAAATTTTTCGCTTTTGCCGAGACACATTTAGAAAAAATAAGCAGTCAATTATATAAAGATGCTTTTCTGTCACTTATATATTTAAAAAGTGAACTAAACGAAGGACGATTACGAGGCATAAAGCAGCGCGAACTGTTTTATGGAACAACCCAGATTGGTCCGCACCGCGATGATTACGATTTTATTATGAACAATAAACATCACTATGATTTAAAAGGATACGGTTCGCGTGGTCAGCAACGCACAGGAGTTTTGGCGCTAAAAATTTTAGAAATTCAATATATTCAAGAAGAGTCGGGCGAAAATCCTATATTATTACTAGACGATATTTTTTCTGAGTTAGATGAAGAGTATCGTGCGGCGGTCAAGACGATTTTAGAAAACCGACAAACTCTTATTACTACCGCTGATATTAATATGGTTCCACAAGATATTAAGGATAAGTCAACCATGATAGAACTTCATAATTAATATATAATCCGATTATGGATACATCAATTTACACTTCCCAGCTTGATAAATTATTTAGTAAACTAAATAAATACTATAGAGAAAATAATGCGAATTTGAGAGTCGAAAAGCTCTCAGATCTTGATGAATTATGGGCAAGTTTGGATGTTGAAATTCTGGACGAAATTAAAAGTTTTATGGAATGGGGTACGGTTAGGTATCTACACGGCCTAAATATTCCACAAGGCCCTGTTTTTGAAAGAGCGGAATGGTTTGGCTTTCTGGACGCTCATTTTTCATTACTTCACTCAAAAATTCTCAAGCGTGAGAATAAAGATATAGATTGGATTCAGAAAAACGATTATGTGCTTTTTGCTATGTGTGTCGTAGATGAAAATACCGGTACACGTCAGGATAAATATCTATTGTTAAATCTAACATCTGGAAAAGTATTTTATATGAAAGATTACATTCGTGGAAATCCTGGCACCGCAAAAATTCCTCCGGTTAAAATTGCCGAAAGTTTTGAAGAGTGGCTTTCAAATTACGTTAAGTACTTAAAAGAATTAGCAGATAAAATCCCACAAAAGGTAAATAAAACACTAGATAAAAAACTAGATGACCATAAGGTCTTATTTAATTATGCAAAAAAATACAATTGGGATGACGGTTTAGAAAACCTTGAGTATATTGTAAAGGATCCCCGATGTGACTTAGCAACCGCATTACTAATCTATTTTTATTCTCAGCCTTATTCTTACGATGAAAAGTTAGGAAGAGAGCTTGAGTCGTTGCCATTTATTATAGAAGATAATGTCAAAAGTGGTGTATATAAAAAATCTGAAAATAAATTTGATCCCCGAGACGATGACGGTATAAATTGGATTGACGAGTATTCTAAAGCAACAAATAAATCTAGGGAGATTCCACAATTTATGCTAGACGCAGCAGGTGTTTAGTATTTTAGAACGATGAGAGACTTTGATTACAACCGTTGAAAAAATTTATCTTAATAAATCCTTAAACTTTAACACCTTTATTACATTAATATTTAATATAAAATCGAGCCATGATTGAAGTCGAATACAAATTCCTAAATATAAATAAAGATGAAATCCGCGAAAAGCTAAAAGAAATTGGAGCTGAATTAGTTCATGAAGAATTCAAAATGGTACGCTGTGTTTTTCACCAAAGTACCAATCCTCAAATGAAAGGTCGAAATACACGTGTTCGAAAGGAATTTGGAAAGATAATGTTGACTCACAAGGGCGTTCCAAATGCAGATGGTTTTCCTGACGAAACCGAGGTCGAAGTCAGTAATTTTGACGACACAGTAAATATCTTAAAAAACTCCGGATTAAATTTAACTTCAACTCAAGAATCGTTACGTGAAACTTGGCAAAAAGGAAATGTCTATATAATGATTGATACTCGCCCTTTTATGGAAACTTATGTCGAGGTCGAATCTAAATCTGAATCGGAAGAAGACATAAAAAATCTGGTTCAAGAACTTGGCCTTAATTGGGAAGAACGATCGCTAAAAGGTATAACCGTCTTATATTCTGAAAAATATAATAAATCGATCGACGAAGTACGCACTCTTACATAAAATTTAACTTTTGATGTGAATCCCTTTGAATAGCCAATCGCTATAGCTGTTAATCTGTAAGCATTAAGTATATAAGGTTAGCTGCTATTATGGTGCCCGTCCCAATCATAAAACTTGGGGGTGGAAACGTTGTATTTTCACCTTTACGGCGCGCAACAAATCCCATAATGATTGAAGCTATGGCAATTCCCAAAGCTATAATTCTTCCAATTGTGTAACGATCCATATTTTTTAATTTTACTTGATTTCTGGTCAGATAAACAAATTTATCGTAAAATAACCCCATGAATTCAAGCGAAATACGAAGCAGGTTTATAAATTACTTCACAACAAAATTGGCTGAACGAAACGAAGCACATGTAGAAGTTCATTCAAGCAATTTAGTTCCGGAAAGACACCCGACATTACTTTTTACAAATTCAGGGATGGTGCAGTTTACTCCATACTTTTTGGGGGAGAAAAGCCCACAAACTGATTTCGGATCAAAAAGGTTGTGTTCGGTACAGAAATGTATTCGTACCGGAGATTTAGATATCGTCGGGAAATCCAAATACCATTTAGTATTTTTTGAGATGCTTGGAAGCTGGTCGATCGGCGATTACGGAAAAACCAAAGCTGTCGAATTTGCTTTCGATTTATTAACAAACGAAGAATACGGATTTGGGTTAAAAGCCGAAAAATTAATCCCGACTATCTTTGGCGGAAACGACGAAGCACCTGAAGACACAGAAACTTTTATGGCTTGGCAAAAAATGGGAATTCCAGAATCTAGAATTTCTCGTTTACCTGCTAGCGAAAACTGGTGGGCACCCGCAGGTTTAAGCGGCCCTGGCCCATGCGGACCTTGTACTGAAGTTTTATATGATCGTGGCCCTGATTTTGGTCCCGAAGAAGAAACCCCGGGTTTAACAGATAACCCAAGATATTTAGAGATTTGGAACGCCGGCGTTTTTATGCAATACAACCGCGATAACGAAGGCCAATTGCATGAACTCCCATTTTTGAGTGTTGATACCGGAGCCGGTCTTGAAAGATTTACCGTTGTTTTAAATAAAGTCGATTCTGTTTATGAAACCGATTTGTTTTTGCCGATAATTAATAAATTAATAAGTTTTTCAAACGGAAAAATCGACACTAACGACGACGAACAAAAATTTGCATTGCGCCGAGCTGCTGAGCACATTAAATCTTCGACAATGTTAATGTCTGAAGGAGTTTACCCTGCAAACAAAGACCAGGGCTATGTCGTTCGCAGACTTGTTCGAACTGCATTAAATGATTGTGTTTGGAAATTAAGCATCGATTCAAAACGAGTAGTTGAAGCAATTCCGGAAGTTTTTGAAATGTATAAAGATGTTTATCCTGAAATGGGCGAGGCTTCAAAAGTTCAGGAAATGTTTACGGCTGAACACGATCTTTGGAAACAAATTTCAGACAATGCCCGAAAATTCATAACACAAAATTACGTTAAAAAAGGCGAAACAAAAATTAATAGTCCGTTTGATATTTACCAATCAACCGGAGCAAGCCAAGATTTAATTGCATCAATTGCAGAAGAACAAAATTTAGAAGTCGATTTTACAAATTTTGAAGAACACGTTAAAGCTCACCAAGAATTGTCACGAGCAGGCGCAGGGCAAAAATTCAAAGGCGGATTAGGCGACCATTCAGAAGAAACGACACGTTTGCATACTGCAACACATTTATTGCACAAAGCCTTGCGCGAAATATTGGGATCACACGTTCAACAAATGGGAAGTAATATCACACCGGAAAGATTACGTTTTGATTTTTCTCACGATGATAAATTAACGGCTGAACAAGTTCAGCGCGTCGAAGACATTGTTAACGAAAAAATTTCTGAAAGTTTACCAGTTCAAAATGTAACTTTGCCCAAAACAGAAGCAGAGCAAAGTGGAGCATTACACTTTTTTAAAGAAAAATATCCTGATATGGTAAAAATTTATTTTGTGGGCGAGACTTTAGAAAACGCCTGGTCAAAAGAATTTTGTGGAGGCCCACATGTTGAAAATACCAGCGAACTCGGCCACTTTAAGATTCAAAAAGAGGAAGCTGTCGGTAAAGGTGTTAGAAGAATTAAGGCTGTATTGGAGTAATTCTAATTTAGCTTTTGTATATTAAATATATTCCAGCTAAAAATACCGCAATACCTATTATCCTCAACTTTTTTGTTCTTTTAAACTTCAAGGATTCTGGCCAATATATAGAACTACCCATAGTTAGATCTAAAATTAGTGTTGCGAACCATGTGCTAAATGAAAGACCAATTCCTATAGTCAGAAATAAAAAGCCTATTAAGACCATTTCGAGGTTTTCTATCATGTATTAATTTTACATTAATTTTTATTGTTAGTATGATAAGTTTATGTCTGAATTGGACCCTGATCTACTCAAAATTTTCTTAACAATACTCGCAGTTGCCGGAATCGGAATCTCATTCCTAAATTTTCCCGGCGTAATTTTAGTTTTCGTTGCAGTTTTCATGTATGCCTGGTCAACGGGGTTTACTGATCCTTCAACAACCGCATTAATAATTGCTGGTGTAATAGCCTTTCTTTCACTTTGGATCGATAACCTAGCGATGATCTTGGGTGCAAAAAAATATGGCGGAACAAAATGGGGAATGTTCGGCGCAGCAATCGGCGGAATAGTCGGCCTTTTCTTTGGCCCAATTGGAATTATTATTGGCCCGATAGCTGGAGCAATTGCTTTAGAGTTAATAGTGAATCCTGATTTAAAGATTGCATTAAAATCAGGGGTAGGAACGACTCTGGGATATTTTATAGGCTTGCTGGCAAAACTTATGATCACCATAATAATGTTTATATGGGCCATGTTTGTAATATGGTAAAATCGGGATGTGAAACTGCCCAACTTCTTTGCAAAAAAACCTAAATCTTCCCCTCAGAATTCGGATAACTTTGTAGTTCTAGATTTAACCGCTACTTCAGCAAAAGCTTTACTCGTCAAAAAAACACAAGAAGAATTAAAAGTTAAAGGTATTTCTACTCGTGATAGCCATAATGCTCCACTTCGAAGTGAAGCTCTAAAATCTGTAGTTACAGAGTGTTTTGACCAAACCGGACTCGAAGCCGATGAAGTAATAATTGGTCTCAGCGGGCCTAAAGTTATGGGCTTTATACTAATTGCAAAATCAGAGCGGGATAATCCACATGAAGTAATTTCTGAAAAAGAAATGAATCAACTGTATGAAAAAATTCGAGACAGCGCGTATGCCCAAGCTAAACAAAGATGGGAAATGTTTTTTGCCGAATCCGTAGATTTTGAACCACTAGATGTTGTTATAACTTCAATTCATGTTGATGACAGCCAAGTCGATGCCGCAGAAGGCTTAACCGGTCGGCAAATTCAAATTACTGTTTATTGTTCATACGCCGAACGCGAATATTATAAGTGGGTGACAAAAAATTTAGATGAGTTAAAATTTTCAACCGTAACGGTAACAACGACGGTTTATTCGCAGTCGAAGTTACTCGCAGAAAAAGATAAAAACTTTTTGTTAATTGATATCGGAAAAGATCACACCGATGTTGCTGTGATATTCGGAAAAAATATTATTCAAACAAGATCATTTGATTTGGGAGGATCATACTTTACTGAACATTTAATTGATAGCGCTCGTCTAGATCGCAGTCATGCAAACGATAAAAAGGAAGACTATTCTGCCGGAAAACTTTCTGATGAGGAAGTCGACAAAATTAGCGACTATATTTACGAAGCCGGAAAGGATTGGAGAACAGCATTAATTACTGCACTGTCTTCGATATCAGGAATTAAAAGTTTTCCAAAATCAATTTATTTAACAGGTGGAAGCGCAGCAATGCCGGTTATTCAAGAACTTTTGTATGAAGATGACTGGAAAAAAGCCTTACCGTTTGCAGGAGAATTAGAAGTTCATACAACTTCGAAAGAATCTTGGGGTAATTATTTGTCAGACGATTTAGGAGCACTAAATGGTCCGAGAATGTTTCCACCGGCAAGTTTGGCAGTTATAAAGTTAGAATTGGAATCGGAAGATGAGTAAATATACCATTAATTCAAATCAAAATTTATATTCTTTAATGAGACTTATTGATTCCGATGAATCTAAAGATCTTGTATTGAAGTTTTCCCCTGAGTCCGAAGTTTACAAAAATTCACTTAACCTAAAGACTTTAAAAAAATTAGCCGAAGATAAAGGCAAAACACTCAAGTTCGAAGTGGAAAATCCAAAACACAAAGATTACATAGAAGCTGTAAATGGAGATTATTTAGAATACAACGACGAAGAAGTTAACCTAGAAAGCTCGAATCAAAATATTGCAAAAGCTTCAGCTCTTGGTGGAGTAATGGGATTTTTTAATAAATTTAAACCGGCCGATAAATCTACCTACACATCAATAGAAGAAGGTGATGAACCTGTTGAAGTAGAAAGTACTTCGATTTATGATGACGACGATACAAAGCCAGTTACAAAGAAAAATAAAATGGTTAAGTTTGGAATTATTGCAGCTTTAGTTTTGGGTTTACTTGGTACAACTGTTTGGGCGTTTTTTTATTATGTTCCAACTGCTACCGTAAAAATTAATGTTGATACAAAAGGTCTAATTAAATTAGTAGATGTTAAAGCTTCAACAAATCAGTCGGAAATATCGGTAGACGCAAAAGCGATTCCTGCTTTTTCGGTAGAAACATCCGAAACAGATTCACAAAAAATCGCTACAACAGGGAAAAAAGAAGTGGGAGACAAAGCTAGCGGAAAAGTAACTATTACAAACAAGACAGATAAAAAAGTAACTGTAAACAAAGGAAAGCAGCTTAAATTGATTTCATCAGACAAAGATAATTTAATTTACGTAACAACAGACAAAGTCGAAATTGATGGATATTCGGTTGATAGCGGAACTAATGAGAAAAAGTTCAATAGCAAAACAGTCGAAATCGAAGCTTCCACATACGGTGACGATTACAACCTAGATGACGATGAAACTTTTGAAGTTGATGACTACGATACAGACGAAGTCGTTGCAGAAAATAAAGACGAAGATATTACTGGTGGATCTTCAAAAGAAGTGCAGGTAGTTGCTCAAGCAGATTTAGATTCCTTAAAACGCACAACAGAAGATTTCATGAAAGATAAGGTTAAACGAGCTTTATCTCAAAAGCTTGTTGCCGGGCAGGTCATGCAAGAATCGTCGATCGAATTTGCTACAACAAATGCAACTTATTCAAATCAAATAGATGAAGAAGCCGAAGAAGTCACATTAAACATGACAATGTCAGGAAAAGTTTTAGCTTATGATGATGCTTCTCTAGATTCACTAATGAAAGAAGTTGTAAAAACAGTTGTGCCAGAATCGTTTAACCTAAACGACGATGCGCCAGAATATGAAGTCGCAGCTACAAGTGTAAGTAACGGAACAGATGTGAACCTGCAGGTTAAATTAAACAGCTCGATTACTCCACGTTTAGACGAAGCAAAAATTAAAGATGATTTATCTGGAATGTCGATTGATCAAGCACAAAGTTATTTGGATAATCTAAATGATGTGACCGGATTCGAAATTTCGGTTTCCCCAAATTTACCAGGAGTCTTTTTGCGAATGCCTCAAAGACCGGAAAATATATATATTGAAGTTAACAAGTAGTTATTTAATTAACTTTATGAATACAAAAAACATATTGCTTCCTTTAGTTTTCTTGATCGTTGGTGTCGTTGCTACTTCTTTTTTCTTCATGTATTTAAAACCAAAGATGGATGAACTGGCTATGATGTCTAGCAAAAAAGATGAAAACAGATATGTAAATGAAGAGTATGGATTTTCTTTTAAATTAGATTCACAAGAGGAAGCTATCTTATGTGAAAACAAAAACGAAAATACTGATGCTGCTAGTGTATATGTAATTATAAAAGGTGAATCAAGTGGCATAAGCTGTGATAGTGGCGGTTCTCTTGAAGAAATTAATGTGATTAAGAAAAATTATGATAATAGCCAATTAAAAACGCCTACTGAAATTGTAAATTCATTGGTTCGAGATTATTATAACTACACGACCGAAGAATACACGATTTCAGATGTGAAAGGTTTAAGAGTTAAAGGGACTATTAAAGAAGGCAAGACCGCTCCACTTCCTGATAATATTGACGAGGTCATAATAAATAAAGATGGAGTTTTATATATAATAACTTCTGATTTTTATTCAAAAAACGTCGAGATATTTTAACTTAGTTTTGAGTATAATCTGCCAATGAGTAGAATTTTAGGTGTCGACTATGGTCAACACAATATTGGCCTTGCATTGGGAATTGCCTCGACTGTACAGCCTTTAAAAATACTTCCGAATATTCCAAATCATAAAGTTGAAGATGATGCGATAAAAGAAATTGCAAAAATTGTTGATATCGAAGGTGTTGATCTGGTTGTAATCGGAATGCCTTACCGAGATGGAAAAGAAGCAGGGCACTCCAAACAAATTCGTCATTTTGCTCAAAAACTCCGACAAAATATTTTTGATACTGTAAAAATTCAATTTGTAGACGAATCTTCAACTTCAAAAGAAAGTTTAGATATTGCAATTGATGCTGGGATTTCCCAAAAATCCAGAAAAGCCGATCATGCAATTGCTGCTGGGTTAATTATAAAAAGATGGTGGGAAGAACAATCGTAGGTAAATCTCGGGCTGGAATTTCTTGATAAAAATCATCAATAAATTCCAGCCCTGTTGGCTAGGTAATAGGTACAACACAAAGTCTTCACACTTCAAACTCGTTTCCAGATTAGGCTCGACTAGTCCTTTTTGCTAAGGTCGTCGTAGCCCAGCTAATTTAAAACACACGAACAATATAACCTGGAGTGAACGGTGTTACTTCAGGAATTGCAGTAACCGTTGGAAGCTCTTCCCCAGAGATAAAAACATACTCTCCGGTCTCTGGGTCAAGAAACCAACGATCTCGCCCAATGCCGATTTGGCCTGGACGGATTGGCAAAACTACTCGATCAAACTTCGCCGTTTGATCTATTGGATTGCGCACCGCTGTCAGTCTCAAAGGCGTTTCCTCCTTTCTTTAGAAGTAAAAGCAAAACTTGTACCTAGCTTGGCGTAATTATAAATGACTTATTGGAAATTTCTATTGGCTATTTTTTTCTGACAGCGGATTTAGCTTTTCGGTGTTTCCAGGTTTTTATCCCCCAGAGAACCAATAATAGAGCAGGGATCCAGATTACAGCATAAACGGCTAACCATATTATTTTATTTGCTAAGCCGCGAATATCCATTATTAATGATCTTACGGCTTGTTTAAAGACAACATCGGGTCTCCAGCTTGTACTCGGAACGTATGGCAAGGCGAATTCGTCAGTTGCTAAATAAACGGTGATTTTTACAGTATCTGTAGTGCTCTTTAAGTAGTCACGCTGGCCGACCAATGAATCAATCTGATCCTGTAATTGAAATATGTAGTTCTGAACTTTTAATAGTTCTTCAGCCGTGTTAGCTTCGGCCATTATGGTTTCTAATCTGGATTTATTTGACTGGAGTGTATTTAAGCGGCTTTCAATATCTTTATATTGATCTGTAACATCTCGGCCTTGAATGCTTTCGGTTACTACTTTAATTGCGTTAGTTCTAATAGAAGTTAAGAACATTTCAGATTTATCTTTTGGAACTCTAACAGTTATTGATCCGCTTGCCGATTCTTCTGGTCTTGAAACATTTGAAGAAACCATAAACCCGCCTAGTTTTTCGACTTGTGAATTTATGCCATCGATTGAAGCTGGAACATCAGCAACCTGAAGAGAAACGAAGTTTTCTGTAACAACCATTCTTGTAGATCCAGTTGTAACGCTTTCTCCATAGTACATATCTTGAGCCGGCATTCCCATTGTTGGCACAGCCATTTTGCCCATCTGCATATTAATAGCAGGAGAAGGCATTGTTGAATAACTAAATGTATCCACACCTTCTTGGTTCACTATCATTCTAGGTAAGTTGATGTTATTTCTGAGAAATACGAAGTATAAAACAATTAAAAGTAATACAGTTGTAAATTTATTATTTTTAACCCACTCAATAAGATTCATTATAAAAATATTAGCACTTTTAAATCCATGAAAATAGTGGCTTATAAGTATTTCAAAAGCATTTCGATTTGCTGCACTCTTGGCTTAAGATCTTCGCGGTCTTTAACGCTTTCTTTTGCTTTTTGCAGTATGCTAACTGCCTCGTCGCGGTTTCCGCTATTGTAAGTGATAAGGGCTTTTGCCATGTGTGCGCGAAGAAGCCAAATAGTTCTGTGTGGTTCGCGCTCGGTTTCCCAGCCTTCCTGAAGAAGCGCCAAGCCTTTTTCGATTGTTTGCTTGGCTTGTTCTAAATTACCGGTTCGCATTTCAAATGTTGCGATATGTGAGTATAAATCTCCTTGTAATACGGGTTTTTCTAAAAGTGGGAGCATTTTATTTGCGTATTGTAACCCGATTTCATATAGTCCTGCGGTTTCTGCACATGACATTACTGCGCGGTAAATTAAAACTAGCTCGGTGCCATTTTCTAGGGCGACCTGTTCCGATTCCATAGCTAGTTCCAATGCCAAAGCTGCATGCTGAGTTGCGTCTAATTTTTCTGTATAGGCCTGATGATTTAGTGATTCAGTTACAAGTCTAAATTCCCCAGCCTCTTCGAAAACTCGTTGAGATTCTTGAAGTTTAACTCTAGCCGTAGGTAAATCTAAGTTTTCTCGGGCTTTCCAACCTTCTTCTAATAATACTTTTGCTTCTTCCAAATTTGCCATATAAATTAATCTGTTTTAACTAATAATAAACGCTCGTATGTTTTACCGTCACCCATTATACCTTCTTCCATAAAAGCATCAATTTCGTCACCTAATGCATTTTTATGACTGCGCAGCGAAGCTTCTTTTTGAGACCTATAATTGGTGATATCGAAATAACTTACTTTTGGATTCATAAAGTAATCCGAGAATAAGAATGTTCCGACTTGATGCGGTGTTAGTCCATGTTTTGAAAAATGTTCTGGGAAAAAGCCTCTGTCGCGAGAATACGGATAAGCAGCATCTAAAACTGTCATGGCTGTGTTCCTATGGTCGCGGTGATTTACCCATTTAATATCCTCAGAGAAACTATTAATCATATCTTGTGGGTTATGTGTAATGATTATGTCTGGTTTAAATTCTCTTATATGTTTTACTAGCTTTTCTATGTTAGAAAGAGAATTTTCCATTTCGCCATCTGGAATACCTAGGTTGAAGTTTTGATCTTTAGAAATTCCCAATTCTAAGCCAGCATTTATTTGTTCTGTAAATCTTAACTTTGCGAATTCATCTTCGGTTATGTCAGTTCTATTTTGGAATCCTTTTCCGCCAGTGGTTGTTACAATTAAACGAATTTTTTTGCCTTTATCGATAAGCCTTGCGACTAATCCTCCACATATTATTTCGTTGTCATCAGGATGTGCTGTTACAACTAAAATATTATTTTTATCTTTGAATATTTCGTCAAAGGAATCATTTATTTTGATTTCAGCCATATAGCTGGATTATACGCTAACACTAGCACTAGTGCTTAAACCAAATTTGGTATATATATTGATATATGAAAATTCTAGTCACGGGTGCAGCGGGTTTTATTGGTTCGAATTTGTGTGAGTATCTGTTGCAAAAAGGCTATGAGGTTGTTGGCCTCGATAATTTTAACGATTATTATTCCCCAAAGATTAAAGAATTTAATATCGAAAGTTTTGCCAATAATCCCAAATTTAAATTGTATAGAGCAGATATCACAGATAGAAATATTATCGAAGAGTTATTTAAAACTGAAGCCATTGAATCGGTTGTACATTTAGCAGCTTGGGCTGGGGTTACCCCGTCTGTAAAACGCCCTTCAATTTATGCTGAAGCAAATTATGTGGGAACAAATAACTTAGCCGAGTTTGCTTCGCAAAATAATGTGAAAAATTTTATTTTCGCTTCAACTTCTTCAGTCTATGGAAACAACAACAAAACTCCATTCAAAGAAGATATGGATACAAGTTATCCAGCTGCACCTTATCCCGCAAGTAAAAAAGGCGGAGAGGTTTTGCTTTATACATATTCGCTAAATACAAACATGGGCGTAACAGTTTTGAGATTTTTTAATCCAATTGGTCCAAAGTTGCGACCTGATATGGCGTTTCCAAAACTAGCACGCGCGGCAGAATATGGAACTGATTTTGGCATTTATCAAAACCCTGAATCATCAAAGCGTGACTACACTTATATAGGTAATATGATGGAAGCAATCGAAGCTGCGATAAAAAAGCCATTTAAGTATGAAATTATTAATTTAGGTAACGCCAACCCGGTTTCAATCGTTGAAATGATTGATACATTCGAAAAAGTTACAGGTAAAAAAATAAAAACAGTAGAAGAGCCACGAGCTGGCCAAATGGATATTACGTTCGCAGATATATCGAAAGCACGCGATTTATTAGGCTACAATCCGTCGACAAAATTAGATGAAATGGTTAAAATCTACTATAGTTGGTTTTTATCTCAGCCCGAATGGTACCGCAAAGGAGAGTACTAATTATGCCAGAAGAACATCCAGAAATTTCCGTAATTATCCCCTGCTATAACGAAGAAAAAAATATTGAAAGGTTTCCGACCGAATTGTTAGCTGTTCTTGATAAAAGTGGAAGATCTTATGAAGTTATTGCTATCGATGACGGGTCTACAAAAGATAGAACATGGGAAGTTTTGCAACAAATGGCAATGAAGTTCAAAGAATTTAAAGCCATTAAACATTCAAGAAATTATGGAATGGGCGGCGCTTACCAAAGCGGATTTGACGAATCAAAAGGAAAATATGTAATTACATTTTCATCTGATTTAGAAATTCCAGCAGAGTCTATTTTAGATGTTGTTGCTGAACTCGATAAAGGAGCTGATTTAGTAAATACATACCGCGAAGGTCGTTGGAAAGAATCATTAAAAGGTTCTTTGATTCGAAGAGTCCCTTCAAATATTGCAAATGGAATGATCGAAAAAATTTCTGGGGTTGCAGTTAAAGACACAGGTTCTGGATTAAAAGGCTTCCGAAGGTTTGTAATCGAAAATTTAAAAATTTACGGAGATATGCACAGATTTTTACCTGCATATTCAAGTTTATACACAAAGAAAATAAAAGAGATTCCAGTTAAGTATCAAGAAAGAACTTATGGAACCCCAGCATATGGATCATTAATGCGAACTTTCACTGTTTTCTTGGATCTATTGTCGATGAAATTTATGTTGTCATTTGCAACAAAACCTTTCACTATGATGCCGGGAAGAATTTTCGGAACAACCGGAATAATTACATTCTTAATTGGCGATACAATCGTTATATACATGCTCCTTTTAAAAATATTTTCAAATGAAGATATTGGAAATCGCCCTCTTTTTATGACCGGATTAATCTTTGTAATTGTTGGGATTCAATTAATCATGACCGGACTTCTAGGTGAATTGTTAATGCGCATTTACTTCGAATCAAGCGGACGCAAGGCATACATTATATCTGAAAAGATTTCATGAAACAGGTAATTTCTCGAGGTAAAGAAATTTATAATTCCAATAAATATATAAAAATTGGTGTGCGAGTATTAATTAGCGCACTATTAATCTGGTATTTAGTAAGTACACAAGATATTCCTTTAATAATTGAGAACTTGAAGCAATTTGATTTGTGGTTTTTAGTATCTGCATTGGCGGCTTCGATTCTTGGTACTTATGTCTCGGCGCTAAGATGGGGTTTAATATTAAAAACTTCGGGCAAAGATGTTAGCCGATTTAAACTTTTTTATATCTATATAAAAGGATATTTTTACAATAATTTTTTGCCGACACAAATGGGTGGAGATGTTTATAAAGCAATCGCAGTGGGGTCCATTATCCAAGATAAATCGATAGGTTTTTTTAGTGTTTTTATGGATCGATTCGGCGGATTAATCGCCTTATTAATTTTAGGTTTTTTTGGAATTGCTTCTTTATTTGGTCCACTTTGGGTAATAGCTGCGATCGTACTTTTGTTTGTAGGATTCTTTTTGTATTTTCCGGTATTAAGATTGCTTTCTAAAAAAATAAAATTCTTTCAGAAGTTCGAAGAAGCAACAACATTGCTTTTACAAAATAAAAAAGAAGCTATTCAAATTGTTGTCTTATCTTTTGTAGTTCAGGCAATTTCGTTTTTGGGTGTATATCTTTTATTTTTAGGAATAGATATTGAATTACCTTTATGGAGTGTAATCGCATTTATGCCGATCGCATCATTATCTGCGTTAATACCATCTTTTAATGGATTCGGAACCCAAGAAACAGTTTTTGCATTTTTATTCCAAAACGCTGGAGTAACCCCGGAATTTTCTATAGTTGTTTCTGTTATGCTTCATGTAGTAAGGCTGCTTATGAGCTTGATTGGCGGATTTTTGATTATGTTTAATATTCCAGAGGATGAGGTTAACCAAAAATGAATATATTAAGAATTGTTTATGATTGGCCCGATCAAAATGTTATAACTGAAGGTTTGGCGCCGGCTCCTTTTGAGCTTTCGAAGGCACAAACTAAACTCGGACATTTTGTTTTTGTTTTGTGCGGAAATTTAAACGGCAAAAACTTAAAAGCAGGTCGGTTAAGAATTTTCATAAAAGAACATTTTATAGAAGTGTTTAATCTTCCACGGGCGATTGGTGGAATTGGCCCCTTTTTTACAACATCACTTTTTGTTGTTCCATATTATTTCTATCTAAAACTAAAAAATAAAATTGATATTGTTCATAATCATGGACATTTAGGAGTTTGGTTTTTATTATATAAATATATTTTTGGATTTATTGATAAAACTCCTGTAGTCGGTCATTTTCATATTGTTGCAAAAGGTAGAGAGCGCGCAATAAAAGAACAAAATACGAGAATTTCATTCTTAACAAAATTTGTAGAATATCCGATCCATAAATTTTCTGATTATTTAATGACAAAAGTTTGCAAGGAAATTATTGTAGTAAGCAAAGGTTTGGCTGAAGAATTAGAAGAATTTTATAATATAAACAGCAAATATATTCATGTTGTAGAAAGTGGTGTTGATGCCGAACGTTTTACTGATCACGGTGAAAAGGTAGACTTTGGGTTTAGCGCAGATTCAGTTGTCACGTTAAATATCGGAAGGCTAAGTAAACGAAAGAATATAGATGTCTTAGTCGAGGCGATTGCAAAGTTACCAACCGAATATAAATTAGTGTTGTGTGGAGAATGGGATCCTAATTTTAAGCATAAGGTAGAAGAAATGATAAAAAAATATGCACTAGAAGATCGTATTAAATATATAGGGAAGGTTTCTTATTTTGATATAGATAAATATTTCAGATCTGCCGGAATTTTTGCATTGCCATCTTCATATGAAGGTTTGCCAAAAGTTGTTTTAGAAGCTTTATCATCAGGATGCAAAGTTATCGCAAGTGGTTTTGAGGTTGCACACGAAATGCCAAACTTAGTTTTTCTAGATAAAATAAGCGCCGATTCAATTGCAGAAAAAATAGTCGAGGTTAACAAAAGGCCATCTAACTATGAATCTACTAAAGTTATCATAAAAGACCTATATAGTTGGAGCACAAAAGCCCAGCAGGTCGAAGAAGTTTATAAAGAAGTATTAAAAGAAATCTAATGCCAAAATTAACATTTCCAGAGGGATTTTTCTGGGGAGCTGCAACATCTGCACATCAAATAGAAGGAAATAACAAAAATTCAGACTGGTGGGAATGGGAATACAGTAAAGACTATGAAACTAACAATCGTGAATATCCACTTGAGCCATCAGGTTTAGCTTGCGATTCATATAA
Organism: uncultured Candidatus Saccharibacteria bacterium; assembly: GCA_965230915.1. Taxonomy (GTDB): domain Bacteria; phylum Patescibacteriota; class WWE3; order 2-01-FULL-39-13; family 2-01-FULL-39-13; genus CAYHDM01. The sequence continues at coordinate 902,531 of OZ246395.1, read as the reverse complement.
TCGTTATGAAGAGGATTTTGATATTGCAAAACAACTAAATAACAACGCAACACGATTTTCTGTAGAGTGGGCACGTATCGAACCAGAAGAAGGAAAGTTCGACGAAAAAGAAATCGAGCACTATAAAAAAATGATTCAAGCTGCGCGTGATCGTGGTTTAAAAACTTTTGTAACATTACATCATTTTACAAATCCATTGTGGTTTGCAAAAAAGGGCGGTTGGATAAGTCCAATGGCTCCTGACTATTTTGCAAAATACGCAAAAAAATGTGCTAAAGAATTTGGAGATTCTATCGATTTTTATATGACCATCAATGAACCGCAGGTTTTAGTTTTGCAATCATATGTGCGCGGAATGTGGCCTCCGAATAAAACTAACCCATTCTATTCATTCTTTGCACAAATAATAATGATGCTTTCTCATCGTAAAGCTTATGATGCGATTAAATCAGTAAATAAAAAATATAAAGTCGGAATTGTGAAGCACATTGCTTGGTATGAATCTAGAACACATAAATTTCATTGGATCGACAAAATTGCATGTAGGATTTTATATTTCCTAAATAATGAATTTTTCTTATGGCCATTGGGTAAGAAAAATGATTTTATCGGATTAAATTATTATTTCACCAATAGGTTAAAGCATCTAAAAGTAGATAATCCAAATGATAAATTAAGCGACCTGACATGGTGGGTTAATGCCCTTGGGCTGGAAGACGTTTTGTTAACTTTAAGAAAGTATAAAGTTCCCATATATATAACTGAAAATGGAATCGCCGATTCCAAAGATGCTTTAAGAGAAGAATTTTTAAGGGATATGTTAACAGCAGCACATAGAGCGATAGAGAAAGGTGTTCCATTAAAAGGATATTTCTATTGGTCACTTATTGATAATTATGAGTGGCACCACGGTTTCTGGCCAAGATTTGGGTTGGTTCATATTAAACGTCACCATAACCTCGACAGAGAAATAAGACCATCAGGTTATTACTATGGCGAGATTTGCAAAGAAAACGCTGTAGCCGATGCGAGTTAGCCCGCTTTTAAGTTTCTCAAAAAGCCAATATAATGTTTTAAGCACATGAAATTCTTTAGAAAAAAACCTGCCACTGTTTCTGATCAGTTTAGAAATCTGTGGAATTTAATTAAACAAATTCTAAGCCTAGGTATAGTTAAGATCATAATAGGTGTAATCTTGATCCTGGCTATTATCCCCACTATTTTTCTTTTCTTTTTCTTTCCAAAAGTACAAACTGATATTAAATATGGAACAACCTTTAGCAATAAATATGCCGAAGAACTAGGTATGGACTGGCGCGATACCTATATAAAGATGTTAGATGACTTAAAGGTCCGAAATTTGCGCTTAACTGCTTATTGGGACGAAGTCGAGCCGAGCCGAGATAAATACGATTACTCAATGATTAAATGGCAGGTCGAAGAAGCGCAGAAACGTAACGCTAAAGTTATTTTGGCATTTGGGCGTAAAGCTCCGCGCTGGCCAGAGTGTTTTGAACCTCAATGGTGGAAAGATATTCCTGATCGTGAAACTCGCCAATTAGAGCTGTATGAATACATTGAGCAAACTGTGACCGAATTAAAGCAGTACGATAATATCGAAATTTGGCAGGTTGAAAATGAGCCATATTTTCCATTTGGAGAATGCCAAAAAGATATTCAGAAAGCCGAAGTCGACCATGAGGTACAAATTGTTAGAAACTTAGATTCGCGACCAATTCTTATTCAAGATAGTGGAGAAGGCGGACTTTGGTATCCGAGCTATCACACCGGTGACTACCTTTCAATTTCGATGTATCGTCGAATCTGGTACGACTTCTGGGGAATTTTTGGCGGTAAATTTATTTACTTTCAATATCCACTACCTTTCTGGTCTTACAAAATAAAAGCTGCAACACTTGGAATTCCATATGAAAAAGTTTTTGTGACTGAACTTCAAGCTGAACCATGGGGACCTGGTATAAACTCTGTTTTATCTGAAGAAGAAAAAAACAAAACAATGTCGAAGTCTGATTTTTATGCCACATTAAGTTATGCGCAAAGTGCCGGTTTTAAGCGTTTGTATTTATGGGGAGCTGAATGGTGGTTATGGGAAAAAGAACACAACAATAATCCATATTTCTGGGATACGGCGAGAGCATTGTACGAGACTTCAGCCGATAATTAAATTATCTAAAATCTAATTCTGAAACTGTAAAATCTTCTAACTTACCATCTTCATCATAAACGCATTTATATTCAGCTACAGTTTGGTTTAGCATCAGTGGTAAGAAGTAGGGTATATTGGAAACAACTTCAGTATTTTCTAAATCACGTGCCCATTCGATATCTTTCCATTCGAGTTGACCTTCACGGGTTTCTAATTGATCTTCAAATACAGATCCATCGCTATTCAGATCTGCAACGTATGCATACATCCCTCCACCATTTGAGAATGTGACTATTCCTCGAAACGAGACTTCATTTGTTAATAGTTTTATACCAGTTTCTTCTTCAACTTCTCTAATTATGCATTCTTCGGGGCTTTCACCTTCGTCTAGTTTTCCCCCTACGCCATTCCATTTATTTGCGTTTGGCCTTTTATTTCTATATAACATCAAAACTTTATTGCCATTTGTGCAGAAGCAGATTGTAAAAGGTAAATTGTATTTTGCATGTAGATTATCCATTTAAAATTTTCAATCCACCTTGTAAACCATTAGTATCATCAAGCTCTGACCTAATAATTTTTGGTCGCATAGCATAGGTTGGGAATGAATTTAATTTTTGTATAAGTGCATTATAGAATTTGTCCCATTGTTTGGTCATGCTTCCGCCAATAACGATTGCATCAGGTTGCCAAAGCAGAATTAGATTGTGTAATCCGCATGCAACATTTGTTCCATATTCGTTCCAAATATCTTGTTTGTTACAGCTTTCCGGCGGTAGGTTATATCGTTTCATGAATGCAGTTCCCGAACATAAGTTTTCGAATGATCCTTGAATTTTATCTGGCGGATTATCAATAATAAAAGATTTATCTATGATCATATGACCTGGCTCATAGGTGAAATTTGCGCGAGCAGGCTTTTTGCCTTTTATAAGAGTGCCACCGACTCCGGTGCTGAGTGTTATATAAACAACATGTCGATAATTTGTGGCGTAAGGTTGATACGATTCGGCAAGCCCGGCAAGTTCAGCGTCATTAAATGGAGTGACCCTCACATTTTTGATTCCGGTTACTTCTTCGGGGGTCATGTTTTCGATCCAAGCAATGTTTGTCGCGTTCACAATTCTGTTGCTCGTATAATCTACAACTCCAGCGACGCCTAGTATTACGGAATTTATATTTTCATCGATTTTATTAAGCGTTTGCGTAATTTTTGCGTGAGTATCTTCTTGAGTTTGTGGCGTAGGGAAACGTTCAATCGCTTCGAATTCAACCGAATCTTTTGTAAAACCTATTCTTGTATTTGTGCCACCCATATCGATTACTATGTTCATATTATTGTGAGGCGATTTTATTATCGCCTTGTAGTAATTCTATAACTGCAAGGGTTTTGCCTGCAAGAAAATCTAGGGTTGCTCCACCTGCTAAGCTTACATGATCAATTTTTGATGTGTCTCCAAATTTATTTAGTGCTTCGATTGTGTCGCCCCCGCCAACTATTGTTTGAGCTGAAGTCTCACACATTGCTTGTGCGATTACCTTAGACCCTCCTGCAAATAAATCGTTTTCGAACATTCCCATTGGGCCTGCCCAAAAAACAGTTTTTGATTTTTTTATTATTTCAGCATATTCATTTGCGGTTTCCGGTCCGATATCTAAAGCAGCCCATCCGCTTGGAACAATTGAACTTTGCGTAGAAAATATTTCTGATTCGGTCGGATTTTCTAGGCCGTTTCCGATAACTAAATCATCTGGAACTTTTATTTTTTCGATTTTTGTTTCATCTATTTGAAAATTCTCAGTTAATGAAGCGGACATATCAATCCCCCGTGCGCTTAAAAAAACATTTGCTGGTCCTCCTCCGACTAAGATTTCATCGACACTAGAATATAAGTTATAAATCGCTTCGGTTTTATCTGAGACTTTCGCTCCGCCAATCACTAAAGTGAATGGATGTTTATATTTGTCTAATAAATTATGCAGCGCGGTATATTCTGATTCAAAATAAAACCCTGCGCACGATGGCAAGTATTCTAAAATTCCAGTTGTAGAAGCATTTACGCGATGGGCTTGTGGAAATCCGTCAAATACAATAAAGTCACAATCTTCTGTTAATCTTTTAGCAAAATCAACATCGGCTTCATCTTCTTCAGCATAAAAACGAACATTTTCTAACATTAAAATATCTTTTGGCTGCATTTTAGAGATTGCTTCTTTGCGTTTTTCTCCGATACAATCTGAAATGTGTTTTACTGGATGATCTAATAATTTTGATAGCGCAATTGCGTGTGGAGCAGTCGACATTGATGGATCATACCCTTCAGGTCTTTTAACATAAGTAATAATTACAATTTTACAGTTTTGTTCAAGCAAATAATTTAAAGTTGGAAGTGTTGCGACAATTCGCGAATCATCTTTTATTACAAATTCTCCATCAACTTCTTTCGCCCCAATGTCATATGGAGAACGGTACAAAATTGTTTTGCCGTTAATATCAAAATCTTTTAATTGTCTGAGTTGTTTTTTATGTGTTAGTATCATGAATAAATTCCGCTTAACTCTTTCATACGTTCGGTTGCTGTTGTTTTTACAAAATTTTCGATAGCAACCCAGTTTGGTTGATCATTAACTTCTTGCCATACCGCTCGCCCTACGGCAAAACCGACGCATCCATATTCTTTGCATAGTTCTAGCGCTTTTTTGTAATTTTCGTATTTCATTCCCCGACTTAATAAAACCCAAGGAACTGTAGTCGTATCTTTAATTTTTTGTAATATTTCTTTGGCTTCTTCTATATTTGATCCGTCTTCTGCGACCTCGATAGGAAATTCTAATTTCAAAATATCGCAAAAGCCTGTTAAATCTTTCACAGCATTAATTGTTTCGTCAGCTTTATTGTATGACTGGCCTTTTACCTCGTACGTAATTGGTTCGATCAAAAATGGCAAATTTTCAGCAATAGTTTCTTCCCTGACTTTTTTTATAACATCAAGTTGTGCACTCTTATTCGGGGATTTCGAGCTGTAGTATAAGAGAATTTTAACTGCATCGGCTCCCATTTCTTTTAAAATTTTCGAATCATAATCTGTATATAATTCTGTAACGCGTCCATCTGGGTTATCAACATATCCGGTTTTCTCGCGTGTTAACATTACCGCAATTTTTGCTTCTTCGGCTGCTCTAATTGCTGGTATTCCATATTCCGGGTCAACTAAAATAGCAGTACTGTATGGAGCAAATGTTTTGGTTAATAGTTCTTTAAAATCTGGTAATTTTTCTTCGGGAATTAATTTTTTAAGAGAATCGCGGTGGTCCATGGCTGCAATTTTTATAAAGCCATTTTTATTTTGTAATTTTGAAATATCCATATGAATAGTTTAATCTACTTTTTAAAACAATTGAACTTTATATATCTATATCATCAATTGTTTTAAAAAGGTAGCCGTAGCTATGCGAAGGCATCTCAGATTAATCTTTGAACGCCATCATCTGATTCGGCAACATCAGAAATAATTTCTGACGATTCTTTAACATCGGCAGCAAGTTCACCAATTTTGTTTAGTGATCCGATACGATTATCTAATTTCTCAAATGTTTTATTAACTTCGTCTGCGGAATTTTTTGCATTTGTTAAATGCTTAGACATAACGCGTAACGATTCGCTAAATCTATTTGAATCCTCTTTAATACTTCGAAGAGTCGACAAAATTTCTTTTGCGCGTGATTCAATTTTTTTACCTTCAAGTCCAATTAATATCGCTTTAAAATAAGAATAAATAACATTCGGGGAAACTGGAATGACTCGTTTATTACGAGCGTGTTTTCCGAGTTCATCATTGTTAACAACAACTTCATAATAAATTGCTTCGCTCGGAATATACATTAAAGCAAAATCGACGGTGCCTTCGTCCGGCAAAATATATTTTTTGGAAATATCATCGATATGTTTTTTTACATTTTTTGTAAATTCTTTTCTTGAAGACTCGCGCTCTTCTGCGGTTTCAGATTGAATCATCGCATTAAAATTTTCTAATGGAAATTTTGAGTCTACACAAATTAGACCTTCATGAACCTTTAATATGGCATCAACACGATCGCCAGTTCTAAACGTATGTTGAAGTGCAAAATTTTCTGCGGGTAACATTTGTTGCAGAATATCTTTTAGAACTTCTTCACCAATATTTCCACGTAATTTAGGAGATTTTAAGAAGTCCTGTAAATCTTTCATGCCACGTCCAATTTCACTCATTGATCCAAGCTCTTTTTGTACGCCTTGAATTACTCTAGCTGCATTATCTAGCCTATCATTCATATTTCTTGAGGATTCATCGACACGTTTATTTAACACATCTGTGGTTGTATAAAGTTGGTCTGTAACATGTTTCAAACGTTCGTCCATTGTGCCTTGAACGCCTTGCAAACGGTCGTTCAAATTAGTTTGCATGCCTCGCAAGAATTCGTTTAGCATCTCATCTTTTTTGCTATCTACTTCTTTTTCAGAAAGCTTTTTAAATTGAGTGCTGATGAAATAGATCAAAAACCCGAATAGGGCGACAGTGACGAATATTGAGAGTATGAATAATAGGGTAGGATCCATAGACGGTAATATCCCTCAAAAACCCGAAAATGTCTAGAGGATACGATTCCGGCAGAATGCTAAAATTCTCTTATGACCTCACGAGGTAATTTTATTATTACAATCATTGCGATAACTTTAGCTTTGCTTACAGCAACTTTATATTTGCTTTTAAATATAGAGCCAAACATTTTTTGGGTCGTACTAATGATCGTTTTAATCGGAATAATTGCGACCCTAATTGCTTCAATCGTTTTTTACAGCTTTTCAAAGTTGCGAAGTTTTGAAACTCCGCGAGATATGTATAGAAGGCAATTTAAGAAATCTATTATTATTGGCCTTTTAGCTGTTGTTATTTTGCTAATACAGAAATTCTTCAATTTAATATAAAATTTACACAATGAACGAATTAGCAAAAGTAATAGATCCAAATGAAAAAGTATTGTGGGAAGGCCGACCAGCATTTTTACCCTTTGTATTTAACTTAGCCGGGTGCGGTACTTTTATTTTTGGACTTTTTTGGTCAGTTATAATATTTGGTGCATTCGGAGGGGCTTTTGTAGGTTCCGTAGACTGGCAAACCACCGATATATCAAGCTTCTGGTATGTGCTTTTTATACCGCATATTTATATCGGCCCTTTAATGATGTTTTCGGGTCCTATCTACAGGTTACTTGTTCACCGTCACACCCATTACGCAATAACTGATAAAAGGGTTCTGATTCAGCAAGGATTAATAGGTCGTGATTTTAATATGGTAGATTTCGACCAAATTTCAAATGCATCAGTAAACATCGACTTTTTTGATATGATTTTTGCTCAAGGTACGGGATCAATTTTGATTTCTACGGCAGGCACTTATGGAACTACTTCTAAAGGTGGCACATATGCCAAGCCTTACGAATTAGATAGTGTAAAAGATCCTTATGAAGTATTTAAGAATTTAAAGCAGTCTTCTATGAATGTAAAAACTGATATTAATTATCCTAATGCATTAAGGCCTGGAGTTAATCCTGGGTACAACACACAATTGGGGGTTAACCCTTTTGCTGATCCAAGTCAGATGCCTCAGAACCCACAAATGCCGCAGCAGTAGATTTTCTTTACTGTATATGTCTTTTTGAAAAAAATAGTCGATAGCGTATAATTAGCGCAATGGCAACCAAATTTTACATAACAACTCCAATTTATTACGCAAATGATGTTCCCCATATTGGGCATACGGGAACGACTGTCTTTGCAGACATTGTCGCCAGATACCAAAGGGCCTTAGGACGTGATGTGTTTTTTCTAACCGGAACCGACGAACATGGTGAAAAAGTTGCCTTATCAGCAGAAAAAGCAGGTTTAACCCCGCAGGTTTTTGTTGATGATTTAGCTAAAAAATGGCAGGAATACTGGGAAAAATTAAATATATCAAACGATCAATTTATGCGAACTTCTTCTGATGGTCACAAAAAAGTAGCTTCAGAACTTTTGGAAAAACTTTACGACAAAGGGGATATATATAAAGACTTATATAAAGGTATGTACTGTATTGGCTGCGAAGAATTCAAAGCAGATAAAGATTTAGTAGACGGAAAATGTCCTGAGCACCGACCAGATCAGATCGTTTATCGAGAAGAAGAAAGTTATTTCTTTAATATTTCAAAATATATTCCAGAGGTTAAGAGATTAATCGAAAGCGGGGAATTTCCGGTTGTTCCTGAAAATAAGAAAAACGAAATGCTGGCTCGTTTACAAGACGAAGTTCGCAACTTATCAATTTCTCGAAAAAATATTGCGTGGGGAATTCCATTGCCTTGGGATCCATCACACACAACTTATGTTTGGACCGAAGCCTTAATGAACTACTACTCGGCTACAAAAATTTGGGATAAAGAAGATTTCTGGCCGGCAGATGTTCATTTTGTTGGAAAGGGAATCAATTGGTTTCACACGGTAATTTGGCCATCATTGTTGTTGGCGCTCGATTTGCCGCTTCCAAAAAAAGTTTACGTTCATGGTCATTACAATGTTGAAGGCAAGAAAATGGGTAAATCTTTGGGAAATGTGATTTCACCACAAGAATTAATGGATAAATATGGAATCGACGGTACACGTTATTTAATTGCAGCCAGCATGCCATACAGTGATGACAGTGATGTCAGCTTTAAATGGTTTACAGAAAAATATAATGCTGATTTAGCAAATGGACTCGGAAATCTTGTATCAAGAGTTTCAAAATTAGCTGAAGGTAGAACTTTTGAAAATGCTTTATTCGATGTTCCATTCAAAGATTTGATAGCTCAATACGCCGAGTTAAAAGATGCTTACGAAAATTTCAGACTTCAAGATGTAATTGCTGAAATACATAGACTAGTCGTCGAAGCAAACGAATATTTAAGTGCGCAGGAACCATGGAAAAAAACAGGAGAAGACAAGGATATTATTTTACGAGATGTTATTAATAGAATTTTGACGATTGCTGTTTTGGCTGGGCCAATTATTCCAGAAGCAGCGCAAGAAATCAGATCAACTTTTGATAATGTCGAAGTTAAACCTTCAAGAATACTTTTTCAAAGGGTAGAAAACTAAACTATTCACAAAGATCCATATTCGCAAAATCTTTATTGCCTATTGGTTTAGCCACATTTTCATTTATATACATATTGTCGCTTAGGTTAGATTTTGTGGATAATTTTGCGCACTCACCTTTATTTGAATAGATATATTCGGTGCCCAATTGATCTGTCAAAATACATTGCCCACTAGCATTTGTTTTTGCACTTAATCCCGCTATGTCGATTGCAGTAGCGTCGCATGGCGGATAAGTTTGATGCTCGACATAATAAATCGCCATCATGCGAGAAATCGAAGAAATTTGAGATTTAATAGTCGCATATTTTGATCTTTGTTGAGGGCTTGCTTCTTCTAATAATTTGTCAGGATCAGTTTCAGTAGTAGTTTGGGGGTTTACAGGTGAATTGTAATCTTGAACAGCTGTGTAAAATCCCCAGACTACCTGGCCGACAAATAGCAAAATTGCAAAGAGGATTATACCGATTACCGCTAGAACTACTTTTCTCATATAGATTAATTTAAGCAAATAGCGCGGTTTTTGTATATAATATTGATGTTTTGTATTCCCGCTACCATTAAGCACCCATAGCTCAGCTGGATAGAGCGCAACTTTGCGGAAGTTGAGGCCAGAGGTTCGAATCCTCTTGGGTGCACCACACTAGCCTATAGTATTGACAGGCTAGCCTTTTCGTAATATAATGTAGCCATTAAGTTGAAAGGTTCGGATATCAAAAAGTCCATTGATTTCTGAGCTTTTTTAACGGCAAGGCCCTAAAGGCTATACCCCACAAAAAGTCTCAAAAAGTACATTAAAAATTTGGCAAACTAATTGAAGATTGCCTGAGGAATCAGCTTACGATGGAAAAACGTAGGTTGTTTCTTCAGGTGATCTGAAGCTAACTCCAATGGGAGCTTAGAAACTGATGTAAGTTTCAATCTTGAAAGGGTTGAAAGCACCATGCAAAATGCAACGATTCGCGCTATTGTTATTGGTCGGCACGCCCCAGACTTCGGCACACTCCAAGTTGAGGTTGTCGAAACCATCAATGTCACCTTCCCCGCAACGGGCGAGGAGACAAAGCCAGTCCTTTTGGATTTGGCAAAAAAGGCTGTCGAGAAGGATGCAGTTTTGTTGTTTCAGAATGTACCGGCGCCGTTGGCATCGGCACTACTGAAAGTAGTGGTTTGGCAGGAAGGTGTGAAGGATTTAGTACGACTTCCATGGGAAGGTTTTACCTCCGCTGATTTCGCGAGAGATCTAGTTCCGCTTCCGCGGATGGGTGTCGTGGTTTCTGTTCCTTCGGCTATGCCGAGTGGTCCTCAGACGAAGGAAATTCCTGTCTGGTATCACCAGGAAGGCCGTGATGGGACGAGGGAAAGCGCTTTGCAGGAGATCATCTCCTTCGCCAATCCAAAGGCGAAAATCGAAGAGGCTGGCCTAAAAGCCATCGTCTCTGTTGAAGCGCCGCGCCCATTCGTATTCGACCACATCGAGTGGATATACGAACCCAAGTAGGTGGTAGTAAGAAGTTTGTAAATCCAACACGAGCCCGATGAAAAGCTCAAGACTGCCAAGACCGCAAGGTACGGCGCTATTGATAGTGTGTAAGATCGAAAGATACTTACCTAGGAATAGCTTAAAGTGTCAAATACTAGCTCAGGGAATTCTACATTGGATTCGTTTCAAAGTTTGCCAGACGGGCAGTGAAGCATGTTTTTAAAGCATGAGAATTTGATGATCATTTCGATCATTATCTAATCTTTTGCTTTCCGCTTCACTTTTGCCCGCTGTTCGCGCATAGCGCCTGATGAGATCTGGGAAGCTCAGATCGAAAACAGTTTTGTACATTAAAAATTGATCTACAAATATATTGCTCGAATTAGTTTTTGAGTAATCGAAAGTTACTTCGAGCAATATAAAAACTTTCAGTAAGCAGGAGAAACTTCTACCATGCAAAACATTATCAACACCTTCGTATCGTTTGTTGTTAATTTGTTTCCTTTTTCAAAGGTCGAAGAGCAAGTCGCACAGGAAGCAGTTCCCAGTATACCTGCTCGGCCAACGAACAAGGCGCACTCTGCCAATGGTGGGCTGACCGGATTAATGATGTTCGGAACAACGGAGGTCAGCCTATTGCAGTACCTGCAGGGTTGGCTCTTTGATGTGACGGAGGAAGATATTTCGGGGATCGAGGACACGCCTTATCTTCGCGAAACTATCCGCCACCGCGGGTGGACTGAAGAACTGAATGATCGAGTTGTGGCTCTAGGTATTTTTGCCACAGGTTATGAATGGGAACCAGAAGAAGTTCGTTTACGAACTGAAGAGTTTTGGTACATGCCATTCGCTGATTTCGTGGCCGGCCTAAGAGTTAAATACTCACATCAGGCGATTTCGTCTATGGATGCAAAAGGCCTTCAAGGTTTCGCTAAAAAGTGGGGATTTCTCCTCGAGAATTCAGATGTTGAAGCTCTCAGTCATGATGATATTGCCCTGTTTAGGCAGGCGATTCATTCTCGGGGAATGTATCTTCGCGATGAGGCTTTGGCGGATCGTTTTATAGGGCTTGGATATATGGAGGATCAGCATTTGCCTCTAATAAACGCCTTGCCCAAGTATAATGAGCAGTTGGAAGTCAATCCATTTGGCCAGAAGGCTTTGGCACTCAAGAGGATTGAGAAGTCTGCCTAGTTTTCGGCGAATTTCATTTTGAATTTTGTAGATCAACCGAACATCGGAAGATGTTGAAGCTGCGCGAGTAATCGTTGCAATTTTTTCTTCAACCTCTCTTTCCGGTGTTCTAGTCGGACATAGTCCCTGATGAGACTTGGGAAGATCAAGTCGAAACTACTTTCCTAAAATTTCAATATAAATTCAAAAACCCGATTCCAATTAACATCACTTGGGTGCACCATAACTTCTAATGATATTATTTAAGTAATGCCAAGCTCAGACTCGATTTATGCTATAGAAGGCATAAATGATCCTACACCTGAAGAATTTAAATTGTCCGATCAAGCCGGCGATGAAAAGGGCTATTTTAGTATTAATCCAAACCTAATTAATACCCATAGTGGTATCTATTCGATAACCCAAGAGCAAAAGCCACAACCTCAAGAAGTTCCACAATCAACAGAACAGCCAGACGAAGAAGGCCTAAAAGATGAGTTTATGAGCAATCTTTCAGAAGTTGACCAGTTCATTGCTGGTTGGGGTTATCAAAATTTATTTAATTCTTATCAAAGTTGTTTGGCTAAACTTGAATATTTACCGATTAATGAAGAAGAGAAAAGAAGAAGACTGGAAGCTATAAATAAAATTGTCTTTGATGGCGAATTATTGGGCCGTTCTGTAAGCCCTGAAGAAAGATTAGGTAAATGGAACTATACAGATTTTCTTGAAGATCGCCAGCTATATGCAGAGTTGTATGCTGATAACCCAGACTTAGCTTTATCCATCTTTGAAAATGGGGTTTTTGGCGCGCATGGTTCAACCAGCGCATCATTACAAGGTGTTCTTGATCATGGTTTAAGGCCTCAAGAATTTCTTCGTGACAAAATGCCGATCGCTTCCGGGGAAGGCGTTTTTGGGAGTGCAAATTTAAATAATAAATACATAAGTTTAGCTAAGTTGAATGACTATAAAGATGCAGTAGGATATGCTAAAAGAGGTGACGGGGGTGTTTCAGAAGAATCAATTAGAAGGGATTTAAGAGAGTTTACTGAACGCGCACAAAAAATGGGTGAAGAAAATGTTTTTTACGAGTCGATACAAATAAAAATCAGAGATTTACAAGACACCTTAGCTTTTTTACAAAAACCGGATAAAAATGACAAAGAAAAAGAACACGAACAGCTTATCAGAGAAAGCTTTCCTGTTTTATATTTTGTGGGGGCTGATATCCAGACAGGCAGCGATGTTAGCTGGAGACAGCAAGATAAAACTACCGGAGAATATTCTGGAATTACCTCTGAAGTTATTATTCCACAGAGTGACTATAAATCTGAGATTTGTTTAAAAGATGGTGTTCCGATCGAAGGGATTCGAATTATTTTTGTACCAAAAGATAGAATTGATGAAGCAAAAAGTATGGTCGCCTCTAGGGGTTTAAATATCGAGGTTTCAGCTATTGAGGATTTGTAGATAATTTTTATTACAACATATGCCTGGAGCCGATGGTGCAGCAATTGCGCTGTTACAGGCTAATATTCCCCTGGTTCCATCCCATAGTATTTGGAAAATCCCCTAAAATGAGGTATAATGCAGCCATTCTTGCAAAGGCAGGATATATTGCACACTATAGAAAGAGAGACAAAAATGACAGGTCTTATGCGTATGTACACTGAGGAAGAGTTGTTGGTCGGCGTCGAATTGACTGTGCCTGTGAAAGCTGGCGAGCCGAAACTTATGCCGGTCACAATTAAGATGTACGAGGAGGCAGATCGCCGCCGGCGCATCGAAATGTTGCCGTGCTATATTCCGACGGGGGATTTGACTTACGACCTAGCGTTTACGCGCGTCGGTATTATCGTTGCCGACCCGGATAACGTAAAGCCGCAGCGCCCCGTTGGGCATGTGTTTGCTGATTTCCCGAAAGGCGGTTCTGCCCGCTGGGAAGACGCTCGTTTGAAGACTCAGCTAGGTGTAATAGCGTTAATTCCGGATTCCGAATGGTCAGAGTACCGTGACGATGGCGGCAGCAAGTATTACTTGCTGAAGGAAAGCCAGCGCAAGTTCATGAAGCAAGTCGCCTATTCCGGCCGCATCATGGTCGGTGAGATCGTGACGATCGAGCTTCCGCTCGAGACCGAAACTCGCGACTCTGTCGTCGAGTTCGATGTTGTGAAGCGCCTTGTGGTCAAAGCCGGCACCAAAGATATCCAAAGTGGATATTCTGAGGCTGGCAAAACCAACTACGACTTTGTCACGTTAGCTCTCTAAGTTCGTGCAAGACCAGGCGTCACTAAATGTTTCTCATTGCAATTGCAATGAAGGGCCAAAAGCCTTTAAAGAAACAATTAGTGACGTCCTGGAAAATTCAATTTTTCCCAATTATCAAAATTAAATACGAAACCCATAGTTATAGCCAAAGCGCTTATAAAAATGTAGAATTATCTTGTTCGTTAGAACATTGATAACCTAGTTACCCCGAGATGGTTTTGTTTATATATGGAGGAACCCGATGTATATCCGCCGCTGGATTATGCTTGTAATTCCGCTACTTTTGGCAGTAGTTGCGATGCTTGTAGGTTGGTCAATTGTTAATGCCCAACTTTCAGACGTTGTCGTCACGGTTAGTCCGTTCAAGGGTGCTCCAGGCACGCTTGTTACCATTCCCATTTACGCATCCGATATAAGTGATTACGAAGTCACTAATATTGAGGTCGGTTTGAGAGCAGATCCTAAGATTTTGCAGTTCAGTAATATAACAATGACTGCAGCATCTATACTCGGATTTGCGGGTGGGTCTATCGATCAAAATCTGCGTACATCACAGATTGATTTGAGGTTCGATAATCCTTATACCATTACGGCCCAAGGAACGCGTATTTTGTTTGCGGTTCAATACACTGTAACAGGCGAAGCCGGTCAGATTGGCCTTATTGACCTCAACCATTTCTCGTTTGGGAAAGGCAAAGAGCCTAACTTTCAACTGCAGGACGGCGAATTCAGAATTCTGCCAACCGCTCAGTATTTTGGCGATCGTGATTTCATCGAGATCGTAGATTCGAAAGTTTTTACTTCATTTGAACTCAAGGTCTCAGGTGAAATAGATTTCACTGCGCAAGAAGTTTCCGGCTGGAGCATCGAGCAGAATGGAAATCTGATCAGTGGCTTCGCGCTTAACGCCGACGGCGGTGCGACTGCTGTAAGTATTCCTATGACGATCGATAAAGCAGTCGACATCTATTCTCTGAAAATTGGAAACTCCAAAGTAATCCGATTTTTGGATGAACCCGCGCCACAACGACAGTTGTTGATTCCATACTTGTTTAGTAACTAGGTTGACGCAGAAGGCGAGCTTTCATTGTGCATACAATGTTAAGTTTGTCTTCTGCTATACCTTCAAATTTTTAATAATTGGGAGCTTTTCCGTAGATAATAATTTTTGTTCCAGGATTATCTTTCGTTGCCCGAATAGATTTTTCTTCCCCAAGTTCAGGGTTTGCCCAATAGTATAATTGTTCAACTTCTTCGGTTTTCATATTTACACATCCGTGACTCATAGGGTGTCCGAAGTTATCGTGCCAATAAGTTCCGTGAATTCCAAATCCGCGAGATGCAGGAATTTCAGCATTAGAAAAAAACATTGTAAATGGAACATTCGGTAAATTGTAATAGGTTCGTAGCTCTTTGCTTCCTCCTGACATTCTTGTGTAGCGAAGTTTTGTCCAAATTCTAAATTCACCCGTTGGAGTTTTTCCCCATTTTCCTGTTGATACTAAAAATTCCATAACTTTTTTATCGCCTTCGAATGCATATAATTTTTGATTAGTTAAATCGACTTCAATGCGTTTATAATCTGGATCTTCTATATCTTCTGAGTCGTCATCGCCCAATACATGCGCGTCTGCAAATTGTTGCGATGGTACGAAAACCATTTCATTATTAAAAATGGCTGTTGTATGAAGAGGGTCATATTCTCCGGTTAATCCATCTATATCTAATGCAGCTTGGTTAGAAAAATTTTTATATAAGAATTGACTGGAATAGGTTCCGATAAGAAAGAGAATGAAAAGTACTATGGTTAGTATTAAATTTCTTTTTTTCATTTTGTAATTTAATGGTAACAGTTTTATTGTCCGGTGAAAATATAAAAAAGCACTAGATAGGTTATTAAAAGGGCAGTAGATACTATGGGGTGGTATAATATTGCCGCAGAATTGCTGCACAGTGTTCAATAGAAGAAAGAGACGGGTTTTTATGTATCCTTTGTTACTTTCCGTAGCACTTAGGATGTCTAACGGGTTCTTGGTTGGACAGACAAACGATGGAACAGAAGTAACCATAAGCCGGAAATTAAACTCTGACCGGGATCAGTTTGTTTTAGAGATGTCGCCGTACGTGAAGTCTTATGGCAGGAACATGCAGGAAATCCTAACTGGTCGAGTTCAGCCTTACTTCAGAGTTGTGCGTGAAGTCACAGACCTCAAGGGGCAATTAGTCAGATACGAGACAATTCCAGATGAGTCTCGCGGCCTGCCACTCTGGAATGAGCAGTCTGACCATATTTCTGAGTTTGCAATAAACGAAGCGATAGAGAAACCAGAAAAATGGTATGGCAAAGAAGAAACAATGGGGGCGACCATAACCTATTCAGACAGTCTATCGGGACAGATTGAAGTTTGCAGTATGCTAGACATGACTACTGGAAGACATGTGCTTTATCGCCATACCGAGGAAATGCTGTATTTACAAACCTTCTGGGGAGAAGTTCTTGTACTTACTCGATTACGCCACTGTCGCGTAATGGTTCCCGCTGGTAGTGAGGAAAGCCAGCCACTCAGGTACACTGATTTCGGCGGTTTTATTATTCGGTAAGAAAAGTTATCGAACATTGCGTTGCTTAGCAACCATAAAGAATCCAAATTGGATAAACTAATGGTTGCTAAGCACAGTATTAAATTTATAAATAAAATATTCTGCTATAGTGAAACTAATATTTTCATTTTGAATTTTTAATATGTCCGACGCAGTCACCCAGATAAAAGAAAAATTGAATATTGTAGATCTGATTGGCCAGTATGTACCACTTAAAAAGGCTGGAAAGAATCACAAAGGTAGATGCCCATTTCATAACGAAAAAACTCCCTCATTTATAGTTTCAGAAGATATTCAAAGATACCGATGTTTCGGCTGTGCTAAAAGTGGAGACATTTTTAACTTTATTATGGATTATGAAGGCGTCGATTTTAACGAAGCTTTAAAAATTCTTGCTGATAAAGCTGGGGTGAAATTGGACCTATCGAAATTTGATAAGAAAGAAAAAGGTCTCAACGAGAAAATTTTAGAAATGAATAAAATCGCAGAAAAATTTTATTCGAAACTTTTAATGGAACATAAATTCGGTGAAGCTGCGCGGGAATATCTTAAAAAGCGCGGAATTAAAAAAGAAACCGCAAAAGAATTCAGCTTAGGTTATGCTCCAAATTCTTGGGATAGTTTATCGAATTTTTTAATAAAGTCAGGTTATACAGCCGATGAAATTGAGAGAGCTGGACTTGGTAAAAAACGTAAAAGTGGAACTGATGCTTACGATATGTTTCGTGGAAGATTAATGTTTCCGCTTTATGACCATATGGACCGCGTCGTCGGTTTTGCAGGTCGTGCACTTTTTCCGGATCAGGAACCGAAATATATAAATACGCCTGAGACTCCACTATTTCATAAAGAAAAATTTTTGTTTGGGTTAAATCATGCAAAAGCACATATCCGCTCAGAAAAGGAAGCAATTATTGTCGAAGGTGAATTCGATATGATTTCTCCATATCAGGCTGGTTATCAAAATATAGTTGCGTCAAAAGGAACAGCATTAACTTTAGGCCAAATTGATTTACTAAAACGCTATGCGCCAGCTGCTATTTTAATTTTTGATAATGATGTCGCTGGCGCCGACGCATCAATTCGCGGAATAGACATTATCAAAAACGCTGGTCTTAATCTAAAAATTGCGATAATGCCAGCCGATGTAAAAGATCCTGATGAGCTTATTAAAAAAGATCCGAAGGCCCTCAAAAAAATAGTAAAGGACGCCGTTCCTTTATGGGATTACTACTTTATATATGCTAGTAAGAAATACAATATGGAAGATATTTTCGGCAAGAAAGACGCGGGGCAATTTCTTTTACAAATGATAAAAGGAATCGATGATGAGGTGGTTAAATCCGAATATATCAAGAAATTTGTCGATGCTTTTGATATGGACGAAAATGAGGTTAAAACCCAGTTACAAAAGGTAAAAGCCACCAGTTTTGAGCAATTTGAGCAAAAACGTGACGAAAAAGGGGATAGCCTCGTTAATAAGAACATAATTGGCCTATCTGAATATCCTCAACTAGAGGTATATTTACTTTCCCTATTATTAAAAGGGAATAAGACCAACCTGCCATTTTATACAAATTCTATAGAAGATGAGCTGTTTACTAATGATCATACAAAGGCACTCTTTGTAGACCTGAAAAAGGCTGCTGATAGTAAAAAAAGCGTTGATATCAAGGCTTTTTATGATAAACTATCGGATAATCAGCCCGAACTACACAGCTTATTTGAAAAGATTTACCTCGCCGATGCGAGATTGGGCGAGAATCGTTTAATTGATTCCGAAGATGATCTGGAGGAAAGTGAGGATTTTGACGCTGAAATCGCTTCTGTTATACGTAGGCTAAAAGTGGACTTTCTAAAACGAAAGCTTAAAGAACTATCAAAAGCCATTAAACAAGCAGAAGCCATGTCCGACAATAGTAAGCTAGATGCTTACCAGGATCAGGTCAAAGTATATACTCACGAACTTGCAGAGCTATCTTCATAATAATTCATGTCAGAAGAAATTCAGAAACGCCTAGAAGGCAATCCAAAAATCAAAAACCTTGTGACCAAAGGTCGAAGTAAAGGTTATGTAACCTATAAAGAAGTTATGGCCGCAGTTCCAGAGGCTGAAGAAGATGTTGATTTGCTTGATGCATTATATTCAACTTTTGCCGACGAAAAAATCGAAGTTACTGATGTCGAGCAAGTAGAACTTGTTTCTGATCAAGAACTAGCTGATTTAGAAAAAGAATTAAACGATACGACTTTACAGTCAACATTAGACCGCGCAATAACTGGAGATCCAGTTCGCATGTATTTACGAGAAATTGGACGCGAAACTTTGTTAACAGGTAAAGAAGAAATCGAACTTGCAAAAATGATCGAAGCCATAGGTTACAAAGAAGCCATGGAAACATTAACTAAGCAGGGATTAAAACATCCAACTTATAAACACATTGCGAAGTTAATGATCGAAAACGAAATGACCGATAAGCAGCAAAAAGATAGAGTCGAAGAAGCGAAACAGCAATTAGAAGATTTCACAAAAAACGGCAAGACTTTCAAAATGAAAAAAGCTCGCGAAAAGTTGATCAATTCAAACTTGAGACTTGTTGTTTCTATCGCAAAACGTTATATGAATCGTGGGTTAACTTTCTCTGATTTAATTCAAGAAGGGAATATCGGTTTAATGCGTGCTGTCGACAAGTTTGATTGGAGAAGAGGATTTAAATTCTCAACATATGCAACATGGTGGATTCGACAAGCCATTACACGCGCAATTGCTGATCAGGCTAGAACAATTCGTATTCCTGTTCATATGATTGAAACAATCAATAAGTTAAAACGTGTACAACGTGAACTTGAGCAAAAATACGAAAGAGAGCCAACCGCGAAAGAAATTGGTCGTGTTCTAAAAATTGAACCTGCAAAAGTCGAAGAAATTCTAAAAATTTCTCAAGAACCATCAAGCTTGCAAGCTAAAGTTGGTACAGAAGGAGATACGGAACTTGCTGAATTCATTCACGATGAAGATGCTGAAACTCCAGAAGATATGGCTTCATATGAATTACTAAAAGGCCATATTGAAGGTGTTTTAGATACTTTAAGTGAACGCGAACGCAAAGTTTTAGAATTGCGCTTTGGTCTAAAAGATCATAAGCCAAGAACCTTAGAAGAAGTCGGAAAAGTATTTGGTGTTACACGCGAACGTATCAGACAGATCGAAGCGAAGGCCTTAAGAAAGCTAAGACATCCATCTCGAAGTAGAAAGCTAAGAGATTACTTAAACTAATCTAAAAAAGGCGGAGATTAACTCCGCCTTTTTCTGTTTTATTGACGCTTATATTAATACCGCTATACAATAAATATAGACGCGAACAAATTATTCATTGGGAATCCTATAATATGGCTAAAGAAACCTACAACGCTACACAATCCTTTTTGTTGTTATTAGGAATATTGATGACCCTCGGAATTATCGTTATTTTTTTCTATCAGCTAAATTTTGCAGATAAAAATGTGCTAATGCCATCAGAAATTAAATGTGGAGGTTTCACAGGTAAAAGTTGTCCGATTGGACAAAAATGTGTTTATCCCGAACCGACTTATCCCGACCAAATGGGTGTTTGCAAATATGCTTTCTAAAATCTAGACTTGAAAAGTGGAATTCGATCAAGAAAATGCTCAATTTATAAATTCCGAGAATCCTAAAAAATCTTCCTCAAAATCAATTTTTGGAAAAATTTCAATTTTAATTATTACTATTTTAGTGACTTGGTTTATTTCAGAAACCATTTTCTACAATATAAACGCAACAAAAGATAATTTAATGAAAGAAAAATGTGGCGATGTAGAACAGAATACTCTGATCTCTTCATTCGGTTATTCACTTGTCTATAATAGTTATCCTCAGAATAGTTATGTGGTTCATTGCGGCCCCGAATGGGAATATATTTATCATATTGATCAATACGGTTTGCGTAAAACCTCTATAGACTCAGAAGTTGGTAGACCTTTAGCTGTTGGTGATTCATTTACATTTGGGTTTGGGGTAAATGATAATGAAAGTTTTCCTGCACTTTTAAATATGAATAATGCTGGAATTTGGGGTGGTCCTTTCGATGTACAATTAGCAGCTTTTAAACGAGACGTAGAATTGCTAAGTCCAAAAAAAGTTGTATGGAGTTTTTATCCGTCGCATATTGTAACTATGATGCCTGGCGAATGGTCTAAAAATTGTCCGGGTGATAAAAGTTATTTCTCAGATAATTCCCCTATCTCTAGTTTATTAAGGCCACTAGTAGAAAGTACGGTTGTTCCACTTATAGAACATTCTTCTTTTGGGACTTATTTAAAAGCGCGAGCAAACGTAGTCCGAGTTGAGTCAGACAATAAAGGTGTACGTGTATATAAAAACTGTTATGAGACTAAGGAAATAATTTTGTACGATAAAAATATTTCAAATAATAAATACACAAGTTTTGATGATGTAAATAAAACTTTTCAGCCGGACCGCGATGCAGTATACGAAAAATTAAAGCAGGTTTTAATTGAAGCAAAAAAGATTTCAGATGAAAAAGGTATCGATATGTATTTTGTGGTGATTCCTTCTAGGTTAAATTTAAAAATAAAAGAAGATAGTTATAAAGCGCCTTATGAAGGTTCAGATATTGATGGAGACCTCCCACTTAATACTTTCAAAAACGCAATTATTTCTGCAGGTTATGAAGAAAGTCATATTATAAATTTGTCCGAAGATTTCATGAATGAAAGTGATTGGCAAAAATTTTATTATATAAAAGATGCGCATTGGAATAAACTTGGCCACGAATTTGTTTCAAAGATAATACAAAACAAAGTATTTTCTAAATAGATTCTATTGCTCAAAAAACTTCTTCACTATATAAATACTTTGTAATGAACGATAAATATATACTTGGAATTTCAGCCTTTTACCACGATTCAGCAGCGGCACTTATAAAAAATGGGGAAATTATTGCGGCGGCACAAGAAGAAAGATTTACACGAAAAAAACAAGACGCATTATTTCCTACTAATGCAATTAAATTTTGTTTGGAATTTGCCGATATTAGTTTAAACGAAATAGATAACGTTGTTTTTTATGATAAGCCATTCAAAAAATTCGAAAGATTAATTGAAACATATTATATTTTTGCCCCGCGTGGATTAGTTTCATTTTTAAATGCAATTCCGGTTTGGATTAAAGAAAAATTATTTTTAAAAGAAGAAATAAAAAAGGAACTGAAAAAAATTGATAGTGACGCAAAGTTAAATAAAATTTTATTTTCTGACCATCACCTGTCGCACGCTGCGAGTGCATTTTATCCATCACCTTTTGAAGAAGCTGCAATTTTAACAATTGATGGCGTTGGTGAATGGGCAACGGCTTCTATTTCACACGGTGTCAGCAATAAGATAACAAATATAAAGGAAATGAATTTCCCAAATTCTTTAGGGTTTTTATATTCGTCATTCACATATTTTCTTGGATTCAAAGTAAATTCGGGTGAATATAAATTAATGGGTTTGGCTCCATATGGAAATCCTCAATCGCCCGATATCAAAAAGTATAAAGAAATTATTAAACAAGAAATTGTAGATATAAAGAGTGATGGATCAATATACTTAAATCAAGAATATTTTGATTATTGTATTGGTGAACGAATGATAAACGAAGATAAATGGCAGAAATTATTTGGATTTAAAACTCGTGATCCTGAACAAAATTTGGAACAGTGCCATTGTAATTTAGCTCTGGCTATTCAGCAAATTACAGATGAAGTCGTTGTAAAAATGGCACGTACTACAAAAGCTTTAACCGGTTCAGAAAATTTATGTTTAGCGGGAGGCGTCGCCCTAAATTGTGTTTCTACCAGCAAAATTGTAAAAGAAAAATTATTTAAAAATATCTGGATTCAACCCGCCGCCGGCGACGCTGGAGGAGCTTTAGGCGCCGCGCTCGCAGCATACTATCTATATTTTGGTGGCAATAGAAAAGTAAATGAAAATGATTCGATGCAAGGCAGTTATTTGGGCCCGGAATTTAGTGATTCACAAATTAAAAGCGTTGCAAAAAATTTTAACGCTCAATTTAAATACTATGAAAATTTTAATGATTTAACCAAAAAAGCAGCCGAGCTTTTATCTGAAGGAAATGTCGTTGGTTGGTTTCAAGGCAGAATGGAATGGGGACCTCGTGCACTTGGCAATCGCAGCATTTTAGGTGATGCCAGAAATCCTGAAATGCAAAAAAAGCTAAACTTAAAAATAAAATTTCGCGAAGGGTTTCGTCCATTTGCTCCGTCGGTTCTGCAAGAGGATACGCAAAAATATTTTGATATAAATATTACATCGCCATATATGCTGTTGGTCGCTGATATTGTCAAAGAACTTCGCAAACCGTTGCCCCAAAATTATCATGCATTAGATGTTCAACCGAAATTATATTTTCAAAGGTCGAATTTACCGGCAATTACGCATTTAGATTATTCGGCTCGTTTACAAACGGTAAATAAAGATACAAATCCAAAATATTGGGAGCTAATAAGTGCATTTAAAGAGAAGACCGGCTATGGAGTAATCGTAAATACAAGTTTTAACGTTCGGGGAGAGCCTATCGTTTGTTCTCCACATGAAGCATATTTGTGCTTTATGAAAACTGATATGGACTATTTAGTGATGGGAAACTTTTTTTTCGACAAAAATTCGCAGCCAGAATTTGTCGAAAAATACGATATGATTAGTAGGGCAGGAACTGATTAATATGCTAGAAACTTTAAAAGATTTATTCGACTTTTTAATACAAAATAAAAAATGGTGGTTGTTGCCAATCATTATTATTTTATTAATAGTTGGGTTGTTAATTGTGTCAACTTCAGGCACCGCACTTTCGCCATTTATTTATACATTGTTTTAAAATGAAAAAACTTTCTGACTCAGAGGTTTATAAAACAATAAATGCGCTTCTACTATTTTTTTTGGTTTTATTTTACTTTACAGAAAACAAAATTTTTATATTAGTCGCTGCTTGGCTTTTAATTAACGACATAATTTATTTTAAATTAAATCGAGTAATTTCGACCTACTGGCTGCAATTTTCTGAAGCAATGGGCAAGGTAATGTCGAAAGTTATTCTGTCTATAGTTTTTTATGTGTTCCTAACTCCGATTGCAATTTTATTTAGAGTTTTTAACAAAAGCGCTGTGGACAATTTTTTAGCAAACAATAAAGATAGTTATTTTGAAGATTCTAAGACTGATTATTCTAAAGAAAGTTTTTTAAAATCTTGGTAATTTGATTATTTAATAACGTAGGTTTCTATAAAGTAACCTATGAAATAAGCAGTTGCTGCTGCAATTCCTCCGATGGCCAGGCTTTCTAATCCGCATCTGAAAAATGCCTTGTTTGAATAGTATCCTCGAACACATCCGACTGCAAAAAGTGAAACTGCGACAAGTGCCATAGAAAGCTCGAATTCATTTTCTAGCCCTAAAATATATGGCAAAAGTGGTGCTAGCCCGGCTACTATAAAAGATAAGAAGGTAATTATCGGGTGTAGCAAAAGTGCCGGCTCTGATTCGCGAGGAATAAAGAGGTGTTTTGCTCTGTTGTACGCTTCTTCGCTTTCTATACCTTGGTAGTTTCCACTGGCCATAGAAAAGCCGTCGGCGAAAAGGTTTGCAAAGCCTAAAATAATGACAACTGCGGCTGTAATGCCCGCACCTTGTGACCCGGCTATAACTGCAAAGGTGGTAATAATGCCGTCATTTGCAGCAAATACGCCGTCGCGGATGTATGAACCGGTATTTCGATTTTTTGTTCGTCTAAAGAACATAAATTAAGGATATATTAATTTGAAGATTTGTTCATTAAGATGTTCAAAATAGCTTTATTCTCGTTGGAAAATCCTGGTTTCTATAGTAAAATCTCTGCAGCACCAATATTCCGCGGTAGCTCAATGGTGGAGCAAGAAGCTGTTAACTTCGAGGTTGCTGGTTCGAGTCCAGCCCGCGGAGCCACGTATCCTATAGTGTTGACAGGCTTGTCGTAAACTGTTAAAATCTCACAAATTCTCATTAGAAGGTTCATCCACAAAGAAAGAGGACATAATGATCACCGACGATTTAAATGCTATCGTAAGTGGTTGGGCAAAGACTCTAGCAGAGGGGCGGATTCCTGTATTTAGCAACTCGGATGAAGAGTTGATCCAAATGATGTTCCCAGTGTACTCCTATTTAGGAGAACATCGGAAAACATACTTACCTCAGCTGTTAGCAGGCGTTATGGTCTGGGGAAACGGGCGAGTTGGCTTGACGGAAATTGATAGGAACCAATATCGATTTACTTCGACACCTATGGCCTCGGTTAGCTACTTACTATTGAGTGGTTCTGGATTTTCGGATAAGTATTTCTTTTGGGGATCAGCATATCCCCCTCTATCTGAGCTAAAGCTCCTCAAGTAAGGGAATCTAACCCTTAACCTGTTTAGATTAACCCGCTTTATGACGCGAAAGTCATTACGACAATCAAAATCATGAGGCGGTTTTTTTATTTCCAATTAACTAATTCTAAAACCTCAGTTCTGATAACGTCCAGCCCGCGGACCCATTTATGCCCCATAGTATTTAAATCGACCTGTATTTATAGTATAATCATGCACAATCCTATTAATTCCGAATAGGTATGTTTTAGAAATGGCAAAAGGAGTCGAAAGCCATGCCACTGATTAAACTGTTAGCTATGGATCTTGGAGTTAAGACATTTTTGATTGATTCCACAGATAAAATTCGCCGTGAAGTAAAGGTTATGGCGGGTACGGATTATGGCTTGCCAAGTGACGATATAATCGTGAATGCGTTTGGATTAGAGATTTTGAGTGTGGATCCAGATGCGGCACATTTGTATGTCGAGATTCAGACGAATCCTGGCGAGGTTGTGGAAACTGTTGCTGATGAGTTCAGGGATAAAGTCCTGAACATAATAGCTTCGGTTTACCGAGGGAATGGTGGCGATGAGATTGAGATCGACGGCTGGGTGCAGTTTATCCCAGGATCATGGATGCTCATGACGAGCGCCGGTATGGTCAAGTTTAAAGTAGCACACAAGAGGCAAGGGTAGAGTATTGCTTGAGATTAATAGAGTTTAGCCTAGCGCTACACTTCAATCGGTTTCAAATACCGAAATCTCAGTCATACTTTATTCTTGCAAGTTGTTACACTTAGTGTCTGATGAGATTTGGGAAGGTCAAGTCGAAACAACTTCAATAAATTCTAAAACCTCAGTTCTGATAACGTCCAGCCCGCGGAGACATATAATTTTCACAGATTAACCACTTTAACCAGTATCCTTTATCAAGCGTTATTAACTACCTTTTCTCCCTCAACTAGTTTTTTTCGATTTCAGGGGCATATATTTTAGGTTTCGTAGCTGTCGGTTCTATTGTCGCCGTAGGTTTTGGCGTTATATCTGTTGGTGTGGGGGAGCCAGTATGGGTTGGGGCTGTAGGCGATGGATCTGGCGTAAAAGTAGGAGTGTTAGTTTCTACCAATTCAACAGGAGTATTAGTAGGGGTATTGGTGCGTGTTTGTGTCGGTGATGGAGTACTGGTAAAGGTTTGAGTTGGAGTTTCTGTTGTCGTAGCATTTGGTGTATTTGTAGAAGTTACAGTTGGAGTCTCCGTTGATGTAGAAGTCGAGCTTGGAATTGGCGTTGAGGTTGTGCTGGGAGTTGATGTTGTACTTGGGCTAGGAGTTTGGGTCGCTGTTGACGTATCTGTTGCTGTCGCTGTTGGGTTAGGTGTCTCAGTAAAAGTTGGGGTCGAGGTCGAAGTAGCCGTTGCTGTAGATGTAGACGTGGAAGTCGAAGTAGCCATCTCGGTAGATGTTTCAGTTGCCGTAGCTGTATAGGTTTGTGTTGGAGTTTCCGTTGAGGTTGCAGTGAATGTTGGTGTTGGAGTGGCACACCCTTTGACTACAAATTGTCCTATCCATTGTGCAAATATTTCTGTCCATGAGTCTTCCAATATTCCATCGAGCAAGTCGGGATCAGTAACGTGATATATTGCAGTACCGTTTTGATCTACTGCAAAGATTTCAATTTGTAAAGTTTCGTCGTTCCAGCTGACCCAAATTGTTCCGGGAGCATTATCTTCATTTACATTTGTAATTTGGAATTCTAGTTCATCCGGATAGCACGCAGCATTCGCAATTGTTGAGGGTTCCACATGAATTTCAACAGTGCTTTGAGCACTCGTGTTTTGCGAATTGCTAAATAACATTAAGTAAGTTAAAGCCAAGACTGGAACTCCGGCTTGAATGTATATATTTCTAGTCAGATGAGTGAAGTTATTTTCAGGAATTTCGCTTGGGTTTTCGGCGGGATAATATTTATGTGCCAAAGAATTTATTTCATTTACAAGTGAATCTGGGCCGAAGTCCGGGCCATCATCATAAAAATTATTCTCACTCATGGTTTTTGGAATTTGGTGAAACAGCGACCCACGAAAAATCAATATCAAACCCTGTTGTCTTAGAAATTTTTATTTTAAAACCTTCTTTAGAGATGTCGAATACGGCATATTGAGGTAAGTCCTCAATTTCATCTTCATCATTCAGACTCGGGCTTATATTTATGAATGGACTTACTTTTGTATCTGCTAATTGTTTTTTGTATTCGTCAGAGAAATCAATCTGAGCTTCGGACTCACCTGATTTAACTGTGGTTTTTCCGAAGGAATTAACAAATTCATTCTCGCCCGAATCTATATTTGAAGATCCATTTTTAACAAAGACTAAAATTTTTCCAACTTTATCGTCATCGAATGAATTTATTGCGGTTCCAATAATCGGACCAGCTTTCGTAGATTTCATAGCGACACCGGGAATAGATGAAGTTGTAAGGTAGTCTCCTGGGTATATTGATCCGTTTTCTGTCGACACTTTGGTCGGTACGCGTCCACTTAAAGCAATAGGCATGGCTTTGACGCCTTCTTTTTGTACTGAACCGATTACGACTCCGGGACTTGTGGAGACTATTCCAATAACACTTTTATCGTAAGGTTTGGAGCTTTTCATTACACCTGTCGATAAGTCAGGGTCAATTGAAACTATATCCCCGGTTTCTAAATCTTCATCTTTTGTTGTGTAAATTTCTGCTAAGTCCGATCCGGTATCAATTACAGTTGCAAACATTTGATAAAGTCTGATGTCGGTATCTCCTGTTGCTGTAGACGCGCATAAAGAATAAGACTGCGGCGATGTTCCAGCATCGACTTCGACTGCAGACAATTCAAAATCTCCAATAACTGTTCCCGAAGCAGAAGTTATTGTTATCGGGTTTGATGTAAGTGTTGATCCCGTACAAGTTGCGTTATCTTCTATCGAAAGTACTAGAGTTTGATCTGTTCCATTACTGCTTAATATTTCAGCTTTTGCTCTAACATAAACATCTCCGGTTGCCGTCGTTGGAGTTACCGTTACCGACGTGACTGTGACTTGTGCGGATCCAATATTTGTTAAGTCTTGTGAGGTGTCATATGAAACTGCGTTTTGAATATCAGCTCCAACATTACTGATACAATTAGTCCAACCATTTTGATAGCACCTAAATTTATTTGTAGCAGTATTGTAGTACATAGCACCATTTATGCCTGATGGGTCGGCTGTTCCATTATCTAATACAAGTATGTCGGGAGTAGCCGATGCGCTATTCCCGATTTGTACTTTTTCACTTGAACTCGTCGGACCTGCCACTAAATTTATATTTCCCGTACCTGAAAAAAGATTTAAGCTGGTTGATCCGAATGTGTTTCCGACTCCTATATTTTTGGAATTAAAACCTGTGCCTATTAATATTGAACCTGTGGTTCCGGTATCTAGATTTAAGTTTGTTGTTGTAGTTGTATTAATTCCTCCGTTTAAAGTGAGTGTATTGTTTGTTGAAGATCCACGACCGGTAACAGAACTTAAAGTATCGGCTTCGGTGCCGGTAATTGTTAACGTTCCAGATGAATAAGATGTTGAATTTATTCCTCCGCCAAGAATATTTATTGTGCTTCCAAGTGAAATATTGCCAGAACCGACATTGCCCGCAAATGTTATTGAAGAATTCGAAAGCGAAGAGTTTGATATATCAGATAATGTATTTGTAATTCCCGAGATAGTTTTATTTGTTAAGTTATTAATGGATGAGTTGGTAATAAAAGATGAATCATTTGTCCATTGCGAAATGTTTTGAGATATAAAATTCGAAACGCTTAAGTTTGCTATTGATGTATTAGCAACTCCGGTAACTCTTCCTTTTGAATCGGTTATAATAACTGGTATTTCGCTAGATGAGCCATACGTTCCTGCCGTGCCTGTGTTTACTAATGAAACTAGACCGGAAGAGTTTACTGTTGCATCTCCGCTTAAAGATTTTGTTACCCATTCGGTTCCACTACCAATTAACAAATTTCCGGAAGTAGGTGTAACTATTCCTAAATTTTCGCCATTTATTTTTTCGACGATTGTTGAACTTTGTGTACCTGTTACATCGCCCAATAAGTTCCCTGTAAAATTAGTCGCGGAATTTGCGGTTGTAGCTGTATTTGCAGAAGTGGCTGAAGTAGCGGTTGAAGCGTTTCCCGAAATATCTATATTATAAATTCCTGAATTGATAACGGACGAATAATCACCCGATGAAAGACTTGATGGACCTAAACCTGTGATTAATGTAGTTGATGCAGATAGAACTCTACCTTGTGCGTCGGTTGTGATGATTGGAATTGAATTAGATGAGCCAAAAATGCCAGCGGTTCCAGTATTTTTTAAAGTTATAACGCCGGACGCATCGATGGTCGCATCTCCGCTTAAAAGCTCTGAGTTCCATTCGCTACCGTTTCCGATAAGAATATTTCCCGATGTCGGTAAAACATTCCCGAGGGATTGTCCTTTTATTTTTTCTACACTTGTTGCGGTTTGGGTTCCCGTTACGTCTCCTAAAAGTTGTCCTGAAAAATTTATTGCTGTATCAACCGTGCCGGTTATATTTATTGAATATGTTCCGCTTGTGATTTTACTTGAATAATCGCCGGCCTCCAGATTAATCGAATTAAGACCTGTTATGGTATTGTCGGTCGCGTTTATACTTTTATTTATGAAGGTATTAGTGCTGCCTTCTGTCACAAAGTCGGAATCATCGGTTATACATGTAGGGCAGTCAATGTCTATGGCCCCTCCTAGGGCAATGGTATCTCCACCTGAAATCGGTCCTGAAGTATTTATTGTAATACTTGAGTTTGCCAGATTACTATTCGAGATCGCTGCGTTACCCGAAAAATTATCATTGGTGAGTTCGGATATTTTTTCTGCCAAAGTATTGTCTTGCACTATAATAGGTGCAGCCACTTCTTGGCTATTATCTCCAACAATAGCTAAATCGCCGGGGTTTGTTCCAGGTTGTCTTCCTTGAACATATTGTGAGTTTAAATTTTCGACAAGATCGCTTTCTCTAACTTTTAGTAATGAGCTATCGGCGATATCTATTGGTTTTTCAGGCACCATATTCCCGTCTGTATTTAATTTTAAAACATCATTAGGGTCGAGAATTGTAACTTCTGAAACTTCCGCGTAAGCATCGGGTTTTATATTTTTGACTAATTTTAAAGAGACTTTGCCTACTGGCTGTAAAATTGTTTGTACTACGGAATCTTTTTCGTTCTCTATAGTACTTGCTCCAAGAACGTTGCCGCCGTTAGAATTCAGAGCTAAAGTAGATGTGGCTTCTGAATTTCTTATTATTCCAAGCCATTTGGCGGTTTGGATCGGGTTACTACTAAATGAAATAATAAAAATTATTACTAATAAGATATAAACAGCTATAAAACTCCCTGCCACATATAATGATTTCTTCATTAGAGATGTTGATTTAACAAGATCTTTTTGTATAACAGAGCCCATTAACTCAGCTTCTTCAGAAATTGAATGTCTATTGTGAGATTTGATTTGCACTATGTCTGATTTTGGATATTGAATATTACCGTTTGCAGTTTTTAACGGATGTAGGATGCCTTGACGTTCCAAAATGCTCAATTTATCCGTTGTGATTCCTAATAATTTTGCAGTTTGTTCTGCCGAAAAATAATCCATCGTTAGTAATGTTACTGTTATGTAACCTTAATTAAGCGTAAAAGCCCCATTAAAATAACAGGTAATTAACTTTTAGTTAGCTCCTTTATTTTTTTAAGTAGATCTGAAATATTAATGTCGCTTTTTACAAAATAATAGGCGGGTTGTTCTATCACAATTTCGGAAATTATCTGGTCGTTTGGTTCCAGATTCGTAAGCATTATAACTTTAGTGTCTGTGGTTCCTTCGAATTTCCTTACTTCATCGAGCATTGCAATGCCGTCCATAATTGGCATTTTTATATCTAGCAAAACTAAGTCGGGATTTTCTTTTTTGAATTTTTCTAATCCTACTTTTCCATTCTCGGCAGTAACTATTTTATATCCTGCCTTGGACAATTGGCTTTCTAGTAGTTTTAAATAGGCTAATTCATCTTCTACTATAAGAATTTTTGTCATAAAGGTTGTTTATAAATATTGTTACAAATATGTAACTATATAAGTTATAAGATAGAGGAATTCTATATGGCAGTCAATGAATACAGTTTATTTATTTAGACAAACTTTCTCTTACTGTCTCAAGGTACCAATTTATTATTACAGTTACTTCTAGGTCTAAAGCTTTCGCAAGTTTTGGAATTACACTTTTTCCGGGGAGTCGCTTGTTATTTTCGATAAGTGTTATATAGCTGCGTGATATTCCACAGAGATCTGCCAAATTTTGAGAGGTAATATTTAATTTATTCCTTTTTGCTTTCAGCCTGTCTCCGAATTTCATTAGTTGATAAATAGTATGGTGTGATTGTAGGAAGATGTTGACTATGAGTCAACAGTAAGTATTAACAACCAGATACTATTTTGACATCGATGGCAGATTCAATATACTTAAAAGGAGGTATGTTACAGATTAGAAACATTTAAAATGCGAAGCAAAAAACTAATTCCTGCCATCTTAGTTCTTATTTGTTCACTATGTATCACGTTGTTTGTATACTTACAAATTACTGATATAACAGCAAAAAGAAGATTGGATGAGTTTCATACAAAAGTAAATATTATTCAATATACACTTGAAAATAGGACTAAGTTTTATGAAAACATTTTATATTCCACACAAGCTTTTTTTCAGGCGAGTTCACAAGTTAATAGAGATGAATGGCGAACTTTTGTCGGTATTTCTAAAATCACAGACTATCCTGACATTAAATTTGTTTCCTATATCGAACTCGTTCCGGCACAAAATAAATTGCAATTTGCAAATGAGTTTCGTAACGATCGTTCGATAAACGGGCGTGGCTATCCAGATTTTAAAATATATCCTGATACTAATAATTCTATTTCGGCAGTGGTTAAATATATTGTTCCCGAAACGCCTGAAGTAGAGAAGATGTATGGGTTTGATTTATATACGGATAAAGATAGAGAAGAAACCTTAAAAAGAGCAGCTGAAAATAATATTCCCGCGACAACGAATATTATTAATATTCACCCGTATGATAAAGATGGGTTTATTATGACGATCCCTATATATAGTAAAGACGTATCAGATACCCAGCCAGAGGAGAGGGTTAAATTTGTAAGTGGATTTGTGAATGTTGTTCTACTTACCGAAAATATCCTTACAGGAATCATATCTCAATCGGAAGCTAATGGACTATCATTGGCTGTTTACGATGGTGAATATAAAGATGGACTTCATAATTTTAAGCCTGTTTTTGAAAGTAATAGGCCAGACAGTGTTGGTGTGAGTGATAATCCTGAATTCTCTGATATAAAGACACTAAGGGTCGGGGATCATATTTGGACCGTGAAATATATGTCTACAAATGGATTTGGAGAATATGCTTCCGGAGATATTTTATCGTCGTCATTATTAACGAGCGGTATAATTTTCAGCTTATTATTATTTTTTATCTTATATATTCAGGCTAAAAGATCAGATGATAAAGTGACTGAAGCAGAAATAAAATATCAAAGTCTTTTCGAAACGGCTAGGGACGGACTAGTACTTTTGGATACAGCTGATTTCAAAATTATTGATGTAAATCCGTATTTCGAAAAATTGCTTGGATATTCAAAAGCTGAGCTGATTGGCAAGAATCCAATTACTATCAATTGGTTTCAGGATAGAGAAAAGGCAAAGAATTTAATGGAGAAATTAGTCAAAAATGGGCATATCGATTATGAAAATATTCATTTGGTAACAAAATCTGGGCAAAGGCTTACGACTGAAGTTGTATGCAACACTATAAGGGTTGGCATGAAGGATATTATTAACTGTAGTGTTCGAAATGTTACAGAAAGAAAGAAATATCAGGATGAACTTATTTTAAGAACAAAAGACTTAGAATTGTCGAATAAGGAACAGGAACAAGCACGTATGGAAATGGTTGCAGTAGTTGAGGATCTAAAAGCAGCTAAGTTAAGAATTGAAGAAGAAAAATTCAAACTAGAGGGTCTACTTGAGCATTTGCCTGTAGGTGTCTTTATGGTAGAAGGGACATCGGGCAAAGTTCTTATTATAAATCCTAGAGGAGAAGAGCTTCTTGGCCAAGGGGTGAAAGAATCCGCAAAATCCGGCAATTATACAAAGATCTACAAAATTATACGTGAGGATGATCAAGAATATCCTGAAGAAGAATTACCTGTAAATATAGTTTTAAATACAAGTAAATCTATAGAAAAAGATGACCTTTTTGTAAGAAATGCTAAAGGTAAGAAATTAAATTTACACGTTATAGGGGTTCCGGTTCTCGGTAGGGATAATAAGTTACTTTTTGTAATTTGTGTGTTCGATGATGTTACTCGTGAAAAAGAGATAGATCGTGCAAAAAGTGAATTTGTATCGCTTGCTTCTCATCAATTAAGAACGCCCTTAGGAATCGCAAAATGGTATATAGAAGCTATTAGTACCGAAAAATATTTCAATAAATTACCAAAAATAGGGAAAGAATATTTCAACGAAATAAAGAAAAGCAACGATAGGCTGCTTTCGCTCGTTAAGGACTTATTAGTAATTTCTCGACTTGACCAAGGAAAAGCAGTAAGCACTCCTCAGAATGTTGATTTGCCAGAATTTATGAAAACAGTATTAGGGCAATTGTCCATAATAGCTAAAAAATCTGATATGAACATTGTTGTTACTAAAGAGATTTCAGATACAAAAATCTTTCTTGATCCTATGCGCTTACAAGAAGTTATTGAGAATCTTGTTATGAATGCTATTCAATATAGTAGTGCCTCAAACACTGTTGAACTTTTTACAGAAGTATCTGGAAATTTTTTGAAAATTAGCATTAAAGATCACGGCATTGGTATTTCATCTGATGACTTAAAAAAGATTTACAAGAAATTTTACAGGTCTGAACAAGCAATTAAGCAAAACACAACTGGATCAGGCTTGGGTTTATACGTAGCGAAGGCATATATCGAAGCGTGGGGTGGGAATATTAGTGTCGAAAGCGTAGAAGGCAAAGGTTCGACCTTTTCTTTTACTATCCCTATAAGCAAGGAGGGTGAGAATGCGTAATAAACTTATACTTATAGCTGAAGACGAAGTTGCCTATAAGAGAATTTTGCAATCGACGTTGGAAAAGGAAAAATTTAAGATTATATCAGTGAGTAATGGTGCAGAGCTGTTAGAAAGTTTGCAGCGTCTAAAGCCAGATTTAGTTTTACTTGATTTGATAATGCCGGTAATGGATGGCTTCGGAGTGTTAAAACAAATCAGAGAAAATAATGAATTTAAAGACTTAAAAGTAGTAGCGCTTTCAAATTTAGGGCAGGACGACGATATTAAAAAGGTTCAGAAAATAGGCATAGACGGCTATATAATAAAATCTGATGAATCTCTTTCAAGTGTTGTTAATAAGGTAAAAAAGTATACAAATAGTTTATAAAAAAATGAAAAAAATTCTTATAATCGAGGATGAAAAATCCTATGCAAGATTACTTAGAGATAAACTTACCGAATCCGGTTACGATGTTATTGAAGCAAATGACGGAGAAATTGGCCTTCAGCTAGCTCAGCTTGAAAAACCGGATCTCATAATTCTAGATATTATGCTACCAGGCATTAGTGGAGTTACCGTTTTAGGCGATGTGAGAAAGCAGCCAAACGGTAATCAGACGAAAGTTATAATGCTAACGAATCTAGAGCCTGATGAAAACATTTTGAGTACGGTTCTAATAGAGCGTCCCGCTTTTTACTTTATTAAGAGCAATATTTCCATCGCGGAATTGCTTGATAAGATAGAAGACTTGTTGACAGAGGATCGCTCAAACGCACAACCTTAAGACAGTGAGGGCTGCATAGTCTCACTTTTATGGAGAGCTCATATTAATCGAGTTATCATAATTCTTATTACGTCCAAGTCGCGGCAGCTATTGTGGCCAATATTTTTATTGATTAGGTCTGGTCTCCAGTTTGCTATGTTTCCGACTAGAATTATTTGATAAAAAAACACCAAGTTACAATAAATTTCAGAGTAATAAAAGGCAACAAAATCGATATTAAACGTGATAATATTTAACAGGAGAAAACCTATTCTAGGTTAAATTTGGCTGTTTTCTAAGTCTAACTTATATATATTAAAAGAGTTCCACCAAACTCTTTTATTGTGTTAAATATAGAAAGAAGCCTGCAATACAACAAAAAATATGCGAACTAATCTGCCCAGGCGAAAGTCAGTTTACCGTCGAAAGATGGTTGTGTGGCAGACCTTATTAGCGAACTTACCTAAAACTATAAAAGAAAAGACTTCGGGAATAATTCCATCAATCATTTTCCTTATTAAAAAAATCAAGAATGTCAGGTTTTCGAAGAAGGAAATAATTATATTTTCTAAAAATTTATACAGAACTTTCAGAACTACCGATTACAAAAAACTCATTAAAAATTTTTATAGAGATATAAAAAATCTAACTCCGGCAAAGATTGTTTTGTATGTCCGAAGGCATTTACCTCTTGTCTTGGCGATTGTATTTTTAGCTCCAGCTTTTGTTGCAATTTTTATATTTGTATCGTCAAAATTATTTGCGCCAAAGCCTTTTGCGGCGACGTTTACAGGTGCGGTTAAAATATCAAAGCAAAGTACGACCCTATCTACTGATGGTGACTGGTATACAGCGATGGCATATTCGGGCGATGGTGTTAACGGTGATGCCGAATCGGGAACCTTTAACCCAATTCACCCGGGTGGTACGACCGATGGTTCTGCCGGAGGCTTGGCAGTCGGATACGTTCCTATGGCGGCGACAGCAACTTATGCGGCGGCACAATTTATTGGTTTTACGCCTTCAGATGACGGCAATATAGCCGGTGTTCAGATAATCATGGAAAACATTACATCGACTTCGCTTTCAAACAGCGATATTGTGGTTGAGCTTCTAAGGTTTCCATCCGCGAGCTGTACTTCATCGTGTTCGAATTATGTAACAGGCACACAGGGTGCTTATACTTACCCTTCGGATACTGTTGTCGAAAGAAGAACTGTATGGCAATTTAATCAGGCTACATCTGGCGAAAATTCCCAGCCGGGTAATTTTGGTAGAGCAACTCTAGATTTTAGATTTGATCCGCCTTTGGCTGTTGATCCGGGCGTTTCGACGACTAAGCATTATGGAATACGCATTATAAATATGGGAGCGACTGCTCCGGCGACGACTGCTCTTGGAGTATGGGGCGAATCGCCTCAGTCTAATGGTTTTGCTTCGGTAAATGGAACTGTTAGAACACTCGGCGTAATTGATATTGATGCTACAAGTGCCTCTACTATGAATATGCCGCCTGCGTTGACTTCAAATAGTGTGCTTGGCGGTTCAGCATCTTTATTAGGTGGAATGGTCGTCGCTAATTCTTCCGCGGGAGTTGGATTGCCTACAGCAAGAAGGACTGAAAATGAGCACTGGACCGCGACCTATTCATCGGCCACAAGCGATTGGACCATTGTAGGCTCGGTATCAGGAACTCAAGCAAGAAAACTGACAACCGCTACTGACGGTGCGACAGGTGCTTCTTGGGTTGATGATGGGGCAACTTTAACTACTCTTACTGCTAATTCAACCGCAACAACGGTAATTTGTGTAGCTTCTACTACCGGTTTTGCGGCTAATCAATATATTGATATTTGGGATTCAGATACAGCTACAATACAAAGAACTATTGCATCTGTGACTTCATCACATGCGAGCTGTTCGGACGGCCCTGCCATTGTTACAACTTCTGCAATGGTTACCGGTTATACAACTTCTAAAAATGCCAGCGTGGCTAGATCAATTTGGAAGCAAAGAATAATTCAGGGTGCACATCAGACTGTTCAGGCAAACACAGATGCTACGGCTGTAATTTGCGTCGAGGACAATACAAAGTTTGCAACAGGCGGAACTGTAGCCATTTATGATAATAACTCCCCAATAATAACTAGAACGATTTCAAGTTTTTCCGGCTCTTGTGGTGTCGGTCAACCAATAACATTAAACAGCAGTCCTGGAAACGGAACTTACACTACCGATCAATCGGCAAAAATAGCTGAAGTTTCGGTTACCCTTTCTAATACCGGGACACCTTCAAACGGAAATGTTTTAAAGTGGACCTCTATAAATCACGCTCAAAACCCTACAGGTTCAACTTTGTTGGCTCGTACTACGAGTGTTGTTCTTGCTTATGCCAAATCAGAGGCAGTTGCAACTTCTTCAACGAGATATCCATTTTTATCTAATAGACATATTTACTTTGTAGCATATGGAGATGCCAATACTACTGCGCCCGCAGATGGAGATATGGTTATTGTTGGTAATGGAAAATCCGATCCGGATACTAATGATTCTTCGAATTTATCAAATGATATAAATTGGGCGACTAAAGAGAGCCACGTTGTTACGATTGACCGTAATTGGGACGCAGGTCTTATATATACTGGCAATGTATCAGGTGCGGTCGGCGATGGTGCGGGTAGCCGAACCGACTTTGCGGCATATACATCTAACGGCGGATGGGTTTCGGCGTTAGTTACCCCCGGTTCGCAGCTAGGAATAGATAATTCAGCCAACAAACATTATCGAATAAATATCCCGGGCAAAATTGTCGTAGAGTCTAATGCTTCTGTCGCATTCGGTAAACCGGGGGCGGCTTTGCCAGCTTCTTCTTATTCGGATATACATTTTGATAATGTAAGCCCGGCAGCTTCGACTACTCTTACTGTAGATTCTGCCGCTTCCACGACACTTACTGTTACATCAACAACAGGGTTTGCGGTTGGAGATACTATAATTCTTGATGATAATAATTCTGTCGCAATAACCCGTGTGATTGCCGCTATTCAAAGCGGGACATCAATCACTTTAACTGCCGCTGCCGTTACCGGTTATACAACAGCGCAAGGCGCTTATATCGCAAAAGGCATAACTACCGAACTTCCAACAGGGTCAGATCGTAGAGCCGGGGTTTTTACAATGACGGGTATTATCGCTGCTTCTACGCAGACAAACTTTCGTACCGGAAGAGTTAGTTTGTATGCAGATGGGTCGAGCGATTTTAGAACAAGCAAGAGCGATTTGGCCGTTGATATCGATGGCAACATTGATACCGGTTATTTGGGGAACAACCTTACAGATGCAGGCAATACTTGGGTTGATGTGGAAGACAATGTCGTTGGAAACTGGCAGCCCACAGATGAAATTGCAGTCGGCGGTGGAACAAACCTGCCACCAGATAATAATATTTCTACTTTAGAAATGGGAAGCGTTGATGATGCTGCCCAAATGCCACTCTGGACCGGAGGTGTGACCGCTGGAGGTAAAAATGATTTACCGGCTCCAAATATGGAGGTTTCCGAAATCGGTACGGTTCCTCTAACAAATATTTACAATGCCAACTATAACGGTGGATCTGTAAGCTATTCTTCTAACTATGCGAATAGTACTGCATGGACGATTTTTGGTGATAGCGCAAATTCTGAAGTAAATGATGCAGTGTACTTTGCAGATCAAGGCAACAGTATGTTCTATTCGCTGGAATTTAATATTGGAACATTAATGTCTGCATCTGCAAGTTATGTATGGGAATTCTGGAATGGTTCTAACTGGATTAGTTTTACACCTAGAGATTCGTATATATATCAGCCTAGAACCGATTACTCGATGCCGTTGTCTGCTGATATAACCAGAAACTCTTACACAATAACAATCCCTGAAGGTGGAGCAAACTTCGGTTTAGACCAAATCGTAATGATTGACGATGATGATTCGAGTCCTATATATAGAAGACTTGGAACAACAGCTCCAACTGCGACTGTTTTGACTTTTGCGGAGCCGCTTCCATCGGGATATACAACGGCTCAGAACGCCAGAGTCTCAAGATTAAATGGCGGACATTGGGTTTCTGTTGATCCCACATCGGTTTTTAGTTCGAATACCGGTAGAAAAATACTTAGCTGGACGCCTTCTAACTTAACAGGCACTCCGGCAAAAACCACGATTAACAGTGTTAATGCGTATTGGGTCAGAGCAAGAATTTCCAGTTTTTCATCGTGGACTACTTCTCCGGCTAATCAAACAACACCTATAGGAATGAGCGGTATAGAAAGATTATCATCGGGGGCTATTGCTGTTTCATCAGGCGTACAAGAGGCAAAACTATCTGAGGTCACTCCGGGAGCTTCTTATGATCCAAATGAAACTTGGACTCTTGAATATGGAAACTCTCCTGGCTGGATAGAAACCCAAAAATATACAAGTGCTCAGGCTTTACCTTCAGCTCCATATATTTGGCATATTGATAGTGGAACATTAAATGTTAATGCAACCAACGTTCAGCACCTTGTTTTGCATAATGGTTCGCTAACTGGCACCGATTACACAATAAGTGCGCTCGTAAAAATGGATATGGTTGCGGATGCAACATCTAGACGTGTTGGAGTAATGATGAGGCAGAACCTTGACGGAAATGGTTATGCCGCCTTAATAACAAAAACGAATGCGGCTAATACAATCGGCTGGTATACGACTTTGGCTGGTGTTCCGACTTTAATTGGTTCAGCGACCACAAAAGCTTTTAGTGAAGACACCTGGTACTGTTTGAAGGCTCAAGTTAGTGGAACAACTCTTAATGCAAAGTTCTGGGCGACTTCAGATTGTTCTTCAGGTGAGCCGGGTTCGTGGGATGAAACTGAAACAAATGCAACATATACCGCAGGCCGATTCGGACTTTATACAGGTTCTGCAACTGCGTCCCAAGGAATGAAAGCCTTATTCGACACAGTTTCAACAGACACAGGCTTTTCGGACACATTCACAGATACGGGAACTTGGAATGTTGTAGGTTCAACTCAAGGTTCGATTGGCACCGCTACCCCAGGCACACCTTTTACAAGCAGCTATATCAACTTCACCCTTAAGCATAAAGGTGGGAGAAACGGGGTAACTCCTCCGGAAATTGGCGACAAAATATATTTAAGTTCCACCGGAATTAGAAGCTATAAGGGACTAGATAGTGCTGTGGGAATTACGACCTCTAACGGAGACACAAAATATGAACTTTGGGATTTTGAATGGGATCCGACGCAAAGTAAATATACAGTTACAGGCAGTGCAACCGGATCTTCAGGGACTGCAACCCCCGGTACTACATATACTTCCCCTGATGATGAGATAAGCTTAAGGATTCCATCGGGGTCTCCAACCGCAACTAAGTTCGGGGATAGAATGCTTTTGCTCCAGGATAATTACTTAAGAAATAACGGATCCTGGACTGGTGTAAATGGTATTGGCAGCGCTGTTTTGGTTTATCCTACATATGCAATTACAAGTAGCAGTATCGCTACTAGATATAATATTGAAGGTCAGAGCGGAACCGCCAGTGCACGTCAAAACGGAACAATTGATTTCTGGTTTAAAGCGAATTATTCAGGTTCTCCTTCTAACCCCAAAGGTGCGTACCTTGTAGACTATGCCAACCTTGGAGATACGAACAGACTTTTTATAAGACATACTCCCGACGGTTATTTAGAGGCTGCGATCTATGCAGCAGCAGCTCAAGGGACACTATTAAGGCAGAGCTTTTCTCCAACTGCGGGACAATGGTATCACTTCAGATTAGCATGGGATGAAACTGCCAATGCTAAACGTGCATGGCTTGATGGAACTCCATTTACAACTGGGCAAGCTTCGACCGTTGGAACAAGAGGAGCTAATGCAGGGTTAGTTATTATCGGAAACAGGTATACATATGATGCCGCGTTTGATGGAAGCATCGATGAATTTGCAATATTTGATGATGATATCGATACTTCTGCCGGCTGTAATTACGGTTCGTTTACTCCACCATCCAGTGCATGGACAGGCGGAGAGACTGTCACTTGCTCGGGTTCAGGTGTTGCGGGGACAAATATATTTAGGGCGAGTTTTGATTCTGCAATGAACCCTCGCGAGGGATGGGTATGGGCCGACTATGCTTTTGGTAATCCTTCAATAATTTTTACAAATGGCGCTGACACCGGAAACGAACGGATTCGTGTAATTACATACCCTCAAAGAACGCGTGTATGGGTCGATAATACCGGTGATAAATATACTCCATCGGCAAGAATAAAATCTGGGTCGGGATTTTTAGAAAATGCTGCGCTCGCCACACTTACAGGTTGGTCAAATAATTTCACATATCATCATAAAGCGAAAAGAGAGTCGGAGGATAATCCGACCTATTCGCCTGTCCTGAATTTAAAGAGAAATACACATATATGGTCGACTGAAAATATCTCTTATACAGGGGCGACAACCGGTGCACCTATTAATGCCGGGCTTGGTTTTGGGCCTGTAGCTGTTGGCCTCTCAGGTTTAGCCACGCTAGATTTTTCGGATGTGTCTATGGAGAATCAATACAGCAATTTCTCAATTGTCGGAAATCCGTATACTTCAGCGGCTGTAAAACCAACGCAACGAGTTTCTAACTCCGTCTTTTATAACTTTTATGATCGCGCATATACAGTTTCAGGCAAAACAGAAGGAACTAATTATGTCGGGGCATACTTTGTTACTACAAACTTTGCCGCTGCGAATATAGGTAGCGGATACAATGCAAGTACATCGCAAAATGTTGGAATCGACGGAAGTATTTTTATGGGAAATCGTAATGCCTATGTTACAGTCCCTCCTGCTGCAGCTAATGGTGCTGCTGCGTTCTTTTCGGGTCGTCTATATACTGTTTCGAATAGCGAATTTTACAATAACGGGGTTGCCGGTTCCGGTACGAGCGGGGCATTAAACTTTAGTTCTGGAGTTGCGAAAGTAACTATATCGAACAATATATTTTCTATAAATAACTATGGTATTAGATTGTATGGGAATTCTTTCTTTAATATGTCAGATAACGTATTTGACGGGCACACATCGTCTGATGTTGTTACAGTC
Organism: uncultured Candidatus Saccharibacteria bacterium; assembly: GCA_965230915.1. Lineage (GTDB taxonomy): Bacteria > Patescibacteriota > WWE3 > 2-01-FULL-39-13 > 2-01-FULL-39-13 > CAYHDM01. Next base: position 860,167 of record OZ246395.1, on the reverse strand, counting down.
GGTTCAGAATATGGGTCCGGAATACGTTTTGCTCAGACTGCATCTTCGATTGCAATTACTGATGACGGCAGCGTGTTTGGTCGCGGATTATGGAACGAATCAGATATAAATACATCTCCGAATACTGCAACATTTGAGGCAGAATCGTTGGCACAATTTACTGGTTCTGGTACTCAGTTTTTAAGCCCTGTGCTATTTGGTACTGCTGGATATACAAATATGTCACGCATACCTGAGCACTATTTTGGAACAACAATCCCCGGGACTGATATTAGAGGTACTTATTCTACTAATACTAAAGACATTGTTAACTTTACAACATTCGGAAACATGCGAACCACGGGGCAATCCTTATCTGATACAACTGTAAGAACGAGTGGCGGTTATAGCTGGAGAATGGAACCTACAAGCGCTGATGTTACTTTGGATTACACTGCTAAAGTCGTTGGAGTTGCAACAAAGCCACTCGCTGTTACAGGATATATTTACGTAAATGATGCGTATGGTTCTTCTAATTTGCCAACAGTTACACTATCAGGACTTGGGATGACAGGTGATAATTTAACATGGACCGCCAGCGACGACCCCGGTACATGGCAGCAGTTTGTTGTATCAGGAACACCGACCGAATCGGCTTTAGCGGAGTTAGTAATTTCTGTTAAAAATAATTTTGTTGCCAGCGACTCTGGAACAAACGAAGTTATTGCTCTTCCTATCGGAAACTATCTACCCCCCATGTTCGAAGATGTTGATAAATCTTGGACGCCGAATCAATGGGTTGGTTATAAATTAAAAGATTCTAATGGAAAAATATTTGATATTGTAAGAAATACATCCCAAATCCTATATTTAAAAGGTACGGTTGTTCCATTTTTAAGAAGCACTACATTTGCAGCGACCACTGTTGGTGATTATGTAATATATGAACCGCCATATGTTTATATAGATGATGTATCTATTTTATCGGGGTCAGTTGATACTGGAACGCTCGACTTTTATGCAGATGGTCAGCCTGTGTCTCCTTGGTTATCTACAGGTCTAACAGCTGAAGGAGTATGGGCTGCACAATATTCGAATTTTGCCGATACAGATGGCTCTTTCGGACAGTTATTACAGGATTCGCTTGTTGCAAATTACGCAAATGTATCTGATCCATCTGCTACAACAACTTCATTTAATACAAATTTAACTTCGGCTACCGACAATTTTTATAATGATGGGGTAATAATTTTTACCGAGGGTCAGAATACGGGAGTGGTAAGAAGAATTTCTGATTATGCTGGAGCCAGTAAAACAATTACTTTGGATCCTGCTCTGCCTTTTTCCCCTGCAAATGGTAACAGATTTGCTATTCTTGCCGCGACATCGTCTTCTACCGGGGGCGGAGGTGGCGCTTCAGCTGCTGATATCTGGAGTTATGCATTAAGATCACTAACAACAGCTGATCTAGATAGCGGGAGTCTTGCTACACAAGCAGATATCGACGGATTAAACGATATTACAGCTCAGCAGGTATGGGAATATGGAACAAGGACAATTACTGGTGAAGTAGCACTCACCTCTGCTTCAAGATCTGCTATTTGGGATTCTGCATGTTCGATATTAAACACCTCTGGGTCTGTCGGAAAGAGGGTTTGTGATAACTTGGATGCTGCAGTTTCAAGTCGGTCGACATTAACCGCAGCAGATGTATGGGCAGAAGCAACCAGAACTATAACTGGTATTACAGATCCTGCTCTTGCTGCGCTAGCAAACAGCGTTTGGAGTAATGGAACAAGAGAGCTTACAGATTATGGTAACGATATAACCGCTCAACAAGTATGGGACGTTTTAACTTCTTCTCTTACAACTATTGATTCTATAGGTAAATTGCTCGTTACAAATGTTGATGATGCAATTTCTACACGTGCTTCGCAATCAAGTTTAGATGCAATGGCTGCGAACGTTTCTTCGATCCTTACAGAAATTGGTTCAGGTAATATATCTGCGATAAAAACAAAAACCGATACGATAAATTGGACGAATGTTACAGGCCTTGTAACAACTGCAGGCGAAATTAAAACTAAAACAGACACTATTGATTGGACAAATGTTACAGCCGTCAAAACAAAGACAGATACAATTTCATGGGCAGACATAACAGGAATAAAATTAAAAACAGATACTATCGACTGGGGTGATATCGACAATATAACTACAAACATAGCCACATTATTGACCGAAGTAGGGACAGGAAATATTGATGCAATTAAAACATCGACAGACACAATTGATTGGAGCGACGTTACAGGTTTAGTTACAACGACAGATGCTATTAAATTAAAGACAGATACAATTGATTGGGCAAACATTACTGCAATAAAAACAAAAACCGATACCATTACCTGGGCAGATATAACAGGAATAAAATTAAAAACAGATACTATCGATTGGGGTGATGTAACAACGATTGCCTCACGTGTAGATACGACTGTTTCCTCGCGTGCTTCGCAGGCCTCGCTAGATTCGCATGAAGCAGCAGAAGCAACATTTAGAACGAATACAACCGCTACGTTGGGAGCTATGTCTGTGGATATAGCGGCCGTGTTGACACAACTTTCAACGATTGAAACTAAAATCGACACCATACAGACATCTTTAGATACGATTGATACAAATTTGGATATCGTCGATACAAATTTGGACAGTGTTAAGTTAACTGTAGAAGATACAAATACCAAAGTTAGTGCAATACAGACCGTTACAAACAATATATTGGGTAAATGGGGCGAAAATAGCGCTGCCACAATTATCGGATACATTGACACACTTGAATCAAGTATCGGATTATCTTCTGACGCAACCACTGCCGATTCAGTATATGGAAAGCTTAACTATATTAAGGCAAATGGTGGTGGTGGCGGAGGAGAAAGCCCTACGCTCGACCTTGTATATACTCAAGTTCAGGCTACACATACAAAGTTAATGGAGGTTCAAACAGAACTTGGTTTACATGGCAAAACATCAACCGCATATGAAGAAATGGTTGCCATAAAAGAGCTAGTAGACAACTTGGAAACAGGTTTAGCCGAAGTAAATACCGAAAATAGTGATATTGCAGCTTCGATTAAAACTGTTTCAGACGATCTAAAAGAAGTAACTGATCGTGTTGGAAAAGTTAGTACAGAATCATTCACCCAACTTTTTGAAGTAAACGATACAGATACTGTGTACTTAAGAAATAAACTAATTGAACTTCAAGCTGTCTCGGATATAAATCGTCAATTGTTGGAAAAAACCGTTAACGAGCCGATTGTTAAAGTTGTTATGGAATGGGGTTCAGTCATAATAAAATTCGTCCTAGTTAATCCTTCTGACTCAACTACGCAAACGATTCCATTCAAAGCATTTCTGCCTAAAGAAGTTAAGCAGGAATACATTATGGATTTAGGAGGACTTGATCTAAATTACGATACTACAACCGAACAGTACTATGTTACAGCAGATATTACATTGCAGGTTGGAGAATCGGTTTCAAGATCGGTTGAGATAAAAGATATTTGGGTGATTTCTGAAGATGAGATTGCATCATTAAAGCAGCAGGCTGAAGAAATGTCTAGTGGTCTAAAGGATACTCCATATTTTGCACAAGGCTTGACCTTAAAAACAGATGTAAATACCCGCTTAGACAAAATTGCAAGAAAACAGAAAGACAATAATGCAACTCCTCAAGACCATATTATGGCTTATCGTGAGAATGTCGAAGATATGAAAGCCGTTCAGGCAAATATATTAGGAATGAAAGACCTTGTCATGAATTCCGGTGCGAGCAACAATTTTATAGCATCTGTCGGTGGAATTCAGACCTTTGCAACTTGGGGAATCGTTTTGGTTTTAATTTTTGGTATGGGTGCCCTTGGGACATTCTATTATCAACTTTGGAAAGTTAAAGTTCTTAAACTTTCTACAGCTAAAACTGTTAAAACAAGTAAGTCCAAACAGGCCAGCAATCTTGTTGAAAAAACAATCGAGATTCCAACACCAATGCCTCATCATATAATATCCTCTATCCTATCAGGATTAATAAAGAGGTTTACTGCTGTATTAGTATTTGTTATCAGTTCTCTCAAATTAATAATTAGTAAAGTTTTATCGCCTTTCGTCACAATTTTTAATAGTATAAGAGGAGTTTCAAAGAAAACATTACTGGTAATTCTTGTTATTTCTACATCTATTTTGTCTATTGCAGGGGCGGCTTTAATAATGAAGATCTATTTTACGCATGAAAAGGATTCTTCGATTATTGTCGATCACGAGGCACCTCAATCTCAAGAATTAACGTCGGAAGAAAAACTTGCTATGGAAGTTGAAAAAATGAATGAATCAGCCAAAAAGACAGCAGAAGATATTATACGTACTGAACAAGAAATGGCTAAAACATTACCGTCTGATTCTACTGCCTCGGCCGAATTAAGGGAGTCTACGGAGTCGACTGAATCAAAAGATTCTACAGATGAAATTGTCAAAACTGAAAAAAATACTGATCCGGAAGAAAGATCAATTGTTTTAGGTGCACACACCGAATATCAGAAATTGCTTCTTATTAAGCAGACTCCTACTGAATGGCTAAACGTTAGGGATAAGCCCGCACTAGGTGGAAATGTTATTACAAAAGTTTATCCCGGTGAAACTTATCCGTTTTCTGAAGTTCAAGCAGGATGGTATAAGATTCTTCTTAAAGACCTAACCGAAGGATGGGTTTCTTCGAGCTATGTAACGCCTCTTAAGAGTGTTTCCGGGACCATGCAGAAAGTTCAGCTTGTTCCTCCTTCGGATTCCGGTTTAAATATAAGAGAAAGTGGTGACGCAAATTCAAGAATAATAAAAACGCTGTACGTGACTGCCGAATATCCTCTTATTTTTGAACAGGGAGATTGGGCTCAAATATTATTGCCTAATAGTGTTCAAGGGTGGGTTTATAAAGAATACGTTAATCCCACAGAATAATTCTACTGGGAAGATACGTAATTGTAGACTATTTCAGAAAGGCTGCTAATTAGAGCTTTCGCTTTTGGAACTTCCATCTCTTTAGTCAAAATACAAATCAAATATGGGTTTTTAGGATGATAAATTATTCCGCAATCACCAAGTCCATCAGGTCTTTCAGAAAACTTGTGTGCGACTTGAACTTCTGAGGGAATACGTGCTGATATGAGGTTTTCCATTTCGGTGTCGGTCATAATATCCATAGCTTTTTCGGATAATTCTGGAGAAAGAAAGGACGCATAATATATGCTCTTTAGTAATCGTGTATAACCTCGGGGGGTCACAGTTTGATCATTTTCGGGTAGGTATGGATTGGGAATACCTACATGTGTGAAAACGGCGTTTAGCTCCGCCTCTGTTAGCTGACGCTTAAGGGCATTTTTAGCCGTGTTATCAGAAGAAAGTATCATAGCTTTTATAAGATCCCAGACGGTTAGTTCTGCTCCGACACCTATTTCATATAGATCCCCGGCATTTTGGTCTATATCAGATTCTTCTAGAATTATTGTGTCTTCTAGGGTAATTTCATTTCTATCTACTTTCTTTAGTATAGCTAACATAATTGGGACTTTAAGAAGGCTTGCAGGAAAGAAGCCTTCCCGTTCATTGATTCCAAGCCATGCGCCCGTTTTTATATCTTGTAGAAAAATGCCGGTGTGGGATTTTTCGTTGTATTTTTCTATCTCGCTTTCTACTTGTGGCTTTAGTTCGTTAAAATGAAGAATAATAGTTTGGTTATCAATATTTGAATCTATGATTGGTTGGTTTATTGGGTCGATAAGTTTATAAATAGGTTTATTATTCTTTGGTGTGTCGCTGTCGGTTTTGTTTGGGAAATAGAAATATTGATAAATGTTAATACCGACCGATGTAGCGAGCAAAGCTATAAGTATTAGTGTCTTCTTATTGATCATAATGTGGATAATACAAAATAGTTATATCCATAATGGATAATGATAGCAAGGAATAATCCGCAAATCAGAATTTTTGAACTTATTCTTCCGAATACTAAAATTATGTATACGGTTGCCATATGCAGAGCCGTGGGAAGTATAAACCTAATTGCAAAACTAGAAATATCCCACTGGCCAAAAGAATTTGATATATAGAATATGCTTTCGGAAAATGCGAACAGAAATCCAGATAATAATGCGATTGTAGTTTGTAGCGGTTTTGTTGGTATTTTTAATACATAAAAAACAATAAAGGTTTTAACTAATTCCTCCAATATATAAGGATAATTTAAGGCTCTTTCTATTGGAATTAAAAGTAGGGGCGCAATAAGCGAAACAAGCAACAATATAAAAATAAGTTGGAGGCTATCTGTTTTGGTGACTATATAGGCAGTTTATCATAAAGTATTTTGCCCCAAAATAATTTACGGTAGACTTGAAACGAGAACCTTGTGAGCCTTAGCCGATACGCTAGTCAATTTTCTAATTTGCTTAATCTATACATTAATACATGTTTTATTTGTTAAAAATTGATAAAATTTTAACTACAGCACTACTTTGATAAAGCTATAATTATGGATAATGTTATTTCTCAATATGTTAGCTCACTCCGTCGAAATCGCGATGAGCGTTCCCAAATCTTTTTAAATATTCCCCAAGACAAACGTACTGAAGTTTTTTTGCAATTAAGAAAGCCATTACAATATCAGATTCTGCGTGGGCTTCCAAAAGATCAGGTTATATCTCTTTTAGAAGCTTTAGATCCTGATGACGCTACTGATGTCCTTCAACTTTTCGATTCTAGAACCCAAGAACGACTCCTTAAAGAAATGTCAGTAAATATACAAAGTGAAATTGAAATTCTCTTAAAGTTTGATGAAAAAACTGCCGGCGGCTTAATGTCGCTAAATTATATACAAGTCGATGTTGATGAAACGGTAGAAGATATCGCTAATAAATTTAAGCTTCATGAAAAGCGAACAGGAAAACCTCCCGAGATTGTTGTGTTATCTCAAGGTAAAGTCGCAGGGTACGTTCCGGGATACGAACTCGGTTTTGCAAGACCTAGCGAAAAAATAGGGAAATATATTAAACCAATCAAAACTATTCATCATGGAATTAGTAGTGACGAAGTCATAGAAAAATTCCGTAGCCATCCACATAGCAAATTAGTAGTACTCGATGACAAAAGTAATGCGCTCGGAATTATATATTCTGATGATGTTTTAAAAGTCCTTAAAGAGCAGGAAAGCGCTTCGCTTTATGATTTTGCCGGTATTAGAGATGAGGAAGACATTACTGACCCAGCTCGGCTGAAATTCAAATCACGATACAAATGGCTAATTATTAACTTAGGAACAGCCTTTTTAGCCTCTTTTACAGTTGGTTTGTTTCAGTCTACTTTAGACAAATATGTACTTTTGGCTGTTTATATGCCTATTGTGGCCGGCATGGGTGGAAATGCTGCAACTCAGACACTTGCTGTAATGGTAAGGGGAATTTCTCTTAAGCAGATTACCTTTCAAAATTTCCTAAAACCTCTTCTTGCTGAACTAACTTCGGGCTTGGCAAATGGTGTAATAAACGGTTTATTAGTATTTACTGTTGTTATGGTTCTCAATCGTGATTTTATGATTGGACTGGTGCTGGCAGTTGCTATGATAGCTAATTTATTAGTTGCAGCCTTTTTTGGAACGCTTATTCCTCTTGTTATGAAATCTATAGGTAAAGATCCCGCTTCGTCGGCGACTATTTTTATTACGACCGCGACCGATGTGCTGGGATTTTTGGTATTTTTAGGACTCGCAACTTTATTGTTGCGTTAAAAAAACTGAGCTTGGAACACTTTTTTATTGACACGACTGTCAAAGACTTTCCCTTAGAATAATATATCCTTCATTCCAATATGGAAGGCAGATCACAAGACCAAGTACAACACTATATAAATGATTATTTAGAATCAGAAGAACATCGCGATTATCTTCGTGACCGAATCGTTTCAAATCTTCAAGACGGAAGCGTTCTGGATTTAGGCTCGGCCTCGGGAACTTTATTCGAAGAAATCAGACAATCTAGTATAAGCGCTACCGATTTAGTCGGAGTTGAATTATCTGAACAGCTTTTTCAGGTTGCAGTTGATAAAAGAATTCCAAATGCAACATTCGTTAACGAAGATTTAATGCAATTTAATTTTCCATATGAAACTTTTGACAATGTAGTTATGTGCTCTACTTTGCATGAAATAATTTCTTTTTGTGGAATTGGCAGCATGGGGGTTTTATTTAATCGAATTTATTCCACATTAAAACCCGGAGGTCGTTTAGTCATAAGTGACGGATTTAAAAATGATTCGACTTTGGGTTATCTTACAATTAATAATCCTATTAAAAATATTTTATTCAGAGATTTTTGCAAACTTCGGCCTGACCACGAATTTTTTCGAACAGGAAATAATAGATACATCTCAAATTTAACTTCAATTTTTGAATTTATACATAAAAGTTATTACTTAGAAAATTGGGAACACGAAGTACGCGAAAATTATTATCCAATATCTATAGATTCTTATTTATTAAGCCTTCATTCATCTGGGTTTCAAAATATTGATATTACAAAATACCCAGAAGTAGATAATTTAAGGGACATATATGCTGACTATCAGATATGGGGATCAAATAACAGAGATCTTCGAGAACAAACATGCAATTTGCTATTAACAGCAACTAAATAGAATTAATCAAATCAATTAGGTTTTTAGTGTACCTTTCATATTGGTTTGCTTTTGAAACCTCCAGAGCCTGAAGTGCAGGCCTTCTTATTAAATTTTTATCATTCGGATTTGTCGCTTTGTATATTTCAGATTCTGATTTTAATAGTTGAATTTTAATTACGCTTTCCAGATTGTTACTCCCTTTTATTTTGTCTTCATAAATTTTGTTAGCCTTATGTAATAAGGCAGTCGCTTTACTTTCATTCATAAACCGTTCGGATCTTGCGATTCCTTCATATGCACAGCAAACTTCATTAATATCTGTAAATTGACCTTTTTCAATTTCGGCTAATAAAAGCTTCTCAGCCTTTTTGAATTCTGAAAACTCACCAAGATTGGTGTATTCAATACAGATATCCCTAAGAGAGTGGATTCTAAGATTTGGATCCTCCATTAATTCTAAAGCCTTTTTATAATTATGAATCGAAGCTTTATGGTTTTTATTTATATAATTTGCAATCGCAAGTAAAAAATAAATATATGATGTATATTTTTTATCAACCTTTTTATGAGAGATTTTAAATAAGAAGTTAGATTTATTCTTTGCGAATTTTAGATATTCTTTTGGTTTAAATATGATGTTTTTTGCGATGGATTCTTCGAGGCTTGATTTGAGGATTAATTCAATGGTTTCTGTGGAATTAATTCTCCGTGAAAGCCACTCGTTTAGATTTTCTGACATGGCCATTGCAATTTTAGGGTTACCCGTACGCGTGACAGAATGTATCTGATTTATATAATTATTCGCGAACTCAATATCGATATATGGAGTATCTTTTAAAATAGGGATTTTTAGTCTGGCATTCTTTTCTAGTGTTAGTTTTTCGTGGAGCTGCTTTGATTCGCTATCAGTAAGTTTTAATATTTTGCAAAATGATGATAGCTGTTCGAATGTAAAAAGTCGTTCGCCTTTAAGTATTCTCGAAAGGGAACTTGGATCCATATTTTTATAACCGAGGTCTTCCCATATGTCATTAGCGAGCTGATTCAGCGTGGATCCATTGTTAAAGATGATCTTTCCAGGGGTTTGCCTATAATATTTTCCTAATTCAACCTCAAAGCCATTCATACTCAAGGGAATTAAATATTAGATTGATCATAGAGTGTGCAAATCTAAAGTCAAGCTACCTAGTATTGTCAAGAGAATCTATATGAGATAGCATAAATTTATGAATAAAAAACTCACCCTATGGATTATTCTGATCGTGATAGTTTTTAGTGGTTTCCTGGCATATCAAAAAATGCAGGGAAATATTCCAAATCTTCCTTTTCAAAACTACCTAGGCATGCCTAACCAAAATGCAAATAATCAAATGAGTCAGTATAGTAAAGCTATAACTGAAGAGATTACTGATAACGAAAATGTCGCTCCCGACTTAAGCGTCGTAGGTGAGAATGGGTATTCAACAGGGTCAGAACTTGCAATAGCTCAGCTCCCAAATGCAACTATTTGGATTCCTGGTCAGGATGATGTAAATATAACTTTGGTCAATGGGTTCCCGGTCGAAGGCGGTGAATCTGCAGGAGTTTATCTTTCCAATTCGTATTATGCCGAGCGTGAAACCGGTGATGGAAAGGACTTATTAGGTATATTAAATGTTTCGGATCAAAACGGGTTGAGAAGTACTTATGTACTATTGTTCCAGTATAAAGACGGAAATCTTACACAAAAAGATGCCTTAATGTTAGGTAATGGGGTTAATGTAAGGCAGGTAGGAGTTAAGGATCCCGGTGACACCGGTGCAGACTATCTTGTAGTTGCGGAAATTGTAAAATTGGCTGAAGGTGCAGAACCTGGAGATGCTCCATCTATTGATTCAAGAATTACTGCTAAAGTAAAAAACCATCAATTCATTCAATAGGTCCATTATCCAATAGAATTTAGGTGCTATACTCGGGACATATGACATCAGTACTATCACCCTACCTTATGTTCAATGGTAATTGCAAAGAAGCCATGGAATTTTACAAGTCAGTTATGGGAGGAGAACTCAAAACAACTCCATATCAAGATGCCCCTGACAAGGTTATGCATGCTTCGTTAGAGAATGGAACTCTATCATTCATGGCTAGCGACGAAATGGATCACAACCCTATGCCTGCCAATCCTCCAATAGTTGGTGACAACGTAAAATTGAGCATCGCTGGAGACGACTCAGAAAAAATTACTGGAATTTATAATAAACTTTCAGAAGGCGGAGAAGTTTACGTTCAACTGGCGCCAGCTCCATGGGGCGATAAATTTGGAATGCTTAAAGATAAATATGGAATCCATTGGATGTTTAATATTAGTTCAAGTTAAATAATTTATAAGGAAAAATAATATGTTAAATCTAAGTTCAATTGTAATCGGAACAAGTCAGCCAAAAGAACTGGGGGAGTTTTATCAAAAAGTTGTGAATGTTGAGCCAACTATGTCTGACGGCGATTCGAAAGGTTGGATGGTTGGAAACACATTCCTTGGAATAATGCGACATTCAGAAGTAAATGGAATGGCAAAAGAACCAGGTCGAATAATGTTTAATTTAGATACTGATGATGTTAAAGGTGAATTCGAAAGAATTAAGTCCGCTGGCGCGACTGTCGTTAAGGAACCTTATGAAATGGGAAATGACATGTGGATCGCAACCTTTGCTGACCTAGATGGAAATTATTTCCAACTAATGACCCCCTGGAAAGAAAGCTAATTTTTTAGAAATTCGTAGAGGCTAGTTTAATCTAGCCTCTTTTCTCTTACACCCTTCTTACAAATTTTTAACTGAATTTTATTGGTTTTAAGCCACAATATACTCATGACAAGAGCAGAAAAGGATACAAAGCTTGCAGAACTCGAAGAAAGAAAATCTGATCTTTACACACAAAGGTCAAAGCTTTCCAAGGATTTCGAGCAAATTCAATCAAGCAGAAGTACAATTAATGATCAAATTAGAACATCGCAAGCCATACTTGATGATTTAAATTCTAAAGATAAACAGCTTCAAGCAGATGAAAATAATACAAAAGGTGATATAGAAAAGCTTGATTCGAATATGTCAGATATAGACCACGAAATAGAAGAAACAATAAAAATGAAAACAGACGATTAGTTTAATTAATTTTTGACGCGACTTTATATAAAATCACTAGCTTTGCTAATGCAAAAGAACAAATATGGCAGAAGTACAAAAACAAACCGTCACTTCAGTAAGTAGTGATGTAGCACCAACACACGAGAGAGTTGTTAACCAAACAACAAAAACAAATGTAAAAAGTTCTTATTCTCTCCAAAATTTAATTTATTTCATTTTTGGAGTATTGGAGTTTATGCTAATTTTCCGATTTCTATTTAAATTAGTCGGAGCAAATCCTGCAAGTGGATTTGTTAGCTTGATCTATTCATTAACATATCCCTTTATGTTGCCATTCGCAGGAATATTTCGCACTGCAACAACACAAGGTGTTGAAACAACCTCTATTTTAGAGCCATCTACTTTGGTAGCTCTATTGGTGTATCCACTTATAGCTTGGGGAATTGTAAAACTGATAGCGATCGTCTCCAACGAACCCGAAGTATAAAATTCCATTGATATTGCGCCTGATATATAATAGGCGGAATGATATCTGGACGAAAAATCGTCAAAACATACATAGGAGAGCCCGTCTTAGACGGGCTCGAGTTCACCATGGGTGAGAACAAAAAAATCGGAATTGTTGGCCGCAATGGTTGCGGTAAAACCACCTTGCTCAAGTTAATCGCCCAGCAAGAAGAAATTACATCCGGCTTAATTGTCGTCGAAGATGAAACTATTGGTTATATTCCTCAAGAATTTTCTTTTCCAAATGTAATGGCCGGAGAATTTGTCGAATCACTTCTAGACAATGACTGGGAAATGTACCGGGCCGAAATTTTAATAAATCAATTAAAATTTGATAACTACGATCCATATCAGGAAATTAAAACTATGAGTGAAGGGCAAAAAATGAAACTGAAGTTGATCGAAGTTTTATTGCAAGAGCCGACAATCCTGTTAATAGACGAGCCGACAAACCATTTAGATATAGAGGGAATTTTGTGGTTTGAAAAATATATTAAGCATCTTCCAAAAACTGTTGTAATGATTTCACATGACCGCGAATTTTTAAATAATACCGTCGATGAAATTTGGGAAATCGAAAATAAAAAATTGATTCGATTTGTCGGCAATTACGATTATTACCGCGAAGAAAAATTAAAATTAATCGGCAAATGGAATCAGGAATATATTGAGTTTTTAAAGAAAAAGGCACAACTCGAAAAATTAATCGAAAATGTCCACAAAATTAAAGATGGAAAAAAGCGTGGTCGAGCTATAAGTAGCGCCAAAAAACGTATGGATCGTGAAGTTACTTCTGTTGCCAAAGAAAAATACGTAAATAAGAAAATGGTAAAGGTTAATTTCGATACAAAAGTAAGTGAACATAAATTAATGATTCGCTTTGATAATGTTTCGAAATCTTATGGTAAAAAAGAAGTTTTCAGAAATTTATCATTCGAAGTTCGCGGCGGAGAAAAAGTTTGGTTATTTGGACCAAACGGTGCAGGTAAATCTACTATGGTTAAACTGATCATGCAGGAAGTTCCAATTACGGCGGGTCAAATAACTTTAGGCGCAAATATCAAAGTCGGATATTTTGCGCAAACTCAGCATGCTCTCGATTCTAACAAAAATCTTTTAAATAACTTTTTAGAAGCTACCGGTAGCGATTACGATAAAGCATTTGGCTTTTTACGAAAATATATGTTTACCAAAGATGACCTCGCTCGTCCGATTAAGTTTTTGAGCCCTGGACAGCGTGCACGATATGCTTTCGCAATCTTTGCTTACAACGATTACGATCTATTAATTTTAGACGAGCCTACAAACCACTTAGATATCGATACAACTGAAGTTATCGAAGAAAGTTTGCGCAATTTTAAAGGCACCCTTTTCTTGGTTTCACATGACCGCTTTTTTGTTGAAAGAGTAGGTATGACTAAGGTTGTGAATTTGATAGACGGAACATTAAGAGAAATATAACCCCACATCCCATAGTTTTGAATTTACCCCAATATAATGTATAATCTGCCCACCAATCAATTCAAATCATGTAATAGAAAGTGAGTAGGAATGCTTAGCTTTACTATGTTTTATGCGGTTTTTCGGCACAATTGGATGGTAAAGGTGAGGTTTTTATACTTTGCCACATGGTTTTACATGACTGGTTTGGCTGCTGCCGTATGGGTCGCTTGCAAAATTTATACGCTTAATTCGTATGAAATATATGAGCGCATTTACGATGTTACGGTGAACTTCGGTTTGCCTAACGTAAGCAGAATGCAAGGGTTTGGGGTGATAATCAGCGGTCTGCTGATAATGTTTAGCATCGTGCCATTTGCCGGCATTTTTCTGCCTAGGCTAGTGACAAGATCGGTCACTTTCAATCTGTTATCAGGAGTGCGTGATAGCATTACCCGATTGGCTTTTTGGCTGCAAAAAGAAATCAGGGAATAAGCCTAGCTTCTATGCCGCGACAAGAAGTCCCCGGCGCTTTCTTACCAGTTTACTGGTTAACACAAAAAAGAAAGCGTCGGTTTTTATTTTTATTGTTTCAAATAAACTAATCAAATTTTTTTGAGTCAATAAACTTTTTGTATTCTTTTGAATACTTATCAGCAATTCTTGTAGGTTCTGGTAATTTATACTTTCTTAAAGTTTCCATAGTTATTTCTAATGAAGTTTCTAAATCGCATAAATGTCCGGGTGAAATATAAATTGGTTTTACTTTATCTTTTGATCTTAGGGCAAGGCCAATAATCTCATCTTTATCTTTCACAAATGTATACGAACCTTTTATTTCGTTTGGTATTTCACATTTTCCAAATAATTTATTTTTTGCAACGCCGAAAGTTGGAACATTTAGTGTAATTCCTAAATGAGTTGCAATGCCAAGTCTTCGTGGATGCATAATTCCATTTCCATCGACCATTACCAAATCAGGTTTATTTTCTATTTTTTTGTAAGTCTCTATTAAATTGGGAAGTTCGCGAAAGGATAGGTATCCTGGAATATATGGAAATTCCACTTTCGAGTAGTGAAATTTAATTTCAACTTCTTTAAGAGAAGGGTATTCGAACATTACAAAAATAGAAATTATATAGTCTTCTAAAAATGCACTATCGCAGCCAGCGATAATTTTAGGCGAATGATCAGGCTTTTTAAGAATTATATTTTTTTGGAGAGCCTTCTGTTCGTGATTAAATTTTGTGATTAATTCTGATGTTATGTCGTCGTAGACAAATTTTTTCCACATGTTTGCATTATATCCCTATTTTTGTATAATCCGATTTGTACGCGCATACATCGCCGCAAACGTTCGGTCCTTTAACGCAAAGGAGATCCAAGATGCTTTACAACAAGCCAGATTCCGATCGGTAGCCGTTATGATTCCCGTATGTAGAAAGGCAGGTAAGATCATTTCTTCCAAAAAAAGAAACCTTACCTGCCTCTCCTTTTATTGTTCGTCGGCTATTTGGGAGAGTTTTTCTAAAACAACTTCGGGGACATACAAGAATTCTTCATTTTTATATCCATTTCTTATAAGCCCATCTTTTACATCTTTAGAAAGTACTACGGGAAGGTAATCATCTTTGTGACTTAATGTCTGTTGTTCGGTTTGGTCTTCAAATAAATCGTAACCGATCGTTAAAATTCCTTTTTTTGATGCATTCTGTTTGTAACCTAGCTCGTGTAAGCGATCGTAAAATCTTCTTTTGTATTCCTTAATTCCATCTTTTGTTGCACGAAATATAATTTTTCTTCCGTTTGCCAGTTTGATTATCTTTTCTAATGCGATATCAGAAGGGTCAAGCAGTGTAATATTCTTATATCTTTTGCTGATTGATTCTAATGAAATAATATCTTGGCTATTTTCAATTTCATTTTCTTGGTCTTCTGATTGAACTAGACTTTTATGAAATTTGTCTCCGATTATAATTATTCGTCGTTCTGTAAGACTAAAATCTTTTTCTATATTCCGAATATTTTGACAAATAATATCAAGTTTATGTGGAGACAAATCATATGCTGTTTCATTTGGCAAAAATACCTGATCATCTTTAACCGGAAAGAAAATATATTCGCCTACACTTTCAATATCACATCTTTCTATTGTTGCTTTTAATTCTTCGTATTGAGTTGCGATATCATATTTATTCCAGATATTTGTATATCTTGGTTTTATTGACGAAATTGTAATTGTATTTTTTAGGTTATCCATTGCAAATTGTGCACCGATAAAGTCACCATTCCCAATAAATAAAAGTGAGTGCCCTTTTTTCATATTGAGTTTTAAATTCCCATACGAAATATTTTCTTGAAGTATTGTTTGAGCTTTTAGAATTTTTTCGATCCAGGTTTTGTGGTTTATCTTGTCTACAAGGGTTTTAATTCCAAGAATTCCGAATCCGTATAAAAATACATTAGGCAGATGGTATAAAATATTATTTTCTTCAACCGGGTCACCAATTATGCTCCATAAATAATTTAGCCCATCCTGAAGCCTAGGGTGAAGGTTGGTCCATTCCGGCAAGTTTGTTGTAACAACTTCAAATTCGGGGTGAAAAATCGCAATAATTGCTCCGGCAGTTAAAGATAGGGGTACTGCATATCTTTTTAAAAATGAAATAAATGAGCTGTCTTTTTCACTTAACTCGAAATTTAAAATATCTGAAATTTCTTCCGGATTTATAGGATCGTTTTTTAGAATTTTGTTAGAAATTGTAATCAGTTGGTTTTTGTTGATATTGCCCATTTATTATTGAGAATTATACAAAAAAGTTTAAAAAGATTATAGGCCTTGTTGTTTTAAAGAAGCCTTGGATTGGGACAAATGGGGGAACAGGATAGGTTCCGTCTATTTTGTCTTGGCTTCAAAACGGGCAATTAGTTCGTTTAGCGATTCGCCTTTTTTTGGCCTTAATATTTCGCCCGTTTTTGAGTTGACCACGCAGGTCTGGCCTTGGTGGTCGATAATATGGTACGGAAATTCATTGCCTACTTTATCCGTCTGAGGTTTCCCAAGCAAACGAAGCAAGGCGTTCATGGTCATTCCTTTCCGTCCCAATCCAATTGCGCATAAGTATAAGACAAAAACCCAGGATGTCAACCTATAGTATGGTGTGGCGGAGGTATTTAATTGTGCTAAAATATACAAACTTAAACCAGTGGGTTTGAGTCGATCAATTCTCGAAGGAGAGAAACAAGTGTCAACGGCGACAAATGGAAAAGACAGTGATCGGAATGTGTCTGATGAGGCAAAGGAAGCAAGGGATAAGCCTGTGGCACAAGCTGCCCAAGGCCCGTATGTTCTTAACTCCAGATGGGGCAGAGGTCCTACCGGGGATATTTGGTATCCGTTAGCTACAGCTAAGGCCGGTAAGGCAACCTAACCCGCAGTAGCAGGAAAACTGGAAAGTGTTTCTTTCTATCCAGTTTTCCTGCTAGCAAATTTTTACTCCCTAAATAAATTTTTCCAGTTATAATTTATATAATGCTCTTAATATTAGACCTGTCCATTTATATTTTTGCTTTTGTCCTTATATGGCTTGGGACAGGGCTCATTGTTAAATCCATCGATAAAATATCCAAAAATATCAAAGTATCATCATTCGCCGTTTCGTTTATTGTTCTGGGAATCTTAACTTCAACACCTGAATTTGCGGTTGGTTTAGCATCAATTGCTGAAGGTAGGGCTGAAATTTTTGTAGGAAACTTACTTGGTGGAATAATCTTGCTGTTTTTGTTGGTAATTCCGCTTTTAGCCGCATTGGGCAATGGAATTCGAATTGATCATAATCTCGACCAATTTACAATCTTATTTTGCCTTTTTGTAATACTTGCTCCATCTATTTTGATACTCGATAAAAAAGTCACTTACGAAGAAGGTCTATTACTTTTAGGTATATATTTTATTTTGATATTCTTCGTTCTAAAACGGGAAGGGATACTAAACCTAGGAAATACAAAACTTTTTAATTTAAATTCATATTCACTTAACGATATTTTTAGAATCATTGGGGGAATAATTCTCGTTTTTATATCTAGTAATATAATCGTTAATAAAACCGTAATATTTGCAGAACTTTTAGATATTTCCCCATATTTGATTAGCCTTATGGCTCTATCATTGGGAACTAATCTGCCCGAGCTTACTTTAGCGGTAAAGTCAGTAATCCTTAAAAAGAAAGAAGTCGCATTTGGAGACTATTTGGGCTCCGCTGCCACAAATACATTATTATTTGGAATTTTCACATTACTAAATACCGGGGAAATTCTAACTACTACGAATTTTATTCCAACATTTATATTTACCTTAACTGGCTTGGGGCTTTTTTTTATATTTACTAAATCGAAAAATAACTTATCACGAGCAGAAGGAATAGTATTACTTTCTATTTACGCACTATTTATAGTTTGGGAAGTTAACAAATATATATTAGCCAATTAAAATCTGAGATTATCTTCTTTTATGTAAGAAGAGTGATCCTCCTGCGATTAGTAGCACGGAAGAAATTGCCATGTATAAAAATACATCAGAGGATCCAGTAACTGGAACTCCATTTGCTGAAGCTGTAGTTTCGACTGCTTCTCCGCCTGTATTTAGCTTAAACGCAAATGATTCGCCGTCGATGGAAATATTAATATCATGATTACCTTTTGTAAGCTTTTCTGAATAGTGGTGCCAATTACCTTCTTCGTCAGCTACTTCGCGAGCTTCGGTACCGTCGATTACGATGGTAACTCTAGCTCCAGCTGGAGCGGTTCCATATAGTGTTGGATTTGTGGATACATATGTCCATTGGCCTGAGATTTTCTTTCCACCTACATCTAGTGACCCGATTTTTGTTAATGTAAGGGAAGCTGCTAATGCAGAACCTGCTGATAAAGAAAAAATTACAAGAGTTGCTAACAGGACTTTGGACAGGAAATTTTTCATATTTATAATAATTGTGATACGAAATCTACCACAAGTCAAATTTGAGAAATTTCATTACCTATATATAATTAAGTCGCTATGAAAATCATTATAGAGCCGATAAAAAAGATATTTATAAAGCCAAATGAATCCAAAAATGTGGAAACCTGGAAAATCATATTATTGTGGTTTATGCGAGTTTTCGTATTTGTAGTCTCCGTTATCACAATTATTTCAGGCGATTGGGAAATTGGTTTTATGACCTTGGTCGCAGCACTTGTAATTGCTGCACCTGCAGTTTTTACTAAAGACCGTATTAAAGACTTCCCTATTGAGATTGAATTAATGCTATTTTTTATTGTTTTTATTCAATACTATTTGGGTGAGATTCTCGACTTATATTACACCACGCCATATTTCGATAAATTCGCCCATTTTACAATGGTGCTCCTAATAGCAGCTATTTCTTATACAGTTATTTTTACAATGAATCGAACGGGTCGACTATTGGCTTCTAAACGAACCCTTTTTCTTCTTACTATATTAATTGCCATGGGGATTGGTGGAATTTGGGAGATTATAGAATATGGCCTTGAATTTTTGCGAATAAATTACTTTCCAGATTGGGTTGTATATCAGGGATCTTTGGTCGAAGACGCTTATCACGACACTATGAACGATCTTTTAGCAGATTTTATAGGGTCAATTTTAGGGGCAATTTTCACGATTAAATTTGTAGTAAATGATTTGGGTGATATACGTACTCGCGAACTTATGCATAAGATAAAATCAGAAATTATTGAGCCTCACCCGGAAGAATAGTCAGCCTATAGTGTTGACTTCCCGCGATTTTCTGACATAATTATGCCCCAGAAAGGGCTAATTCAGCTTTTTCATTTTGTACAGTTATATTCAAATATCTAGCGGTTCATGTGTATGAAGGAGAGAACGATGGAAATGCGTTACCGATTTATCCGAGCTTGTGTCCTAATTGCCTTTCTGGCCGGCGGATTTTTGTATATCTGCTGGTGTAAGGGGGTTGCTGCACAAGTTGTAGGCCCTGGGCCATCTTCGATTAATCTTGCCAACGGCAAGGCCTACATGGTCGAGGGGCAACCCGCGGTCATTGCCTTTAGTGGCGGGAACGATGCAGGTGACCCAATCGTATTGCAGACCGATCTTTCCTTTTTGGATTGGCCCGAGGAATGCCAGTACGACGCCAAGGATGAACAGGGTATTGTGTGCCCGACCGGCGCATATACGGCGACGGTTTATCCGGAGTTTATTATGGACGATGTTTACGTAGGTTTTACCCTGCGTGCAGGTGAGTCCACCTTGTTGGCGCGCGAGGTTCCTTTGGTTAAGAAAGAAGGCGTTACGCCTTTTTTGGTTCACGAGATCGACCGCACCAACGAGGCCATGACCTTTGAAGTTTGGCTCACAAATCAGGGACCCAAGCCATTCACCGAAGAAGTCGTCGTTACTGTTGACCCCCCGGGGGCCGATAATGACATCCATTTTGATTTGAAGGATGTTACGGTTCCAGTAGGTGGCAGTGTGGCGACCGACCCGATGCTTTTGATTTTCGAGGATGATGGATTGTACACAGTTACGATCCGCGTGCTCGAACAGAGCTACAGCCCGATGGGAGGTTACTTCAGCTACACGCGAGTCGTGCAGTCCAAGTTGTACTTGCCGGCGCTGGAGAACACAGACTAGAAGTTTGATAACGGGAACAGAAAGTCCTGAAATTTTCGCGAGATTTATTTCGCCATTTTTTCAGATCACTTTCTGTTCCCAAGCTTTTTAATTTAAATTTTCCCTTAATTCTTGTGTGAAATTTGGATCATTATAAATTTTGTTAACGATATTCGAAATATAAGATTTTTCCTTTAGCTCATCAAAACTCAAATTGCTATCAAAATATCCTAAGTTATATAAAAGTTTGGGAGAATATCCCGGAAAATATAACGCATAGTGAAATGGAATTGATCCAGGTTTTACTTCGTTTGCGATTTTTGCCAAATTATTTGTGCAGTTACTTGTAATCGTATTGTAAAAACGTGGGTTGTTTCGAAGTTCCTCCGTAGATTTTGCACTTTCTAAAAATAATTTTTGAGCAAAATCCTTGTTAACTTTTAACGGATACATATAAACATTTCCATTATCTTTATAAATTCTCCGACCAGTAAAATCGTGTTCGGTTCCCCATGTATAAATTAATTCGTATTGATTAAATATTCCAGCAAATGCATTATATTTTGAGCCTTTTACGCGACGTGCTTCAACCGAAAAAGCGATAGGCTCTTGGTCGGTAAAATCAAAAATAAAGTATGTATGAGCTATGCCGTCCCAAAAAGAGAAGGGCTCTATTAAGAACCAGACTTTTTCTAAGTTATCTAAATTGTAAGTTTTTTCTAAATAATCTTGTGATATTATGCCTTCTTTTGAGTAGTTATAATTGCGAAGATTTTTTATTGTGATATTTTTTCCATCTCCCGAAATTTGTATTTCAGGAAATTTTCCCATTCCGACTTCCCAGTCGCGAATGTTTGTTGGTTTGCGAGCATATGTTGCAATAAAAGCTACTAAAACAAAAACTATTAAAATTAAAATGATAATTTGAAATTTTCCCACTTCTAAATTTTATAACATTTTTGCTAGAATATTTGTGGGTCTTTACACTTACACTATCCGTTTCCTTTTTTCACCCCTCGAAGGAGGATCTCATGTTGTTGACGATAAATTTGCCTAAGGAAGCTGTTTTAGATGCTGAAGATGCGCCATATGCAACACGACCATCGGGTATACCTATCGGAATTATCAGCCCTGATAGTGTCAAAGTTGAAGAGTGCTTGCATCAACCTGGAACAATTTGCATTCGCGCAATGGATTGCCACATGTGCCCGCGGCATCCATATTCGATGCAAAGATATTCGTAAAGACCAAATTGAGGTTTCGAATTAGCCAAATAGTTCATTAATAAAAGCTAATTCGAAACCTCGGCCTTTTAGTGATGCTCTATAGTGTAGAGAATAGGGAAGTAAACTTCATGCGAGTTAATTTTCACAGAATAATTATTCCATGGGTTTTTATAGCCAATAAAAGAAATAAAGGCCGTCGAAGCAAATGCAATTAATATTAAAATCCTAATTTCTCTGCTAAATGTTTGTCGGTACTCACCCAAATTTTTAATCACAAAATAATAAAGAATCGGAATCAAAGGTAAGAATCTTCTTGGTCCAAATGCCGATCCTGCATAATTTTTCTGCATTACAGTATTAAATAATATATATCCCAAGACTACGGCAAACGTATAAAGCCAAAGTGGGTCTTTCCAGTTTTTTTTAATAAAAAATGGAATTAAAAGAATTGGGTGATATAAAAATAATCCGTGAGTTCCGAATGTGTAATTAAAAAATCTGATAATTAATGGTTGATCTAGGGCTTCAAAACCTTTTAATTCACCGACCCATTTTGACCCAGGATACGATAAGTAAGTTTCCGGAAATAATTGTGGAGGCAAAAAATTTTCAAACTGAACATAGCTTAAATAAAAATGTGTTATTAAAAATGGAACTGCACCCAAAAATATCCACACTAAATCTATAAATTTGATTTTGTGGTAATACATTAACCATAAAATTGTTGCAGGGACAACAATAACACCATTTGTTATATCAATTGCAAAAAGAGCAGAAATAAAAATTCCAATCAACACACAATTTAGTTTTGTCGTTTTGAACTTTACTAAAATAAAAAACAAAGTAATTTGTAATAAAGCTTCGAAAATATGGTTTGTTAAGTATTTTGAATATGTGAATATAAGTGTCCCAAATATTAGAAATAACGAAGTCAAATGTGCATATAATGTTCGTATTTTCAAATTACGCATCAAAAAGTAAAAACATACATATATTAATACAATCGGAAATGTATTTATTAGCATTGTAGATGCGCGGTATATTGCTACATTATTTTCAAGAAGTGCAGGTTTTATTTCAAACGCTGCTTTAATAATAAGGCCAGTAATTACATGTAGAACCGGAGGTTTTGAGGAATAACTTATATCTTCATAAACTACGCGATCGCCAACTTTGCTATATGGAGTTTTATCAATCGATAACATATTTTTTTGTGCTACAGAAATTATTCCAGCTAAACGTGATGCGTCGTTGTCCGAAGCCGGGTGTGTGGCTACTCCTACAGCAAAAAAGAAGAATAATATTGTTACTATTAAAATTAGATTCCGGCTTAAATGATCAAGTCTCATTTTTGAATTTTATACAAGTAAATTTCTTTCGAAATAAAAATATTTAACGGAAAATTAATCTGTAAAGTTTTTTCGAGTGTTGCAGATTCCTGGCCAAGAGTTTTTGGGTTATCGAAATTAAAAAAATATTCGGTCCTGTCCGGAGAATTACCGTAATAATTATTGTGTGCCCGGTTTGCTACTATGTTTGCTCGTGGAACTCCTTTTAAAACCAATTCTTGTGTGGCATTTTCTATTTCAATATTTCTGGCAATGTATTCAACAATATATAAATAGTTAAAAAAACCATATATAAAAAGCCATGCCGTAATAATCGCTAATACAGGCAATTTAATTTTGAAGTTGAAGCTAGACGAAAACATAAGTGGAATCCACAAAATTAGTAGTGGAAGAATATATCGATCATAGAAATTCGGAAGTATTAGACATAGGCCAAAATAAATGAAAAATCCGATAAATAAAAATCTATTCTTAAAGAATACATTTTTTAAATCTAAAACCAGTCGTGAAATTACAATCGACGCGGTAAGAGCAGATAGGTAAAACGTAAATGTAAAAAATTTATAGTACCCGGCCCACTGGCTTTTGTTTCCGACTATGTCTGGAAATAATCCCTTTTGAGTGAATACATTTCCAATTGATGGAAAGTCATGTATTGGTAGTAAATATATATATGTCACAAAAATTACTAAAGATAAAATGAATGTATAAACTTTATTTGCTTTTGTTCGCATTCCAAAAATTACTGCTAATGGAATTGTAAAAAAATTTAAGTACAAAAATATATTTAGGGCTGATGAAATGATAGATTTTATGTCTAGTAATTTAGCAATTTGAACTGATTGTCCGGACAAAATTTCGTTTTTCGGAAATAAAAAATAATAAAATAAAAGTAAGCTAACAGCTAAAGTAAAATGTAGAACTACAAGATGCCATTTTTTTCTAAATATTGCATGTACTATTGTGGCCGCACCAAGAAAAATACTGTACTGTTTTACAAAAAACCCAAGAACAGTAAACAAATATGAATGAATCAAGTTTGTATGCCTGAACTTAATGTGAAAGTAAATTGCGAGCAACAAAAAGAAAATCACAAAATTTTCAGTCATGAATCCTACAGAAGAATATAAATATAAAGGATTAAGAACTAAAAGTATAATCGAAAGTATTTTTAATTTAATATTTTTGGCAGACAATAAGTTTAAGATTTCCCAGAAAACGAAAATATTTAATGCAGAAATAATTAAAGTAAGAACAGGTATATTGTTTTCGCCAAATAGCTTTGCAAAAATAAAAGCCATTAAGCCTTGTGTATAAAAAGTAGAACCAATATATGGATGTAAATTAAAATCTCCATTTAAGAAGTTTTCTACAGTTTTATAATGAACCCAGTCATCATTATTAAAGAAATTAATATACTGTCCTATATATATTGAAATAAAGATTGCTGCTAATATTAACGGGTATTTAATAAATTGAGTTTGTTTTGCAAGAAACATTTGTAAAACAAATGTAAAACAGTGAATACACAAATACAAGGTTTATGTTTATTAATTTAAAAAAAATTAATTTCAATTTTGTTACCGTAACTTTATTCTTAATTGTTGCGGCATACTTTAGATTCACTTCTTTAGGATATTCAGATCTACAGGGTGATGAAGTAAAGCCATTTGCGTATAGAGACGCTCCCAGTTTTATAAATTTTTTGTTGGGTAATTCCAAAGGACCAGGTCAATATTTAGTTGTATGGACTAGTGAATTTTTCGATAAGGCTAATAATGATATGGAGTTTCACTATCGCCTACCATTTGCAGTTGCCGGTTTTTTCTCTGTATTTTTTTTCTATATTATTGCGAAAAAATATTTTAATTCCAAAGTTGGATTTTACGCTCTAACAATCGCAGCGCTAAATGGCTTTTTTATTGCCTTTTCTAGAATAGTTCAATATCAATCTTTTAAGCTGCTTTTAGTACTCGTCTCGACTTACTTCTTTTTATATTTTTTGAAGAAACTAGATAGAAAATATTTAGTCCTCAGTGGAATTTCAATTGCTGCTGCATTCCTTTTTCACTATGATGCGTTAACTTTGTTAATTGTTCAGTCAATAATTTTGTTTTCAAAATCGGACAAAATAAAGAACTATTTGATTTATTTTGCTAGTTTTTCGATTGCGCTGATTTTTTATATTCCATATACATTTAATGAGAACTTTAAATATACACTTTCATATATATTGCACGATAGGACCATAGCCGAATTTAGTTATGACTCAGTTTTTTACAGCGAGAAATTATCTTCGATATACTTTTCAAAGGAATATCTAGTAATCGTTGGGGTTTTAGCAATTGTCTCGTTTTGGAAATTACAAAGTAAAAATTTGCTTTGTTATAGATCTGCATTGGTAGTCTTAATTTTACTGGTTATTTCGAGGTATTTTGTTGAACATCCATATAAACCACTAATTTTACTTTCGACTTTAGTTTCAAGCTATTTAATGTATTTAATATTTATTAATAAAGATATACGCACAATTAAAAAATATATCCATTTGTGGTTCCTAATTTCTTTTACAATTTACGTTTTAGTTATCGGAAAACCGCTAACTCATATTTATAATGCATATCTTCCTTTAACTTTTATAGCTGCTTTGCAATTAAATAGAATCAAAAGTAAATATATTAAATTGGGCTTACTGGCTATTTTAGTAGTATCTTCAATTTCTTTTAATTATCATGCTTATATTGAAAATAAACTTGAATATCCTTGGCAGTTGGGAAATTATATTTTTGGCAAAATGTATCAAGGTATTTCACAAGGGGAGGTAGTACGTGGGATTTTTGGCTTTCCTTATTATCGTTCACTAGACATGCTAGATAGCGACTTAAATTCAGTTATAGATAAATCAACAACTCCAACATTTAATACAAACATAAAATATCCGCGTTTGATGTTTTATATTAATTCAATACACGAGTCAGGATTGCCAGAAAAAGACTATTATATAGATGTAAAAGATGATCGTGATTATGAATCAAATGACTTCGATATTCACAATTCACCTAAAACAAATTTGTTTGAGAATTCAAACTATATAATTTATAGTCTGCCGTAATCTTATTGATTTTCCTGTAAATAAATTTAAAATATTTCTAATTCTCAACATGCGTTGGGATTTTTTGTAAGCCTTCGATAAGGCGGAAAGGTTTTGCGGATATGCCGACTAATATGGTTCAAAGAACGAGTCGTCCCCGTGTTGACTCACGGCATAACAAGATTCTTGCGCGAAAGACCAGCGTAAGGATTGTTCCGACGTTATTTGTTTCTGAAGCCACGCTTCCCAGGTTTGTAAGTTCACCTCCCTGGCTGGCAAGGTTGATTATGCTCCTTCGCCGCTAGCAGTTGGGCCGGACGCAACTTTTTATAATTTTCACAAGTTGCGTCCGGCCCCTTCGTTTCAATCAATTTATGTATCTTCGGTAAAAGTTTGGCTACTTAGCACATACGTGATATATTCCAAAATATGCTGCCTAATACTTATGCCTTTGTGGACACTGAAACCACTGGGTATCATCCAGGTAAAGACAGAATCATTGAAATCGCAATAATACGTGTAGAAAATGGGAAAATTGTTGATGAATTTAAGTCACTGCTTAATCCAAATACTTACGTTTCACCTTTTATTCAAAATTACACGAACATAAATCCGGATGAACTAGAATTTGCTCCTGAATTTTATGAAATTGCCGATAGAGTAGAGGAAATACTGCGTGATGCTGTTTTTGTTGCACACAATGTTGCGTTTGACCTTTCACATATACGCGCAGAATTTCGCAGAATAGATAGACCATTTAGTAATCCGTATTTTTGTACTGTTAGACTATCGAGAATCTTGTATCCCAAAATGGGAAAGCATAATTTATCTAGAGTTATCGAGTATTTTGGGTTCGAGTGTGAAAACCGCCATCGCGCTTATGATGATGCTTTTGTACTACACCAGTTTATAGATCACGCCAAAAAAGATTTAGGAGAAGAAGCCGTTAACGATGCAATTTTAAGATGTATCGAAAATTCGAATATTCCATATGATTTAGATGAATCAACAATCAGTGATTTACCAGAATGTCCTGGTGTTTATATTTTCTATGATAAAAATTCAAATCCACTTTACGTTGGCAAAAGCAAAAATATAAAAAAGCGAGTAAAGAGCCACTTATACGATAAAGATTCTTCAAAAGAATTGAGAATCAACAATCAGATAAATGATATTAAAGCTATTCCAACAGCAGGTGAAATTTCGGCACTAATTCTTGAATCTGATCTAGTAAAAGAATTAATGCCTATATATAATAGAAAACTCCGTCGAAAAACTGAAATGGTTTTATTAAAGCAAATAGAAAATGAAAACGGATACTTAACTACAAATTTTGAACGTGTAAAAAGTATAAAGATTAATAAAAACGAAAAGTTATTGGGAATTTTTTCGTCGATCAAAGAATGCAAAGAAAATCTTGATTATGTTTCTGCAGAAAATAATTTGTGTAACAAACTTTTAGGAACCGAAAAAGCCGTAACTTCATGTTTTAGATATCACTTGGGTCGGTGCAATGGGGCGTGTGTAAACA
The DNA here is from genome assembly GCA_965230915.1 of uncultured Candidatus Saccharibacteria bacterium. Lineage (GTDB taxonomy): Bacteria > Patescibacteriota > WWE3 > 2-01-FULL-39-13 > 2-01-FULL-39-13 > CAYHDM01. Next base: position 832,552 of record OZ246395.1, on the reverse strand, counting down.
AAGAAAATCCTGCTGAATATAATAAACGTTTTGCTAAAGCCTTCAAAAAATCCGCGATCGAAGACTGGCCTTTTGAGACTTCAATCGAAATTCGAGAACAGAATGAAAATGGACAAAGTACATTTATAGTTGATAAATGGTGCTTAGTTAATGACGGAAAAATGAACAAATTTGATTACGATATTTATAAAATAATTCGTTCGGCAATTTCAAATTCTAATTCTGTTCTGAAAGTTCAGCTTTAGCCCAATTCAAAAGTTTCGAAGTATCTCCGAATCGGTCAGCCGACCCCAAAACAATAATTAATATTTCCTGATCTTTGTTCTGATATAAATAGGCGAGGCATTCTCCTGCACTGTCCGTGAAGCCAGTTTTAATACCGACAGTCCCTGGAATCGAGAATAATAAATCATTTGTATTACGGACATTGTATCTGGCGCCGGTCGATTTAGAAGTTATTGTAATGTCTTCGGTTCCAACAATTTTTCTGAACGACCCATATTTTAGTGCCGCCGTAACTAAAATTTTCAAATCGTTAATATCTGAAACATGTGCATCACTATTATCTAACCCAATCGCATTTGTAAATTTGGTGTTGGTCATTCCAAGTTCAGCAGCTTTTTGATTCATTTTTGTAATAAAGTCAGCTTCGTTATCAATGTTTGCAATTGCACAGGCTGCATCTGCACCTGATTTAACTAGAAGTCCATATAAAACGTCTTGAAGTGACAGAACATCGTTTGGTCTGAATCCAACGCTACTCGCGTTTATACCAACGCAATTTGCCGGAATTACAACCGGTTTATCTAAATCATAATTTTCTAATGCAACAAGTGCAGTCATAACTTTTGTTACTGATGCCATTGGCAGCATAACGTCAGGATTCTTGTCTGTCATTTTTTTATATTCGCCTTTTTCGAAGGTGTAAATTCCATATGCCTTAGCGCTTATTTCTGGCGGTTGAGTTTGTAAAATTCTAGGTGGTTCAATTTCATTTATTGGTTCAACTGGTATGGATGAAACTGTAGCTTCTTCAACTACTTCAGCTACCGGTTCGTTTTTATAAATCTTATTCAAGCTTTTTAGCGCATCAAATGCATTATTGGGAATAAATTTTGCTGCCAGTCCTCCAATAGCAAAAGATAGAGTAAAAAGTACTAGTACAAAAATATAAAAAGGTATTACAAATTGATCTTTTTTCTTTATCTTATCTTTTGACTTTTTAGGAAATTGCCCCAGTTCCGAAGTATTAGGTGAATGGTGAACTGTGCTTGTTTCTTCTTTAACACTTAAAGTCTCTGTTTTAGTTTCGGTTGCAGAAATCGGAACAGTAGAGCTTTTCTCCTTTATGATTCTTTCAGTATGAACTTCTTGAATTTGCGGGGTTACCTCGGGTACAGGTTTCTCATGCGGTTGTTCGGTAGAAGCTTCAGAAAATTGATTTTCTTTTTTTACTTTGTGGACTTTATGTTTGCTTTTATGCTCTTTCTCCATAGTCACCAATACTAGGATTTACTAGATCCAGCCAATCTTTATATTTCATCTGGATACTTATGCGGTGGTCACCGGCATTAAATTCAATGGTATCACTAAATCCTTCGTTGCAGAACACTTTTATCGGTGGCTCGAAAAGATTTCCAAATGGAGGAACAGCCCCCGGTTCAACAGAACTAACTTGTTTTAATTCTTCGGCAGAAACCATTTTTAATTTACTAAAACCGAATAAATTTTTGAATTTTTCTTTGTCGACTTTTAAATTTCCTTGAATAACAATTTGAACAGGTGAGCTATCGGCCCAAAAAACCAACGCCTTTGCGCCTTCTTCAGGTTTATTCCCGCGTACCCTTGCCGCCTCTTCGCTTGTGCGAACGGCTTCATGGTGAGAAAGTTTGTATTCAACTTTATTTTTGGTTAAAAAATCAACAATTCTTTCAGTGAGGTTCATAACTAATAGATTATAACGTTAGTTTGGGAATTTTAATCACGCACTTAGCCAGCTCTCCTGCAGAAGAGCCAGCTGTATTACCTAACTTATTTCGCGTTAGCCAAGGAATTACTTTTTTGATTTATCTGAAGGATATAGTCAAAAAAGATAGCCGTAGCGTTAGCGAAGGCGTTACTTAGGCATCAAAACAGTATCTATTACGTATGTAACTCCATTGCTAGAAATTACATCAGCGGTTGTGATCATTGCTGATCCATTAATCCACCACTGGCCATCTTTCTCATTGAAAGTTAGCATTTCTCCTTCAACAGTTTTTAACTGCATTCCATCTTTCAACATATCTGATGTATATCTTCCAGATACTACATGGTAAGTAAGAATTTTAGTTAACATATCTTTATTTTCTGGCTTAACTAAATCTTCTACAGTACCAGCAGGAAGTTTGTTAAACGCATCATTTGTTGGAGCAAAAACCGTAAATGGTCCATCTCCCTTTAATGTATCAACTAAACCTGCGGCCTTAACAGCTGCAACTAAAGTTGTATGGTCATTAGAATTTACAGCATTATCGACTATATCTTTATCTGGAGTCATCATTGCTCCTCCAACCATTACGCCATTTTCCATATTATTATTTGAATTATCTGAACTCGAATCGTCCATCATTGAATCATCCATCATTGAATCATCATTCATAGAGTCGTCGTTCATCATTGCTGAATCATCTGACTTCATTGAATCTGAATTATCTTTCATTGCTGAATTATTGTTTCTCATAAATAGAAGAGCTATAACTGCAACTGCAACAACTCCGATTACAATGTACATTGTTGTGTTTCCTTTTTTCACTTGTATATCACCTCCTAAAATAAAATTTATTACACTTAGTATGGCTTTAAAGTTCTTCTGATCTTTCTATTTTTTTTGCATTATTAATAACAGTTTGTAATACATTCATGTATGCGCTTCGTTCTTCCGAAGTTATTCCTTCTAATAAATTTCTCATTAATATCCCGACTTCGATTTCTAGTTTAGGCAATAATACTTTTGTTTCTTCTGTAAGTTCAACTAGCTGTATTCGTAAATCTTTGTTGCGTGTCACTTTTTTTACCATTTGCTTTTTTGTAAGTGAATTTACAAGACGGGTTATAAATGGAATTTCTACTTTTAGTTGGCTTGCGAGTTGGGTGATTTTTAAATTGGGGTTTTCGAATATGAGCCCGAGTAATTTCCATTCAGGAATTAGCAAATTATATTTTTTAAGTAAGATGCCTAAATGATTTTCTAGAACTCGATATGAGTATCCTTGAATTATTCCTAAATTATGCATTCTTAAGGTCTGATCTTGATCCATATAATTCATTAACAAAGTTATTTAACTTAGTTAAGTATATTTGAACCGAAATAAATTGCAAGTTCATTTGACCTTTGTGAATGAATGCATAAAATGAAACTATGAATAAATTGCTTATTGTTCTAATTTTGTTAATAGTTTTAGGTGGAGCAGGATATTGGTATTTTAAAATGAGGCCTCAAATGTCTTCGAGTAATGTAGAACAAAATAATTCGCAGTCAGAGCAGGTCGAGCAAAAAGCTGACGCTGACGTAAACATTCAAAATTTTGCTTTTGGCCCATCGGTGGTAACAATTAAGGTTGGACAAACTATAAAATGGACAAACAATGATTCGGTTCAGCATAGTGCGACTTCTGATGATAGCAGTTGGTATACAGGAATATTAAATCCCGGTGAATCAAAAATATTAACTTTTAATAAGGTTGGATCTTTTACTTACACTTGTAGCCTTCATCCAAATATGAAGGGGAGTGTGATCGTTACAGACAAATAATTCTTTGAACAAAGTTTTTTGCGTGGTTAGCCAGGGTTTTCGCAAGGATTTTTTACGCTTGTTAGCAGCATGGCTAACCGCATAAAAAATCCTTGCTCAAAAATCAAGGTGTCAATCTCTTAACATCTCTTGGCAAGAAAGTCGCTTCGCGAATATTCGCCAAATCTAAAAGCTGCATAACAATTCTTCCAGGTCCTATACCACCACCTCCATGTGGAGGCATTCCAAATCTAAAGAAGTTAATGTACTCTTTGATACTTTCAAGTTCGACGCCTTTTTCAACCGCCTGTTTTTCTAAAATTCCAACGCGATGTTCTCGTTGAGCACCGGTTGTAATTTCAATACCTTTATATAAAAGGTCAAAGCTCTTTGTACGATCAGGCATATCAGCGTGTCGCATATGATAGAAAGGTCGAATCGAAATATGGTAATCGGTTACAAAAACAAAATCACTAGCTGTTTCTTCTTTTACGATTCGGCAAATTTCTCTTTCTTCTTCTGGTGAAAGGTCGTGTTCTTTTTCAGATTTAATTCCAGCTTCGGCTAATTTCTTTTTAGCTTCGACCATTGTTAATCTCGGAAAAGGACGACTAGGAATTTCCAAATCTGGCATTTCAGTTTCTTTTAATGCTTTAAAACCTTCGACTAACATTCCTTCTTCGGCATCCATAACATCGTGATGAGAATTTACATAGCTGATTTCAAAGTCCCAGCCGGTAAATTCAGTCATATGACGAGTAGTAAAAGATGGTTCAGCTCTAAAAACTGGCCCTACTGCAAAAACTTTTTCAAAGCCGGCAGCCATCGCCATTTGTTTGTAAAATTGTGGAGACTGAGATAGATATGCTTTTCTATCAAAATAATTTACAGTAAAAAATTCAGATCCACCTTCGGATGCCGCATTCATTAATGCCGGAGAATAAAATTGAATGAATCCATTGTTCAAAAAATAATCGCGTGCTCCTCTTTCAAGCGCAGTCCAAACTTTAAAAATCTTTGTATTTTCAGGTTTTCGCAAATCGATCCAGCGATAATCTAATCTTTGTGGCTGGTTGGTTTCCTCTCCACCTTTTTCAGTAACAACTGGAATAGGGAGTTCGGGCGCAGCTTTTGAAAGAATATTTATATTCTGAGCTTCAATTTCGAACCCTCCAGGAGCCTGTTTTTCAGCTTTAGCCAAGCCTTCAATTTCGATGACTGATTCTAGCGAAAGTTCATCGACCACTGCAAAAGCAGGGGAGCTCTTTAAAATGACCGACTGTATAAGCCCGGTCACATCGCGCAAAATAATAAACTTGATACTGCCCTGGTTTCGAATGGCGTGTACGAAGCCAGATATTTTTACGGTCTCACCGACCATTGTTGGAACATCTTTTATGTGTGTTCGTTCCATAAATAACTTGTTTTGGATAATCTCTGAGAAGTGGAATAGGTTGTGGCCAAGCCTTTCTTCGCATGATTATCAAGTAAATTGATAAACTTGCGAGGACGCTAAATTGCGCGGTGCCACCTCGCTTCTTCGGCTGTTAGCCCGAAGCAGCTTATGTCTCAGTTTTCGAACTAGCTCCCCCGTGTCATAAGGATCATTGCTATAGGGAAATTATAGCAGGTATGATAAAAGTTTATTCACTTTCTTTTAAAGAATAAACTACAATGCCTGAGCCTAAAAGGGCTCCTATAAGACCTAATGAGTCAACTATAATACTAACTGCGTAGTTACCATTTAATATGCTTAGGAATGATATCCCATATAGTATGCAAGATAACGCAAATAAAATTATTGATACGGTAAAATGATTTTTAGGAGCCATTATAGAAGAGACATATAAGAAGACATATCCAAAAGCTCCATTACTTAGAAAAACTACATATGGAGTCTCGCTACCAAAGCCCATAAACCATTGTGTTAGATGAATAAAGGCTGATCCTAACATACCAGAAATAATTCCTAATGGTAGGAATAAAAGCCATCGAAGCCATTTAGGCCATTTTGCTAGAAAGGGGAGTTCATGTTCAGCCAGATCAGCACTCATCTTAAATTTAATAATAGTTAAAATATTTGTACTTGTATATATGGTTTAGTTTTAGGGTTTACTCATTCAAATTATCCATGTAGGATGAGGGCATGAAAACAATTAACCTGCTCCTCATAATAGTCCTAATAGCTGGAATCTCCGGCATCTTATATTACATGAATGCTCGCAACAAAATGCAGCAACCAATCGATTCTGAATTTGGCGGATCGATGCAAGAAACAGAATCTCAAAATACAAATAACGAAGAAGAAATCGAACTTGCAGAGGGCGAAGAACTTCCAGCCGACCTCGCAGTTTACAAAGATTGGGAACAAGTCGATGGTGAAGGTTATTACTTTATGCATCCTGGTTATTTTATTCAAGATAATGGCGACCACTATATTATGGCCGTTGAACCTCGGGTAGGTCAGGAATTTTCTGCTTTGGTAATTTATAAGCCAGTTGAAATTGATAATCCGATTCAGTTTATCCAATTAAAATTAGATGAAATGGATCCAAGTATGGGTGGCGATTTTGTGAATGAACCAGAGAAAGTTAAAATTGAAGGTACAAAAGATGCTTATATGGCAGCATATGAAGTTAAATCTGGTCCGACAACTGGGGTAAATAAAATTTATTTAATGCAGTCTCCATCGACCGATAAATGGATCGTGGTTGAATATGCTGAAAATGAAAATGCCGAGAACATAAGAAAGTCGATTCACTTTATCGACTAATAGAGCAATCTACAAAAAGCCCGTTAGCGGTTGACTTATAGTATTTTAAACCCTACAATTACGCCCGTTCTATACCAACCCAATAAACTGTATGAAGAGAGGATTAAGAAATGTCTAAGGGTATTTTGAACGCTGTTTTTGGAATTGCTACAGCCGTGAGTTTGGTAGTAACACCATTTTTTGCTCAGACTGCGACTGCGCTGGCGGGCAATGATGATCACTGTCTTGTTGCCGTGCTCGAAGAAGTCATAGAGCCAAGCTTGGAAGACCCGAGCGAAGTTGAGTTTCTAATCCAGACTAAAGACGTCGCCCACGCATGGTTTGACCCAGGCGACGGTACTCCTGTCTTTGCGATTCCGGACGACGAAACTTTGCGCATCATGCACAAATATTGGCCCAGCCAGAAGGAGGGGTTCAGCAACTATTGGCCCGTAGTGTTGTATGAGCTTCCGGACGAAGGCGGTGCATGGCATTGCGGCTGGGATGGTGAAAAACCATTTCGCGTGGAGGCAGGTGAAGCGCCCGAGCTTTATCTGAGTAATTTACGAAAGTAAAGCAGCCATAAGGAAAGGGAGCTGCCACATGTATCAGTGGATGAGACGCAAAGCTCTCAACCAGATTCACGAAATTGAGGTTGAGACCAACGTTGGCTTGTGGTTTTGCATTGCCGAGTTGGTGATTGTCGCAGGCATGCTTGTCTATGTGCTCATAAAGCACGCATAAGTAAACGCTAAAGCGCAGTGTCGAACCCTACGAATTTAGGAATTTATTTTCTACTTTCGTAGGGTGCTTTTTTAACTTTCTTTCACATCCTTCACTTTAAGTTCCAACGAAGTCTTTCCATTCCAAACATTTTTCGAAAGTGTTGCAACAACATCAATCTTGTCTCCGATATTTGCAGCTTCCTGTAAATCACGACGACTAAACGCCAAAGCAGAATACTCTTCGCCATTTTCATCTGTAACAAAAAATTTAATGTGTGAATTTTCTTTACCAAAAATACTTATATTAAAAACTTTCATATTCTTTATCAGAAAAACTGGTTCGGCGTTTCCCATTCCAAATGGTTTTAAATTTTGAAGTTCATCAAAAGTTTCAAATGAAATTAAATTGTGCGAAATTTCTGCATCGATATCAATTTGTTTTGTAAAAACTTCATCGGATTTTACAACTTCAACTTTTGCAAGTTCATCTTTTAATTTTTCTATATTTTGTGTTTCAATCGAAAATCCTGCGGCCATGTCGTGTCCGCCAACATTTATAAATAAATGCTCAAGTTGTTTTAAAGTTTCGACGATTGAAATTCCTTTAATTGAACGTGCGGAACCTTTGGCTTTGCCATCTTTTGAAATTGAAATCGCAATAGCAGGGCGGTAATAAGTTTGTACTAATTTTCCAGCAACCAAACCTATAACTCCTTCGTGATAATTCTCGTTAGAAGTAACAATAAAATTTGGAATCGCTGTTGCCTCGACATCTTTAAACTCTGAAATTGCGTTTAATAAATTCGCTTCAGTTTGATTTTGACGCGTTTTATTTATTTCAGTTAACTGATTTGCTAAATCTTTTGCTTGAGTAGGGGAATCGCTACAAAGCAAACGCAATGAATCCATTGCACTTTCTAAACGGCCCGTTGCATTCAAACGCGGGCCAATTACCCAACCAATTTCATAAGTATCTAATCGTGTAGTAATTGCAGCTGACTCTTTTATTGCTTCAACAAATGCTAAATCGGAATTATTTAGTTTGTTAATTCCATATTTTGCAATTGAACGATTAATACCAACGAGAGGTTGTAAATCACAAATTGTTCCGAGTGCCGCAAGTTCTAAATATTTATCTTCTGTTTCATTTAATTGGTTTGATAATAACCATGAAATTCCAGCACCAGTTGCTTTGTCGGTGTGAACAACAATATTTGCATCTGGCAAATTTTCTGATGCATGGTGATGATCGGTTAACACAACTTGAAAATTATTTTCGCGTGCATATGCAATTTCTTTATTCGAAGTAATTCCACAATCAACAGTTATTAAAAGCGCCTCACAATTCTCTGCAAAATTTTTTTCTTGCAGTAATTTGCGAATGCCTTTCAAACTTTCGAGTGAAACTCCATAACCTTCATCAAAACGATTTGGAATATACGGAAAAACATTTTTATACTGCAAGTCGTTGTAAATTGTTCGCCATAAAATCGCAGTCGCCGTTTGGCCATCTACATCATAATCACCGTGAATAATTATTGGAAGCTCTTTTTCAATTGCGTCCAAAATTATTTTTTTTGCGATCAGGAATTTTTCTTTTAATTGCGGATTTTCGTCTAATAATTTATTCGGTGGAGTAGGATTAAGGAATTTTTCAGTATCTTCGATTTCACGATTTTTTAACAGGATACTTTCGAGTTCCGAAATGTTTTCGATTTTAGATTTGTGAAGAAGATTCCAACTATAAGAAGACATACTAGTGGAATAGTAGCACAGCATAAAAAAAGCCGGGCGACATTGTATCTTGATAGATTCAATGCCTCCCGGCTTAAAGCATCTAAAACTGGTTATCTTATAGTTCGATCAGCGTTTCTTGGTCGCTAATCTGGTATATGATCGGCTTTTTGAAGTAAAACAATTTCGCATAAATTGCTAGATAGGCAACAAATTTAGTTAGCCCTAGCATAGCCCAGACTACTGTACCGAGAAGGCTTCCCCCGGAAATCAAATATAGGACCGCTACAATACAACCTAGCAAACCTCTGCTTATCAGGCCAAATGGCGATATTAACCTTTTTATTTGAAAAAGGGCTACCCCGTCCATCAGACCTGAAATGGTCATCAGCAGAATTGCCGCAAATTCCAGATGTGGGTTGTGTGGGAAACTCATTTTAGTTCTCCGTAGTGTGCGATTAATAACTGCGATAGTTATATATGCGCATGATATTAGCATTTTTCGTCGGAATAGTCAATACTATAGGGTATACGGTGGGTGGGTTATTATTGATTTATTTAAACAAATTTCAAACTTTTATAGAAGCTTTCGCAGGCTGAAAACATATAATTTCCCAGTAAAGGTTGTGCCGAGGAACTTATTAGCTTCGAGAAAAGTTTGAAATGGTTTGATTAATTCTCGCACTGAGGCACATTTATATCGCCTTTAACAGTGTAGTTTTTTCCATCAAATTTATACGATGAATCTTCGAAATCGTTAGAATCATCAATATATTCGTCTTTGATTCTTACTTTGATAGTAACTTCATCGTCTATATCGTCAGCTTCGATTTTTCCTTTAAAATCGTATTTATCGCTAGTAAAGAAATCTGAATCATCACAGCTTTGGCCGTCGATAGAATAGGTGAATCCATCTTCATATCTATCTTGTGCGTCGTTGTTAAATTCGAAGGTATATACGTATTCGAAGTAATCGTCTTCTTCATTTACCTCTGGAGTAGGGCTCAAAGTTATTTCTGAGTCGTCGTTACCGTCATCGGCCTCAACATAGGTAATTTCATCGTTTCTGTGTGTGTCTCTATAAATTCTGCGGTCTTCTTCTGTTACTGTAATCGCTGCTGGTGCAGTGGTACTGGGAGTTATGCCGTCTCCATCTGGGTCAGAAACTGCTGGTTTAGATGTTGTCTGATTGGTGTTTCCAGTTGTGGTTATGCCATTCGTATCGTCTGTAGATACTCCTGCAACTTCGCCTTGTTGGTCTGAAATGCCTTCACTATCGCTTTCTACATTAACTGGAGTATTAGCTACGGTTGTGCTTTGTTGAATTCCTGCGTCTCTATTGAAATAAGAGAAAATAACATATCCTGCCAAAAAGGCTAGAGCGATTCCACTTATTACTATGGCACCTACTTTTAGAATGTTAGAAAGTTGCATATTTTTAGTTTCTGAGCAGGAAAAATAATTATTACTATTTTACAACTCAACCGGGTAGTCGTCAACGCTATGGGATAGTGGGCGATCTTTAATGCGATATGATCTATAAAAAGATTAAAGAAAATAACTTAGATATCCTATAAAAATATAGATTATTTCTATAGGTTGATATATGATATGCGCTTATAAGCTAAATGCTTGTACATTGAATAAATCAATAAATAACTGTTTCCCTTAAATTTCTCGTAGAAAGAGAGGATTTCGATGAAGAGACGTGCTGCTAGGTTATTTTTGTTCAGCATGTTTACAGCAATCGGCTATCTGTTTTTGCTTGTTGCCTGTGTCCAAGTCCCGAGTCATGCTAGTGTGCAAAAGCCCGATGTTGCGGCCCAATCAACAGGGGCGAGTGAAACGAAGTGCACGCTTGTCGCTAAGGATGTTCAGGATTTTCGCTTCCAGTTTACCTATACGTGGAGCGGGGGTAAAGCCGACAATAACAACTCGATCGACTTTGGAAACCCTTATGACTACTATCCGTGGTACGAGGTTCCAGGGGTCTCTGGGAACGGCGTCGTAACTTACACGTACCCGTACATCACAAACACGCTTTATACGGCGACTATGTATGTGTACGGCGAGAATGAAACGGCGACCTGCCAGGCCATAGTCACTACCCAGAAGTCGTTCGGTGAGCCAACTTGCAAATTTGAAGTTCGAGAGGGCGATAAGTTCAACCACTTTGATTTTAAGATTGGTTGGACAAATGCCTACGGGAGTGTCCCATTTCTTGATTTGGGAGATGACACTCCTGGTCCGAATCTGGCAGAGGGAATCCGTTATCCAAATGCGGATTATGAATGGGGCGAGTACTACCACGATTATCCGTGGGATGTTTTCCGTGGGTATTCGGTATATACCGCAACGGTTGTGGTTCCTGGGCGGCAAGGGCAGGACCCAGCAATTTGCCAAAAGCAGATTACCGTTCTTGACCCGTCGTGGGGTGGGCAGCCTGGTGATGAACCTGAATGCACACTCGAAGCGCGGCATCCAGAAGGCGCTCCATTTAATTATTGGGAATTTCAGGTTACGTGGTTTGCCGCGACTGATATGGCGACCATTAACTACGGCGATGGAGGAGAAGATCAAAACCTTCACGTCGGCCCCAAAGGTGCTATCGATTTCGGGCCGCTTTGGCACGAATATGCCTGGGACGTAGAAACCGGTAAAGCGCAGTATACGGCGAGATTAACGGTTCCATCCGATTCCGACTTCGGGCCAAAGGTTTGTACGGCAATCGTCGACATTGTTGACCCGAATCATCCCGCCAACAGGCCTAAGCTCGAATTGTGGGTTCCCAGAGTAGTTTCTCGCAACTAGCTTATGTTTTAGCCCGGACTGTTTGAAGCCAAAAAGCTTCTAGATCTCAAAGATCAAAAACAGCCCGGGCTTTTCTTTTGGCTTACCAATACCCTATAGCAATTGACATTGGGGTTTGAAAATTGTATAATATCGCCAGATTAAGAAAGGGATACATGGACAGGATCCCGAGTTAATCACTCTCTTTACTTGCCTAACTTTTAACTATAGGCAGTAATGTTTCCTGCCAAAAATCTCCTTTTTAATATATAATATGCAGTTCGTTCGACGGATGCTTGAAGCGGTTTCTCGACTGGGCAGGACGAGAAACCCTTCAACTATTCGTTGATTCGTTTGCTGATTGAAGCAGATTTCCAACTGGGCAGGATGGGAATCTCTTCAACTATCAAAGGAATTAACCCGAGATAGAGTTCCTTAATATAGTATGAAAGTACAGCGAAATCATTTCCCTTCGCGGGATTTCTTTTTCCAAGTACACGTCATACGTGCATTTAGCTACATTCTCTCCACGGCAAAGTTAGCCATGTTGAGCCTTTGATTTTTATCCCCAAATGTCCACGGGGCGAAGGCTCTATTTGGCTAATTTTGTTATCTATGTATTATGCCCGACTTGGGCCTATCGTATGAAGGAGAGAAATCATGTTACGCAAGGCTTTGATTACAAGCGCATTGGTTTTATCTGCAGTATTTGGTGGTTATGCCACGGCATCCGCCGCGGACAATACCCCTGACTGTCAGGTTCAAAAGCCGGTGGAAGTCCCACCTAATCAGTATCGCTTCAATTTTAATTGTTCGAATTTGGTCCCAACCCCCACAAAGGAAGAAGACCACTACCGCACGTTATATTTTGGGGACGGTCAGAAGGTGGATTTACGATTCAATGCGGAAGGTGATGCAAGCGTTCAGCATGCATACGCCTACGTGCCTAATGGGGTAATTACATACACCATTGGTTTGGATTGGGTGCCTGGGAATGTTGTTCTAGAGGATACATTTCAGATTGTTATTGATGACCGCAAGTCGACGCCAACGCCGACAGCAACTTCATCGGTAACACCGACTGACATTCCTCCCGTAACAGAAACCCCGACACAAAGTCCGACGCCGAGTTCTACGCCTGTACCGACAGAGTCTCCGACAATGACAGCGACCGCAACGGTTACTGTTACGGCTACTCCGAGCACGACGCCCGAGCCGACATCGACCGTCACACAGACTGTCGAACCGACCAGCACGGTTGAACCTACAAACACAGTTGAGCCAACGCCAACTCCGATCTATACGTTCGAAGGGGAAGGCGCTTCCGATTGCCGTTTGTATGTTTCGACTCAGCTTGAGGTTGGTAAGGTTTGTTTCGTTCCCGAAGGGGTCACAGTCAGCACTGACAGTGATGTATACGTCAGTGATGACAAGATTTTCTTCGAAGACGAATTTCACTCGAAGGGTGGAGAATTCTCAGGTCCGGTTTGGGTTTACGCGCCATATGGTGCAAGCTTCGTTATCGAGCATGAGCCTGCTACGCAGACTCCCGCCCCGAGCGCGACGCCGACACCAAGTGCGACGCCAACCGCGCCAAAGGTAAAGACGTTCATTCCGCAAGCAGCGGTAGAATCCGGCCCCGCCGTGATCTTCACTTTCGAAGGGAACCCTTTGAACTGTGCCGATTTCATTGGCGGTCCGTTCATGGCAGCCGGAACGGTATGCAAGACGAATGAGAATCTTCTTTCGAATTCTGACTTGTATGTCAGCGCCGACGGGATCTTTACCGAAAACGAGTTCCACCATGGTGGAGACCTGAATGTTGCAGTTCCGACAGGGCAGCTAATTTACGCCCCGTATGGAGCAACGTTCAAGCGCAACTAGCTAAATGCACACAGTCCGGAGGGGTTGATTGGTCGATTTTCGACTTTTATGCGCAAGCATATCAAACACAATCAACTCCACCGGACAAGCTTTTCAATTTTTACAGGTTAACAATCAGGTGATCTATAAAAGTTGAATAGAAAAGAACATTTAAATAATGATCGAAAACTAGAACAAATTTTCTTTTGCAGAAACTAGCGTTCAGTTTTTGACATGCACCATATTTAAAATTGGTCGAAATAAGACTTGGATCTTTATATTGAAGATTTAGCTCGGCCAATTTTGTTAACAATGTATGAAGAAAGAGAGATTCTGATGTATCGCAATTTGATCAAGATGTTGGTTTTTGCAGCAGGTTTGTTTGGCGCTTTTTGCATTCCGTTTGCGGCTAAGGCCGCTGGGGTCGAATGCGTGAACAACCAAGAGGTCATTCAAGAACCCAACGTTTTCCGTTGGGAATTGGATTGTCCTCCCATTCCTGAAGCTGGATACCACAACTTTGAGTTCGGCGATGGAGCCTTTTTTGACGTGTATCTGAACACCGATGGCGACAGCCCGCAGTTTACTCACGGCTATGCTTACGGCGCGGGTCTTACGTTATATCAGGCTGGGCTAAACTACGATAATTTCGGTGGATTGGATTACACCTTCCCCGTGACTATCGACGTGCGGCCCCCGTTTTACGTCGGCGTGAATCCGATCCAGAACAGTTCCACACAATGGGACTGGGAATATCAGATTCGCGACACTGGCGTGTATACGGCTTTCGTCAACACCAATTGCAACGGCCTGGCGGGCAACCACCAAGGCATTTTTCAGTGGCAGTTGGACGGACCCGAAGAAGGGAATATGTTTGGCAACTATGTTGAGGCCTATTTTATCGAGACGGGGTTAGTAACAACCACCTTAACGATTTCGGACTCAACGAACACAGTGGTTTGGACGCAAGACATTCTCGCGCCAAAGTGCCGAGTGCCGAAGCCAGTCATTCAGGTTCAAGCCGGTTCTTACCGCTACATGGATTTGGTCAATGTCACCGTGATGGCCCCTGAAGGCGCAAACTCAATGCTGATAACAGCAGGCGGAATGCCATTCAGCGATTATCCATCAGAGTGCCAGCCCCAACCGATGAGCGCGCCGGTCACAGGTTTGTCTTGTACGCCTGGAACACGCAATGTCTCTTTCCGTATTAACAAGCAGGATGTCCAAACAGTAACAGTGTTTTCGCGTAGTTGGTTCAGCCCTTATCCGGTTGAATCGAATGAGTCGGTTGTCGTAAGCGTCGACACCGAAAGCCCCGCGACATGCACGATGACTTCCCAAAAGATCGACCCGGTCACGTATCGCTTCGACTACTCTTGGGATGGCGCTTCGCCCGATGCCGATTATCACAGTCTGTATTCCGGTCAGAGCATGATCGATCCAAAGTTCATCACGATCACCTCGGCCATCAGTGGCACAGGTAGCTTCACATTTACCTACCCGTATGAACCTGGCAAGGTTTATACCTCGACGCTGTTTATCGTCGCCGAGACCACGGGTCGCAATTGTGAAGTCGCAGTCGTTATGGACGAAGAGTTGCCTGAGCCGACTTGCAAGTTGGAAGCCCGCCACCTTGAAGGTGACCCGTTTAATCGGTTCCAGTTCAAGCTCGAATGGGCCAACGCCTATCAGCTTATGCAGGGTTCGAAAGTGAGTCATTATCTCAACTTCGGACAGGGCGATCCGTATCGTATCGAGACCATCAATGGCAGCATTGATTACGGAGTCGTCACGCATGATTACTCGTGGGATACGAACACTGGCAAGGCCGCTTACGCGCCAAACATCACAATCACATCTCCCGCAGGAGACGTGCAATGCGGCGTTATGCTGCAGGTTGTCGATCCGAATTTCAAGCCCAATCAGCCGAAAGACTACGTCTTTCTGCCTTTGGCTGTAGTTAACAACTAAATATGGTTTACCCTCAGGGTTGTTGGAAGCCTAAAGCTTCTCATATGCGCGAGCATAAGAAAAAACAACAATCCTGAGGTAGTAGTTCAAGTTTCGCTGTATATCAGGGAAATTTAAACTATCCAAAGAGCAAATCGTTCATTGGATATTCGCACATTAAATATCTATGGATACTTTTTTAAGTGGGTCAAAGCAGTCTGCGTTAAGAGCTTCATTATATGGAGGTTTTTATGCAGTACTGTTTTGTCTAAAACCATTTCAAGAGAGGATTTACTACAATGTTTCGCAAATTGATTTCGCAGTTCGGTTTTGCAGTCGTTGCGTTGGTTGCAGTCTTGTTTTCGGCTTATCCCGTCAAGGCGCAAACCGCCTCGCATTTTTACGCGGGAGACGTAAGTCTTTCGTGTGCCTATGCGAACGGTGCTCAAACTGTGACCCTAGATGACGACGCCAATACGGGCCAGGTTATCGAGGTGCTTGCTTGCCCATCGGCGCCAACCATTGGTCAAAAAACCTATGGCTTTAGCTGGCTTCCGTACGACTTGCAGAAGTCGAATATCAAGGCGGCGATCAACAAGATGTTGGCAACCGGTTGTGTGGGTGAAAAGGGCTGTGGCAGCGTTCGCTACTACACCATGACCGCTAACGGCACATCTAACATCGTTGTCGATGAGCCGTACGAAGTGTATCCCAGCTTCACCGTTACGCCGACTGTTGGTGCGACCTATAACCAGGTTGTCCTGCACATTCAGACGAACGATGTTGCTCTGCAAGGCCATTCGATTGATTGGGGTGATGGATCAGATCCGTATTTGTTTGACTATGCGGCGAACGATCGCTACGTGCCTCACGATTTCGATTGGAAGGGTGGGACTTTCCCGATCACGACAACGGTTGCGTTGCAAGACGGATCCGTCCAAGTGATCTCGACGATAGTCGTCATCCCTCACCCATAACGTAGTACAACCATAGATGCCGTCCGGGCGAGAATTTTGGAAAAACTAGACATGCGTTTTTTAGCATATCAAAACTTTTTCAACTTTCTCCGCCCGGGCATTCTATCTTTAAGATTTGGATTTCAAAAATAATCGAAACCTTAAAATTAGAATTCTAAATAAAACCCTGCTAAACCATAAATATGGAAGAACTACCCGATTTAAACGAAATAAAATTATCAAGACGAGAATTTCTAGGCCACACATTTCGAGCTTTAACCGATCAGTCCCATAGGGCAGCTTTAATTGCTCCATTTGGTTTAGATAAGCAACAGTCATACGAAGAAGAAATAACTCAATTTCCATTTGAGCTTTATCCCCAACAAGAAACCCAATTAGAATTTCAAGAAAACAGCTACTTTGATTTTGAACAAACCGAATACCGTGTCGATTTGCCACAAATGGGATGGTACCCAGATGGGCGAATTCCATTTATTACACAAAGCGATGGCTCAAAATTAATGTGGGTTTCCGGAATTGTTAATGGAGTTCAAGGTTCTTATCCATATACTTGGTCGCCATCAGAAGGTCTTAATAGATATATCGGACCGAATGGCTTTGCTCCAAGTGTGTCTAGAAATCAATCAGATTACACTCAATATTATCGAAATGGATATTCGGGGCTAACTTCAGTTATTAAAACTAATTATGGTTTGCTCGGATTTACTCATGACGAAGAATGGGTGGCTTCTCAAAATGGCGCAGGTTTTCGGGCATCGGTTGGTATTGTCGTTTCAAAAGATGGAGGTTTAACATTTGAGCGCGCAGCTGGGTCACCTATTTTAGGTAGACGAACTCTTTACCCAGGTGGACAGGTTACTGGGGCAGGTCAGCCTTGTGCAATTAAAGTTACAGATCGTAATACTGGCAAAAACTATGCATATATTTATTACACTGAATGGCTCCCGAGAGATCAATTTACTCCAAATGAAATTTACTTAACGAAATTAGAATTACAAAATAATGGACTAGGTGCAGTTGAAAGCTGGACACAAAGTGGATTTAAAAACACAATAAATGCGAAAGCCATGCCTAATCTTAAGCCGGTCTTAATTTATCCAAGAAATCTTGCGAATGCAAATTATTCAGCTTTAGCTGGAGTTACATTCAACACTAAACGTCAAAAACTTTTAGCTATATTTGAAACAGATCTTGGAGTTTGTGCTACGGAATCTGAAAATGGTCTTGATTGGAGTTCAGCTGAACTTATTATCAAATATCCAGTTCCACTTTCAGAAGTATGGCAAAACCCTGCGAACTCAAGTTATAGCTACCCTTCGTTAGTAGATTTTTCAAAGGTTAATGATAATTTTACCGGTGAAAATTTAACAATGCTTATGGCTCGCGGAATAGGCCAAGCCAGACAACATTCTATGGTTGCTCTAAAACTAAAAACAAAAGGCTAGTATAATTCTTAAGATGGTTGAACCTAACGAAAACGAAAATAATCAGATAAACACCATAAACCCAAATCCAGAGCCAAATTATTCACGACGTGATTTCTTAAAACTTGCCGGAAGAACCGCTGTTGCAACGTTGGCAGCAGCTACGCTTGGGTCATCTCAAAATCAACCAGAAGCGGCTGTGCAAGATGCCGAAGTCGCGATTGAACCACAACAACCTTTCGAACAATTTCTTGCACAAGAAACAGAATTGGAATTTCCCGAAAATAGTTTTTTTGAATTTGAACACGGTGAACGCGCACTAGCCACGCCCGGAATGGAATGGACCCCCGATGGTCATGTTCCATTTATAACAGCAGAAGATGGCGAAACAAAACGCATGTTTGTTTCAGGAATTATGTCTGGCATTCAAGGATCGTTCCCATATCTATGGGACTCAAAAAAAGGTTTTAGACCAGAAACTAATGAACAAAATGCAATTGTACCTGCAATTACTAGAGATCCAAACGAAACTTATCGAAACGGATATTGTGCAGTAACTTCAGTTGTTGAGTTTAATGGAGGCTACCTTGGCTTTACTCACAACGAGCAGCATATCAATCCTGGCAACGGAGCTGGGTTCACTGCTTCAGTTGGTCTAGCCCAATCTCAAAACGGAAAAACATTCCAGCCGATGGGCCAATTAATTACTGGACGTGAACATTCACAACCAGGTCGAGAAGTTACAGGAGCGGGTCAGCCGCACGCAATAAAAGTTCAAGATTCAAATACAGGCCAAGAACAAATTTTGCTTTATTACATCGAGTGGATTCCTCAAGAATCAAAAGCTAAATTTAACACTGTTGATCAAATTTTCATGGCCAGGTTGCCATTAATTGGAAACACGATTGGAGCATTAGAACATTACACAAAAGATGGATTTAAAGTTATGCAGCCCGGGGAAACCCCAGATCTGCAGCCAGTAATAACTCCTCCCGCATCTATACCTGGCGCAGGTTATGCCGCCTTGCCGGGAATTAGTTACAACACTAAGCGTGGTGAGTTTATTTCTACCTTCCAAACCAACGTAGGAGTTTGCGCTTCTAAATCTGCTGACGGAATCTCTTGGAGTGAAGGTGAACTTGTTATAAAATATCCGCAACCCCTGTCTGCAGTATGGAGTAATCCTGGCTTAACTGGACATAGCTACCCAACAGCCATGTCTTTAGATCAGCCAAATGACTCCTTTACTGGCGAAAAAATATCGATGGTTCAAGCCAAAGGAATTGGCCACAATAGCCGACATACCATGACTGCTATTAATGGTAAGCTAAAGTCCTAAAAGCTAGAAAACCCTTGCCCCCATTGACAATTTACGAGTCCTATAGTATAATTCGAGCATCTTTCGGGAGGTCTAAAAAGGGCATTCCTAAAGAGCCAAGAAGTTTAACTTGTTGGCCTAAAGCTCCTTAAAATTAGCTTTTAAGGAAGCACTTTCAAATAATATGACGCTGTTACTCTCTTAGCTACGGCTCTTGAGAAAAGGCAGATTTCATATGACGAACACAAACAAAAATATTAGTTCTTGATGGACACATCGAGGAAGCTTATAGGCCTATCATATCGGGCTAATTTAGGCTTTTTGGATGTGTCTATTATCAAGAACTAACCCGTTTTTTATCGAGAGAGTGGTATGAAGGGGAGACCCTTAGAAAGGTAAGTACAAATGAGTACACCTGAGCAACGCCGATTGGCAACAATCGTGTTAACAGGGATTTTGGTCTTCGTGATTGGAGGGCTTGCCATATGGAGTATTAACCAGACAGCAGCGCCCAACCAGCCCGAAGCCAAGCTTGGCAGCGTTATGACTCTTGAGGTCGCGCCGACGCCGACGACAATTGTGAATCCGGCTAACCAGCCTGGGGGATCAGTGCCGTCAGTCAGTGCACCGACGAGTGTGTCGCAACAAGCTCCTCTAGCGAATGGTGCAGCGCCAGTTTTGGTTCCAACGGCAACCGCGCAAGCAGTTGCAGCCGCGCCTACGAGCGAGGTGATCTTGGTTCCGACAGCAACGCCGCAGACGGTAGCCGCCGTGCCTACGACAGATGCTTTTAATCTGTCTAGCCCGACAGGCGAAGTAAGTGCCGCAGCAGTTGGAGGTTTAACCCAAGCGTCGATGCCGCAATCGCCATCAGCGCAAGCAGCAGTTGTTTTACCGAATTTGCCACAAGGGCAATGGGCGGTGTCTTACACCAACCTCGCTCCTGAGCATATCAAGGCCTGGCCTTGGTATAACCTGGATTTGGGGATCTGGAAGCAGTTTCCGAATGTTGACAACGTGGTGAACCCGAACTTGACGTACCCAGCCTCTCAAGGTTTGGAATACGGCATGGCCGAATCATCGTTTTGCCAGCAGGAAGAGTTGTGTGACATTGTCACTCCGGCGCAGCATTACCGTATCATCACCGGTGACTACAACATCGCCCCGTTAGGGACTTGTATTGGTAGCACCAAAGACACAGATGGTGACGGCGAGCAGGACACCGGCGACGGTTGCGCGCTCATGATCATTAACGTTGGCAACGTTACGTCTTCGTATGAAGATCAACACGTTGACAGCGGGTTTACGGTTTGGGGTCGGTACTGGTGGGGTGAATATCTCCCTCAGGCCATTTGGGCGGGAATGTCTCACGTTACGGGCAATATGCTCAATCGGGATACAGTCCTTAACAAACCAACCGCAGCGAACGCTGGCGCGAATTGTTCCGTCCCCATGGGATGCAACGTCGTGCATGTGCGCATCGCGGTTATCTCCGGCAACGAGGTGTTGGCAATCGCCACAACCGATGTCGTGAGGTAGTCATGTTTGTGTTCGTTCGAAGACGGCAGAGAAAAAGAGAAAGGAGGTGTAAATAGACACTTTTTTACAGTCACATCGACTATAAAAAATACACCCCTTCTTCTTTCTTCTCGCCGTCTTCACAGTTTTTCTTAAAATCAAAAAAGCAATTTGTTGAATTTAAGAAGGATTCAAAAATATGTTTAATCTAAAAATAAATACAAATTATTATTTATACTATTCGATCGTCGTAACACTATTTTTAGTAGGTGTAGGGTATGTTGCTTACGATTATTTCAATCTAAATAACAAGCTTAAATTAGAAGTTTCTGCTCTTACAGAAAAGGCTTCAAAATTAGAAGCTTCAGCTCGCTCAGTAGTTACAACTAGAGGGCCAGAAAATACAAAGCCATGCCGAGAATGGATAGGCACAAATATACCTTTAGCTGAAAATGATGTCTGTTTCTACGATGGAGACAGGGACGTTTTAACAAACTCTGACATTCTTGTTTGGAGCTACAGCGAAAATAAATATATTGAACCAGTTGGTACAGGCGACGCAGCCATCCCAACAATTATAAGGCCTAATGATACTGAACTAGGAGCCTACTACCCGGTTATCGTTAAATGTCCGTGGGGATGTACCTTAGGCTACACAGAATAAACTTATTTCACTCAATTTATAGGCTATTTTTAAGTCCACTTTTGGGCTTGACACATACCCTATAGCTTGTTACCATAGGTCTATGAAAGTAAGTAAACCTACCCTAAAACTTAAAGGACTTTCAGTCTTCTTTCCTCTATACAACGAGGAAGCAAATGTAGAAAAACTAGTCGCCGAATCATTAAAAGTTTTCCCAAAAGTAGCTGAAAAATTCGAGATCGTTTTAGTAAACGATGGTAGTAAAGACAAAACAAGAGAAATTGCTAAAAAATTAGAGGCGAAATATCCTTCTGTGAGATTAGTATCTCAAAGAAACAAAGGATACGGAGGAGCCGTAAAAAGAGGTTTTAAAGAAGCCAAATATGATTGGGTATTTTTTAGCGACGGAGATTTACAATTTGATTTAAACGAAATCACAAAATTCATTCCTTTTGCTAAAAATAATGACCTTGTTATTGGTTATAGAAAAGTCAGAGCGGAAGGGTTCAAAAGAAAATTGTTAGCCGATACTCTAAAAGTCTGGAATAGAATCTTTTTAGGATTCCCAAGATCAATAAGAGATATTGATTGTGCTTTTAAATTAATAAGAAAAGAAGTTATTGTTGCTGCCAGCCCATTAGTTAGTGATGGGGCTATGGTCACAACTGAATTTTTATTAAAGTCATATAGAAACGGTTACAAATTTAAACAAATCGGAGTTAACCACTATAAAAGACAATTTGGATCTTCTACCGGAAGTAATCTAAAAGTTATTTTTAAAGCTGTCAGAGACACTTTCATATTAAGTTACTTATTAGCTAAAGAAAGTATGCCTAAATTTGGGCTTACAAAACAAGCTAAATTAGCAGTACTTCCTTAAGTAACGAATTTCAATCCCTGCTTGGTAGGGATTGATTCGTGTCTAATCTCCATAATTAAAGTACACTTTAGTAATGAAGGCGGATCTTCCACGTCGGTTTTTATATCCTATTGCCATTTCTGTGGTCGTATTAATATTAGCCTTTGCCAACCATATTTCTGGTACATGGCTTTTAGGCTGGGATAGCTTAAGCGATGAATTCAATTTCGGCATAAATTTCCAAAGACAATTTTTCGGCGTTTGGAACGAATACCAGGGATTAGGTACAGCCGGTGGACACGCTCATGCGTCAGACATTCCACGATTTATTTATCTATGGCTTGCTTCTTTTGTAATGCCGGTTTCGATTTTGCGATATTCATACTTTTTTTTGACCCTTTTAATAGGTTCGCTGGGAATGTACTTTTTGGGTAAATATCTATTTAAACATCGTCCGCATAAAAATTTGTTGGCGCTTTTGGCCACATCTTTTTACATCTTTAATCTGGGTACACTTCAAATCTTCTTTGTCCCATTTGAAATGTTTAATGCTCAGTTCATGGTGCTTCCTTGGATATTTTTGTATGTTTTAAAATTTATCCGAAAAGCCAAATTAAAAGATTATTTATTGCTGTGTTTGTTTATATTCTTGGGAACTCCACAAGGTTATGCACCGGTTTTATATTATGCCCTAATTGGCTCGGTTGCAGGGTTTTTATTTGTTTACTTACTAATAAGTAATGATCGAATAAAAGTTTTGTTGCGATCTATATATATTGGAGCAGCATTCATTTTACTAAATCTCTATTGGATTCTTCCAAATCTATATTACATAAAAAACTATTCCGATTCGGTCTCGGCATCAAAAATTAACAGTTTATTTTCCGAAGAAGCATTTTTATACAGCACCAAATGGGGAACATGGTTGGATTTTCCGATTTTAAGAGGATTTTTATTTGGGTGGCTCGACTATAAATACACAACAGGACAAAACGGATACCTAATGGATTTTTGGCGCGGTTATATGGCGAATCCGTTAGTGCTATTTATCGGACTTTTATTTTTCGCGATTATTATAGTTGGGATAGTTGCATCAATTTTAAAAAATAAAAAAGTTTTGATCTCGCTAATTCCAGTTTTCGGTTTATGGCTTTTTATGGTTATTGGTGCAAACGGAATTTTGGCTCCGATTTGGTATTACTTACGAGAACACTTTGAACTATTTAGAGAAGGACTTAGATTTCCATATTCGAAATTTTCTATCTTATTACAATTCGGCTACAGCTTATTCTTTGTCGTTGGGATTATTTTCTTACTGGACCTTACAAATAAAATAACTCCGCAAATTAAAAAGACAATTTTATGGGTTTTGATTGCATTGCCAATCTTATATATGTATCCATTTTTTACGGGAAATTTAATTTCAAAAGAAATGCAAATTAAGTTTCCGATCGAATATCGAAATCTATTTGATAAATTCGAAAAGGAAAATCCGAACAAAAGAATTGTATATTTACCCGCAAACAGTTTATACGGGTGGCAATATTATGATTGGGGGAGCGAAGGCTATCAGGGTGCCGGTTTTGCGTGGTTTGGTTTAGCTCAATCATTTGTTACCCGCGATTTTGATAGATGGCATCCGGCGAATGAGCAATTTTATACAGAGCTGCAATATGCGATTTATAACGAAGATCAAGAGTTACTTCAGTATTTGCTAAAGAAATATGATGTGTCTTATGTGATTTTGGATAAAAACATAATTTCTCCGAATACTCCTCAATCTTTATTTTATAAAGAGACTTCACAATTATTAAGCAAAACTAAAGATCTAAAACTTTCAAGTACATTCGGAAATATCGAGGTTTATGATTTTAGAAACCCAACTATTTCAGAAAATTATATAGAAATTCCAAAAGATATTGTTCCCACTCGTGAAATTAATTATGAAGATGATTATTCATACTACGACACTAACTATGTAGCGAAGGTCGTCGATTATTATCAAAATAATATTTTTGATTCAGTCGATTTAAATAAATTAAATGATTCAAAAGAATTTGAAATAAATATACAAAATGATGCAAAAAGTGATCCTAACAAAACTTATGCGGTAAGTATTCCATTTGCATCTAGAAGAGAAGCCATTCCGGTTGAATTTAGTTTGCAGAACTCTCAATTGCAGGTTAAGTATATATATCCGGAAATTTACAATAATAAGGGCGATGCAATCTTCACCAATGTTCCGCAAGATTTATTTCCTGCGATTTCAACCGGAGCAAACCAAATTCTAATAAATAATGTTTTATTAAAATCTAATGATTTGAAATTTCAGGGATTAATTGATGAGTCATCTGATATTGTAGAATTCAGCCAAACTAATTCCGGAATTTTTGATTATAGCGACACATCATATTCTGCAGTTGCAACTGACTGTAGTGGCGGGGAAGGCGGAGTCGGCAAAATTTATAATGAATCCGAAAAAAGTGTCGGCCTCGAAACCGAAGATGGCTTAACAGGGTGTCTAAATTTCGAAGATCGAATTAGTAATTCGTCTTCTGTAATATATAAAATTTCATTTGATTATAAAAATTCCGATGCGGCAGTTCCGATGTATTGTTTAAGTGATACACAGACCGGTGAGTGTCATAACCAACAATATAAAAGTCGTCCAGAATTATCGGTTGAAGGATTTAACTCATATGAAGATTATGTTTTGATAGATCATCCCGAGGTTGTCAGGTTTGTTTTGGTTCTGGCTTCTACTGATCAAAACGCAGCAGTATCTGGACAATTCAAAAATATAAAAATCGAAAGATTTGATGTTAAAAGTGTCCGTAAATTATTAAATCCAGCCTTAAGGGGATTAGAAAAGAATATTTCAATAAAAGCGTCGGATTTTCCACTAAAGGTGAAATTACCCGAGTATGATGAACTTTCATCTAATTACTTGGCTGGAAGTAAAAAATACAATTCCCAGGTAGGAAGTTGCGACGAATTTAGCGAAAAAAGCTACAAACGCGATTTGATCAATTTAGGAGGACGTGACGCTTATCAATATTATGCAGAAGACGCTATTTCTTGCGACACCTTAGAATCATCGATTATAAATACAAACGCCAGCTATATGGTAACTTTTGACACCGAAAAATTGAGCGGCCAGGGCTTCGACGTCTGTTTCTGGGGGATAAATATAGGTAAATGTCTTTTACAAGAAAGGTTAAATGGAGGCAAAGAATCTTATTTACTGCCTTCGTACACAAGTGCTGGGGGCGTAAATATAAGCTTAAATAACTCTTCAATTGGGCGAATTCCGACCCAAAACAACCTATATGGCGTTGATGTTAAGTATCTTCCATATGCATGGTTTAAAGAGGTTGCAATAAAAGATCTAGGCAATAACCTAGTTACAAGTGCCGACCAAATTACCGTAACGAAAAAGGCTTTATATCAATATAATATTGACCTAACTGGCGCAAACCTCGAAAAAGGCCTTAATTTAGTGCTAAATCAATCATTTGATAATGGGTGGGTACTATTGGACCTAAATAGCTGTTTTTTAGGGATAGTTTCCCCCGGCTTCTGTAAAACGCCTAAATCAAGCCATTTTTTGTATAATAACTGGGCTAACGGTTGGCATATAGATAATCAAGAGGATATATCAAATTACGCTATAATTTTCTGGCCGCAGTTATTGCAAATAGGGGGATACCTCGTATTTGCCCTATTCCTTGCGGTTTTGTCGACGATTTATGGTATACTGAGCTTCTATGGGTCAAGGCGCTATAAGACTTGACATCTGCTACTATAGGGTTTATAATACGCCCATTAATATTTAATTGTTAGTTTCTGCCCCAAAACTAAGACTGCCATGAATACTATTAAAGTCTTGCAAGTTCTTGGTGCATTAATCTTAAGCATCGGAGCTCTACAAATAAGTACCGTTAATTCTTACGCAAAGAAGGTTTGTGTAGATCAGTACGGTGGTGGTGAAACTTGTATCGAAGATAAAGAAGGAGATCTAGAAGTTAACAAAAAGATCAAAAATCCTGAAACAGGAGATTTTGAAGATCATATTAAAGCTAGCGGAGGATCACATCCTTATACATTTAGAGCAGGCGAAACTATAACTTTTAGTATCGTCGTAAAAAACGTAGGCGATATTACAATCGAGAACATTAAATTAGAAGATATATTACCTTCATTCGTTAAATACAGAAACGGAGATGGAGACGGAAAAGATAACAACACTAAAGTAGAATTCGACGAATTCACTTTAGATGCTGGAGAATCAAAAGAATTTGAATTTACAGCTAAAGTATCTAGCGATCTTCCAAAAAACGATCGTATCTGTTTAACAAACATTGCGAAAGCAAAAGGTGAGTTAGAAAATAGCGATGAAAAAGTAGACGATTCAGACTATGCAAATTTCTGTCTCGAACTACCAAAGGTAAAAGGTAAAGAATCTCCAAAGAGATTGCCAGTAACTGGAGGATCATTAGAAGTCAGCCAGAAAGAAAAGGCAAACTTGATTCTTGCCGGATCTATATCATTAGGATTAATTTTAGTAGGATTTGGTCTTAAAAAGATCTCTAACTAATTTAAAGGATTCATCCAAAAAGGGTGGTCGCAGGGTAACCTGCACCGCCCTTTTTTTATTGGCTAATGGAGGACTAGGATATGTTGATTAGGATGATTCCGATTGCCATTAAGGTGATTGCTCCTAATTTCAAAAATGTTTCTTTGTAGTTGAGGTGTTCTTTTCCTAAACTCGGATGAAAAACTGTAATGATTATACTTATTGCTAGAACAAAAAAGGGTTGTATACCCTCAACAGCTACTTCTACTAACGCTATAGGGGCTAATAAAGTTGCATAGTGAACTAAGAGATTTCCTCCAATTGTAGTAACTTCACTGATAAAATTAATAGAGATTATCCCTTTTGGATTGATTTTTATAAGCTTAATAAATTGTTGTCGATACGATTTTATAAAAATAAAAATAATTATTGTTATCAAAAGATAACCTAAATGAAGCCAAAAAACTTCAGAAATGAAATCTTCGGCTACTGCTGCATACCTAAAGAAAAATACATTTAAAGACATAAACACTGATGAGATAAGCATTAAAAAGAATACTCTAGATTTAAATCTAGTCTTTAGTACATCTCTTATGTCTAAGGATATGAGGATAGAACCAATAATAGTGATACATGTTCCTAGCAATTGTATAAAAGTTAATGTTTCACTAAGGAAAATATATGCGAAGATCGCAGATATAACAGGTATTAGTATCATTTGTGGTGCTACTGTTGATACATCATCAGTATCGAGTGCATATAAGTAAGGAATTATAGCCGCAATATAACATGCGCCGCTTAATACCACGAAGATAATAGATTCAATACTTTTCCCTAAAATAATATTCGGATCAATTAATAGTAGGAGTAATAAGATTGGAACCGCAATAAGTCCGGAAAATATTACTAACCCTCCGACCTCCCTCTCCTTACAATATTTAGAAAGTATATATTTATCAAGGTGGTTTACCGAAGCCCATAAAAATGCAGCTACAGCTGGATATATTAACCAATCAGACATTTTTAATAATATATTTTTTTAACAAATTAACTGGTCTCCAAGATAATTTCTCCGACCTAAGATTAATAATGCCTAGATCTTGTTCATGGTTTAAAAACTCTACGTTTTTTACGTTATGTAAATATTCAGCTGTTTTATATGTTAAATATACATTAGCATCCGGATAGGATAAATCTGATTTAGCGAAACTAGATATAGCGTATTCCTTGTTCACATACTCTATTGTTGTAAATGCTTTAGTTTCACCATCAATTTCAAGTGTCCATATTTCAATGTCGCTGTAATTTGCTATATCCATTAGCCTTTTTATGGCAGTAACCTCAGTTTGTTCATTGTAATTTAAGAAGTTTTTTTTTGATGATTTCCATTTCTGAAATACACCTAATACAGTCTCAGTTAGTTTATTTTTATCGGAATTATCAAGAATCATAACCTTACTATTAGGATATTCTCTCTGAAATTTATTAATACGCTTTCTTTTGCTCAAAAAACGTTTACCCTCTAGAGCAGATATTCTTTCAGTAGAAAGTATGTAATCATGATTATTGGGATCTTCTAGTATTCTGAAATGTTCATTTGGTATGAATTTAAGTAATTCAT
Organism: uncultured Candidatus Saccharibacteria bacterium; assembly: GCA_965230915.1. Classification (GTDB taxonomy): domain Bacteria; phylum Patescibacteriota; class WWE3; order 2-01-FULL-39-13; family 2-01-FULL-39-13; genus CAYHDM01. The sequence goes on along the minus strand of OZ246395.1, from coordinate 804,027 downwards.
CCGGGAATAGTGATATTTCTCCGAAGTCTTCGAGTAGTATTTTAATAGTTTCAACTATTAAATTAGTACCTAAAAGGGATATATTTATTTTATTTGTCTGTATATTTTTAGTTTTAATAATTAAATTTTCATTAAGGGTCGATAACTCTGTCTCAAATTCATCCGGTTTCCATATATATAAATTCGAGAAGGAGAAGTCACAATAGGGGAGTAATTGTGTGTTAAATTTTTCTATATAGGACTTATGTTCCCATTTAATCTTTTTGAAAATTGGATAATCTGGTATTTCGGATCGGTCTTTATCTTTCAATATTATAAATAAACCTATAACTGCTTTCCTAATTCTACCTAAAAATAGATTTCTTGCACAAATAAATTTTCGATTATAGAATGGAATTAATGTCTAATTCGATAATGATATTGAGAAGAGTCACTTTTGGGATATTAGTACTTCTATTTTTTGTTTATTCTTTAGCAATCATTTATCTCCATATTGAATATCCCGATAAAGATAACTATTTGTTTAGTATATACACAGACTCATATGGGATTATTGCTTTGCTAGGTGGATTACTTGGACTTTCATTTTATCGGCAGTGGGATGGATTCCGCAGTATTGTTGGGAAAGCTCTAATTTTTTTGTCAGTGGGTTTGCTATTTCAATTTCTAGGTCAGCTAAGCTATGCCTTCTTTAGATATACATATAATATTGAAGTCGCATATCCTTCATTCGGAGAAATTTTCTATTTTGGCAGTATACCTATTTACATAATAGGTACGTGGTTTATAAGTGTAGCCGCGGGTATCAAAGTTAAGCTTAGAGATACGAGTGCTAAAATCTATTCTTTACTTTTTATAACTTTAATGGTTGCAATTGGGTTCGCTGTATCCTATGGAATCTTTATAAGTACATATGACTTTTCGCACCCAGACCCAGTAGTTATTTTGCTTGAAATTGGTTACCCAATAGGTCAGTCTGTTTCATTAGCTTTTGCAATTCTCGCTTTCTTTTTGTCCCGAAATATCTTAGGAGGTCGAATGAAGTCTAAAGTGCTTTTGTTGTTACTAGCTCTAGTTGTACAGTATATAGCTGATGTTTTTTACACATACGATATATATAAGGAAACATTTTATTCAGGTGGCCCTAGTGATTACTTATATATTTTGGCATACATGATAATGGGAATAGGGTTATTTAATCTAGGTGTTGCGCCTGCTAAGTTAACTGAGGCAAATTAATTGAGAAGATATGATTCCTGAAAAGTACCAACAAGCTGTTATTATTATTACAAAAGAACAGGAGAAAATAATAGGAAAAAACTTATCAATGCAGTTAGTTCAGAGTGTTGATCATTTAAGACTTGGGGCAGATGGTAATCCCGTAATAGATACAGCCGCAAATCCTGTTGATGTTTTAGGTGAGTTGGTCGATCAATACGCGACGGTTTTTGGTAGGGCGTCTATTGAAGTAGCGAAAGAAGCTGTAAAAACTTTGAGCCAGAATTTTTCTGCGTCCGAACTTCCCGAAAATCTAAAATAACTAGCCGCTTTTAATCTCAACCCATCTCCATTTATCAAATTGATCCTTATGAAAATCCCATTGCGTATACTTATATAGTCGCAATAATTCTTCCACTTTATCTTTCTGAGTTTCTCCAAATTCCATAAAAATGCGGCCTTCCGAATTTATATATTTTGAGGCATCTTGTAAAAATTTTTCGATTAATTCAAATCCATCTTTTTGTGCAAATATCGCACTTTGTGGTTCGTGCTCTATACCTTCCCCAACTTGGTCGTGTTTTGAAACATAGGGGGGATTCGCAACAATTAAATCGAATGTTCCGAATATGCTGCTGAATATATTGCTTTCGATCAGTTGAATTCGGCTTGTATCAATTTTATTTATTTCCGCGTTTTGTTGTGTTTGCGATAAGAAATCCGGGTTTACGTCTGCAAAGGTGCAATTAGAATTTGGGAAATTTTTGATTAAAGTTAAGCCTATACACCCGGACCCGCAAAACATATCTAGTATATTCAATTGGCTGTCATGACTTAATGATTTGATTATTTTTTCTGTCCAATATTCAGTTTCAGGTCGTGGAATTAGTGGCCGGTGGTTTAAATTTATCTTTAATCCTAAGAATTCTGTGAATCCGATAATATAATCAAGAGGATATCCGGAGTTTAGTAGTTGTATATCTTTTTTTAATTCTTCTGTTAATAAGTTTTCATCTGTGTGATGTATTATTTTTTCAATATCAATTTCGGAAAAGTGATATTTATCTTTTAATAAAAAACGTAGATCATCTTGAGGGCTTCTGGTACTATCATTCATAGACATGAAATTCGGTAAATTACTGTTGATTATCTTCTCAATTGTCGCTGCTATTTTAGTTTTTGCAGGACTGATCGGATACTCTTATTATAACAGTGAAATTCACAAACAGATTGCCTTAGGTGAAGATGAAAAACAACTAACCATAACTATCGAAAGGGGGATGGGTGTTGAAGAAATTTCTAGTTACTTTACAAAAGAAGGTATTATTTCTAACCCATTAATTTTAAAAGCCTACTTATTCTTGAATAAGCAAAAAAGCATTCAAGCCGGATACTATCGGATACCAAATGAAAGTCTGACTTTAGTAAAGTTGGTCGACGAATTACAAAATGGAACATTCGAAACTAAACTAACTTTTATTGAAGGATGGAGAACAGAAGAATACGTTGATTATCTTCGCGAACAGGTCGGAGATGAATTTGCAGATGAATTTGCAAAAAGTTCTTATCTGAAAGAAGGCTACATGTTCCCAGACACATATATTATCGAAGAAGATTATCCAGCTAATAATTTAGCGTCCTGGATGCGAAATACTTTTGACAAAAGAGTTACTTCAGATTTAGTTGCGAAAGCACAATCACGAGGGCTAACTTTAGATCAAACTATAATCATTGCATCAATTTTAGAAAGGGAAATGAATATTAAGAAAGACCGACCTAAAGTTGCTGGAATTTTGGTTAAACGATGGCAAAATGGCTGGCCTATGCAAGCCGATGCAACTGTTCAATATGCAAAGGGCACCGAAGCGGATTGGTGGCCTACAGTAACTAGGAATGACTTGCAGAATATTGATTCTCCATATAATACTTACTCTCATAAAGAATTGCCTCCAGCTCCTATAAGTAATCCATCACTTGATTCGATTCAGGCTGTAATCAACTACGAAGAAACCCCATATTGGTTTTATATAACAGGAAAAGACGGTACAACTCATTATGCTGAAACACTGGATCAACATAACGCCAACGTTGCTAAATATTTGTAATCATTCCTTAATTAAAATTTAATAAATATTTAATCTTGTAGATTTATTATTTGAATATGTCGTTCAAAAATATTAATTCTGCGGTTATAACTGGTTTTGAAACAACAAAGGTAAATATAGAAGTGAATATAGATAGTAGGGGATTCCCTAAGTTTGAGATTGTCGGGTTACCTGCTAAAGAGATAAACGAATCGCGAGAACGTATTAAATCGGCGATTAGGAATTCAGGATTTAACTTCCCAAGTAAAAAAATTGTTGTAAATTTAGCACCTGCTGATATTTCTAAACGCGGTACACTTTACGACGTTCCGGTCGCCATTGGGATTTTAGCTGCAGCTGGCATAATTAAGAGCGAATTAAATGATTTTTTGTTTGCAGGAGAACTGTCACTTAATGGCGAAATAAATAAAATTTCCGGATCGGTTCTTTTAGCACTTGAAGCAAAATCTAATAAAAAAATTTTTGTCGTTCCAGAATCTAATTTATCTGACATTAGTTTTATTGATGATCTAAAAATCCTGTCATACAAAAATCTTAAAGATTTAGTTATGGCCTTGCAGACTAGAAATTTTAGGTTTCATAATCTGGTGCAAAATTATAATAGTAAAATTCATTTTAAAACCTTGTTTGAAAATATTAGTGGCCAGCAAATCGCAAAGCGAGCTTTAGAAGTTGCGGCGACTGGACGTCACAATATCTGTTTAATCGGATCAGCTGGTTCGGGTAAGACTATTCTTGCACAAGCTTTGCAGTCAATTCTTCCTAATCTATTGAAGGATGATTTATTAGATGTAATGAGGATAAGTTCGTTAACAGAAAATAAATTTTCGCTTATTCCAAATTTCAGAACTGTAAACCACCCAATATCTGCCCGCTCGCTTTTGGGTGGAGGGACTCCCTTAAAACTTGGCGAAATTACGCTCGCTCATAAGGGAATTTTATTTATAGATGAGTTTACCGAATTTAATAACCAATTGGTAAATGCCTTAAGAAAACCAGTTGAAGATAAGACAATTCAAATATTCGGCAAAAAATATAATACTACTTTGCCATGTGATTTTTTGCTAGTTATTTGTGCGAATCCCTGTCCTTGTGGAAATTATGGTGACCCTGATATGAATTGTGTTTGCTCAGACCAACAAATCAAAAAATATCTCGATAAATTGAAAACTCCACTTATGGATCGCATAGATATCTTTTTGAATATATATTCCGTAAGTGCTGGCGAATTAATCAAAAACGAATTGTACGAGACGTCGCAAAATATTAAAAATAAAATTACAAAACTTCGTGACAAGCAAATCTCAAGATTCAAAAGTCTAAATAAAGAATTTAAATACAATGCTGACCTTTCTATCGAGGAAATAAAATTAGTTTGCACACTAGAAAAAGACGCGATTGAAACGCTAAATACGTTGCACAAAAAATATTCATCTCGAAGCGTGCATAAAATTTTGAAAGTTTCTAGAACAATAGCTGATATAGAAAGTTCAGAAGAAATTAAGAACGAACATTTATTAGAGGCGATCCAATATAAGTCTTATTTGCAAAATTAGAAGCTGGTAATGTTAAGAACCCAAAGAATAATTATTGCAGCGAATGCTCCTGCCGATAAAATAACTGTCTTTACCAAATCTTGTTTTATGTATTTATCTTCGACAAAATTTATCTTTGCCAAATTTGACTTAACATCAGAAGGTTTAGCTTTAGTTACAGTTTTGATAGAGCCAGCCGAATTATCAGTTTTAATTTCAATCTGAATATTATCTTTTAATTGAGCTTTTAATATTTCAATTGATTGTCTGAGTTTTTTATCTTTTCTTTTGTCTTTATTTTTCGACATAATTTGCTCGTTTAATATTTTGACTTAATCGACGAGTCGATTATAGAATATACTGAATGACCTCGGCAACCGTAAAAAACTATTCCCGTGAAAATGAAGAAGGTGCAGCGAAACCAGCAAGCCCTATGGGTATATCAGGATTTGGCCACTTAGCTTCGAATGAACCTGCAAAATCTGTAAGGAGTGTGCCAGAGGATAAATCTATTGAAAATAATGAAGAACCAAAAAATTCTAAAGAATCCCCTACTCCAGCTAAATCATTGCATGCACCATTTCCATCACGTCAAAGAGCTGATGTAATTCGAATGCAGCCAACGAAAAAAATTATGCAAAACCCAAAAAATAGATGGATCGTTATTGTCCTTTCAGTTGTATTGGCACTTCTTATAGGGATTTTCGCTTACAAATATATTTTTGAAAATGTGAATTTTGTAACTCCAATTCCAGGAAAAGAGGAACCAACTGAGACAGGCAGTGTTCCTGTAACCGACAATAACCGTTGGGAAAATCCACTTAATGGAGCATATGTATCCAACGAAGATGCCGCAAAATTTAAAGATAAAAAACCAATAACTGTAATGGTAAACAACTACGTTGATGCCAGGCCGAGCGCCGGATTATCCCAGGCAGATGTCATTTACGAAGCTGTTGAAGAAGGCGGAATCACACGTATGATGCCAGTTTTTTGGTCGAAGATTCCGGACAAAGTAATGTCTGTAAGATCTGCTAGGTATTACAATGCCGAATTAGCCTCTGCTTACTTTCCTCACTTTGTGCACTGGGGTGCTGCTCATGTCCCTGCATGTCAAACAGCTGGAACTTGCGCCAAAGACACTGAGCCAGATGTAGATGCTTATGCGAGAATTGTGAGCCTTGGGCTTCCAAATATTGATGGTGGGAATTATGCTTGCCAGGACGATGCACCGTCATGCGTTTTCGGTCGTGATAGCGCTCGCCGTGCTGCTGGTTTAGCCATTGAACATACATCTTATGTTGCGCTTCCAAAGATTTACGATAAGGCAAAAGAAATTCGTGTCGAGGAAAGCTGGCACAAAAATATTCCACTTAAATATAAATGGAAGTTCAAAGACGATGCGAAGCCAGAAGACCGCGGTGATATTGGTGCTGCAACTCCAATTACATATAACTTCTGGGATACTATGGCGGGATTTAATGTTAAATGGGTTTATGACAAAGATAAGAATGAATACATAAGATATCAAGGAGATGTAAAACAAATTGATGCAGGAAATAATCAGGAACTCCGTGCAAAAAGTATTATTGTACGATTCACGAAAGAAACTCCTGTTAATGATGGCAAACATCATTTGTACCAGCAGTTACTTGGAACTGGTGACGCATTAATTTTTCAGGACGGAAAAGTTATTCAGGCAAAATGGTCACGACCAGATGCAGAAACACTAGATAAGTATACCGATTTACAAGGAAATGAGGTAGAATTTGTACGCGGACAGATTTGGGTTCAATTAGTAAAACCAGAAAATAAAGTTAATTACCAATCTGCCTCACCTGCTGCAACAACTGGAGGAAATTAAAATGACATGTCCAAAATGTAATGTAGAAATGTTAGAAGGAAGATTAGCAGCTCATGGTGGACTATGGATTCCTAGTCAACCAACTTCTGCCGATAAATGGCTTATGAAACTCCTATGGAGTAAGTTCATTGTTAAAGCCTTCCGCTGCCCTCAGTGTAATAAAATAGAGTTAGTTGCTGCCGAAATTAAATAAATTAGTTTCTGCCTATTAAGAGCATGTACCTACAAGACATAATAACTTCTGAAGTTCGTGTGAAGATATTAATGGAGCTTTTCTCCGAAACACAAAAGCATTTATACGTTCGCGAGCTTACCCGCCGTGTCGGAACTGAAATAAATGCAGTTCGTCGTGAATTAAAACGTTTAACATCAGCCGGGATCATCAAAAAGGAAAAACGTGGAAATCGTCTTTACTATTTAGTAAGAAAAGACTATCCACTTTACTACGATTTAGTATCTATGGTTTCTAAAGAGGTTGGAGTTGGAAAAGGTATAGTTTCAAAAGAAAACCAGTTAGGCAAAATTAGATTGGTATTGCTTTCTACAGAATTTGCCGAAGGCCGCGAATCAGAAAAAACTGAACTTGATTTATTAGTAGTTGGTCAGGCTAACTTAGAAGTGCTAGATGAAATTGTGAAAACAGCACAGCAGGAATTAAAGCGCGATATTAACTATACAGTTTTAGGCGAAGAAGAGTTCGAATACCTAAAAAGCAGAAGAGATACTTTTCTTCTTGCATTTTTGATAGCACCAACTATAGTCCTTTTAGGAGATACATCTAAATATCTCTCTTTTCATTAATAAAGAGCTAAAGCATGTTTAAAGAATTTTTTTCAAATCCAAGATACGTTCTTCTATTGGTACTCTCGATAAGCATTTTTTGCATATTTGTAGATTTACCTAGAAAAACAATAGACGTTAATTACGATCTAGAAAATTCTTCTATTGCAAAAGTTTTACCTTCATCTTGGATACAAGGCAAAAAAATCCAATTTAAACAAGATATCGGTGGTTATTCTCTAAATTTATTTGGAGGACTAGTCCAGCGTGATCTTGAAGTCAAACAAGGTTTAGATATCGCCGGCGGAGTTAGCATTCTATTAGACGCCGACATGTCAAAAGTTGCTGAAGCCGATCGCCCACAAGCATTAAACTCTCTGAAAGATGTTATTGAACGCCGTGTAAACTTATTGGGAATTTCCGAAGCTAATGTTCAGACATCTCAAACTGGTTCCAATTATCGTGTAATCGTTGAATTAGCTGGAACTTTCGATACTCAGCAAGCTTTAGAAACAATCGGCCAAGTTGCACAACTGGAATTTAGAACCCAGGGTGAACCTCAGGATATCAAGATTCCTGCAAATGGCGATCAAGAAGAGCAAACCGTTACAGTTCCTCAATACAATAAAACCGATTTAACAGGAGCGGACCTCAGAAAAGCAGCAGTAGTTTTTGGACAGTCGACTTCACAAACTCCAAATGCTCCGGAAATTCAGCTTCAATTTAATAATGAAGGAACACAAAAATTCAGAGAACTTACTAAAAACAATATAGGCAAACAGTTGGCAATCTATTTAGATGAAGATTTATTGATTGCTCCTACTGTTCAGACAACTATTAATGATGGTGTTGCTGTAATCACAGGGCAATTTACTCCAGAAGAAGCAAAAACAATTGCCGCACAGTTAAATGCTGGAGCTTTACCTGTTTCGGTTAAAGTCTTAGAACAACGAACAATCGGCCCGACTTTAGGTCAGGAATCGGTGCAAAAAAGTATTTTTGCTGGTGCAGTTGGATTATTCTTGGTTATTCTATTCATGATCTTTTATTATGGACGTTTAGGTTTTCTAGCAAGTATCGCACTAGTAATATATGGACTTTTAACGTTAGCTTTATACAAACTAATTCCAGTTGTTTTAACCTTGCCAGGTTTGGCGGGATTCATACTTTCTATTGGTATGGCCGTCGATGCGAACATTCTTATATTTGAGCGTATAAAAGAAGAGTTGCGTTTAGGTAAGCCATTTAGCTTGGCATTAGAAAATGGTTTTGGACGTTCATGGGACTCAATTCGCGATGCTAACTTTGCAACTTTGATGACTGCATTTATATTATTCAATCCATTTGATTGGGGATTTTTACCAACATCCGGGCCGGTTCGCGGATTTGCTCTTACATTGGCACTCGGAATTTTTATTAGCTTATTCACTGGAGTTTTTATAACGAGAAACTTAGTTAGGGTTTTCTATACAAAAAGGAGTGCACGAATAGATGCGAGTAAGTAATTCGCTGATATTTTCGTAATAAAAATATGATTCATTTCATGAAATATAAAAGTTATTTTTTAGGATTGTCAGTAGCAATGATTATAATTGCCGCAATTTCACTTGTATTATGGCGACTAAATCCATCAATTGATTTTGTTGGCGGAGCTTTATTAGAAGTTAAATTTGCCGATGAAAGTAATTTAGACAACGAAAAAATAGAAAAAACAGCCGTTTCTGTTTCAGATGTTGCCGTTTATTCGGTTGTACGCTCTAATGAAAATAGCGCATACATAATAAGGACCAATTCAATTAATGAAGCAAAAAAGTCTGAAGTTTTAGCTGCTTTTGATGAGGATCTATCTAAATCAGAAGAAGTTAGGTTTGAAACCGTTGGACCAACTTTGGGTAAAGAACTTTTAATAAAAACATTAACCGCGATGATTATTGCCGCTATATTAATTACTTTGTATGTTACATACCAATTTAAAGATAGAACATACGGGCTTGCCGCTGTTTTGGCCATGTTCCACGATACGTTTATATTAATCGGGTCATTTTCCCTTTTTGGCCACTTCATGAATGTAGAGGTCGATACATTATTTGTGACGGCGGTGTTAACAACACTAAGTTTTAGTGTGCACGATACAATTGTTGTTTTTGACAGAATCCGTGAAAATAACAAACAATTCCCAGGTGCAAAATTCGAAGATAACATCGATTTAGCTATTACCGAAACTTTGCCAAGGTCACTTAATAATTCAATGACTATTATATTTATGTTAACGGCTTTAGCTCTCTTAGGCGGAATAACTATAAAATGGTTTGCTGTTGCATTGTTAATAGGTACAGTTTTAGGAACATATTCGTCACCGTTTGTTGCTACTCCGATTTTGTTACTGCTCACAAAACGAAAAAAGAAGTAAAATTAATTTAATCCTATGCTGTCATATATACTGATAACCTTAGTTTCATTTTTTGTAACCTTTTTGATAGCTTTCCCTATTATTAGATTTTTGTACAAATTCAATATACGTCGAGTTTCCAAGGCCGAGCTTGATGCATTATTACCCGGTAAACAAGTAAAGTTCGGAACTCCAATAATGGGAGGGGCCATAATTGTTATCACAATTTTGCTTTTGGCTACTCTTATATTGCGCGATTGGGAATACTACCCTGCAGTTATTTTAATCACAATATTTGGCGCTATATTTGGAGCAATAGATGAATACACCAACACCTTAGGTCGAACATTTAAAGCAATTCGAATAAGTGGAGGTTTCAAAATAAGCCTTTTTCCAGTTCCAAGCCCTATTGATAAGGTAAAAAATGTTATTTTAGTTCCTTGGAGGGCCTTCGAAGAGGCCATTCGCGTAATGGGAAGCGAACAACGAGGAATGAAAGCACATTATAAATTTTTAATGCAGCTGGTTTTAGCAATAATCCCGGTATATTACCTAATGGCAAACAATAATGGAGCAACTATTACTTTTCCAATATATGGAACTTTTGAATTAAACGCTTATATCTACATCCCACTTGCGATTGTTTATTTCATAGGCTTTTTAAATGCATTTGGAATAACAGATGGACTAGATGGTCTATCAGCTGGAACTCATAGCATTGCCTTCGCCTTCTATGGGATTTTAGCCGCCTACCTGGGTTATGACGAAGTCGCCTATTTGGCCTTCATTTTATTAGGGGCTGAATTAGCCTTTTTATATTTCAATATAAATCCGGCTAGAGTAGAAATGTCTGATGTTGGAACTATGCCTATTGGTATAATTTTTGCCTTGTTGCCATTACTTTTACATGAAGAAGTCTCGGTTTTATTTATAGGGGCAATTTTTATAATCGAAATCGTCTCGAGTGTATCTCAGCAGTGGTCAGTAAAATTAACCGGTAAACGTATATTCTTGATAGCGCCGATTCACCACCATTTTGAAAAATTAGGTTGGCCCGAGACCAAAGTTACTCAAAGACTTTGGCTTTTTACGATAATTTCGGGCTTAATTGGCCTTGCATTGGCCGTTTTATAGAAAGGACGCGAGTTTAGTCTAAAAGTTCTAAAAGTCTTATAATTTCGCCTTTTGCTGCTTGACAGAAAAGGTATGTGTTGTTATATTTGCGTACGCGTAAGGTAGCACTGACGTAGATAAAAGATTCATCAAAAAAGCTAAATAAAATAGCGGGCTGATATATGCTCGTTGTTGTCTTTTATGTGTGTTAGTGCGTATCCACGCAATTTTCCGTGCGGACAAAGTGCCCAAAAAGTAGCTATTTTTAGGCATTTTATTCAGTATTTAGGTGCTACCAATAAATATAAATGAGAAAATCCTTCTCTAAACCAAACGTCGAATTCCCACTGCCAAACCCAATAACAATACAATTAGATTCCTTCAACTGGCTCATAAAAGAGGGCATAAATGAAACCCTTCGAGAAGTTGGCGAAATCCACGATACAACCGGCAGAGGCTGGGCGTTATCATTTAGTAATCCAAGAGTCGATAAACCAAATCGAACCGTAGCAGACGCTAACGAAAAAGGTTTGTCTTACGATGCTCCTTGGTATATAACCGCAACTTTAACTAAAGTTGGAACCAAGCAAGAAAAGCGCGAAGAGATTTATATGGGAGATTTCCCTATAATGACCGACGACGGAGTTTTCATCGTTAACGGAGTTCCAAAAGTTGTTATTAACCAATTAGCACGCGCACAAGGCGTGTTTTTTGATGTTGAAGAAGATCCGTCAGGAGCTGCTCTTCCAAGTGCGAAAATTTTGCCAAAGACCGGAGCCTGGATTGATATTGAAACTAATAAACATGGTGTTATTAGCGTAAGAATTGATAGAAAAAGAAAATTCCCAATAACAACCCTATTAAGAGTCTTCGGTTTAGAAACCAACGAAGAAATTTTAAAAGCTTTCGAAAAAGACGTTAAAGATGTCACAAATTCAATGATCACAAGAACATTGGATAAAGACCCTTCAACCAACTACAACGAAGCTGTACTTCAAATTTACAAGAATATGAGACCTGGAGAACCAGCTGTTTTAGATGGAGCTCAGGCTCTTATCGACAACATGTTCTTCAATTCAAAGAGATATTCTCTCGGAGATGTCGGAAGATTCAAAGTTAACAAAAAACTTGGAATCGATCTTCCAAACGAAGAAAAATACTGGGGATTACAGAAGCAAGATTTGGTCGAAATTATAAAATATATAGTTCATCTTGGTCAAAGAGATGAGGGTTACCATAGAGATGATATTGATAACTTAGCAAATAGAAGAATAAGATCAGTAGGAGAACTTCTACAGTCAGAAATGAGATACGGCTTCTATCAATTAGAAAGATTAGCTCGTGAAAAGATGGCGCTTCAACCAAGAGAAAAATTGCCAGCTCCAACAGCTTTGATTTCACCAAGACCAGTATCTGCAAGAATTATTTCTTTCTTGTCATCAGGACAATTGGCTCAATTATTGGGTGAATTTAATCCACTAGATGCTTTAGACCACAAAAGACGTTTATCAGTTATGGGTAAAGGTGGATTAACCAGAGAACGCGCAAGCTACTTTGTTCGTGATGCTCACCCAAGCCACTACGGAAAAATCGACGTTATTAGATCTCCAGAAGGAGGAAACATCGGTCTTGTTACTTACTTAGCGCTTTACGCTCGTGTAAATAAATTTGGATTCATCGAAACTCCATATGCAAAGCTCGAGAAAAAAGACGGAAAAGTCAGAGTAACAGACAAAATCGACTACTTAGCTGCTTACGATGAAGACAATGTTGCAGTAGCTGGTGGAGATATCGAAATCGACGACAAAGGATTTATAAAATCAGAAAGAATCCCAATGAGAAAAGCTGGAGAATTCTTTATGGCAGCTACAGAAATGGCTGACTACATCGAAATTGCTCCACAGCAAATTCTTGGAGCTTCAACAGCATTAATTCCATTTATTGCTAATGATGACGTTGCTCGTGCTCTTATTACTGCACAACAATCATCACAGGCAGTTCCACTTGTTAAACCAGAAGAGCCAATTATCGGTACAGGTTTAGAAGAATACATGTCTGACAGCGCAGGATTAACAATTCGTGCAGAAGAAGCTGGAACAATCGATTTTGCAGATGCTACTAGGATCGTATTAGTAGGTAAAAAAGGCAAATACGAATACAACCTTATCAACTTTGTGCAGTCAAACATGGATTCTTGTTACACACAGGTTCCAACTGTAAAAACTGGCGATAAAGTCAAAAAAGGTGATCTATTAGCTGAAGGTCCTTCATCAAGAAATGGAGAGCTGGCACTTGGAACAAACCTTCGTGTCGCCTATATGAGCTACAAAGGGTTTAACTTTGAAGACGCTTTCATTTTGTCAGACCGTGTTGTTAAAGAAGATCTTTTATCTTCAATCAACATTTCAGATTACACATTACAAGTTATGGAAACCAAGCTTGGACCAGAACTTTTGACAAATGATATTCCTAACGTTTCAGAAGATTCATTAAGAAATCTTGGAACTGATGGTATCGTTGCGATCGGTTCACAGGTAAAAGCTGGAGACATTCTTGTCGGTAAGATTGCGCCTAAAGGACAATCAGAATTGTCAGCAGAAGAAAGACTTTTAAGAGCTGTATTTGGAGAAAAGATTCAAGAAGTTAGAGATAACTCATTAAGATTACAGCACGGTAGATCAGGAGTTGTTATCGGAGTAAGTGTTTTAACACCAAAAGACAAAGAACAAATGGCCAAAGGTGTCCTACAGGAAGTTAATGTAAAAGTTGCTGAATACAGAAGAATCACAACCGGAGACAAACTTTCAAATAGACATGGTCAGAAAGGAGTTATCGCGAAAATCGTTGCGGAAGAAGATATGCCACATTTGGCAGATGGAACAACTGTTGACGTTATCATTTCGCCAGCTTCAATTCTTGGTCGTATGAACATCGGTAACATTCTTGAATCTCACTTAGGATGGGCCGGTTACAAATCAGGAACAAAATATGCAATTAATCCATTTACTAAAGTTTCTCGCGAAATAATCGCAAGTGAACTTAAAGCTGCTGGACTTCCAGAGCACGGAAAAACTATTCTTTATGACGGAACAAATGGCGAGCCATTTGATCAAGAAGTCGCTGTCGGAACAATTTATATCTATAAATTGCACCATATGGCCGAAGAAAAGATCCATGCCCGTTCAACAGGTCCATACTCACTTATCACTCAGCAGCCTCTCGGAGGTAAAGCTCAGCAAGGAGGGCAGAGATTTGGAGAAATGGAAGTTTGGGCTCTTGAAGCATATGGAGCTGCAGAATTGTTACACGAAATGCTAACAATTAAATCAGACGATATTAAAGGAAGATATGTTGCATTCCAGTCAATTATTAAAGGATTGCCGATTCCGGAATCACATGTTCCAGAGTCATTCAAACTTTTAGTACGTCAATTAAATGGATTGATTCTTGCTATTACACCAATCGGAACAGGTGGTGGCGATAGAAGAGATTCGGGTGATATCGATGCGTTATTAGATGAAGAAGCAGTTGTTATCGATCCAGAAGATATGCCTGAAGATCCAGTCGATGATGAAGATGTAGAAGAAGAAAAGGATGACGCAGAAGATTTAGACGATGAATTTGGTAAAACAGACGAAGACGCAAATTTAGTAGATAGTTCGGACGAAGGTCCTATGGAGGATCAATAAAATGGTAGATCTTAATCAACTAAGAGACATAGATGCTTTAAAGATTTCTTTAGCCTCACCTGAAGAAGTATTGAGCTGGTCATATGGTGAAGTTACAAAACCAGAAACAATTAACTACAGAACTTTCAAACCAGAAAAGGATGGTTTGTTCTGTGAAAAAATATTCGGACCTGTAAAAGATTACGAATGTTACTGTGGAAAATATAAGAGAATCAGATACAAGGGCGTTGTTTGCGATCGCTGTGGAGTCCAAGTTACTACTTCTAAAGTTAGAAGAGAAAGAATGGGACACATTGAACTTGCATCACCAGTTGCTCACGTATGGTTTTTCAAGAATATTCCATCAGTATTGGCAACCCTATTAGGAATTGCTCCAAGAAGTTTAGAATTAGTAATTTACTTCTCATCATTCGTAATTACTGATATCGACTACGATGCAAAGAAAAATCTTTTAGAAACTGTTGACGACCAAATAATAAAAGGAAGAGACAGAGAAAAGGAAAATATCGAATATGAAATTGCCACTTTATCAGAAGACGCTGAAAAGAAAGTTAAGTCACTTTCACCAGATGCAGAAGATAAATGGGATTCTGAATTAACAACAAAAGCTAAATCTATAAGATCAAAAGCTAACGATAAGATTGAAGAAATCAGAGCAAAAGAAGCTTCTAGATTAGAAAAAGCTGAATTTGAAGTAAGAAAGATCTTCAAGAAACTTCAAGAAGTCGAACTTCATACAGTTATGAATGACCGTGAATATCTAGAGTTAGAAGAATTCCTAGATGAATTTTGCGAAGCTAAAATTGGAGCTGAAGCTGTAAAAACAATTCTTGAGCAATTAGATGTCAACAAATTGGCAACAGAACTTCGAGAAGAACTTGTAACAGCTAAATCAACAAAGGCAGATAAAGTAAGAAAGAGATTAAAAGTTGTAGATAACATTATTAAAGGTGGAATCGATCCAAAATCAATGGTCGTAACCCAACTTCCAGTTATACCACCAGATCTTAGACCTATGGTTATGCTTGAAGGTGGAAGATTTGCAACATCAGATCTTAATGATTTATACAGAAGAATTATTAACAGAAATAATCGTCTAAAAAGACTTTTAGATCTTGGAGCTCCAGATATTATCGTTAGAAACGAAAAACGTATGCTTCAAGAAGCTGTTGATGCTCTTATCGACTCTTCAAAAGTTAGAAGAAGTCGAACAAGAGATCGAAAGACTTATAGATCACTTGCTGATTCAATCAAAGGTAAACAAGGATACTTTAGAGCAAACTTGCTTGGAAAACGTGTCGACTACTCAGGTCGTGCCGTTATCGTTTCTGGTCCTTCATTAAAGATGGACGAATGCGGACTTCCAACTGAAATGGCTCTTGAGTTATTCAGACCATTCTTGATCCGTGAAATTATGGCGCGTGGTTATGCTCCAAATATGAAGACAGCAAAAACTGTTCTTGATCAAAAACCAGGAGAAGTTTACACAATATTAGAAGAATTAGTCGCAAAAAGACCAGTACTTCTAAATCGTGCTCCTACATTGCATAGATTGAGCATTCAGGCTTTCAAGCCTAAATTAACAAATGGTAAAGCTATAGAGTTGCACCCAGTTGTTGTTGCCGGATTTAACGCTGACTTCGATGGTGACCAGATGGCTGTTCACTTACCTTTATCAGAAAAAGCTGTTCAAGAAGCTTATGATTTAATGATTTCAACAAAGAATATGTTGAAGCCAGCAGATGGATCAGTTATGACTATTCCATCACACGAAATGGTGCTTGGGCTTTACTATTTAACAAGTATTAATACCGAAATAGCTCCTTCTAAATCAGTATTTTCTGATGCAGATGAAGTATTAAAAGCTCATGGAAATAATGCTATTCATTTAAGACAGTCCTTAAGAGCTGAAATAAATGGAAAAATTATCGAAACAACTGCAGGTCAAGTTATTTTAAATAACTTTATTCCTGAAGAATTAGGATTTATAAATAAACCTTTATCAAAAGGAGTTGTTAAGAATTTGATAAGAGATTCACTAGATTTGGCCGGAGTTGCTAGAACTGTAGAACTTATCGACAGTTTGAAATACTTGGGATTCAAGTATTCAACAACATCAGGTATCTCGATCTCTATTTTCGACTGTGTAAAACCAGTTGATTTGGAAGCTGTGCTACAGGCAGGATTTGACGAAATGAATCAAATTGAGCAGAACTACAACATGGGTCTTATAACTAAATCAGAAATGAGCAAGCTTACAAGAAGAACATGGGAATCTGCGATCGAAAAATTTGACTCAAATATTTTGGGATATATGACTGCTGAAAACCCAGCAAATATCATTATCACCGCCGGAGCTGGTAAAGCTTCTGCAACATCAATGAGACAGATTTCAGCGGTTAAAGGATTAGTTGCTGACCCATTCGGAAAAATCTTAGACCTTCCGATTCTTGGAAACTATGCAAACGGTATGTCTAGCTTCGACTACTTCTTAACTGGAAGAGCCGTTCGTAGAACATACATGGACAAAGGTCTTGGAACTGCTGATGCAGGTTATCTAACCCGCCGTCTTGTAAACGTTTCTCAAGATGTAATGGTTCGTCAGGAAGACTGTGGAACTAAAGAAGGAAGAATAATCTCAAGAGGTCAGGATACTTTATTGAATCCATGGTACAAGAGATTAACCGGAAGATACGCAATGGAAGACGTTGTGGTAAACGGTGAAACTTTAACAAAGAAAGGGGAAATAATTAGCGCAGAAGTTGCAAAAGCTGTAAACGAATCTACTTTAGATCACGTCAAAATTAGATCGGTACTTGCTTGCAAGACTAAATATGGAACTTGTGCAAAATGTTATGGAACCGATCTTTCTACTGACCAGTCAGTAAAAGTTGGATCAGCAGTAGGTATTGTTGCAGCTCAATCAATTGGAGAACCTGGAACACAGCTTACAATGAAGACCTTCCACTCTGGAGGTATTGCTGCTCAAAACATTACTCAAGGTTTGCCTCGTATCGAAGAATTATTCGAAGTACGTAAGCCTAAGAGCGAAGGTGTGATCGCAATGGTAACCGGAAAAGTTATTATCGACGAAGAGGAAGATCATATCAAACTTGTAATCGAGTCAGATGATAAAGATATCGAAGATCAAATCATTAAATTGGATCCAACCGTAGAATTAGTAGTTCAATCAGGGGATCTAGTATCTGAAGGAACCAGATTAACAGAAGGTTCGTTAAACTTACAAGATATCTACAAGACACGTGGAGCTCGTGAAACACAGCTTTACATCGTAGATGAAGTTCAGGCAGTTTATGGATCACAAGGAGTATCTATCGATGACAAACACATCGAAGTTATCGTCCGCCAAATGTTTAACAGAGTCAAAGTTAAGACAGCTGGAGACACTAACTTACTACCAGGAGATATCGTAACAACCTATAAGATTGAGAAAGAAAACATGCATGCTACTGAGCTTGGAGGCCAAAAAGCCGAAGCAAAACCAGTACTTCTTGGTATTTCTAAGGTTTCAAGAATGTCTGAAAGCTGGTTAGATGCTGCTTCATTCGAAGAAACAGCTAGCGTTCTTACTGACAGTGCAATATCTGGAAGTGTAGACGAGTTGATTGGTTTGAAAGAAAATGTCATAATTGGTCGTCGAATCCCAGTAGGAGAAGACGCAAGAATTAGTGAGGGAGAAGAATAAGATGCCAACAGTAAACCAATTAGTAAGAAAAGGAAGAAAAAGATTAAAAAGCAAGGCTTCGACCCCAGCATTGTCCGTGATGTATAACTCTAAAAAGAGAAGATACGTCGAGACAAATTCTCCTTTCAAAAGAGGAGTTTGCTTGAGCGTTAGAACCACTTCTCCAAAGAAGCCTAACTCAGCACTTCGAAAGATCGCTAGAGTCAGACTTTCAAATAACAGAGAAGTAACTGCTTATATTCCTGGCGAAGGCCATAACTTACAAGAACACTCTGTTGTTTTAGTAAGAGGAGGAAGAGTTAAAGATCTTCCTGGAGTACGTTATACAATAGTTCGTGGAACTTTCGACCTACAAGGAGTCAACGGCAGATCAAATGGCCGCTCATTGTATGGAACAAAGAAACCATCTGCTCCAAAAGCATAATAAAAAATGGCAAGAGGTAAACCAATTAATAAACAACCAAAAGAACCTGACGCAAAATTTAAGTCTAGAGTAGTAAGCAAGCTTATTAGCATGGTTATGTACGATGGAAAGAAATCTATTGCTCGCAAAATCGTTTACGAATCATTAGATAAAGTTGGAAACGATGATCCTAAAGAATCTCGAAGATTTTTCGAAGAAGCTATCAAGAACTTGATGCCAGAACTGGAAGTTAGAAGTCGTAGAGTCGGTGGAGCAAACTACCAGATTCCAGTTCCAGTCAGACATGATAGAGCTGAAACTTTAGCAATGAGATGGTTAATCGACGCTGCAAGAGCATCGAAAGGAAGACCATTTGCAGATCGTTTAGTAACTGAAATTAAAAATGCTTACAATAACGAAGGCTCTGCAATCAAAAAGAAACTAGATACCATTAGAATGGCAGAGGCCAATAAGGCTTTCTCTCACTTTAAGTGGTAATCACTTCGCTATAAACCCGGGCACAGCCCCGGGTTTTTTAGTTTTTATTAACCTTTTTTTAATTCCGTATTAAATTTTTTTTAATTCTAGCTGTGTAGTCTTTTCTTATGCAGCAAAAAAAGGTTAAATTAAAAAACCTACCTAAAGACGAGCGACCCAGAGAAAGAATGCTTTCTTTGGGCTCGGCTGCATTAACCAATTCCGAGTTACTTTCACTTATTCTAAATAAAGGTTATAAAGGTGCGCCAGTTAACATGATGTCTCAAAATATTCTTTCAAATATTGGAGATATTTTCGCTCTAAAGCGGCTATCCATTGGTGAAATTTTATCGCTAAAAGGTATTGGTATGGCAAAAGCTTGTGAACTTATGGCCTGTGTAGAGTTAGCCCGTCGATTATCTGGAGCGCCGATTTTAAGATCAGAAGAATATACCAGTTCTAAAAAAATTTACGATTTAATTCGCCCATATCTCGAAGATAAGCAGACCGAACATTTTTTAATTATTACACTCGATGCTAGGTATCACTTAATTGCCATGGACAACATTTCGATTGGCACAGTAAACCAATCTTTAGTTCATCCGCGAGAAGTTTTTAAAGCGGCAATAAATCGTCGAGCTTCGTTTATTATTTTGGCGCATAACCATCCATCCGGAGATTCAAATCCGAGTAAAGAAGATTTAATAGTTACAGAAAAATTAATAAGCATTTCAAAGGTAATTGGAATTCCAATTATTGACCATGTAATCGTTGGCGACGCAAATTTTATGTCGCTTAAAGATGAGGAGTATTTAGACACTATTTGTTGATTGTCAGATATCGATTCGTTTCATATACTCAAAGAGAAGATTGCTGGATCGAATAGAATTTCACAAAGAAAGAGGTATTATCATGTCAGGTTTGTTTATTGAAGCCGCACCGTCGGCTCAAACAACACCACCCAGTGCTGTGCAATTACAGCTTGGTATCGGCAATGGCACATTCAGGCATAGCCCTGTATATTTTGTACCGCAGCCTTCGGCTGAAAGCAGTCAGCCTGCAACAGTTACCAATGGATCACAGCCGCATCTAGACAAGCTGCTTGCTCTGGCAACGTAGATCCTTTGTGTTTGTCCCCAGGCAGCGCATATGGTGTGTAAGCTCAAAAAAGCTTGCAGTTTCACCATATGCGCTGATTATTCTATTTCTACATATTTTTTAGTGTTAAGATATCAATATGCAAATTTCAGATTTAAAACTTGAACAAAAACTTTCAAAAAACCCATTCGCGCTTAGAGAATTCGAATTAAAAAATAGCCAACAAAACAAACCTTATTACAATGTACTGCTTAGTGATAAAACAGGTGAAATCCGTGCAAGAATTTTTCCAGAAGATTTTGCACTTTGTGACCAGAATTCTAAAGTTGGCCAAATAGTATATGTATCAGGAACTGTAAAAGAATATATGGGAAAATTCCAATTAATTATTAATGAGATGCAAATTTGTAACGATATTGCTCCGGAAGAATTTTTACCAGTAACAAGCCGCGATAGATCAGAAATGATGCAAGATTTAATGGACGAAATAAAAAGCATTAAAAATCCACACCTTAAATCACTGCTCGAGACTTTTTGGAATAATCAAACCAATAAAGATTTATTTTATAACTACCCTGCGGCAGAAATGGTCCATCATGCATATATCGGAGGCTTACTAGAACATACATGGGAAATGTATATTTTAGGCAAAGCGTATGTGAAGCTATATCCTCAGCTGGACTGGGATCTTCTTTTTACCGGAACAATTTTTCACGATATAGGTAAAATCGAAGAGCTCGAAATAGTTGGTGCTACTTTAGCAAGAAGTACTTCGGGCAAGTTAGTTGCTCACATTGGACAAGGGCTTTTGATGATTGATCGAATAATCGAAAAAATGCCTGATTTCCCAACAGAATTAAGGAATAAGTTATACCATTTAATTCTAAGCCATCAGGGCAAGCTAGAATATGGAAGCCCGATTCAGCCACAAACACTGGAAGCGCTAATTTTGAGCTTTGTTGATGCTAATAGTGCCGAAATGAATCAAGCTACTAAACATATAGAAAGAAACCTTTTTACGGGAGAAGAATTTACCGAGCGCCATAAATGGTTAGGTCGGGGATTTTATCAGAAAGATTATCTAGATAATTCGAATAATACTTAATTTATATTATAATTAGCCCGCCAAAGATCTATCTCTATATTCGATTCAGAAAGGAAAGATAAAGTGGCAAGTCCTAAAATAGAAGGGTTGCGCTATGGGAACTGGGATGTAATGTATCCCCCTGAAGTTGACGGAATCCAACTCGCCTACCAAGGTGTAGGTTGGACTGAAGACTTGTTATACCAACTGGCAGGAAATGTGGACGCCACAGTGCGTAAAGCCAGGAAGATAACGTCCGATGCCTATGAATGGTTATTTATTTACTTCTACGGCCACGGTCAGAATATGGCGATACTTTTGCCAAGGGTAAGTCATGACGGCCAGGAATGCGAGCGTCACATCGGTGTCGCAGGCATTCTAAATGACGAAGGCCTGGAGCTACTTGTTCAATTCGGAAAGGCGTTAGCGAATTATAGGGATCGCGTTTTTGCAGCCCAAGCTAGCCCAGGTGGCTAATGTGTGCTCCCCTTAGTGGCAGAAATCTAGCCATTAAGGGGAATTGTTTTATTGTTCTCATTGCGCCAAAAGTTTAAATATGTTTAAATATTGCAGTTATGGCAGACATTCACGTTGCAAATAAAGCACAAAATATCCCAATAGATAAAATTAGAAATATAGGAATTATCGCGCATATCGATGCCGGTAAAACCACTACAACAGAAGCTATTCTTTACCAAACAGGTTTAAAACATAAAATCGGAGTTGTTCACGACGGCGATACTGTTACGGACTGGATGGTTCAAGAAAGAGAACGCGGAGTTACCATTGTTTCTGCCGCTGTCACATCATTCTGGAAAGACCACCGTATTAACATTATCGACACACCTGGACACGTAGATTTCACTGTTGAAGTTGAGCGTTCACTAAGAGTTCTTGATGGAGCTTGTGTTGTTTTAGACGGAAAAATGGGAGTTGAAGCTCAAACAGAAACTGTTTGGAGACAAGCCGACAAATATCATGTTCCTCGTATGTTTGCGATTAACAAAATTAATCAAACGGGTGGAGATTTCTATAAAACTCTAGCTTCTATCAAAAATAGATTGACCAAGAATGCATATCCAATCGTTCTTCCAATTGGTTTCGAAAAAGAAATTAACGGATGGGTCGATCTTATCGAAATGAAGGCATACCAATACAATGACTATACCGATAAAGAAATGAAGGTCGGCGAAGTTCCAGCAGACATGATGGAGCAGGTCAAAAAATATAGAACAGAAATGATCGAAAAAGCTGTCGAATCAGACGAATCTTTACTGGAAAAATATCTAAATGGAGAAGAACTTACAGTAGACGAAATCAAATCAGTCGTCAGAAAAAGCACCATTCACTTAGAATACGATTTCTATCCAGTAGTTGGAGGAGATTTTAGAGGTATTGCGGTTCAGTTAATTTTAGATTCAGCTGTTCAGTATTTACCTTCACCATTAGAGGTTGTTCCAGCAGAAGGAGTTAAAGTTAAAACTGGAGAAACAGTTACCTGTAAACCAGATGAAAAAGAACCTTTCGCTGCTTTAGCCTTCAAAGTTGTTACTGACCCATATGTTGGCCGTTTAGTTTACTTCAGAGTTTACTCTGGAACAATCGAATCAGGTTCATATATCTATAACTCAACTAAAGATACAAAAGAAAGATTAGGACGTATAGTTTTGATGCATGCTAATGATCGCGAAGAAGTCAAAACAGTAAAGGCAGGAGAAATTGCGGCCGCTGTTGGTCTGAAAGAAACCACAACCGGAGACACCTTATCAAATCAGGATGATCCGATTCAATTAGAAACAATTACATTTGCTGAGCCAGTTATTTCTATGGCGGTTGAACCAAAGACAAAATCTGACCAGGAAAAAATGGGTATGGCACTAAAGAAACTTGCCGATGAAGATCCAACCTTCCATATTGGGTCAGATCCAGAATCTGGTCAAACTTTGATCTCTGGGGTTGGAGAATTCCAATTAGAAATTAAAGTCGACATTTTAAAGCGCGACATGGGAGTTGATGTTAACGTTGGAGCTCCTCAAGTTGCTTTTAGAGAAACCATTAGAAAAGCTACAGAAGTCGAAGGCAAATACATTAGACAGTCCGGAGGTAAAGGTCAGTATGGTCATGTTTGGTTAAGACTAGAACCACAGCCAAGAGGTACAGGTTACGAATTCGTAAACGAGATTATCGGGGGTGCTATTCCAAAAGAATTTATTGCTCCAGTTGAAAAAGGACTAAAAGAAGCTATCGGAAAAGGTGTCGAATGGGGATACCCAATGGTCGACCTTAAAGTTGCTCTATTTGACGGTTCTTATCATGACGTCGACTCTTCAGAATTAGCATTCCATATTGCTGCTTCAACCGCATTGCAAGAAGGTGCCAAAAAAGCTGGGCCAGTTCTATTAGAGCCAATTATGGCAGCTGAAGTTGTGGTTCCTGATGAATTTATTGGGGATGTTATCGGAGATTTATCATCAAGAAGAGCTATTATTCAAGGTACAGAGCAGAAAATCGGGGCTCAAGTCATAAAAGCACTTGTTCCTCTATCAGAAATGTTCGGATATGTAACTGTTTTACGAAGTTTGACGCAGGGAAGAGCTGCTCCTCCAAGCCTTGTTCCAAGCCACTACGAAGAAGTCCCTTCGAATATTGCAGAGAAGGTTAAGAGCAAAAGAGGTAGATAAAAGTAAAAAGGGCCAAATATATTGAATATTTAGCCTTATATGCTAGAATTGTGTCTGTTAACTGTGCTGTTAGTCCCCCTAGACTCAGTGCAGCTCTAACTTTAGGTGTTATATAAAGCTTATTTAGTTTTATGGGTGTATAAAAATTACTTAGTATAGGTGATTTTTGTAGTCCCTCCCTTATTTAAATAAAAATGGCTACTTTAGATAGAAGTAAACCACATGTAAACGTCGGAACTATTGGCCACGTTGACCATGGAAAAACCACCCTTACAGCAGCTATCACAAAGAGACTTGCTGACAAAGGTTTAGCTGATTTCAAAGCTTTCGATCAAATCGATAAAGCTCCAGAAGAAAGAGCAAGAGGTATCACTATTAATGTTTCTCACGTTGAATATTCAACAGAAAAGAGACACTATGCTCATATCGACGCTCCTGGACATGCTGACTACATCAAAAACATGATCACTGGTGCAGCTCAAATGGATGGCGCTATTCTTGTTGTTTCTGCAGCAGATGGACCAATGCCACAAACCAGAGAACATATTCTTTTGGCTAGGCAGGTTGGAGTTCCAAAACTTGTTATTTTCTTAAATAAAGCTGACATGGTTGGTGAAGACGGTGGAGACCTTATCGAACTTGTTAAAGAAGAATTAAAAGATCTTCTTGTCAAAAATGACTACGAAGCTGATACACCAATGATTGTTGGTTCAGCGCTCAAATCACTCGAAGGTGATGAAAAATGGGGTCAAAAAATCGATGAACTTATGGATGCAGTTGATAACTGGATTCCTACACCAGTCCGTGAATTAGACAAACCATTCTTGATGCCAGTTGAAGACGTTTTCTCTATCAAAGGTAGAGGAACTGTTGCAACAGGTCGTATCGAAAGAGGAAGAGTAAACGTTAACGAAGAAATTGAAATCGTTGGTCTTCGTGACACAAAGAAATCAGTCGTTACCGGAGTCGAAATGTTCAATAAACAACTAAGCGAAGGTTTAGCTGGCGACAACGTTGGTATCCTTTTAAGAGGTGTTGAAAGAACTGACATCGAAAGAGGACAAGTTATTGCTGCTACAGGTAGCATCACTCCTCATACTAAATTTGAAGCTGAAGTTTACGTTTTATCTAAAGAAGAAGGTGGAAGACACACACCATTCTTTAGCGGTTACAGACCACAGTTCTATATTAGAACTACAGACGTTACCGGAGATGTTACACTTCCAGAAGGTGTAGAAATGATTATGCCAGGTGATAACACAACAATGACTGTTGAACTTATAACTCCAGTCGCTGTTGAGGAAGGTCTTAAGTTTGCTATCCGTGAAGGAAGCAAGACTGTAGGAGCCGGAGTTGTTACTAAAATTGTTAAGTAATTAACTTAAGTAAGATCAAGGGGAGACCGTAATAGGCCTCCCCTTATCTTTTGTAAGAGTACATTATGGAAAAGAAAACCAAATCAAACGCAACAAACAGAATAAGGGTAAAAATAAAATCATATGATATTGGAACTATTGATCAAAGTGCTCAGAGGATTGTTGATGTTGCTATCAGAACCGGAGCTAAAATTTCTGGACCAGTTCCATTACCAACAAAGGTAGAAATTTTCAGCTTTCAGCGTGCTGCTAACAATGACAAGAGATCCTTTGAACAGTTTGAAAGAAGAACGCACCAGAGAATAATCGATATATTGGAGCCGACGGCTAACACAATAGCTGAGCTCTCAAATTTAAAACTGCCTACAAGTGCTGGAATAACTATAAAAAGCTAAAACCAGTGCTCAAAGTTAACTAAGAATAAATGGCCATAAAAGGTAAGGGCGAAAGCTCTATTTTATTGACTAGTGTTCGTGTACCAAAAGACGCGAGAAGTCGCTACTAATTTTGAAAGATCAAAATTATGAGAAAACCATTAAATACAAAAGATACAAATAAATACACAAGAGTTAAGACCATAAAGGGTTCAATGTCCCAATTGTTCGACGAGAACTCGTATTTGGTTCCATTTACTAGCCTTAAATTAGAAAATGCAGAAGATCTTAAATTGTTTGAAGGATTTGATTCAAAAACTGTTATTAAAGTAGAAGGAAGCTCAAAGGGTAAAGGATTTCAAGGTGTAATGAAGAGATATAACTTTTCAGGCGGACCAGCTACTCATGGTACAAAAGATAAACATAGATCAACAGGATCAGTTGGAGCTCAGGGAGACGGTCGTGTTATGCCAGGAAGAAAAATGCCAGGAAGAATGGGAAATGACAAAATTGCTGTTGTTACAAAATTTTTAGGTGTAGATACAAATTCAAATGTAGTTATGGTAAAAGGTGGAGTTCCGGGAAGTTTGAATTCAAAAGTAACTGTTTATTTGCCTGTTAAATAATCATGAAATTAGACGTATTTGATATATCAGGAAAAACTTCAGAAAACATTGATTTTAGCTTTGATAAAGCTGTTACTGAACTAGACAAAAATGTATTAGTTCAATATGTAAGAATTTTCCAGACAAATCAAAGACAAGGAACTGTAAAAACAAAAGACAAATCAGAAGTAAGTGGTGGAGGTAAAAAACCTTGGAAACAAAAAGGTACAGGTCGTGCAAGAGCTGGATCTTCAAGATCACCATTATGGGTTGGCGGCGGAGTCACTCATGGACCAAACCCAAAGAGTTGGTCAATCAAAGCTCTTAAAAGATTAAAGAGACAGGCTATTCAACTAGCATTTGTAGAAAAATTGAATAATGATAAAGCTAAAGTTTTTAATGTTTCAGATGAATTAAAACATTCAACAAAGAAAGCTTCATCACTATTGAATTCATTAAAGACAGAAGGAAAAGTATTGGTTTTACAATCAAATACCCCTGAAGTTTACAAATCATTCAGAAATATACCTACAGTAAGAGTTACAAGCATAGATGAAGTAAGTGCCTTTGAAATTTTAGAGGCAGACAGCATTGTCATGGATAAAAAATCATTTGAATTGTTTACTGGTAAGTTCTTTAAAGGAGAATAATCATGGACTCAAGAGGAATATTAAAATCAAGTATATTAACCGAAAAAGCATCAAGAATTCATGAAGCTGAAAACAAATACAGCTTTATAGTCGGAAAAGATGCCTCAAAAGGACAAATTAAAGAAGCTGTCGAAAAACTATATGGAGTTACTGTAATCGAAGTTAATGTTTTAAGAAGTCGCGAAAAGACAAAGAGAAGTTGGACCGGCGCAAGAAGAAAATATAGCCGTCCATCTGTTAAAAAAGCTATCGTTGAACTTAAAAAGGGAGATAAATTAAATCTTTACGACGGAGGCGATAAATAAGACGCGAAA
This sequence comes from uncultured Candidatus Saccharibacteria bacterium, assembly GCA_965230915.1. Lineage (GTDB taxonomy): Bacteria > Patescibacteriota > WWE3 > 2-01-FULL-39-13 > 2-01-FULL-39-13 > CAYHDM01. The sequence continues at coordinate 776,566 of OZ246395.1, read as the reverse complement.
TTTATTAAAATTTCGCTAGTAATTTTTAGCAAAAATTAGAATTATGATAAAAAGAGTAAAACCAACAAGTCCAGCAAGAAGAGGACAAACATACTTAAAAAACGAAAATCTTGGTGAAAAGAAAGGTGTTTCGAAATCAGCTAGAAAAGCACTAAAAAACCGAAAAGAAAGAGGTGCAGTGGGACGTTCAGCTGGAAGAACAACTATCTACAATCGTAGAGTTGGAGCTAAAAAATTATACAGAGAAATCGACTTTAAGAGAGAAAAACTAGATGTTCCAGCAACCGTTGTTGCTATTGAATACGATCCTAACAGAACTACAAGCATTGCATTAGTACTTTATGCAGATGGAGAATATCGTTATATTTTAGCCCCACAAGGCCTTAAAATAGGCGATAAGGTCGTTTCCAGTGAAAAAACAGATATCCGTCCAGCTAACACTATGAGGCTCGCAAATATCCCATTAGGAGTTGCTATCCATAACATAGAGTTATACCCAGGTGCAGGAGCTAAATTTGTTAGAACTGCAGGAGGAGCAGCTTTTATAACTGCTAAAGAAGGCGATTATGTAAATGTAAAGATGTCTAGCGGAGAAGTAAGAAGATTTTTAGCCCAATGTTTTGCTACAATAGGACAGCTCAGTAACGAAGAATGGAAGCTTATAAAATTAGGAAAGGCTGGAAGATCATATCATAAGGGAAGAAGACCAAAAGTTAGAGCTAAAACCCGTTCATACGGACATCCATTAGCAGGATCATATAAGAGACGTCTTGGAAGACAACCGGTCGACAAATGGGGTAATTTATCAAAAGGAAAGAAGACTAGAAGTAGAAAACACACTAATAAGTATATAGTTCAAGATAGAAGATCCAAAAAAGCGCAATAATTAAAATATGTCTAGATCACTAAAGAAAGGACCATACGTAGATGAAAAATTATTAGAAAAAATAGCTAAAGCGAAAGCTTCTGGGGGTAGAGCCTCGATCAAGACATGGTCGAGAACCTCAACTATAACTCCAGACATGGTTGGAATAAATTTTGATGTACACAATGGTAAAAAGCATGTTCCAGTATTTGTTACCGAATCAATGGTAGGTCACAAATTAGGGGAATTTGCTCCAACTAGAACATTTAGAGCACATGCAAAGAAGAAAGTTGCAGCTGCTCCATCAGGCGGTAAGATGCCACCTAAATAATTAAAATGGCTGAAAATAAGACTGAAACCAACAAATTAATAAAGAGCAAATATGTAATGGCAAGAGTTGCCCCTAGAAAAGTAGTGCTTGTTGCTAACGCTATTCGCGGAATGAAAATTGCTGATGCTATCAGATTCTTAGATTTTAATGATAAAAAAGCTTCTGGTATTATCAGAGGCGTCGTTGATACAGCAATTGCAAATGGAACACACAATTTTGGATATGAAAAAGATTCTTTATACGTAGCAGATGTAAAAATTGGTCCAGGACCAGTTAGAAAAGGTGGAAGATTTGCCGCGCAAGGCAGATTTAAGCCAATTTGGAAAAGAACAACACATATTACAGTTATTTTGGGGTCAAAGGGCGAACAAAAAGTGGCCAAGACAGTAGAAGTACCTGCAAAACAGGAAAAGTCACTCGCCAAGCGAGAACAAGCAAAAAAGGAGACTAAATAATGAGTCGAAAAATTAACCCAACAGGATTAAGAGTAGGTATAACACAAGATTGGAAATCAACTTGGTATGCCGAAGGCGACAGATACGCTAATTTCTTGTTAGAGGATTACAACATAAGAAAATATTTAACAAAGTCATTAAGAAGTGCCGGAGTTGAAGCAATTTTAATCGAAAGATCAATTAAAGCTGTGAAAATCGTTATAAGAGTTTCAAGACCAGGAGTTGTTATCGGACGAAAAGGTGCTGGTTTAGCAGAAATCAGATCAAAGATATCAAAATTAACAAAGAATGATATCGATCTACAGATCGAAGAAGTAAAAAATGCAGAAGCTAGCGCACCTATTGTCGCAGAAGCAATTGCTATGCAAATTGAAAGACGTATTAGTGCAAAGCGCGCAATTAACATGGCTGCAGAAAAAGCTATGAATGCTGGTGCAAAAGGAATCAAAATAGAAATAAACGGTACAGTTAATGGTCCAAATAGCATTGCTATGACTGATATGGTTACTAAAGGCGCAGTTCCAACTCAAACTTTAAGAGCTAATATCGATTTCGCAAAAGCTGTCTCTTACACAAGAGGCGGAACTATTGGAATCAAAGTATGGGTATATAAAGGTGAAGTTGAAACCAAGTAATAAGGGAGAAACAAATTATGATGCTACCAAAACGAACCAAATTTAGAAAAATGATGAAAGGCAAAAACCGTGGAATAAGCCAGCGAGGAGCTGAATTATCCTTCGGAGAATTTGGATTAAAAGCTCTAGATAGAGGATTTGTTTCTTCAAGACAGATCGAATCAGCTAGAAAAGCTATCACAGGTGCAACAAAAAGAGGCGGAAAGATGTGGATTAGAATTTTCCCATCTAAGCCAGTAACTCAAAAGCCACTTGCTGTTCGTATGGGTAAAGGAAAGGGAGCTGTAGATCACTATGTTGCAGTTATTAAACCAGGAAAAATGTTATTTGAATTGTCAGGATTAGATGAAGCAACAGCTCGCGAAGCTTTCAGATTAGCGGCTACAAAGTTGCCATTTAAGACTAAGTTTATTTCTGAGGAATAATTATATGGAAAAAATTGCTGATTTAAGAAAATTAGATACAACAAAGCTAACCGAAAATCTAAAAACTAAGAATAATGAGTTAATGGAGAAGAAAATAATGTATACTGTCGGCAAATCAAAAGATACTAGCGTATTCAACAAAATCAAAAAAGATATTGCTAGAATCAAAACAGTTTTAAAAGAAAAGGAGATACTCAATGGCTAGTCGAATAATGAAAGGCACAGTCGTGTCTACAAAAATGGATAAAACAGTCGTAGTACAGGTCGAATATTCAAAAGTTCACCCAGTATATGGACGTAGATTCAAACTTCACAAGAAGCTAAAAGCTCAGTATGAAGGCAAAGATATTAAGGAAGGAGATTTTGTAACCATTCAGGAAATTGCAAAGGTTAGTAAAACTAAATCCTGGAAAATTGTTAATGGTGATAAGAAGCCTAAGGAGAATAAGTAATGATACAAGCAGGATCAATCATTAAAAGTGCAGATAACTCAGGAGCTAAAGAATTAAACGTTATTGGGATTCCTGGATACTCAAAAGTTCGTTTTGCAACGGTTGGTGATGTTATTACTTGCTCAGTAAGAGGGACAACTGGAATCGGAACAAATGTAAATGATCATGAAGTAGTAAAAGTCGTTATCGTTAGAACTAAGAAAGAGTCCAGAAGAAAAGATGGCAGCTATATTAGATTTGATGACAACGCAGGAGTAATAATTGATAAAGCTAAAGCTCCACGTGCAACCCGTATTTTCGGACCAGTAGCACGTGAATTAAGAGATGCTGGTTTCACAAAAATAGTTTCGTTAGCAGCGGAGGTCTGGTAATCATGAAAATTCGAACAGGGGATAAAGTAAAAGTAATAGCAGGAAAAGACAAAGGAAAAGAAGGCGTTGTTGCTAGAGTTAATATTAAATATGGAACTGTAACTGTAGAAGGCGTAAATATGACCACTCGTCATATTAAAGCAACTAGAGAAAGAGAAGGCGGAATTGTTAAGTTGGAAAAGCCAATCAACGTTTCAAATGTTATGTTAATCGATGGAGACAAAGCAACTAGAGTTGGATTCAAATTAGTAGACGGTAAAAAACATAGAGTAGCTAAGAAATCAGGCGAAGTAGTTAAGGCTAAAGGTAAAACTAAGTAAAAATTATGACACTTAAAGAGCAATACGAAAAAAACATAAAAGCAGAATTACAAAAAGAATTGGGATTAACCTCTTCTGCAGCTGTTCCTGCAATGAAGAAAATCACAATTAATATGGGTATTGGTAAAAATAGAGATAACAAATCTTTTGTTCAGGAAGCTATCAATGATATGACTGTTATTTCAGGTCAAAAACCAAGCGGTAGAAATGCGAATACTTCTATCTCAAACTTTAAGCTTAGAAAAGGTCAAATGGTTGGATTAACCGTAACCTTACGAGGCAAAAAGATGTGGGATTTTTATGAAAAATTGGTTAAAATAGTGCTACCTCGTGTGAAAGACTTCAGAGGAGTCAGCCCAAGATCATTTGATGGTACAGGAAACTATAACTTAGGATTAAGAGAACACATCGTGTTCCCAGAAATCGATCCTAATAAAATGGGTTTTGCTAAATCGTTGCAGGTCACAGTAAGCACCTCAGCTAATCAAGACGCTGATGGTCATAAATTGTTAAAGGCATTAGGAATGCCATTTAGAGAGGGTAAATAAAATGTCTAGAGTAGGATTAGTCGAAAGATGGAAAAAACCAAAGAGATTTAAAGTAAGAGAGTATCACAGATGTGAGAAATGCGGGCGTCCAAGAGGATATATCCGCCAATTCAAGCTCTGTCGTGTTTGTTTAAGAGAACTTGCTCACCAAGGAGTTTTGCCAGGGGTTACAAAGGCTAGCTGGTAATCTAAAAATATAAATTATGATGAATGACACAATATCCGACATGTTAACAAGAATCCGAAACGCACAAATGCGAAATAAGGATAGCCTTGAACTTCCATATACAAAGCAAAATGAACAAATTGCTAAAGTATTAGAAGCAAAAGGTTTCTTAGGTGGCGTAAAGTCATTCAAATATGAAGGAAAGGCATATAAGGGTTTGCATATAGATCTTAAATATACTGAAAGCGGAACTCCTGCTATCCAATCAATAACTAGAGTTTCAAAACCAGGTTTAAGAAACTATTCAAAATCAAAAGATATTAAGAAAGTATTAGGTGGATTAGGAATCACAGTGATTTCTACATCTCGCGGAATTATGTCTAGCGACGATGCAAGAAGACAAAAATTAGGCGGAGAAGTTCTCTGCGAGGTTTATTAAATACTATGAGTAAAATAGGAAAAGCACCAATCACAATTCCACAAGGCGTCGAAATAAACATTAATGATAAAAGAGTTGGTGTTAAAGGACCAAAAGGAAACTTGAACATCGAAGTGCATAAAGTCGTTGATGCAAAAGTAGAAGATGGGAAATTGCTTTTAACATTAAAAGACGAACTTTTTGAAAACGGTAGAGCATATTGGGGTCTAGCTCGCGCGATGATCAATAATGCAGTAAATGGAGTAAACCAAGGTTTTACAAAAGAATTAGAACTAATTGGAGTTGGATATCGTGTAGAAAAACAAGGAAACGATTTAAAAATTGCTATTGGATATTCACACCCAGTTATTGTTAAAGCTCCAGAAGGAATAACTTTTGAAGTTCCAACAAATACTGAAATTAAAGTTACAGGAGTCGACCGCCAATTAGTAGGACAAGTTGCTTCAAACATAAGAGATATCAGAAGACCAGAACCATACAAAGGTAAAGGAATTAGATACAAAGGTGAAATCGTTAGAAGAAAACAAGGTAAAGCTGCTAAAGCATAAAATATAAAAAATTATGATAAAGGTACATAAAACATCTAAAAACCGAAGAAAACTAAGAGTAAGTTCCAAATTAAGCGGAACTGCTGATAGACCAAGATTGAGTGTATATAGATCAAACAGATTTATTTATGTTCAAGCTATTGATGACATGGCTGGAAAAACCCTAGTTAGCGCAAATACAAAAGACGCTAAGGGGCCAAAAGTTGATCAGGCAAAGAATATCGGATTAGAAATTGGTAAAAAGCTAAAAGAATTGAAAGTAGAGAAATGCATTTACGACAGAGGTTCATATAGATATCATGGTAGAGTTAAAAGTTTAGCTGATGGAATCAGAGAAGCTGGAATTATAATCTAAAAAAATTAGACGCGAATTAAATAATTCGCTACTAATTTTGATTACAAAATTATGTTAAGAAGAGAATCAAAACCAAAATTTGAAAGACGTGACCAAAATAAACCTCGAGAAGATGGCGGATCACCTATTGAAGAAGCAGTTTTAAAACCACGAAGAGTTGCCACAAAAAGAATTGGAGGTGCAAATATGCATTATTCTGTTCTTTCATGCGCTGGTGACAGAAACGGAATGATTGGAATAGGTTTGGCAAAATCAAAAGAAATGTCAGCCGCTATTCAAAAATCAAAAGATAAAGCTAGAAGAACAATGGTAAAAATTCCTTTAACAGAAGAAGGAAGCATTCCACACGAAGTTTATATCAAAAATGGTGCTTCTATCTTGTTCTTAAAACCAGCTCCACTGGGTGCAGGTATTATGGCCGGTGGAAGTATGCGCCAGATTTTAGATTTAGCTGGAGTAAAAAATATTTCAGTAAAAATTATTGGAACAAATAATGCTATTTCAAATGCATATACAATTATGAAAGCCCTCGAATCACTAAGATCAGTAGAAAGACCTGCTAAATAGTTTGGAGAACAAAAATGAAGTATTTATCAAATTTACCAAAAACTAAAGAAGCAAAAAGACAAGCAAAGAGAGTTGGAAGAGGACACGGATCAGGCAAAGGTGGCCATACATCTGGAAAAGGTGGAAAAGGTCAAAAAGCCAGAACAGGTGGACAGCCAGCTCCATGGTTTGAAGGAGGCCAAACACCTCTTACAAAGAGAATGCCATATATTGGCGGATTCACAAATCATAATGCTAACGTTGTTTATGAAGTAAATTTAGATGAATTGTCAGCAATGGATTTTGATGGAAAGACTGTTACTCCTGAAATGGTTTTAGAAAGAAGCTTTGCAAAAGGAAAATTTGATTTCGTAAAAGTATTATCACAAGGAAAAATTGAGAAAGCTTTAGAACTCAAAGGATTTGCATACTCAGAACGAGCTAAATCAAAAATAGAATCCGCTGGCGGAAAAGCCGAATAAGGTATAATCTCAATAAATGGCTACGGCAGATTATTTAACAAAAGCACTTCGGATCCCCGATTTAAGAAATAAAATTTTATTCACAGCAGCAATTTTAGCTTTATACAGATTTCTAGCGCATATTCCTGTACCAGGCGTAGATCCAACCGCACTTAGGTTGATGTTTGATTCTAGTGGCTTATTAAGCGCACTAAATATTTTTGCCGGAGGAGGTCTAAAAAACTTTTCAATTATTGCGCTTGGGGTAGGTCCTTATATTAACGCTTCAATCATTATTCAGTTATTATCAATGGTTATTCCACAACTCGAAGAGTTAATGAAAGAAGGATCATATGGACGCCAAAAAATTAACCAATATACCCAGGCTTTGGCTCTTCCACTAACTTTAATTCAGGCATATGGGTTTTACTTTTTACTAAAACAGCAAAACTTAACAGGCCTTAATGTTTTGCCAGATCTGAATCCATTCCAACTATTAACAATAGTTTTAGTTATGAGTGCAGGTTCATTCTTCCTAATTTGGCTTGGTGAAACTATTACTGAATATGGAATTGGGAATGGTCTATCGATAATTGTTTTTGCGGGCATTATGGCTGGAATACCATCAAGTGCTGCAGCATTTTTCTCAGTTATTGATTCAACACAAATATTCAACATATTAGTTTTTGTCGCAGTTGCAGCATTGGTTATCGCTGGTGTTGTATACACAAACGAAGCTTACAGAAAGATTGAAGTCCAGTATTCTTCACAGACGCGTGGCGGAAAATCAGTCGGGGGAGGAACAAGTTTTATCCCTGTTCGCATAAATCAGGCCGGGGTTATTCCAATAATTTTCGCTGTCTCATTAATCTTATTGCCATCAGGAATTGCTACATACCTACAAACCTTGAGCAATCCGACTTTCGTGAATATTGGAACATGGATGGCTATAAACTTTAGTCCTACAAGTATTTTGTATAGCTTAACCTATTTCTTATTGGTTTTTGCTTTTACATATCTATATACCTCAATTACTTTTAACCCTGAAAGAATTGCGGACGAAATTAGACGAGGTGGAGGATTTATTCCCGGTATTAGACCTGGCCGTTCAACAGTAGAATATTTGAAATTTATAATTTCAAGGCTAACACTAGCTGGGGGAGTTTTCTTAGGATTAATTGCAATTTTACCTTCAGTTGTGCAAAATATTACAAACATTTCGACACTAGCGGTTGGAGGAACTGGACTTTTGATTGTAGTTTCAGTTATATTGCAAACTATAAAGCAAGTTGAATCTCAGGTAGTTACTAAAGAGTACGATAGTTTTAGACGATAAGTCTTAATTTAAAGGAGATCTATATATGATGGAAAAGTTTAATCAAATGAAAGAGCTTTACGCGTTAAAAAAGCAAACTGACGAAATGAAAAAGAGAATGGAGAAAATAATGGTGACAGTAGAAGAAGGTCCATTCGAAATTGTTATTCGAGGAGACCAGAATATCGAAACAGTCTTAGAAAATGGTGAAGAAAGAAACGATATAAAGAAGGCAATTAATAAAGCTTTGAAAGAATCACAAAAAGAGGTTTCGAAGAAAATGAGAAACCAGCTAGGAGATATGGGATTCCCAGGAATGTAATCATCAAAATTTTAATTTTGATGCCATGAGGGCAAAGCTGTTATACTGATTCTACTGATGCAACATAAAAACTTTGTACTAATACTTGGACCTCAGAGTTCAGGCAAATCTACACAGGCAAAGCTTCTTGCCGAACATATTGATTACAAATTTATTTCCTCTGGAAAATTATTAAGAAGATTAAGCGAAGCTGATAACCCAATTGGCAAGAAGCTAAGTGCTTATTGGATAAAAGGTGAGCTAGTTCCTGATGAATTGATGGAAGAGATTTTGTATCCTATTCTTGAGCGCGAAGACACAAAAGGATTTGTCCTGGATGGTTACCCAAGGAATGTTGAACAGCTAAAAGACTTTTTAGGATTTTTAGATATGAAAGACTGGCTGATAATTCATGTCCTTTATTTTGATGTTTCTGAAGAAGAATGCATGCGTCGTATAAAAATTAGAGCCGAAACCGAAAAACGATTAGATGAAACAGAAGAAGCTATAAAAACTCGCCTCAGTATTTACCATAAAGAGACAGAGCCACTTTTAGAAGAATATGAGAAAATGGGGGTTCTACGGAGAATTGATGGCGAAAGATCGATAGAAGATATACAATCTGACCTACAAACTTATTTTGCTTCAAAAGATAGGGGCTCTAAGTAAGCCATCGAAATTAGAAGAATCCTGCATCAAACCAAATGATAAGCATTAAATCAAAAGAGGATTTAGATATCCTTACCGAAGGAGGTAAAATTTCAAAGAAAATTCTAGATGAAGCACTTAGAAGATGTGTCCCCGGTGCGATTTTAGCTGATATAGACAAAGAAATCGGAAAAATGATGGTTGAAAATGGCGTTGAACCTTGGTTTCCTGAAGTTGATAGTTATCCGGCTAACTCATGTATTTCTGTAAATGATGTTTGGCTACACGGTATTCCTGGTGATCAGGTATTAAAACAGGGCGATGTTGTTTCAGTTGATATTGGAGTCAAGTATAGAGGTTTATACCTTGATAACTGTTGGTCTGTTGTGGCAATGCCAGAAAACGCTACACGCGAAGACATTCGGGGTGCATACCAAGGTGCGGGCAAAGAAGTAGAAGACTTTTTAAAAGCCGGCGAAAATGCTGTATTTAAGGCTATCGAACAGGCTCAGATCGGTAAGAGAACGGGAGATATTTCAGCTGCCATGCAGGTAAACGCTGAATCCAATGGATATTCTGTAATACGAGATTTTGCAGGTCACGGAGTTGGTCATACCGCCCACGAAGATCCCCAGATTCTTTGTTATGGGACTCCAGGTGCGGGCCCAATATTAAGAGAATCAATGGTTCTAGCTATCGAAATCATGTATACTATGGGGAATCCTAAGATTGAAACAGCCGAAGACGGCTGGGGTATCGTGACCGCGGATGGGGCAATTTCTGGCATGTTTGAACATACAGTTGTTGTGACCCAAAATGGTCCAAAAATATTGACCAATTAAGCATTTATGCTAAAATTGTGCAGTGCAAAGGAGCATGCCAATAGTGGCTTATTGCCTTTGGCACAAACGCTAACTTGGTAAACAAATTTAATGGCAAATAAGGAATTTATAGAAAAGGATGGAGTTGTATTAGAAGCTCTGCCAGGTGGAAAATTTATCGTGAAGTTAGAAGATGGCACAGAAGTAACGGGGTATCTATCCGGCAAAATGCGTAAGCATAGAATATGGATTTTGCCTGGTGATAAGGTCAAACTCGAATTTAGTGAGTACGATCCAAATAACTGCCGCATCACCTATCGTTATAAATAATTTTAGGCTTTAAGCTTAGAATGAGTTTTTAATTTATTAATTATTGATATGAAAGTACGTGCAAGCGTAACTAAAATTTGTAGACACTGTAAGATAGCTCGTAGAAAAGGTAGAGTTTATATTATTTGTAGTGCTAACCCAAAGCATAAACAAAGACAAGGATAAATCAAAATGCCAAGATTATTAGGAATCGACATACCAGAAAATAAAAGAATCGTAATTTCACTTACTTACATTTATGGTATCGGACCAGCAATCGCAAAAGATTTATTAAAGAAAGCTAACGTTTCAGAGGATATCAGAGCAAAAGATTTAGACGAAACTCAATTAGCTGCAATAAGAAACGCAATTGAAAAATCACAAATAATGGCAGAAGGAGAGCTTCGAAGAGTAATCAGCCAAAATATAAAAAGATTAAGAGATATTCAAAGTTATAGAGGTTCAAGACATGCTAAGAATTTGCCATCACGTGGGCAGAAGACTCAAAAGAATGCAAGAACACGTAGAGGTAAGAGAAAAGCAGTTGGTGGAGCAAATCCAAAAGCAGCAACTAAGACCTAAAAGTTTTAATAATATTTAATATAAATGGCAACTAAAAAAGCAGTAGCAACAAAACAAAAAAACACACCAAAAACATCAAAAGCTGTAAAGCAAGTACAGCCAATGGGTAAAGTTTATGTATTTTCAGGATACAACAATACAGTTGTAACAATTACCGATTTAGAAGGTAACACAGTAGTCTGGGGAACCGCAGGTGGAAACAACTTTAAAGGTTCAAAGAAATCTACTCCTTATGCATCTTCTGTTGTTGGTGAAAACACAGCCAAGAAAGCAGTTGCATTAGGAATCAAAGAAGTAACAGCTTATATAAAAGGTGTTGGTTCTGGAAAATCACAATGTGTAAAAGCATTAAGAACAGGCGGACTAATAATTAATAAAATAGTTGACGTAACCCCAATTGCTCATAATGGTTGTCGTCCAAGAAAGAGGAGAAGAGTATAATGGCACGCTACGCAGGACCAAAATGTAAATTATGTAGACGCGAAGGCATGAAGCTTTTCTTAAAAGGAAGCCGTTGTATGTCAGAAAAATGTTCTGTTTCTAGAAGAAACCAGGTTCCTGGAGAAAACTTCAAATCAGCTAGAAGATTATCTGACTATGGAAGACAATTAAGAGAGAAACAGAAAGTAAAAAGAATTTATGGAGTATTAGAGACTCAATTTAGAAGATATTATGAAAATGCAGCAAAAGTTCAGGGAGTTACAGGTTTAGTACTTTTACAGATTTTAGAAACCAGATTAGATAATGTTGTTGCAAAAGGTGGATTAGCTCCGTCAAATGCTGCAGCTAGAAAGCTAGTCGGAAGTAAAAAAGTTAAAGTTAACGGAAACGTTATTGATATTCCTTCATATCAAGTTAGACCAAATGATGTGATAACTATTGATGGAATTGAAACAAAACCTAAAGAAGATAACGATATGCCAGAATGGCTAAACTGGGATGCATCGAATAAAAGTATTGTTATCACTAGACTGCCTGTTCGTGAAGACATTAATATAGAAATTAATGAGCAACTAATAGTTGAATATTACTCACGCTAAAGATAAGAATAAGTAGTTCTTACTTTCGCCTGGGCAAAAAGGATTAAAACAAATGTTTAATATTCACCAAGTAAATTTTAAAGTCATCGAAAATGATGGCCGAAAAGGTGTTTTTGAAATAACTCCACTTATCAAGGGGTTTGGCCATACAATTGGAAGTGCCATAAGACGCACTTTATACTCTGCAACGCCAGGTGCTGCAATAACAAGAGTATCTTTTGATGGTGTTTCACATCAGTTCTCCACTATAAGCGGGGCAAACGACGATGTTTTACACATGTTGTTAAACATGAAGAAAATCAGAATCAAAAAACAAATCGAAGGTGATGTTGTTTTAGACTTAGATGTTACAGGCCCGGGAGATGTAAAAGCTGGAGATATTGAAACTGAATCAGGCGTAGAAATTATCAACAAAGATTTGCTTATAACAACTTTAGCTACTAAAAAAGATAAGCTAAAAGCTAAAATCACTATTTCTAGCGGATATGGATATATCCCGGTAGAAGAAGGCGAGACTACTCCAATTGGAGTTATAGCACTAGATGCTAACTATTCACCAATTGTTAATGTCACCGTATCTGTAGAAGATACTCGCGTAGGAAGAGATACAAACTTCGATAAATTAACTTTAGAAGTTTTAACAGACGGAACGGCAGATCCAGAAGAAGCTGTAAGAAATGCATCAAAAGTATTAAAAGAATTCTTCTATAAAGTTCAAACTGGTCAGGATTACACTCCAGAACAGGATACTGAAATGGAAGTAGTTGCAGATCAGGCATCAGCTGGTCAACCAAAAATGCAAGCTGATGAAGTTGCTTTAGAAGAACTTCACTTGCCAACAAGAACTATCAATGCTTTAAGAAAATCAGGTATTAAAACACTTGGAGATTTAGCAGATAGATCAGAAGATGATTTATTAAGAGTAAGAAATTTAGGTGAAAAATCTATTAGAGAAATTTTATCTCTATTGGAAAGAGAAGGACTTAAATAATAGTTCTGCCTGAGTTGTCCTGCTAAAGGAAACAATTATGAAACATAGACAAACAAAAGTTTCAAAATTTAATAGAACTCCTGCAGCGCGCAAAGCCTTAGTATTAGGTTTAGCTAGAAGTTTATTCATGCATGAAAAGATCGAAACCACTTTAGCAAAAGCTAAAGCTGTAAGACCTGAGGCAGAAAAGATGTTAACTATAGCTAAAACAAACACATTAGCTAATAGAAGAAGATTAATCTCTAAATTACAAGATACAGAGCTTGTAGAAAAACTTTTGAGCGATATCGGTCCTAGACTTGGTGCAAGATCAGGTGGATACACAAGAATCCAAAGATCTTTCGTAAGAAAAGGAGATATGACTCAAATGGCTGTATTATCTTTAGTTGAAAAACCAGCTAAGCTAGAAAAGCCAGCAAAAAAAGAAGAAGCTAAAAACACCCGCCAAGCGAGTGCAAGCGAGACTAAAGCTGCTAAACCAGCAAAAGCTCCTAAAAAAGCTAAAGAAGTTGCTAGTGCAAGTGAATCTAAATAAAAATGAAAACACATTCGTCAACAAAAATTGAATTAAAACCAGAATGGCATCATATTGATGCAGAAGGAAAAGTTCTTGGTAGATTAGCTGCTGATATCGCAGTATTACTTATTGGTAAGCACAAACCAAATTATGCTCCATATTTAGTATCTGGAGATAAAATCGTTGTAACAAACGTAGAAAAAGTTGCTTTAACCGGAAACAAAGAACTTGATAAAATGTATCCTATCCACTCTGGACAAGTCGGAAACTTTAAGATGAAGAGTGTTGCTCAAACAAGAAAAGATACTCCAAAGAAAATTATTCATGAAGCCGTAAAAGGAATGCTTCCAAAGAATAAATTAAGAAATGACAGATTGGCTAACTTATATTTGTATGTTGGGGCAGAGCATCCACATCAAGGACAAGTAGCTGGAAATAGTGAATCAGTTGCTACAAGCGAAAATAATTAATAAATAATATGGCAGAAAAAGCAGAAAAAAAATCTAAAAAAGCTAATTTTTTCTCAGGTACAGGTCGCAGAAAAAGATCGGTTGCCAGAGTCTGGTTATACGCAGAAAAAGGTGATTTCACAATAAACGGTAAACCAGCCAAAGATTACTTTACAGATGCTGATGACACATTAGAATGGGTAAAACCATTTCATGCAGTAGGAGTTTCACATCCACAAGCTAAATATAGCGCAACTATTAAAGTTCACGGTGGAGGTCCAAAAGGACAATTAGAAGCCGTTAGACTTGGAATCGCTCGCGCATTAATCGCTCAAGATCCAACTTTTAAAGCAGTTCTAAGATCAAATGATCTTGTTACTCGCGATTCAAGAGAAGTCGAAAGAAAGAAACCTTTCTTAACAAAAGCAAGAAAGAGACCTCAATACTCAAAACGTTAAAGGGTCTAATTACATTAGGATTTTTAAAAGGGAAGCTTTGGCTTCCCTTTTTTGATTATTTTTGGCATTTAAAATAGTAGCGAATTGAGCTTTTTCAAATTTCGAGGCTATGCCAGAGTGCGATAGATCCGTAAGATTTATATGGGGCCCATTTTAATATTACTTCATTAATTTGATCGATCGTTGGATTTTCGATTCCATAAACCTTTTGAAATCCCTTATTTAGTCCGAGATCACCGAACGAAAAAATGTCTTCACGGCGTAGGGTAAACATCAGAAACATTTCCGCGGTCCATCGACCTATTCCCTTAACCTTAATTAGTTCGGAAATAACTTCTTCATCTGAAAGTTCAGACAGTTTCTCCAAGTGAATTTCTTTATTTTTCACTTTTTGTGAAAGGTCTTTAATATATTTTATTTTGGCCCAAGATAGACCTGCGTCACGAATTATTTGATCGTCTATTGCAAGAATTGCATCAGGTGTGGGATTTTTATCCGAAAATAAATTCAAGAATTTTTCGCGAATTGCCCGTGCGGCCTTAGTCGATAATTGTTGTCCAACTATTGATGAGCATAAAGAAAGAAAATAGTTTTCTGATCTTGTATCAGATTCTTGCAGCCAGTCTTTGTAGTTTAGATCTTTCATTACACTATAAATTTTTGGATCTATGGCTCTGTAGTGGCCCATGATTTTTTCGGTCATAATCGCAATACTAACTGATATTGAAATGTTTTGTTAGGGTATAATATGCAGATTGGATTTAAATTTATTTTGGGAAATTCGCCAGGGTGCGAAATTTCGATGAATAAATTTGAATACTATTCCGGGGTGTAGCGCAGTTGGCTAGCGCGTACGCATGGGGTGCGTGAGGTCGCAGGTTCAAGTCCTGCCACCCCGACCATTTAGCTTTTCTTTCCACGATTTCCCATTAAAAATCCACGTATACCTTTAGGTTTCTGACCACTTTGTGGAGGGTTCTGTGGTGGAGGATTTGTAGGCCTTCTAAACATACTATCATTGTCAGGTGTTGGAGTCGGTCTTGCTGGTGGGGGCGTTGTTGTATTTGGCGGTGTAGGCCTGGTTCGTCGGTCTTCAGGTCTTCTAAACATATCATCATTATAGGGTTCGTCTGGCGGTGTTTGTTCAGGTACGGATGGTCTAGGTCTAGGCTGTGGCTGTTCAGGAATTATTGGTACTTGTCTTTGGCTTGCTGCAAATTCTGCAGCTCTTCTTTGTCTTATTAATTCGATATTGGGGACTAATTTTGTGATAGGATCGATTACAAGTCTGTCGGTACCTCTAAAAAATATTCGGATCGTTCGTTTAACTCCATCATTAAATGGAACATCTTCGACCCGTTGTTCAAATAAGTGAGGCGCAATTTCTTCCAGCCACTCGGCAGGAACTGCTTGAAGCATTTCAGCCCTAGTAATTGGAATTTCTTTCTTTCTTCTTGGGTCAAAATCCATTTTATCTTTCTTTTTTCCTTTTTCATCGACCTCTTCGCCAACTTTAATTTTGGGTCCAACGGTTACTTTTGCGGAGCCAAATTTGCCTGCTACAACGAAACCTTTATATGGAGCATCGCTAACAATTGATCTATTCGATAAAGTTATGTTGGATTTCTCTTGAGTGTAAGGAAGAACTTCTTCGTAGTAAACGTTTCTGTCATTTTCTCCTAACTGTTTCGGATCAGATCTGAACATTAAAGTTCCTATTAAGCCTGCGGCTATAGCTTTTTGTAAGTTTTCGTCCAGCTGTTCAGGTGGGCATGTATTTTCGGCAAGTATAGGAGGAACTAATTCTCGCAAAGTCTCCATTAAATCGTTTCCATTCTTTTCAGCTTCGGTAAAAATTCCACGGTTTAAAAAGTTGAAAGAGATCCAGTCGTCTAGGGTTGCATTGCGGTTGTTTTCGATATATTTCCACCAAGTATTTCTAGCTTTTAAGAAATCAGAACCTGTTTGTGAGCCTAAAGACTTTTGGCGTGCTTCTCTCTTTTCTTTGTCAGCTTTAGCTTCCTCTTCTGGAGGTTTCAAGAACATAAACGCTTTTGAAATAGGAATTCTTAGAGTATCTATCATTGCTGCGGCAACACCTCGTTTGGCGGCTTCTATTAACATTTTCCCGTATTCTGGTCTTGCTCCGATTTCATCGATTATTCGACCTTCTGCGGTTATGCCGTTTCTATCGACTGCGTTTATAACCCTTAAGTTTCTGAGGGATCTTCGCACAGATTCTAACAGTGGGAGTCGTTTTTCCGGATTCTTTTCAATAAAATCGAATTGCGCAGGATTTTTGACCCCAAGTTTTAGTAATTTAAGAACAACTAATCCTAGGTCTGAACGCTCTATTTCTGGTTTCGTAAATTCAAGGCGGCCATTAGTAAGATCTTCTTCTGTAAATAAGCGATAACATATACCTTCCTGGACTCTACCAGCGCGACCTTTTCTCTGATTTAAACCAGCTATTGAATGTCTAATTGTTTCTAATTTGGATATTCCGGTATCGGGATTATATTCACTCTGTTTGATTAATCCTGTATCGATAACTCTTACGACACCTTTTAGAGTAACAGATGTTTCTACCATATCTGTGGCTATAAATATTCTTGGTTTCTGTCCTTTTTCAGCATGTGCTGCGAATCTTCGTTTTTCCGCATTAGTTAAAGGACGTCTTCCATATAATTCGACAATCTCGTAATCGTTATATCTTGGTCCAAGTTTTTGTTTAAGGAGTTTATGTGTTTTTTCTATTTCGCCTTTTCCTGGCATAAAGATTAAGGTGTCTCCATTAGGGTCAAGGGTTTTTTCATTTATATGACAATTGACTCCGTTTAAAATATCAGTGAATTTTTGAGCAGCTGCTTCTATATAATCCCCATTTGTTTCGTCTGGGGTTTCAGATTCATAATACTCATGAACCTTATAAACTCTTCCTTCGACTTTTTCAAAAGCTGCCGGTTTGCCATCTACTGCCAAGTGTTTAGTGAAGTCATCTTCCTTAATTGTTGCTGATGTTGCTACTACTTTAATTGGAGGTATACCCTGCCTTTTTCTATTTTCATTTATAGTTTGTATGTGACCCATCATTGCTTCTAGGTCTAAAGTTCTTTTGTGAGCTTCGTCGGCCATCCATATTGAAACCTCTCTTAACAAAGGATCTCTTTCCATCATAAGCAACAGAATTTTTTCGGTCATGACAACAATTTTTGTGTCTCTTGATACTTTACTCGCTTCTGCGGGATTATTGGTTTTTCCAACTTGGTAACCAACTTTGCCCCCTACTGCGGTTCCGTATACAGCTGAAATATCATTTGCGTTTTCTGTGGTGGCAATTCTTGTAGGGGATGTAACTACGATTCGTCCGTCGCTAACAAGCCCAGCTTCAAGGGCAACTTCTTGGAATTTTTCGAGATAAATCGGTGTAGTGACTGTTTTTCCTGAACCAGTGTCACCGACAATAACTGAGTTTTGGCTATCGGCAAAGCAATTCATTATTTCTCTTTGCTTTTGTGCGATAGGTTGTGCTTGGGATATTTCGTTGTCTAAACATGGAATTACTTCATAAAGCCGTTCTCTTAATTCCTGTGGAAATTCTGTACTTGGCTCTGGATTTATAGTTGGTACCCCTGGTTCTGCCATTATTTGATCCTTTTTGGTTCGGAACTTTCGTTTCGTTGATAAAAAAGTTGTTTTGTATTGTTTCCGAATAAATGTTGTGCCGCCAGTATGAATAAAAGTGGGGCATCTCCCATTAATGTTGCTTTATAAGTACGTTTTATTTTAGATCTTACAACGGCTAATGATTCTTTTAGTTTGCCTTCAAAGTCTTGGTTGTAAGAAGATTTCCAAATACGTTCTAGATCGATAATTTCATGTTCTGTATAAACATTAGTCATATTAAAGTCATTTTTGACTGATATACCTTCGTTTACATCATCTGGATGAAAAATTGGATAGCCAATATGGCTATAGATCAGGTATTTTGTTCCTTCGCTTGTTGCTAAGACGACTTCGGGACACACCTGATGCATTACGTTAAATATGAACATAGAAAGAGCAATTCTGTTGGTTGCTGCGAGTTCAACCGGTGATCCCTGTACTTTAGACAGAATATGTCTCTTTAAATCTTCGGATTTTTTGATGTCTGAGGGAATACTAGCTGGGTCAAAAACCACGTATTCAACTACATAAGGGATCTTATTCATGAGTACTTAAATTTTAGCATGTGGGTGTATAATAAATAGGCTTAAGACACTTAACGTTTGTCCTCAGCTGCTATTTGTATGAATTTTCTAGGTATAAACATAGAACGTAAAACTATAGATGCCCTATTAAAATTGGCTGTGCCAATTGTTATCGGGAATTTGTTGCAGACTATGTACCAGCTAACCGATACTTTTTGGGTCGGTAGACTTGGGAATGCTGCTACGGCTGCCGTGTCGCTAAGCTTTCCACCTCTATTTTTGTTAATTTCATTAGGTGGAGGTCTTCCAATTGCAGGGTCTATATTGGTATCCCAGTTTAAAGGCAAAGGGGATCAAAAAGCTGTAAATCATATAGTAACGCAGACCTTTTTGATGCTTTTTATTATTTCTATTGTTATTTCAATTGTAGGTTACTTAATAACTCCAGCTATTATTAGAGCTAGCGAAGTTTCTGATGAAGTTTTTCCATTGGCCGTTAGCTATTTGCAGGTTTCCTTTATTGGAATAATCGCTATTTTTACTTATTTTGTGTTTGAATCATTAATGAGAGGTGTTGGTGAGGGAAAGATTCCAACATATATAGTTTTGAGCACGGTTTTATTGAATTTTATTTTAGATCCGCTTTTTATAAATGGTTATTGGTTTGTTCCGGCTTATGGGGTTACCGGAGCAGCGATTGCAACAATTTTGACTCAGACAATTGCTTCTTTGATTGGTTTGTATGTAATGTTTACCGGCAAATATGGAATACATATAGAAAAGAAAATTCCATCTTTTGATTTCCCATTAATTAGGAAAATGTTTATGCTGGGTTTGCCTTCCTCAATTGAGCAGTCAGCTGTTGCATTAGCGCTTATGGCGATGTCTTTTTTGATAGCTGGATTTGGAACCGATATTTTGGCCGCATATGGAATTGGCGGTCGTGTTTATTCATTTGTTATTATTCCTGCCTTTGGATTATCAATTGCGACTGCAGCTCTTGTCGGTCAAAGTATAGGCGCCGGAGATAAAAAGCACGCAGAAGATATTGCAAAAACTTCGTCGATTGTTGGTTTCATTTCTTTAGCCATTGTTGGAATTCTAAGCTATATTTTTGCATATCAAATCGCTGCATTTTTCCTTCCGAATGCCGGGCTTGCACTAAAGGAAAGCGCAAACGCAATAAGATGGATGAGTATAGGCTTTGGATTTATGGGTGTTCAACAAGTATTAAGCGGAAGCTTTAGAGGGGCTGGTAACACGACTATGTCTATGATAATTTCAATTGCTGTTTTATGGCTCGTGGCTTTTCCATCTGCGTATATTCTATCCAGGGATAGCATAATGGGTGTCCAGGGCTTATGGGCGTCATGGCCGATTTCAAGCATTATTGGTTCCATTATTGTTGTAATAATATACAGAATGGGTACTTGGAAAGATAAGCAATTAACACATGAATTTAAGATGGAAGAAAAAGTTACAGAAGAAATTAAGGCCGACGAAGGTCCTATGTAACTTATCAATTATCTGGAAAGTATTTATCCCTATAAAAATCTATTATTGCTGGCGACAACTTGATTGGTTGACCTTTGTACGTAGTAGCCTCAACTATTCTGTGATATGGAGTATATGTATTCAAATACACATCGCATTGTTCCATTTTACTTTGGGCGATTCCAAATATTGAATTTGTTGTATTTACAAAAATGCTAAGTGCAACTGCTATATAAAAAATATTTTTTAGTATTGAGCTTTTATAAATTGTTTCGAAAGAGTAAGCCGCTATCAGACACCAAAATGGAATAACGCCGATTAAATATCTTGTACCATAAACCGTTGCCCCAAAGCAGTCGCTCCACATTGAATAAAGTACGGTCAATATTATTATATAAGATATTGCTAGTGTTGCCTGATATTTGTGTGACTTAAAAAAACTTCGCAATCCCAATATAGCGAAAAGTAAAAATGGGCTGTAAACAAATAAACCTTTTAATGGAGAGAACATTGAACCGTAAAGGCCATATAATGGATTTTCCCGAAAACCGTCCCAGTCGACACCGCTTGCAGTTCGTTGTGCGATAAAGATTGATTCGCCGAAAATGAGAGGACCTCCAAATATAAAGTGGTTATAAGTGAGTATTAAACCAATTGCTACAGCAACCGGAATCGCAAACTGAATAAGTTCAGAAAACACCTGTTTAAATGTTTTCTTGCGGCGGACTAAATTTGTGAATTCGGCGATTAAAAGTGCAATCGAGAAAAATGCTGTTAAAAATTCTGTTAGAAATGCAGCGCCAGTTAGTATTCCAGCAAAAATATATTTATTTTTTGCCTGTGAATTTAATAAATAGAATGCGGCAAAAATTAAAAAAGCAGATATTAGATGATGAAAAAACGAGAGACTATAAATGAAAAGTAATGTTCCAAAAGATGTAGCGATTAATAATAGACCTAATTGAGATTTAGATAGCTTTAAGAATTTATCGCAGTATTTTTTTAGTAAAAGTAAAATTCCTAAAAGTGCCAGTGAAGATGGCAAAGAAAAGGCAAAACTTTCAAAAATTATCGAGATATCGCCGTTTATTTCTCCAAGAGAATTTGTATAAAAATAATAAATAATTTGTAACGCAATATACGGAATCGCCATCAAAATGGCATTTAGCGGAGCATACGGCAAATAGTAATCACCATTAACAGTAATCACATCTACACCTGCATTTTGCCAATAATTATTTAATTTAAAGGTGTGATCTAGTGCTAGGCTTTTGGCAAGATATACGTGGCCGGTTGCAACTGACATGTTTGACCCGAAGTCTATGTATTTGTAAGAAAGCAGTACTGAAGCTAGAAAAATAACAATAATCAACAGGCTTTTATTTATATTTTCTAGAAATCGCATTATGCTAATTTTATATTTAATCTTGTTTGTTTAATAGTGTGTTTTAGGGTATTGTAAAAACATGTCAGTTCAAAAGGTACTCGTAACAGTATTAATTCTATTTGTTATTGGGATTGTAGGTGCAGGTATATATTTTTACTTTAATGTATTTAAACCTATTAATAAGCCTAATGAGCAACCTTCACGGGATATTGTTGCAGAAATAAATGAAGAAAATGCTGTTGAATCTCAGCCAGATGAAGTTTCTACGGACATGTCTCTAAAAAACACAGAAGTCATTGGAATCGGACCACTTAACATTCCAAATAGCTTTAATATAAGCATTTTTGCTCAAGACTTAGGCAAAGTTCGGGTATTACGATTTGATCCGAAAGGTAATATTTTGGCAAGCCTAATTGATTCAGGCCGAGTTGTGGCTTTTAATGATGTAAATGGTGATGGAAAAGGCGAAATGAAGACACTCGTGATAGATTTAAGATTGCCGCATGGGTTAGCGCTGAACTGCGATGGAAAGCTGATTTCAAAAGGACCATGTGATCTATATATAGCTGAAACAGATAAGGTTAGTTTGTATTCATATGACCCAGAGGGTGTAAACGCAATTTTCGTTAAGAGATTATTTACCTTACCAGCCGACGGTTACAACAACCACTTTAGTAGAACTATTGAGATCTTTAATTATAAAGGTGGGCCAAAATTGTTTACTTCGGTAGGATCGTCGTGCAATGTTTGCAACGAAAAAGATTCAAAACGTGCCGCAGTTTTAATATCTAATTTAGATGGAACTAACCTTGATGTTTTTTCGAACGGGCTTCGAAATTCGGTCTTTTTGGAACAAAGACCAGGAACCGAAGAAATTTGGGCAACGGACAATGGGCGTGATGGGTTAGGTGATAATGTTCCGCCAGATGAAATTAACGTTTTACAAGAAAACGGATTTTATGGTTGGCCAATTTGTTATGACGATAAAGTTCAGGATAAAAGTTTTGATGATTCAGAACAGGCTGGGGTAAAATGTTCGAATTCGATTATTCCAAAGATTAAATTGCAGGCACATTCCGCTGCTTTAGGTTTAGATTTTATACCAGATAGTTGGTCAAACGATTATAAAAATGATTTATTGGTTGCATTTCATGGTTCGTGGAATCGCACTGAGCCGACTGGTTATAAAATAGTCAGAATTGTTTTAGACGAAGATGGGAATTATCAAAGCACCGAAGATTTTATAACCGGATGGCTAGATGAAAATAACGAAGTTTTGGGAAGGCCGGTTGATATTGAATCAAATGGCGATAATGTTTATATTTCAGATGATAAAGCTGGTGTAATTTATAAAGTTTCGCCAAAATAAAACCGCCCAAAACCTAAATAATGCTTAATTTAAACGATCACTTAATTAGTGGGGAGCTATCTGGTGGAGATGGAAGAATCGCGAATTTATTTGAGTTCAATTCAAATTATTCTATAAACTGCCAAAGAGATGATTCAAATTTCGATGCATACCAAGTTCTTGTTTTTGACAAAAGATCGCCAATAAATTTGCCTGTGGCTGCGGCATACTTTTATTCAGATCAGGTAGATGTAGCAATAGACGTAGGTATGTATATCCATGAATCATTAGAATTTGGTTATATCGAAAGCCAATTATTTCTATTAAATACTGATTTGGCCTTTAGAGTAAGAAACGATTTGCTAGAAATACCAGAAGGACACAATGAAGATCTGCCAGAAGCTTTAACGGTTATGGCTGGTGATTCCGAAGAAGAAGCCGATTTAGTTATCGAATGGCTATCTGAGTTGCTCTCTCTTACTGACGATGTAACTGGATTTGAAAAGAGGCAACGGAACAGCGTTTCATATATCGAAGGTGATTTACAGCTCGACGACACAGATGAAGGATGGGATGTCATTCTAAATAGAAAAGTTATTAATAGAATTGCTTCATTAAGTGAAACTTATATACCTCAATCAATAAAAGAAGGATTATACGGTCAGTTATCTGCTTAAATGATATTATTTACCTAGGCGCATAAGTGCGCTTTTAATTTGAAATATAAAATTATGGCACTATATACACGTACAGGTGACAAAGGCGAAACAAGTTTAGCTACAGGTCAGAGAGTTAGAAAGGACTCTCCGATAATAGATTTCGTAGGACAACTCGATGAACTAAATGCGATTTTAGGATTGTGTGTTGCTAATCTCGATGCAATAGAAGGTTCCAAATTTAAAATTGAAATCGAAATTCTTGAAAGCATTCAAAAAGATTTATTTATTGTCGGGGCAATTGCTACCGGTGCAAAACTTGAATTTACTTCAGAAGAAGAAATCAAAAATATAGAAAAAACAATCGACGATTTCGAAAAAATTTTGCCAAAACTAACCAACTTTATCTTGCCGGGCGGGTCAAAAACTGGGGCGATGATTCATTTTGCAAGAACAAACGTTCGAAATGTTGAGCGCGCTGCTGTCGCAATAAATAGCCCTTCGATGCAAATATTTTTACCTTATCTTAATAGGTTGTCCGATTTACTTTTTATGATAGCCCGTTACGTTAATATAAAATTAGGCTATAAAGAAACAATTTGGAAAGGTAAGTAAATTATTACAATAATGGCCGAAGACTTAAAAAAACTTTTATTAATAGATACATTTTATTTTTTGCATAGATCATTTCATGCGTATCCGAAAGATATGCAGAATTCAAAGGAAGAATATACAAATATTACTTTTGGATTGGCTCAGTCGCTACTTGATTCGATTGCAAAATTTAATCCGACACATATTGCATGTGGTTGGGAAAGCGAAGAGCAGCCATCTTTTCGAAAAGAATTATATGGAAATTATCAAATTACACGTGTTCGAATGGACTTCGAAAATGAAATGATTTTTAAAGGTCAATTGCCCCGGGTAATTGAGTTGCTGGAAGCGTTTAATATTCCTCGCATTACTCAAAATGGATTTGAAGGAGACGATGTAGTTGGAACTGTTGCCAATCTTGCTTCGCAGGACGCGCAGGTGACTATTGCGACAGCCGACCAAGATTTGCTTCAATTAATTACCGATCGAATTCATGTTTATCGCCCTGCGCGTCCTCCATTTGTAAAAAGTGTAATCTTTGACGAGCCGACATTCATTGAACATTATGGATTTGAACCAATCCAAATGATCGATTATAAAGCCTTACGCGGAGATCCAAGCGACAGTATTCCGGGTGTTAAAGGTATCGGGGATAAAACAGCAAAAACTTTACTACAGCAATATGGCTCGATCGAAGAAATTTATGAAAATATAGATAAGATTACCCCGGAAGGAGTTCGCAATAAATTAGAGGCCGACAAAGATGCCGCATTTATGAGTAAGCAGCTTGCAACAATTATTACTAATGTTCCGATTGATTTTGATTTAAATGACTGTGTCGTTCACGACTTTGATGTTGAACGCGTTCGTGCACTTTTTAATGAGTTGGAATTTTTTAGTCTAATGAAAAAATTAGATAAACTCGCTGATATTAAAAAGGTAAAAGATGACTTGGCGAAAAGTGAAAGGGCTGGAAAACAGGTAAGCCTTTTTTAAAATTTTTGGAACGACATATCGCTTTGGCTTTTCGGCCGGGCGATAGAGGTCGTTCCTGTGGTCGCTAGATCTTGCGGTAAAGAATAGCGCTCACCTCAATTGATTCAGGAGGCAGGTCGAAGATTAGCTGGAAGAAGTCGGGAATTACCGACTCCTTAAGCTGCGTGGTGTATAACACACCAAGCGAAAGCTCCCGGTTCATTTCGTCAGGGGTTACCCACGACGCCGTCCTAATGGCGATAAGATTCACGTTAACCTTTGGGGGTTCGTCAGGGTTTTCGGATGTGCCACTGTAGTGATATGCAATAGTGCACTTCAACCGATCGCCCATACCCCTGAAGACATCTTCAATAAGATTTGTCAGCTTCCTAGAGATTGTAGCAAGATCTTCCCCTCGTAAGGGGACATTTATGCTCAAACCCACAGTTACCTCTAACATTTGCTCTCTCCTTTATAGTTTATTGATGAGACTGCTGAATCGGGCTATATACTACCACATCGCGGCTTGAGATACTATAGGCCTCAGATTAGGCCGTCTTTTCTGCTAAAATAGCACTATGGTTAAACCAGATTTAAAGGTCGCAATTGTTCACGATTACATGCACGAATATGGAGGAGCCGAAGGAGTAGTCAATGCGATCTGGGAACTTTTTCCTCAGGCCGATATTTATACAGCAACATATAACAAAGAAGTTATGGATAAAGCTAAGGCTTTTATGAACGCAAAAATTCATTATCCGCAGTGGCGAAACAATATTCCAGGAAATCTCCGAAGATTTATGCATAAAGTTTTAATTGCGAATCTTCCGATTTATTTCGAGCATTTAGACTTGCGAAATTATGATTTGGTGATTTCTTCAACAGCCCACTTTGCAAAGGGAGCTAAAACAAATAAAAATCAGATTCATATTTCATACATTCATACTCCACCACGATTTTTATATGGACTACAAGGCGAAATTCGCAAGCGAGATTCGTTTTGGTGGAAGTTAATTTTGAATCCGCTTGATTCATATTTGCGATATATGGATAAAAAGTTCGCACAGCGGCCTGACTATTTAATTTGCAATTCTGAAACAGTTCGTGAGCGTATAAAAAAAATTTATGGTCGAGATGCGACCGTCATAAATCCGTTTCCGGCTGTAGCAGTTGATGAAGCCGATTTTGAAACAGCAAAAAAAATTAAAGGTGATTATTTTTTGGTAATTTCACGTTTAGCGGCTTATAAAAATATCGATTTAATAATAGATACATGTGGCAAAAATGACTTACCGTTAAAAGTTGCCGGTACTGGTCCTGCTGAAAATCGTCTTAAAGATTTAGCTAAAAATTATTCTTCGGTCGAAATGGTCGGATTTGTTTCGGATGACGAAAAGAGGAAATTATACGAAAACTGCAAAGCAGTGATTTGCGCGGTTAAAGATGAAGACTTTGGAATGGCTCCACTTGAGCCAATGATGTACGGCAAACCTGTAGTAGCTTTACGCGAAGGGGGATATTTAGAAACTGTTAACCCGGACGTTGGAGTATTTTTTAATCAGTTAACCGAGGAATCTTTACTCGCCGGAATTCACCAATTAAATGATAAGCATTTTGACGCCGATAAAATTCGTGCCCATGCTTTAACTTTTAGCAAAGAGAATTTTAAAAAGAAATTTATGGATTTTGTAAGAGAAAAAATTTAAACTGCTATAAATGAATAAAGTAAGAATATTCCTAATTTCCATTTTTTTACTTTTGTTGCCCTTTCTTGTTTATTTCCTATGGCCGGTTAGTATAGATTCCGGTGTATCTAGTAGATGTAGAGACGTAATGCCGCCTATGGGCGGATGCTTTCAGTCATGTGTAGGTTATGCAAATCTAAAATGTGAGTATTTTGGCGAAAGGTCATGTATTCAAAGTTGTTCGGGGCAATGTTACGGTTTAGTTGTTGGAACGTGCATTGACCATGCCCAGGATAAAACAAATCCTCGCGAATTCAAATTTGCGCATTAAAGGCCTATAGTCTTGACATTCACATGGGAATTGGTACTATATAAACCGTTTAAACGATATTGTTTTGTTTTTTCACCAGAAAGGGTGATATAGCATGGGAAATCAAACTTACCCAACTCCGGAAGACGTTGCGGCAGATATTGCAGCCGTAACAGCTTCTTTAGAGACCCGACAGGCTGAGGCTGACGAAGCGGCCACCTCAGAGGTGCCAGTAGCTCCTGTTACGAATGTGAACATGCCGGTTGTACTGGCCGAAATCCGCGCCGAAAAGAGGCGTCAAAACGGTTATATGGGGTAAAGAAAGGAGCAGTCAAATGTGTGATTTGGTGCCTGGTCGGAATGATCCCAGTTTGGATCAAAGTCAGGCTGAAGTTACTGTTCACATCGCCGAAGAGCAATCTTTAAAAAAATTCTTCCCGACGGTGATCTTTCCAACACGTATCGTTAGGTATGGTGGCAGACCATGGCTATGCGTAGGCATGGCAATTGGCATCGCCCCAATCGACGTTGCGTAAGCGTAAGGTCAAAACCTTACACCTCGACACTAGGCTGTGTCACAATCTAACGATTGAAGCCTAGTGTCTTTTTTTATTTCTAATAGCTTTCTTTCATAAAAAATTATATAAATAACTTCATAAACAATTTCCTGCCAAAATTTTATGAATTTTTTAAACCCCGAGCCGCAGGAGCAGCCATCTAAATTAGTCGAAGTACTTAGAAATCGTGGAATCAAAGCAGTTGTTTTCGACCTCGACGATACGCTAATTCATACAAACATAATATTCCAAAGGCAGATTCGTGAATTACACCAGAGAGTATATTCAACCTTCGGATTTAATATGGAAGCCTATTCGGCCGATTGGGTCAAAGCCACAAATAAAATTGTCACTTCACATGGAGTTGGCCCTGGGATTTGGCACAATATTATAAAAGAAGTTGCCGATATTTACGGGCATCATGACTTTCTTATCGAAAACATTTCAATTTTGCATGATATATATCGAATTGTTCCTGAACTGCGCGAGGGTGCAACTGAGCTTCTTCAAACATTAGGCGATGGAGGAATTAAGCGCGGTTTAGTAACCCACGCAAACGAACCTTGGAGTTACTTTAAGCTTCAAACAACGGAATTAGACCGACATTTAGATTCAATAACAATTGCACACGAAAATTCACAAAAAGGGCCTGAACATTGGAAACAAAGCCTAGATAACTTGGGTTTACAGGGATTCCAAGCAATTTCAGTAGGTGATAACCGAACGGGAGACGTTAAAGCTTCACGCGAAGCAGGCTATGCCTACCAGGTTGCATTGCCGAGCCCTTGGGCATTGCATGCCGCAGGTACTTCTCACGAAGATACAATAGAAGCAAGTGGAATAGACGATGTGGCCAGAGCCTTAATAGAAGCGCTTGGGTAAGCTATAATATCGGTGTTTGCGAAGCCTTTGGAGGGGTCGCATAGTTGGTCTAGTGCGCTATCTTGGAAAGGTAGTGTGTGAATAACACCGCAGGTTCGAATCCTGTCCCCTCCGCCAGAAATATGAATGATGCAAAGAAAAGCTATATATTTTTATGTTCAAATGCGACGGAAAAAGAGTGCTTCAACCGAATGCTATTTGGAGGAACTCTAAAGTACAAACCGTACACTGAAGATATTAATGTTGGAGATACTCTTTTCCTTTATAACTACACATCTGGTTTATTGCATGGAAAATTCAGGGCAATATCTAAATGTAGCGTCAATATTGTCAAAGAAGCTTGGGGAGGGAAATTTCCATGGCAAATTAAAGTAGAAAGAGTTGAGAATTACAATCCTATTTCAAAATCGGATATAGAAAACTTAATTAAATTTCGAGATTTTATGCCTGTATTGTTAAAACCTGATATTACACAGGCGTTGGACAATATGTATAGGTCCACTCAACGAGAAGATCATCTAGGTAATGTTTTTAGAAATAAATTTCCGGCCAAATATATTGCAGACGATGGCCATAGAGTTAGAAGTATGGATGAGCTAATTATAGATAATTGGTTATTTAACAGTAAAATTTTACACGGGTATGAGAAGAAAGTTCCGATTAAAGAAGAAATGTATTGCGATTTTTTTATACCAAGCTCTACTAGTCATGATGTTATATATATTGAATACTGGGGTCTTAAAGATAAGGAATATTTAGAGAGGAAAAAACGGAAACAAGAGTTATATAAAAATTATAATTTAGGTCTTATTGAAATATATAGTTCTGATATTCTAGCTTTAGACGATATTTTTCCTCAAAAATTAAGGGGATTTATATCTACTTTTTAGTCTTATGCTATCATGCTTTTATGAGCCGATTCGCATGGACACTCCTTATCGTATTCGTAGTCGCAGTCATATATTACATATACTCTGCGACCAAAGATCCTTCATTGGTATCAAATAGATACAGCCAAACTTCAACTTACAACCCTGGCGGTTCATCAGACACACCAAATACTTCAATGCCAACCGAATCTCCGGTTACGGTGACTCCAATTATGCATGCAACAGTTCTTTTAAAATGGCAAGATAAAGTGATTTATACCGACCCAACGAGTGGTGCCGAAGCTTTTGAAGGTCAAACATCTCCCGACCTTATTTTGTTAACCGATATACACGGTGATCACTACAGCCCGGAAACGCTCACAAATATTTTGAGCGACGCCAAAATTGTTGCTCCACAAGCTGTTTATGACATGATGCCTCAAAATTTAAAAGATGCAACCGAAGTTTTAGCAAATGGAGAAACTAAGAATTTTGAAGGGTTTAATATAACGGGTGTTCCAATGTATAACGTTCCTGAAGCCGCCGATGCTTCGCATATAAAAGGTCGTGGAAATGGCTACATTATCGAAAAAGATAATTATCGTGTTTATGTTGCGGGCGACACCGGTCCGACCGACGAAATGAAATCTCTAAAAAATATAAATATGGCTTTTGTGCCGATGAATCTTCCTTATACAATGTCGGTCGAAGACGCAGCAAGTGCGGTATTGGCTTTTAAGCCACAGGTTGTTTATCCATATCATTATCGCCAGCAAGAAGGACTAGCAGATGTTAATAAATTTAAAGAATTGGTTGATTTTGGAAGCGAAAATATAGAAGTAGTTTTACTTAATTGGTATCCAGAATAATTAAATATGGAAAAAATACGTTCATCAATAAAAATTAATGCTCCGGTCGAAAAAGTGTGGGACACAATGTTAAACGCAGAATCTTATAAGGAATGGACTGCAACTTTTAACCCAGGTTCCTATTTTAAAGGCAGCTGGGACAAAGGTTCAAAGATTTTGTTTCTTGGTCCGAATCCCGATGGTACACCCGGCGAAGGCGGAATGGTAGCGATGGTTAGAGAAAACCGACCTCACGAATTTGTATCTTTAGAACATATCGCAATTTATGGCAACGGAGTTGAAGATACGACAAGTGATTTAGCCAAACAATGGACTCCAGCTTTTGAGAATTACACTTTTAAAGAAGAAGATGGAGTAACAGAACTTACAGTCGAGGTGGATGTTAATGCGGAAATGAAATCTGAATTTGAAACTAGCTGGGCTAATAGCTTACAAAAGCTAAAAGAAATGTGTGAACGCTAAATTAAATTCATTATAGGGAATTGGTTAGGGTAATGCTAACTGAATAGGCACTATACATTCAGAAGCTTTTCAGAAATAATATAGACAAGAGGTCAAATGGCTAAGTCTCAACCCGATTTAAATCAAGCTATTTCAGAAGAAAATGGTGATCACGCAAACATGACCGCTGAACCGATCAAAAAAAACAAAAACAACCAACCTCAAGAAGTCAAAAAAAGTAAAAATCCATTTAAAAGATTCAAAGAGTCAAAAAGATTTCGTAGAGTGGTTTTTATTGTTCTTTCGTCTCTAATATTTTCAACAGTGTATGTTTTGGCTGCAATTTATCAGGATATTCAAAGGCAAAATGCTATACCTGCAGTAAATAATACTCAAACCACTCAAAGTAATCAGAACACCAGCCAGCAGAATAATTTTGGAGATTACTATTACCAACAAGATCCTGAACTTATTATTTTAGAAAACGGAAGCGATTATTCTCCTTCTCAATTAATTTCGCTTACTTCTCTTGAAGAACCGGCTATTTATCTGTCAAACCGTGCATTTACAGGTAAAGTTACGGTTAAACTGTATCGCGCATCCGAATCTGACGTTTTAAATTCCCTTGTGTATGAAACAGAAGACTATAAAACAAAAAATCCTTTTAATGAAAGCAATTCACAATTAGTAAAAGAATTAGAAGTTAATATTGCAGATAAAAATTCATCAGATACTAAAGTGGTACTTCCGCTAGATGAATCTGGAATTTATTTTGTAAGAGCTACCGCATCTGATACGGCTAATAAAACTAATGATGGTGCCTTTATTGTAAGGTCGACTTACGCAGTTGTTTCTAAAGAAGGCAACAATGAAATTGTCTATTGGGGACAAAATTTAAAAGTTAACGAAAGCATCGACGACGGCAACATAAAAGTTTTTAATTTGGCTGACAAAGTAACTGAAGTCGCAAATGGAAGGTTTAATTCAGAAGGAATTGCAACAACTCCAATACTAAGTAGAGGTGATTTAGCTGTTGTATACCGCGGAAATGAAGTGGCAGTTATTCCTCTAAATTTACAATACGTAGACTACGGCTATAACTATGATTACTTTAGAGAAAAAGAAATAAACACAAGATTCTTCATTTTTACTGATCGCCCGCTTTATATGCCGGGAAACACAGTAAATTTTAAAGCGATCATAAGGTCTGATGACGACGCCAGATACACTATCCCAAGCGGTGAAGCTTTAGTACAAATCAAAGATGGTTGGGAAGATACATCGGTTGTATATAGCGCACGAATGAATATAACCCCAGAGGGAACAATTTATGGATCTTATAAATTACCAGAAAACGCAAAAACCGGTGATTACAGTGTTAGCATCGAATACCCAATAGTTCAGCATGATCCAGATGACTATTATTATCCGGCAAGCGAATACTTTCAGGTCGAATATTATAGAAAACCCGAATACAACATAGATCTTTCTGTTGAGGACAAAGATTATGTGTCCGGAGACAGATTATATTTTAAAGCTTTAGGAAATTATTTCTCTGGTCAACCAATTACCGAAGGAAAGGTAAGCTATAGAATCTATTCTGCTGATTATTACGATTATTATTACTATCGAGACTACCAAAACGAAGGTCTTAGCGACGATTATCGATACGGATATTGGTACGGAAGCGAATTTAAACACGGAGAGCTAGAGTTTAATGATAATGGCGAAGCAATTTTTGATGAAGATATAAATTTGGGTGATACGTATAAATCAAACCAGATTTTAACTATCGAAGCTGAATACGATAATGGTTCCGGAAACCCAAGTTTTGCCAGGAAAAACATCCTCTTTTACAAAGGCGAATCGAATGTTTATCTACAAGAAGATGCTCCATATGGAGGAGTTGTTAATAAGCAATTTGAAATTCCAATGCAAATTGTTGCATACCGAAACAACAGCAAAGTTTCAAATATAAATGTAGAAATTTCCGGTACATGGATGAGATACGAAGCCGTTTATGAAGAAAATCAAAAATATCCATCATATAAGGAAGTTAGAGGTGAAATTGATACGAAAAATATAAAAACAGATGGAGAAGGAAATTTAACTTATAAATTTACACCATCAGAAACTGGAAGTTATACGATAACCATTAAATATTCAGATTCTATAGGAAATAAAATAAGTCGTAATTTTAGTTTCTATATTGCTGAAAAAGAATATTCCTCATATTACGGGTTTGGCGACTATGGCCAATCAAATATGCGCGTTAGCGTAGATAAAAAACTCTATAACCCTGAAGATACAGCAAAAGTGTTAATTACAACTGAAGATAAGTCCAACCGTGATGCATTAATAACTTTAGAAAGAGGACGAACACAAAGATACTTTACAACTAGAATTGAAAATGGAACTGCAAACATAGACGTTCCCCTTGTTAACACTGATTCGCCAAACGTTTTTGTTGTGGCTACATCTTTTGATGGAAAATCTATAATAAGCAGTTCCGAAAACATTGTAATTTCAACCGAAAACAAGAAAATAAATGTACAGATTACTCCACGCGGTGGGTCGCGATATGGCCCGGGTGAAGATATTACAGTCGACGTTACTACAACTGACAGCACCAATAAACCTGTCTCAACCGACATGGCTTTATGGACAGTAGATAAAGCGATCTTTGAACTGGTTGATCAAAATAACTACGATATTCTGGATAGGTTTTGGTCAGAAAGATACAACGACACAAATTCTACAAATTCATTACAAGGTATAAGTTCTTCAGGTGCAGAAAGCGGCGGTGGATGTTTTGTAGGCGACACTAAAGTATTAACCAAGAATGGATTGGTTTCGATCGAAGACATAAAAGTCGGAGATAAAGTTCTAACTAAAGCCGGCGAAGATGACACAAAATTAGTTGAAGCAACCGTAACAGAGACTTTCAAAAAGTCAGTAAACGGCTACATGATTTTAAACGGAAGCA
The DNA here is from genome assembly GCA_965230915.1 of uncultured Candidatus Saccharibacteria bacterium. Taxonomy (GTDB): domain Bacteria; phylum Patescibacteriota; class WWE3; order 2-01-FULL-39-13; family 2-01-FULL-39-13; genus CAYHDM01. Next base: position 742,975 of record OZ246395.1, on the reverse strand, counting down.
TAAAGGTTACTCCTAATCATGTGATGTGGATTAACAATACTTGGCAAGAAGCCGGAACTGTACAAAAAGGAGACTTATTACTTAGTGACGAAGGTAAATACGTACATGTAAATTCAATCGAGATAATAAATAGATCAGTTGATGTATACAATTTAGAAGTTGAAAAATATCACACATATTTTGCCGGCGGAGTTTGGGTACACAACCAAAAAGGTGACACAAGAACTGTGTTTAAAGATACTGCATACTGGAATCCATCACTTAGAACTGACCTTGAAGGAAAAGCCAGCGTATCATTTAAACTTCCAGATAATTTAACAACCTGGGTAATCGCTGGAATCGCAGCAAATACAACTACTCAAGTTGGAATTGCCAAAGAAGAAATTGTTGTAGGCAAAAATGTGATTGTTCGACCTACAATTCCCAATATCATAAGAGAACGCGATACAACGATTTTGACTGCTTTAGTTCAAAACTATACCAAGAATGCTGATACTTTTAATGTGACCCTAAGATCAGAGGCTGCAAATATATTACCTTCTGCAACTCAAGAAGTAAGAATCGAGCCAAATAAATCAGCAACAGTTTCGTGGAATGTTGAGCCAATTAAAGTAGATGATAAAGCTAAATTTACTTATTCGGCTGTTTCTAAATCAGCAGAAGAAAATTCTGACACCATAGCTCAAGTTATTCCAATTAAGAAATTCGGATTTTACGAAGAGCGCGTCGAAAGCAAACAGGATAATGCTTCATATCAAGCAAAATATTCATCTGATGCAGTTAACGATTTAAGCAGCACTAAATTAAGTGTTTCTGCGGATATATTAGGGTCACTAAGACCGGCAATGGATTATTTGGTTGATTATCCATACGGATGTATGGAACAAACCACAAGCCGTTTTGTTCCTGCTATTGTTGCAAGAAGCAATCCTAAAGTGTTTGCATCTGCAATGGTCGATAAAAACATGGACGAGATTCTAAAAGACGGAGTTAAACGCATCGAAGACCATCAACAAGGTGATGGCGGTTGGACCTGGGTTTTTGTCGGAGATTCAAATGAGTATTTATCTGCTTATATTGTAGAAAATCTTATGAAGGCCAAACAGCTTGGATACGAAGTAAACCAAACAACACTAGATAACGCAGAAAATTATTTTAAATCAAAATTAAATTCTGAAAATAAATCTGCAAAAGTTTATTCAATATATGGCCTCGAAGTATTAGGAAAGAACACTGAAACTATAAATGATTTTGAAGGGTTATCAATCGAGGCAAACGCTTTGGCTGTCATAATAAATTCAAACCGTGGTATTAAAGATTCGAACCAGTCAGGCTTAACAAAATTAGTCTCTTCGGCTAAAAGACAATCTGGTTTAGCCCATTGGGAAAGTAATAATTCTGAAACATTCAGTACTAATCAAAGTGCAACTGCGTTAGCTGTACGGGCAATAATTGCTAATGGATCAGAAAAAGAACTTCTAAAAGAAACAATTAAATATTTAAATCAGGCAAAAGGAAATTATTTCTGGGGCAATACACATGGAACCGCTCAAGTTATGGCTTCGATTTCTGAATACGCAAAAGTTCAAAATTTAGCTAACACAAATTATTCATATACAGTCTCTTTAGATGGGGCAATATTATCAACCGGAAGATTTACAAGTCTTGAGCAAGCACCTAAAGAAATAACAATTCCAAGTTATTCTATAAAAGCTGGTGGTTCTAATTTAGAAATTACCAAGGATGGCACAGGTGAATTGCTGACTTCGATGATGGTTAAGGAATTCCATACAGATCCAAATACAAAGGCTATGTCGACAGGTTTAGACGTAAAGAGAGCGTACGTAAGTGAAAAAGGTGCAGGTAAGTCAATTGCTGTTGGTGATTTAGTTGATGTATATGTTCAAGTTAAGAATAATTACGAGTCAGAAAGCCGATATGGAGTAATTCAAGATGAGTTGCCTGCCGGACTAGTTCCTGTAAATGAATCGTTTAATAATGAACAATTTAGCTCAGGTGATAGTTATGACTATTATTCAGGTGACGAATATACGCAAAATGGTGCCATCAGATACACCTACAGCTATAGGAGCGGATATTCTTATCTAAATTACAAGGCACGTGCGATAACCGAGGGAACATATGAAGTGCCTCCTGCTACGGCTTCGTTAATGTATTCGCCTGAAATTCACGGAAGATCAGATGCCGCAAAAATCAGTATTACAAAAGAAAGCACAGATTTGGCTGATGCAAATGCACTAGGCGATCAGAGTTTGCGTAACGATTATCGAAACTTCGCCACATATGCATATCCATACTTAATAGAAGACGATGCTAATTTAATAGAATCCGGAAAAGTTGCCGTTGCACGTACACCAAAATGGCAAATAGTATTGTATGGAATTGCAACAATCGCAATAATAGTATTCTTAGTAAAGGTAATCAGAAAACCAAGAAGAGATTTAAGTAAGAAAAATGAACCTCAAACTTAGCCTTATTATCTGTGCGTTTGCCATATTGGGCGTTGTACTAGGCACAATTTATCCGATAGATTTAGACAAATTAAGAATATTAGGCGTTAATAATGCACGCCAAAGCGACAAAGTTTTAAACGCAAGATTTTATTCCGCAAAAGATTTTCAGGAAGGAATTGTAAAAGCCCAAAAGGTGAAAAGTTCATACAGTGGAAACAAAATTTATGGCGGAATAATTCCGCACCACTTATTGCCCGGATACATACTTTCAGACTTTTTTGAAAAATTATCTGCGCAAAATCCTAAAAAGATAATTTTAGTTGGGCCAAATCATCATGAACGTGGAGGTATTCGGCCAATAACATCGAAGGCGAATTGGAAAACAGAACATGGAATACTCGCATCTGATTATGCTGATATTTCTATGTTAGTTGAATCTAACACATTAATAGAAAATGACGATGTAGTAATAGGTGAGCATTCAATTGGAGGAATTTTGCACTACATCAAATATTATTTGCCCGAGGCTCAGGTTATCCCGGTTGTGTTAAGCGGTTTTACTTCCCAAGAAGATATTTCGAATTTAACTGTAGAATTACAAAAGTATATTGACGAAGATACCGTAGTTATTGCTGCCGTCGATTTTTCACATTATTTAAATGCAGATCAGGCGAAGGCAAATGATGTAGTTACTCAAAAAATAATGAGTAGTTACGATTATTATAGTTTAAGCAATTTAAATAATGATTATGTAGATAGCCCTGATTCTATTGGGTTACTTTTGCACTTAATGGAATCAATTAACGCAAAAAAACAGGAGCTTTTGTTTAATACAAACTCCGGAGAAATTTTAGAAAATAATACAATTCAGACTACAAGTTATTTTTCTATACTTTTTACGAAATAAATTAATCTTCGAAAAGTAATTTATCTTGCAATAATTTCAGATATAGTTCATATTAAATCTATAGTGATTTGTTAGGAGGTGAACAACATGCTTGGATTTATAATAAGACTTATCGGAACCGCAATTGTAGTTTTCTTTTGTACATCAATATTAGATGGCGTTAAAATCGATACTTTTTTAACTGCACTTCTAGTTGCTTTTGTCTTAGGACTTATTAACGCAATAATTAGGCCAGTTTTAATGATTCTTACTTTACCAATTAATATCATGACTCTTGGCCTTTTTTCATTGGTTATTAACGCCTTAATGATTATGCTTGTTGACTTGATAGTTCCCGGTTTTACCATCGATAACTTTTTATGGGCACTCGGTTTAAGTATTTTAATGTCTGTTGTTAGCGGAATTTTGTCACTTTTGTTACCGGACGATAAGTAGTTTGCAACACACGGTATTCTAATAACTAGCTTTTTTCAAGTTTTTTAGCCCCATTGAATTTATTGCTTCATATACCCTATAATGCGTGATACAACGTTTTTTTAGCACGTTTAATATCGATTTTTAGATAGAAGGGATTAACCTTATGTACGGCTCTTCTGTTGTTTATGCTCCTCAAACTATAAGAGGTCTTGAGGCAGTGCCACAGTGGGTGCTCCGAATTATGGGGGACGCCAAGGGGAAGATCGGGGAGGTTACAAAAAAGCCCGAAATTTCGGCCTTTCAAGAGGGTGGTATATACCACGGGTACATCGTGAGGTTTAGAGACCGAATGTGTCCGCTTCCAGCAGACAGATCCATCGGTTTTAGCGTTGATCTGGCTACAGATCGCGCATGGACCGAAGCCGCGATTCCGGAAATTTGGAAGCCAGGTGAAAAAATTCCTGGTTGCAACTTTTCGATTTTTTGGACCGAGCCATCGTGGCTGGTTTTGTTGTCAGTACTTCCGGAAAATCGCTGGCTGACAATTTCTGCCTATGGCTCGCCAACTAACATTTTGACGGTTCAGGGTGTTCGCGTCTTCTAAAATTCGTATTCGGCCATTAGCTGAGGCAGGTTCTTACACTTATGTAAGAGTCTCGCTTCAGCTAGTGGCCTTTTTATTTAAATTGCTGCAGAACTGCCCAAATGTTAAGATTTCCACATGAAACTTGAATGGGCAAACCAATCAAAACCAATAATAGCTCTATCTCCGATGGCAGATATGACCGACTCGGCTTTTTGCCAGATTGTAAAAAAGGTAACAGGGGAAAAAGACTATCCGATAATGTTCCGTGAAATGGTGTCTGCCGAAGCCGTTGTTCGTCATAACGATAAGACCTTGGAAATGACAGAAATTCATTCTGATGAAAGACCGTTGGTTCAGCAGCTATTCGGGAGCGATCCTATTGTTATGCGCGACGCCGCAGAAATTATTCAAAGGGATTTCGGCCCAGAGGGTTTTGACATAAACATGGGCTGTCCGGTTTATAAAATTACTCATAACTTTAACGGATGCGCTTTAATGAAAGACCCCAAAATCGCTTCTGAAATTGTCCGCCAAATGAAAAGTGTATTAAGTGTCCCACTTTCAGTAAAAATAAGACTGGGTTGGTCGAACGACCAAGATTGCCTAACCTTTGCCCCAGCTATGCAGGATGCCGGCGCAGAATTAATAACTGTTCATGGTCGTACAAAAGAACAGGGTTATTCTGGAGTCTCTAATTGGGAACAAATCGCCAAAGTTAAAAAAGCAGTTTCGATTCCACTTTTGGCTAATGGGGACATTCATACTCCTGAAAAAGTTTTAGAAGCTCTAGAAGTTACAAAAGCCGATGGAGTTTTAATTGCTCGCGGAGCGCTTGGCAACCCATGGTTTTTTAAGCAAACAAAACAACTTTTAGAAACAGGCCGTTACGACAAAGTTTCATTAGAAGAACGCCTCGAAGTTATCAAACTGCATTTACAATATCATGTCGCACAATATGGAGAACGCGGCGTTGTCACCTTTAGAAAACATTTATCTTGGTACTTTAAAGGTATGGACCATTTTAAAGAACACAGAATGAAGTTAGTCGAAGCCAAAACCAGCGAAGAAGTTATTCAGGAATTGGAAAATATCTTGGTTGCTGTACAATCAAAATAATGGCAGAGCTTCAAAAGCCTTATATTAAAAAACACTCAGATCTTAATGGTTTTGAAATTTATATTGTAGACGGAAAATATATTCGTGACCATATAAACCGCGAATTCACAAACTTTGGCCAGCATTATAAATATCCTTTTATTCCAACAAGAGAATTTTGGCTTGATAAAGAATATGCTCCGGGTGAAGATGATTTTTTTATAAATCACTTACTGATTGAATGGGATTTAATGTCAAATGGTGTTTCATATGAATCTGCAATCGAAAAGGCCGATAGCGAAGAGAAAAAAGAAAGAGCGAAGTCCGAATTTTTATTAAAAGTCAGAAAAAAAGATCACAAAAAAATCCCTACTGCATTATATGTTGATAGACTAGAAACCTATTCTCAAGGTGTAGATGTTTGGATAGTTTCAGGGGAGTTAGTTCGAGATTTATATTATGTGGACTTTACCGAAGGCGGGCACGAATTTGTTTACGATTTTGTTCCCGAAGGTGAGGTTTGGATCGACGACGATTTAGGTCCTGCGGAGCGTGCTTTTGTAATATTGCATGAACTGCATGAACGCACTTTAATGTCGACAGGTATGAAGTATCCACCAGCACACCTATCATCGAGTATAATTGAATACAAATGTCGGCGCGGAGAGCGCGATTTACATGAAGAAATTGAGAAAGAGTTGAGTATAATTAAAGAGCAACAAAAGGAAAATAAAAATGCCTGAAATCACACAAGAAGAACAAAAGCAGAATGATCAAAAATTAAAAACAGAGCTTAAGAAAAGTCCTATTAAAGGCTTTGTAGAATTTATCCGTCAGCAAGGAGTCGTGGGTCTAGCAGTTGGTTTTATCTTAGGAGATTCGATCAAACAAGTAGTATCGGCTGTGGTTAATGACTTGATTGCTCCTGTAATTGGGCTATTATTAGTTGAAATATCGGGAGGAAACCTTGAAACGAGCGTTTTAGCAGTCGGCCCAGTAACCTTTGCATGGGGACATTTGCTAGCTACAATAATAGATTTCACTGTTACAGCTTTTGTTATCTATATGCTCGTAAAAATTCTGAAATTCGATAAACTGGACCTGCCTAAAGACAAATAATCATGGAACTTATAAACTATGACCATTTCGCAAAATTGAACATAAGAGTTGGAACTATTGCAGCTGCAGAGAAAGTTGAAGGTTCTGATAAATTAATGAAACTAACAGTCGACCTTGGAGAAGAAACTAGAACTATCGTTTCAGGAATCGCCACATGGTATTCTTCAGAAGATTTAGTTGGAAGACAAGTTCCGATTTTAGTAAATTTAGAGCCACGTAAGTTAAAAGGTGTAGAAAGCCAAGGAATGATGCTTTGTGCCGACAAAGATGGCGCAGCAATTCTTCTTGAACCGATTACATCAATTCCTAATGGGAGTCCAGTATTATGAATATAACTAAAACCAAGTTTTATCACGAAATTTTAAGATTAGGATTCGATTTATTAACAATATATTGGGCTTTATTTAAGGTCACCACAGTTGGAGTTCGCGTGTTAATCGAAAACGAAGGTAAAGTCTTGCTTATAAAACACACATATAGAAAAGGCTATTATTTCCCAGGTGGAGGCGTTCGTCGTGGTGAAGAGTTTTCGCAAGCATGCATACGTGAGGTTTTTGAAGAAACCGGTCTTGTGATTGATAAAATGCAGCTTGTCTCAGTTTACAGAAATTTTTTAGAAAATAAAAACAATTGTGTTCTTATATATAGAGCCGGAAAAGTTATAAATCCGCATGAATTGAAATCTGATGGAATCGAAGTAGCCGAAGCTATATGGGTAGACCCGACTAATCCTCCAAAAGAAGCTTCTTATTATACAAAGCAGGCTTTGGATTCTTTATTTTAAGGAACTTTCCTATTACAATTTAATAAAATGAGAAAACTTTATCTCGTACTTATTTCTAGCGTGGTTGTTGCGGTTGTTTTAGCTTATCAGGCAACTTATCTAAATAAACAAACCACTGAAATTATAAATTCACAAAGCGAAAATGATTATGTGCCTGTAGAACAGCCAATACCTGTTACTTCACAAGAAAATGTAGTGCCTAGCAATACAGCAATCCAAGATACTGAACCAGAATATTACGAAAGACGCAGTCATATAGTAGATGGTCAGCAGCTGATCTTATTGCAAATATACAAAACAAATTCTCCTGAGGAAAGAAAGATTGTTGAATTAAAAAACAGTGAATATATGCCTTTGGATCAAAAGTATCGTTGGGTTGAAAAATATATTAATACAGAAGTTACTGATTTCTGGTTCATGAAAGAAAGTTCGCAGTTATATCTTCTTAGATTTAAGGCAGAGGAATTTCGTTCCGACAGTCCGGACTTCTCAGAGTTAGTTTTGATTGATTACTCTGACTTAAACGATATTAAAAGCTCAGTAGTAGAAACATTTAAAAATGGAATATATGAAAGCAAAAGTTTTGCTGGGTTTAATCCAAATGAAAATTCATTTGTTATAGTGACTGGTGGTGGGGATGGTTGCGGTGGATGGGGCGATATTTTTACTTATAATTTAGAAACTAAAGTAATCAATATGTTAAAAGATATTGGCTCTGGTTGTAGCCATGAGGAAAGATACTTCAAATTTGATAATGGCAAATTAATTTTAGGTAAGACAGTCGACTGTACTAAGCCTAGCCCATTTGATGGAGACGTATGTTTATCTGAAATCTATGCACTTAATCCGTTTAACCTTAGTGATAGGAATACTATTCGTAGTTTTACTAAACCATATCAATATGATGCTGGTTATTTATATGGCAAGGGTAGCCCAAGGCTAATGGATAAAGAAATTGTTTTATTCAAAGGATATATAAATGAGGATGCCGATGGATACAATGATTCAAGAATTATCGAAACTTATATTTACAATATTGATACCGGGCAAGAGAGGATGGTAGATGATCAATAAGCTAGTTTATTTACTGTAATTATGAAAACTATTTATATCGTGCTTTTATGTTTAATGTGGGTGATTGTTGGGTATATATTGGCGTGGTTCACGCTTCCACTTTTTAATTAAAGCTTTTTATGCGGTTTGTGTAGGCTATAATATCCCCATGCAAGAAAAGAAGTATTATATTCAAACATTTGGCTGCCAGGCGAATATTCGTGACAGCCAAGTAATGGCTGGATCGCTCGATGCAATTGGTTTTATGCCAACTGAAGACTATCAACAAGCTGATGTTTTGATTATTAATACTTGTTCTGTTCGCCAAAAATCTGAAGACAAAGTTTATGGTTGGGGAATTAAACTCGGCACCAATAATAAATCCGGAAAAGAAGAATTTTATGAAAAAAAGGGCAATCAGGTAGTTTTTGTAACTGGATGTATGATCGGCAGCGCAAAAGGCGATCGAACTCGTGTAAAAATGCACGAACTTCAAGAAAAATTGGGTTGGGCTGATTATTTGTTAGCTCCGGAAGAAGAAACTCAAATTCCATCAATTTTAGTTAAAGAAGGATTGGTCGACGAATGGGTTTTGCAGAAAGTTAACGGAATAACTGAAAGCAATCCGAATTTTTCAAATGAAACCGAATGGGCATTTGTAAATATTTCGACCGGCTGCGATAACTTTTGCACTTTCTGTGTAGTTCCGTATGCACGTGGAGAAGAAAAGCACAGATCTAAAGAAGATATTTTGGCAGAAATAAAACATTTAAACTCGCGAGGATTTACAAGTATTATGCTTGTTGGACAAAATGTAAATTCATGGGGCTTAGATCGTGTTACGAAATTTAAACTTCGTGCCGGTTCAGAAGACAAAATTCCATTCGCAGAATTATTAAGAGAAGCGCATGCAATTCCTGAAGTTCAAAAAATTAGTTTTATTTCATCGAATCCATTTGATTTTACTCAAGATTTAATCGATACAATTTCTATGCCGAAGATTGAACCTTATTTACACATGGCAGTTCAAAGCGGTGACAATGATGTACTAAAGAGAATGAATCGTCGCCACACTATCGAAGAATTCAAAGATTTAGTGATAAAAATAAAAGAAAAGAATCCGAAGATGACTTTTGGAACTGATATTATTGTTGGTTTTCCCGGAGAAACAGAAGAACAATTTATGAAAACTGTAGATCTTTTTAAATGGATGAAATTTAATGTAGCTTTTATTTCAATTTACTCGCCACGTGAAGGAACTACCGCGCAACGCTTTATGAAAGATGACGTTCCAATGAAAGAAAAAAAACGCCGTCATAAATATTTGATGGATGTCTGGAAGAAGACTTTAGAATAAGGTACCATTAATTACTAATGAAGTATAAATATACATTAACTTTCTTAATTGTTTGTATTTTAATTCTTTCTGGTTTTGCCGCTTGGTTTTTTAAAAACTTTTCACAAGTCGAAACTATTCCAAAAATTGAAGCGATAGATATTACCGAAAGAAAAGTTCAAGAACCATTTGTAAGGCCCGAGAGGTGGGATCGGGAAATACCTGAAACTATTACAAACAAAATAGAGATTGCCTCAGATGGAACATTCACTAATAGTAAATATGGATTTAAAATTAAACTTCCAAAAGACAGCTTTGGCGAAGAGTCGGAAGGTGGAACAAATAATTCATACTACCTACGTGTCGATAACTATACTGAAGAAGATATTATTGATATGTATAAATTGCCTGAAGGCAAATTCTCTTTAGAAGGTTACATTCAGGCATTAGATGGTAACATTCTAGCCGATTGTACTGCCGAAGATGCATCTAAAGCAGAAAATATAGATCTAGGCCAGGGCATTATGGGAACACTATATTGGCCAACAGCATTTGGCGGTGATGGACCAAGTAATGGAGTTGTTCTTTGTGCGATTAAAGATGGTTATAAATATGATTTTGTAATTCGCGAAAGTACAGTTTTCTATGATGATCAGATTTTGAGAACCTTTAAGTTTGTGAAATAGCCTCTTGGATATCTGCTAAAGATTCCAATACTCCCGCAATATTTCTCTTTGAGTTTTCGATAGCTTGATCCCAACCTGCGTGATTGCTGCGTTCAACAGGAGTATCTCTATAAATTTCCATAGCTGTTTTTACTAATCCAAATTCTTCATGTTCTTGGTCAATATATTCAAACCCATTGCCACGATATATTACTAACTCTAATTGTTCGTCTTGTTTTGGTTCGTATGAAACATTCCCGATAAATCCTGTGTAAACTGTGTCGGGTGCAATATGATTTTCTGTCGTAAAAAATGTGATTCTTTTACCGGCAGAAGAGGTTAACTGGTAATCTCTTCCTTTATATTTAAAGATTGCTGTAGGGTGAAAAAATGTGAAAGCTTCACTAGAGGTCGGGACAATTTTTTCTGCGGTTACATTTGTTTGTTCTAAAATTTGTGGTGCGCTTAGCCAATCCATTGCCAACGACTATTGTGATCCAACTTTTAGATCTTATCAAGCAGTAGGTTTGGTTATTTTAGCAACAAAAAATCCTGAAAACAGTTCGTTTGGTAAAACACGAATAGCATTTCTAACTTTTGGATTTAATGGTTTACCTTCAAATTTTGCGATTCCTGGAATAAAATTTTGTAACTTCAAGTCAATTTTTTCAATTTTCAAATCAGGAATCTTTTGAAGTAGCCAATCAAGGACAACTTCGTTTTCTTCCATTCCAAAGGTGCAGGTCGAATAAACCAATGTCCCACCTGGTTTTAGCATTCGAATTCCAGATATTAAAATTCCTTTTTGAATTCGAGACATATCTTTTCGTTTATGAATATTCCAAAATTTATAACTTTTTGGGTTTGTAATGTTAATGCTTCCTTCAGTTGAGCAGGGGACATCGGCTAAAACGCGATCGAAATATTCGGTATATTGCATATTACGTTTGTCGAATTTAATTCCGTTGCCTTGAATAATTCGGACATTTTTATACCCTTGAAGTTCAATGTTGTGCTCTAAAATTTTTATGCGAATCGGATGTTTTTCCATGGCAGTAATTTCTGCTTCGTCTTGAACAAGGTCGGCAATTTGTGTGGTTTTACTTCCTGGTGCTGAAGCCATATCCATAATTCTTTCACCTTTTTGTGGATTTAAAATTAGTGGTGGAATCATACTCGAAAATTCCTGAACATAAATTTGGCCGGTTTTAAATTCTTCAGTATCGGAAATGAATCCTTTATTGTGGGTTATAAAGTAGCTATTTGGGATAGGACCTTTCATTATGCGAAAACCCTGATTTTCTAGGTCCTCTAAAACTTTACTGGGTTCGGCCTTACTTAAATTAACCCTAAATGTAGTTGGATGAGCTATTTTAAGCCCCTTTTCTACTTGCGGGTACATCGAGCCGTATATCTCTTTTAAACTGCCTAAAAAGGCCTCTAAACGCGAATTCATGCGATAATTATAGCGCTTATTCGGCTATCTTCCTCATTTCATTCGGAAGTAGCGGCTAAAGCCTACTTTCCGCTTCGCGTAAAGTAGCGCGGCTTTTTATAATATATAATAAGCCAAATGATTATCATTACAGGTCCTACATCATCTGGAAAAACCTCTCTTGCGCTTAAATTAGCTGAAAAGTTCGGCGGTGAGATAGTGTCTGCAGATTCCAGACAAATTTATAAATTTATGGATATTGGAACAGGTAAAGTTCCGGTAGGTGCAACCGGGGTGATTCCACATATTCATATGTATGATGTTGTTGAGCCAGATCAGGCGTATTCAAGTTTTCAGTATGCGACAGATGCCAGAGAAGCTATAAAAAACATAAAGCTTCCGATAATAGTTGGCGGAACCGGTTTTTATATTGATAGTCTTGTCGCCGATAATTTAGATTTCAAAATTGAATCTGATACTAAAATTCGCGATGAGTTATCCGAAAAAACTTTTTTAGAGCTTGTTGAAATGATTCCTGAAGATTATTTTTACACATGGAACAACAGCGATCGTTTTAACCCCGCACGTATTATTAGGGCAATACAGATTTTTAGACAAACTGGAAAATGGCCAGATAAATCCCGCAAGGCGATTGACCCCAGCGAAAATAATTTAGTTATTGAGTTAACAGCTCCCCGTGAAATTTTATATGAAAGAGTTGATAAATGGTCGGAAAGTATTTGGGGTGAACTTATAAATGAAACTAAAGACTTACTTGCAAAAGGTTATGAAAACGCGGCACCAATGAACGGAATAATCTATAAAACCGCAAAACAATTTATAAAAGGTGAAATAAGCCAAGAAAAAGCTTTAGAACTAATAAAATTCGACCTTCATAAATATATTCGCAGACAACAAACTTGGTTTAAGCGATATAAAAATTCAATAAAAGTTGATATTACTGAAAAATCTTTTGACACTAGAGTATTCTCGCTTGTAGAATCATATCTAAGTAACAGACAATGAGCGATAAACAACTAATCATCTCTATCGAAACAATTCTTATCTTTGTCGCCGTTTTACTCGGAGTATTAGGTCTTTGGCTGATTCGCGATATTATTCTAATTCTTTTTGTTTCATTAATTATTGTTTTAACGTTAGAACCATTTGTTGAGTGGCTTGATTCTAAAAGAGTTCCAAGAGGTGTTGCAGTTGTTGGAACTGTAATTACTTTCATTCTTATCTTAATTGGTGTTGCCAGTTCAGCAATTTTCCCGCTTCAACAGGTTTCAATACTTTTTGGGAATTTGCCAGGTTATATTCAGTCACTTACAAGCAATCCACTTTTAGCCGGATACCAATTACAAATTAACGACGCTATTTATGGCCAATTAAGTCAGACCACAGGAAACATAATCGTAGGTGTTGTTAATGCCTTTTCGGGGTTAATATCGCTCATAACTATTGCGATTTTTACAGTGTACATGCTCATGGATTTTCACAATTTGCGTAAAATGTTTATCAAATTATTCGCAAAAGAATACCAGGCCGATGTGAATACGGTCATGAAGCGCATCGAAGTCAAATTAGGCGGATGGCTTAGAGGGCAAATTATTTTAATGTTGGTAATTGGCGGAGCAACATATTTAGGGTTAATTTTGTTAGGCGTAGATTATGCCTTGGCTTTGGCAATTATTGCTGGTGTTTTAGAAATCGTTCCATTTATTGGGCCTGTTGTCGCCGCTGTTCCAGCGCTTATTGTCGCTTTTACGATTTCCCCCCTAACTGGCCTTGGAGTTTTAGGGTTATATATTCTTATTCAACAACTTGAGAACAGTTATGTTGTACCCAAAGTTATGCAAAAAGCCGTCGGATTTAATCCACTTGTTACGATTATTGCCTTGATGATTGGTGGCCAACTCTTAGGTTTGGTTGGGGCGATTCTTGCGATTCCATTCGCAATTATTGTTGTTGAGGTTGTGAAATACTTCTTGTACGAAAATCACTAAAATATCTATTAATTTTTCAAAATAGTCCTCGGCTTTACGCTTGTATCTATCGTCTCAAGTTACCTGCTGGTTATCTTTCAAATCTAGTAGCTATTTTATTGCGCAGTTTGTTGTATAAAATCTCCGCGCACCGCAGGGAAGTAAATAACAATATCTGCTGTATCGCTTAGTGTAGTAGCTTGGCCTTCAAATACATAAATTGGTTGAAGGAATGAAATATATTTTGGATCACTAGGAAGAGCATCTTTATATTCGGGCTGCATAAAATATGCTAAATAAATATCTCTAATCTCAATTCTGCTTACGTTTAAATTTTCTATCGGAACATAATAATCTCCGCCTTTGGTACGGATGTATGAAATAATCCCTTTTCCGCTTTGTACAGCTGCCCATACATCTTGAATAGGTGAGAGATAGTAGTCTGATCCAGCTTCGTAGTCTGGTTCCCAGTAAATGAAGTTAGCTATTGGATATTTAAATGCAATATTAGGGCTGTTGGTTGTTGTAAAGCTAATTAATGCATCTTTTGGGTTTGGTCCAAGAATCTTATATTTAACATCGGGATCACTCGCCCTTAGCTTCTTACCAGGAACTTCAACATACGCATCTACTTTTAGTAGTTTTGTTCCGCCGGTTAATGATTTGGATTCTCTGATTTGACCGAGGCTTACCTGTGTAGGAATCGTCTTGTAAGTTAAGTTTTCCATATCACTTTGCTTGACTAATGCTTTAGACCTTAAAAATCCTTCTACGCTTGCAATAGCATCTTCTTCGGTTATAGAGGCAGTGCTAGCAACGATATTGCTTATTCTAAAAGGTGGAGTTTCAAGTTTAAAATTTTTACTTACTGCATCGGCCTGAAATGTTCGTGTATTTGTTCCATCTACCCATCTAAAAAGTGAATTGGATAATTTGCTTGATGCGCCGGTAAATTGTAAATCTGTTGCAAGTTGTTTGACCTTTTGCTCTGAAAGCAGAGTCGGCTGAGGTTCAAGAATAGGATAAACCGATATGCGATCGGGAAAGGATGGAAGTGATCCATTGTTTGTATCTAATACATATTGAGGTGTTCCGACTATTCCAACTTTAGTCATTGTAACTTGAGGCAATATTCCGAATCTTGATTCAGGAGCCGGCAATCGTGGAGGATTTACTTTTCTATAAACATTTATGCCTTGTACTATAAGGAATCTTCCTGTGTAGAAAACGAATGTTAGAAGGGCAACAATAACAAGTCCGCGTTTAAGCGTTGCCTGCGTTTCGGCTAAATTCATATATGTCTTCAGTATATCGACGCGAGAAGGTATAATCAATGTGCTTATGAGTCACCAAGTACGCACTAGAATTGCACCAAGCCCAACAGGATATCCCCACATTGGAACTATTTATCAAGGTCTTTTTGATAAAGCTTATGCGTTAAAACATAATGGTAAATTTATTCTTCGTATTGAAGATACTGACCAGACTCGATTAGTTATCGATGCGGAAGAAGCATTGTATAAGGCTTTTGATTGGTTTAATTTGACACCAGATGAATCAACTATTCATGGTGGAGATTTTGGACCTTATCGTCAGTCAGATCGTTTAGATTTATATAAGAAATACGCAAATGAGCTTTTAGAAAAAGGCCATGCATACTATTGTTTTTGTTCAAAAGAACGTCTGGAACAGGTGCGCGAGGAGCAGCAAAAAGCTGGAAAAACTCCTATGTACGATAAACATTGCCGAAATTTGTCGAAAGAAGAGGTTCAGGAAAAAATTGATGCAGGCAATGAATATGTAATCAGAATGAAAGTTCCGGAAAATGAAATAATAAAAGTAAAAGATTTGGTTCGTGGCGAAATTGAATTCGACTCAAATTTAGTGGACGATCAGGTAATTATAAAATCAGACGGATTTCCAACCTATCATTTAGCAGTTGTAGTAGATGATATTTTAATGGAAATCACTCATGTTGTTCGTGGCCCGGAATGGATCACGTCGTTTCCAAAGCATAAATTATTGTATGACTATTTTGGTTGGAAAATGCCCGAGTTCGTGCATACTCCAATGATCACTAATATGGATGGATCAAAATTATCGAAGCGAAACGGCCATTCAAGCGTAGATTGGTATAAGAAGCGCGGAATTCTACCCGAAGCAGTAATAAACTTCATTTCACTTTTAGGTTGGAGTCACCCGGAAGAAAAGGAGATTTTTTCATTTGAAGAATTTGTAAAAGTTTTTGACTTAAAAGATTTATCAGCGGTTAGCCCGAAATTCGATTTAACAAAATTAGAATGGATGAATGGGCAATATATACAGGCTTTACCTAATGAAGAACTATTGGATAAATTAAATGCATGGCTGGGATTCTGTATAGAAGGTGAATATAAAGGGGCTGCTGTATATGAGTCACACTGGACTGAATCAGACTATGAAAAATTGGCGAACTTTTTAAGTGGTTTAAGCCTCGAAGATCAGTTGTTATTTGTAGAAATAAATAAAGAACGTATTAAGAAATTCGAAGATCTTTTACCTATTAATAAATTTTTCTTATATGATCTGGATTTCGATGCCGACTTATTAAAAGGCAATCGGTCAGAAAGTGAGATAAGAGATCACCTAACTTGGTTTTATAAGGAAATTGAAACTGTTAAGTGGGATTTGGCAGATATAAAAGAACTTGAATTAAAAGTAAAGAATAAGGCTGATGAATTACAATGGAAGATTGGCGAAGTTTTTGCACCAATAAGAGTGGCTATTGCTGCAAGTAAAGTTTCGCCACCTCTTTTTGAATCGATCTACTTACTAGGAAGAGATAGTACATTGGCTTCCTTAAGTAAAGCTTTAAAATAGCTTTTGCTTGCGCTGAGTGTACAAATTATGCATAATCCATGATATGTTTAGTTAGCCTAAAGCTTATGCTAGGCTCAATAATTTAGTTATAAAAATATGGCAGAAAAATCAGAAAAAACTCAAGCTTCAAGTTCTTCTACAATGGCTTCACTTGCAACTCCAATTGCAATTGTTATCGCGGGGGTAATCATTGCAGGAGCAGTTCTATATTCAAATGGAATAATGGGAACGAAAGGTTCTACATCAACTCCGGCAAATAGTTTAGGATCCAAATATCAAAAATATATAGATTTAGCTTCTACATTACAATTAGATTCAAAAAAATTTACGGCCTGTATGGATAAATTCGATACAGCTGAAATTAAAAAAGATTCTGCTGACGCTGCGGCAATTGGCGCAAACGGAACTCCAGCATTTTTTGTAGGTAAAAGCTCAAATGGCCCAATAAATGGAGTTAGAATCCCTGGCGCTTACCCAATCGAAACATTTAGAGGAGTTATTGAAGGCTTGAATGAAGGGAATGATCAAAAAGTTATAGAGGCTATTGGTCCAGACCAAGAAGGAAATCTGCCTAAAGCTTTAGCTGAAATATCAGCTCAGGTTTCCATGGATGATGACGCAATTGAAGGAGACCCAAACGCACCTATAACAATTATTGAGTTTAGTGACTATGAATGTCCATTTTGCCAAAGACATTTTAATACGACTTATCCTCAGCTAAAATCAGAGTTTATTGATACTGGCAAGGTGAAGTTGGTCTTTAGAGACTTACCATTGTCTTTCCACGATCCTGTTGCTACACAAGCTGCAGTTGCTGCAAACTGTGCAAGAGAAATAGGTGGAGATGAAGCTTACTTTAAGTTTCATGATGAATATTTCTCAAGAACAAAAGCCAATGGTGAGGGCCTTTAATTAAAAATCAAAAAGAGATCTGTAAGACCTCTTTTTCTCTAAGCGCCGCTTCTATAATTAATATATAGAGCGGCGCTTTCTCGTTTTATGGACATTTATGATAACAAAGGTAGAAAAGCAAAAAAGAGAGCAGGCGAGAGCTATAATCACAGAGTCAGTAGATAGAATCTGCGAGCAATTCGGTTATAAGTACAATCGTATTGCTATAAAAAATACTAGAACAAGGCTTGGTAGCTGTTCTACATATGGTAATTTGAATTTTAATTGGCAGATTGTTAAGTTTCCTCAAAAATATATGGAATACGTTGTAAAGCACGAAGTCGCTCATCTCAGGCATCATAACCACAGTCGTAGTTTCTGGTCGGCAGTCCAGGAAATGGATCAAGACTATAAAGTTCACCATAAGTGGATTAAGCAGAATGTACAAAAATACTTAAAGTTCAGCTAAAATAATAAGCATGCCTACAGTTAAGCATAAAAAAAATAAACGAGATAAGGCAAGAAGTCCTATAAGCTATGTTTTATATTCGATCTACTTTCTATTAATTATTGGGTTTATTGGATATCACATATACTATGCCAACAAAATTTTGTGGAAAATCACTGTAAATGGGCGTGATTTTAGCGGTCTTACAGCTCAACAATCAATCGAAAAAATTAAAAATGAATTTCCAAAAGATGGATCTGTAAAAGTGAAAATCGATCAAGGTTACGAAAAGGATCTATCATATCAAGATATTGGGTTTGAATATCTTGATGTTGAAACTACTTCAAATGCATTTGAAATCGGACGCGAGACTAATTTTCTACAATCATTAAAAAGCAAATTTACCGCAATCTTTAAATCTATAGATATCAAGCCTTCATATAAATATGATGAAGCGAAGCTAGATATCGCAATAACCAATATAAAAAAGGAAGCTGGTTTACTTGCTCAGGAAACTCATTTTGAAATAGCCGATGATGAAGTTGTAATCATCGAGGGTACGACTGGAAGGTCTTTCGAAGATGAGTCTATTAAAAACAGAGTTTTAAGCGCATTTGAAAGTGAAAACTATTCTCAAATAGATGAGCCTCTAGTTGATGTGAATCCAAAACTTACAGTCGCAGATCTAGAAAAAGTAAAAGGTGAATTGGAGTCGCATATTGATGTTGGGTATACATTAAAATATGAAAATAAAGAATGGGCTTTCACAAAGCCTGAAATGGCAGCGCTTTTTGACGTTGTAAAAAATGATGCTGGTGAAGTTAGTTTGCGTGTTAATGATTTAGAAGTTATCAAAAAGCTTTCATCAATTGTTTCAGAGCTTGATAGAAATCCGCGGGGACAGGTTTTGGAAGTCGAAAATGGTAAGGCTGTTAAATTTGTATCTTCTGAAGATGGTTTGCGCCTGAAAATAAAAGAAACTTCTGAAGAAGTAAAAAAAGATATTTTAGCCAAAACCAAAGAAATTCCAGTTTTAGTTCAGGTTGCTACTGCGCCTGAAACCGAAAATGAATTTGGAATTAGAGAATTGATAGCAACTGGGACATCCACATTTAAAGGCTCGATTCCCGGACGCGTTTTTAATATTGGTTTAGCGTCTTCGAGAGTTAGTGGAACTTTGGTTCCACCAGGTGAAGAGTTTTCATTCGTAGAAGCCGTGGGAGAAATTTCCAGAAAAACTGGCTACACAAGTGCTTACGTTATAAGTGCTGGTCGTACAGTTTTAGGCGATGGCGGAGGAGTTTGCCAGGTTTCAACCACATTATTTAGGGCTGCTCTAAATGCTGGCCTGCCAATTACTGAAAGAAATCCTCATGCTTATCGTGTTGGTTATTATGAACAGGACTCACCTCCCGGAATCGATGCCGCGATTTATAGCCCAAGTGTTGATATGAAATTTTTGAATAATACACCCGGGTATATTTTAATTACATCTGAATTTGATGAGAAAAATTCAGCTTTAGCTTTTAGAATTTATGGAACAAAAGATGGCCGCGAAGTAGAAATCTCTAAGCCAAAGATTTTATCTCAAACACCTCCACCTGCAACTATTTATGAGGATGATCCAACATTGGCAAAAGGACAAACAAAACAAGTCGAGCATTCAGTTTGGGGAGCATCGGTTTCGTTCGGCAGAATTGTTAAAAAAGAAGGTCAAGTAGTTTCCGATGATACTTTTAAATCAAATTACCGCGCATGGCCAACAGTCTACAAAGTAGGTACCCGCGAATAGTTAGCTGCGAATTAGCGTAAGTTTAATAATATTTCCAGTAACCTCAATTTTTAGCTTTTTATTTTCTTTCTGGTATTCGTTGTCACTTATTTGAGTCCAGCCATTTAAAAGCATAAAGTCATCATAGTAAGTATTAATTTCTTCTTCAGGGAGTGAGCTTTCAACTGTCAATGAAACTATATTTTGTGAGGTGTCGATACTTGATACTTCTGCACCAGGCACGAGTGGAATTTCTTTGCTCAAATCAATTATTTCTGAGGTTGAGGTTCCGGCAACTTTTCCGGTTTCAGAAGTTAAGTAGCTGGTAACTTTTTCTGACTGTTGCCTATAAAACATTATCGATCCAATAACTCCTTGAAGAGATAAGACAACTAGTATTGGTAAAATTACAGCTTTTTTAGTGATCATTTTTAAACAATATTATTACCTTATCATATTTTACAGCCTCGGGCCTTTCTATTGAAGTTAAAATCCTTTAAACTATTGCCTGTATGTCAGATGCAATAAACCGCGTAGATTCAATAAAAATTAAAGGAAAAACTGAAAAGTTACCCGTTTTCTTTCCAGATGCAACCAGAGGGGTTATTCGAAGTTTAGATTCTCAAGATCTTGTCGATGAACAAATCAAAGGCCTTATCGTTAACACTTACCATTTGCTTTCTCAACCTGGGCCCAGCGTTTTAAAAAGTGTAGGTGGGGTAAAAAGCTTTATGTCTTGGCCTGGCTGGATAATTTCAGATTCTGGTGGGTTTCAAATGTTTTCTTTAATTCACAAAAATAAATCACTAGGAAAAATTACCAGGGATGGGGTCACTTTTCATTTGCATTCAAAGGGCGGACGTAAAAAATATCAAATAACGCCAGAAAAATGTATTCAGATTCAATTTGATATCGGATCAGATATTATGATCGTTTTGGATTACTTTACCCCATTTAATGCAAAAGACGATGAAATCAAAGTTAGTGTAGATTGGACAACCGAATGGGCAAAACGATGCAAAGATGAATTTGAAAAACAATGTGCTCAAAGAAAGTTAACAGACGAAACCCGACCTCACTTATTTGGAGTTGTTCAAGGTGCCCATTCAAAAAAAGAGCGTGAAAGATCAGCAACCGAGCTCGAACAAATTGGTTTTGATGGCTACGGCCTTGGCGGATGGACTTTTACAGAAGACATGCAGATCGATCTTGATATTATCGAACATATCGCACGTGTAACCCCCGGCACAAAGCCCCGATATGGATTGGGAATAGGTAACCCACAAGCATTAGTAGACTGCGTTCGTTTAGGGTATGGAATTTTCGATTGTGTTCTTCCGACTCGCGATGCGCGACATGAACGTTTGTATGTTTTTAAGAAAGATCCAAAAAATATTAAAGATATATATACCGAAACCGATTGGTATGAATATGTATATATTTCGCGTGAAAAATTTGTTCGTGATGAAAGACCCATTAGCGAGTTTTGCGATTGTTATACATGTAAAAATTATAAACTTTCATATTTACATCATTTGTTCACAATAGGCGATTCATTAGCCTGGAGATTAGCTACAATTCATAACTTAAGGATGTATTCTATGATTATGGAACTCTGTAGTTAATGCTAAAATTGAGTTTATGGAAGCCCAGCCCTCTATAGCTACTCTTTTTCCTTATGGAACTCCTTCTGAAAATGAGGATAAGCGTTATCCGAATACCGAGGACACTCAGCGCGTAGCTAACTACGCCAATCAGGTTGTAGATCAATACCTTGAAGCTAAACCTAATTTAGCCCAACTTACATCTGAACCACATTTAGAACTAACATCGAATTCAAACGTTGCAGGTGCGGCAATTGATACATTAAATTTTATTGCGCAGAACGATTCAGGAATGCGTGAAAGCGAGCTATCTCGCTCAGAACAAAAGTCTACTATAAAAGAAAAATATGGAATTACAGATGCTGAAGCCGAAAGCCTATATCTACAATTCGAAAAAAGTGCTAAAAATGTTATGGTTGCATATCCGAATATGAATTTTGAAGATGCATTAAGATATGTAGGAGAAAATTTAACCGAAGATATGGTAAGTTGGATCAAATCCACAGAAGAGTCTAATAAAATGTTTTCAGATAAGGTTACGACAATTCGCGAGGCTACAGCAAAGAAACAAAAAGAAGTGGAAACTGACCAAAATCAAATAATATTTTTAAAATAATGGCAAACGCAGCAACATCATTTATATTAGGGGTCCTTACAGTTTTAGTAATAATTGCCGGAGTTTATATTTTCCTCGACTACACAAAATCTGAAAAAAAGGTTGCCAATTATAAAGCAGATGATAATCAGAGCGACACATATATTTACGATAAAAATGATAAGGTTTTAGAAAATGCGATTGACGAATCTATCGATAAAAATCTTCAAGAAGACCCAAATGTAATTGCTGTTAGCAAAGCTACAATCAATGGAAAACTTTGCTATCCTTCTAATTTTTTACCAAAGGGTGAAATTGTTGCTAAAAATACACAGACAAATAAATTAACAACTATTGATTACGATGGAGAGTTTTCATCTTATAAAATTGAAGTTGACCCCGGAGAATATGTTTTAAGATATCAAGCTCATGCTAGTGGTAACGAAGATTATATTTCGGGTTATTACACGAAATGTGGAATTAACAGCAGTGCAGATATTTGTAATGCGGACGATGGTCACGAACTTATTAAATTAAATGTTTCAGGTGGAGATGTAGTAAATAACGTCGATTTATGTGACTTTTATTACACTGAAGAGCCGGAATTCTAATTAACCCCTTATTTTTTAACGATTAACCTATATATTGATACGCCAGACATGGTGAGTCCTGATAATAGGTAGATAACACCAAATAGTAAGTCCATTTCGTCTTTTGGATTTGGGTTAACAAATTTGATAATTCCTAAGATCAAAAAAAGAACGCCTATCATTAAATTCATCACCATTATTCCGATAATTTTATTTTCCACTAAAGTATCTCCTTTTAATAAATATACTTATTAAATGATATAGGGGAAAAGCTCAGAGCTCAAGAATCTATGGTGACCCCGGCGGGATTCGAACCCGCGATCTTCAGGATGAGAACCTGATGTCCTGAACCGCTAGACGACGGGGCCACAAGCTTCAAAAAGGCCTAAAAAGCCTGTATTTGAGCTCTCCTATTATATTTTATTTACTATAGTAATTAAAGCCCAGCCTCATTTTTCAGCTGAAAATCAATATAAACAGTCAAAAAAGCCTGTCGTGGAGTGGCTTTCGACACATTGACTTATATAATAGATAAGATAAAATATTCATTGCATAACAGAACTATGTAGTGGAGTGTTTCTTCTAATCTTCCCATAGATTAGGCATTTCCATTTTAAGTTATTTATAATATTATTAGTTTTTAAGCGGCACATAAGTACGAAGCCTTTTTATAAGGGTTATGCTTTTGCGACTTAAAACCAAATAATACGAATATGATTAAAAAAGATAATAAAATACTTCTTACAAAAGAAGGGTTGGCGACAATTCAACAGGAGTACGAAGATTTAACAAAAGTTCAGAGACCTGCAATTTTAGAAGAATTGCAAAGCGCAAGAGCATTAGGTGATGTCAGTGAAAATGGCATGTATAGTGCTGCTCGCGAAAAACAGTCCTTTATAGAAGGTAGAATTCGTGAACTCGAAGACATTTTAAAGAGAGCAGAGGTAGCTGAGGATGTTGCAAAAGCTCCTCATGGCACTGTATCTGTAGGTAGAACTGTAATTCTTGAAACTCAAAAGGATAAAATTACCTATTCACTTGTAGGCGCAGAGGAAGTAAACTTCGCAGAGAATAAGATTTCTCATGAATCTCCGTTGGGACAGGCTTTATTAGGCAAAAGGGTCGGGGATATAGTTGAGGTGAAGGCACCAGCTGGAATAGTTAAGTATAAAGTAATCGAAGTTAAGTAATCGGGCTGGACTTCAAAAGAAATGGCCGAAAAACAATTTTTAACACAGGACGGGTTTAAAAAACTTAAAGAAGAACTTAAGCATCTACGAGAGTTAAGCCGAACCACAGTAGCTGCTAAGATGAAAGATGCACGTGACATGGGAAATGTCTTAGAAAACGTAGTTTTTGACGCTGCAGTTGAAGAGCAAAATTATATCGACGGTAAAATTCAAGAGATCGAAGATATATTAGCCCACGCTCAAATTGTTTCAAAAGAAGATATTGAAAATGACGTAGTTATGATTGGTAGCTGTGTAGTTGTCGAATCAGAAGGTAAGCGGGACACTTTTACAATTGTTGGTAGCGCAGAAGCAGATCCTACAAAAAGATATATTTCAAACGAATCTCCAGTTGGTAGTGCGTTACTGGGAGCAAAGCTTGGCAGTGAAGTCAAAGTTGAGACACCAATTTTCAAAGTAGTTTATAAAGTGGTAGAAATTAAATATGAGTAATAAATATTATTTCGAACATTCAGATGTAGATTTTTCCCATTTAAAAGATTGGGAAGTTAATGTTGTTGAACACTTTAAAGAAGTTACCCGTTTGTGTGGTGAAATTTATGATCAGCAAGTAAATTCTGCTGCAGGATTTTATCCTGCTAATGCATCGATAGACGAAATCGAAGATGCAGCTATAGAAGATGCAAAAATCTTAAGCCCGTATACTAGAGTTATAAGAGAAGGCGCAGAACTTAAAGGTGTCTATTATTACGATGAATTCGAATCAGAAATTAATGAAATCGTTAAGCATCTTAAATCTGCGGAAACTTTGTATTCTAAGAATGGTCAAAAAGACTATGCCGATTATTTAAAACATCTAGCATCTGATCTAAAATCTGCAAATTTTGAATCGAGTGAAAAAAGATGGTTAAAACTAGATAGCTTAATAGATATAAAATTAGGGCCCCTCGAAACATACCAGGACAAATTACTTGGAATTAAAAGAGCTTTTCAGGCAAACTTAAGAGTTAGAGATGAATCTGAATATTCAAACTTAAAAGAGTACATTGGAGTAATAAATGAAATTTTACCTTCTTCACCATTTGCTAAAGACGTTTCAGAATCAGAATTCGTTGTAAGAATTGACAAAGTTATCGCAATGGGCGGATGGCACGCAGATTTATTCCCAAGTGCAAGCAATTATCCATCAGATATGAACTTATTCCACTTAGGAGTTAAAGCAATTATCTACACAAATAACATGAGCAAGAAGCAACCTGTTGTAAATGAAATTGCTCATAAAATTATCGACTCATCGTACAATGATAAAAAGAAACTAGAAGAAGCCAGAACAAAAGTTATTATCTTCCACGAAATCTCGGAAACTATTTCCAAATTAAAATATAAAAATGCATATAACCAATTGAGAAATTATCGCGATCATGTCGTTGAAGTATACGCAGATTTAATGGGACTAAAATCAGGTGCTATACATGTATTAAAAGGTGTTATTTCAACCGAGGAATATCAATATATATTAGTAGCCTACTTGGCTTCGATGTTAAGAACTTGGTACCAAGGAAAGAAAAATAATTCAGTTTCTGTTTATTCTGATGGCGATAAATTAATTTTCAACTATTTATTAGAAAGAGACGCTATTCAGATATATGAGAATAAGATTCAAATAAATTATTCTAAGATGTATTCAGCAATCGACAATTTAGTTATGGAGCTTTCTCAAATTATTTTGAATAGAAACGCAAAAGGCGCTGAAGAATTGTTTGCAAGATATAACAACGAAAAAGAAATCGCAAAATTCGAACCTCTACTACGCGAAATAATTGAGTCTAACTAAGATGAATAGTGTATTTTGCGAAGATAATTTAGCCTCTGAAAATGAGATTTCCCCTAAAGACCTTCTTGTTCAAGAAATCGAAGAAATTAAATTAGAAAAACAGAAAATAGAATCTGCCACACCTGGTGCTCTGGCTGGTTTTGCTATTGAAGATTTTGATCCAGAATTAATTGATTCTTTGAATGAGTGTGAAGTTGCAATGTTTTTGGCGGGTGTAAGGTCTATTATTCCTGCAACTAATATATATAACGCATATGCCAATGAAACTAATTACACAGACTGGAAGACCTTTTGGAAATCCCAAGAGTATGAAGTTTTAAGATTGGTTGACGGTTTATGGGACGCACTCAGATATATTCCAGAAGATGAAAGATATGCGCATCACAGAAAGTTTTTAGAATTAACTATTTTGGATTTTCTTGCTGGTCGAGGTCGCGCCGAATCTTTAGCTGAAAAAGTTTGGTACGATTTGCCACACGATATTTGTAGAATTGATGTTCGATTATCTCCTCAAATTGAGCAAGGTGTTGAATCTTATATACACCCAGAACGTGAAAAAGGAGGAAATCCAACGGCAACTGTTCGATACGTTTTGGGTGATTTAACGCCTGAACAAAAAACCGTGGAAGCTAAAATTATAGAGTCCGCAATAGCAGAATATTTAGGTGCGGAAGATTTACTAGAAGGGTATCGTAGCGGATATCGAGAAGATTTCGTATTGGCACGCGGCGCCATGCACGGTGTTTCTAGATCAACAGCGCATCAATATAAAAGAATAGGAGCTGATGGGAATAACAGAGTTCAGTTTATCTCGAATATAAACATGCAGCTTTTAAATCGGGAAGAATATCTTAAACGAATAGATAGATTTTTTGGCCCCGGATTATTGGAAGAAATGAGAGCCAATCTTTTAGATGATTCAATGGAATTTAGATATGGACACGAAGTTTGTGAGCTTTTAATTGAGCATAAATATTCTGATCGAACTAAAGCTCGTGAAGGAACCGAACTTGAAGCAACCATCGGTACAATGGAAGCTGTAAGAAGAAAAATTGTCGAAAAAGGTGATATGTGCGATAGGTTGTATGAAAAAATGATGAAGAGCTTTGTATCTGGTTATTTTGACCTAATTTCAAGAGAACCCTACGATAAGAAACTCGAGCCATATATAAGAGGGGATGTCGCTGCTTTAAAGCGGTTAAGAGCTGGAGGGGCGGTTATTTATGGCGAAGATAATAAGGTTATATCAATTGATAGAGCAAAATTTGAAGAGGTTATGTCTACATTAGCGGTTGAACTTTTGAGAATTATTGTGGAAGGTGATACCGAAGCTTACAATATTCTGTTTGAATTACCACACGTAGCCTAGAGATCATAAAAGGTCCAATTATATGTATGGATTTTAATTAGGAAGTGGTAAAATCATTGCTATGGCAGCAAATTCTGAGGTTACTCAACTCCCACTCGAACAACTTAGACAAATTAGAATTGAGAAATTAAATAGGCTTAAGGATATGGGCATTGAGCCATTTCCTTCAAAAGCAGTAAAAACTAACGACCTTTCAGAAATCACATCCAATTACGACGAATTAGAAAATAAAGAAGTTACTGTTGTTGGGCGAATAATGTCCTGGCGGGAGCATGGAAAATTAATTTTCTCTAATATTGAAGATTTTTCAGGATCAGTTCAACTTTACATAAAAGAAGATACTTTAGCTCCACATAATAAAGAATTACAAAATTTAGGATTTGCAGATTTGCACTTACTTGACCAGGGAGATTTTATTCAGGCTTCTGGAACAGTTACAAAAACTCAGCGTGGAGAAATTTCGGTTTTAGTTGGCGAAATTAAACTTTTAACAAAATCATTAAGGCCACTTCCAAGTAAACATTTCGGATTAAAAGACGAAGAAGAAAGATTTAGACAAAGATATGTTGATTTTAATTTGAATCCAGAACTTCGAGATATGTTCGTGAGAAAATCTAAATTTTGGAATTCAATGCGTCAATTTTTGTCAAATAAAGGATTTTTAGAAGTTGAGACTCCTGTTCTAGAAAATACAGCAGGCGGTGCAGACGCAAATCCATTCATAACACATCACAATGCTTTAGATATTGATGTATATCTAAGAATTTCGATGGGAGAACTTTGGCAAAAAAGATTAATGGTTGGCGGATTCGAAAAAACTTTTGAACTTGGGCGTCAATTTAGAAATGAAGGAATAAGCCGGGAACATTTGCAGGATTATACTCAGATGGAATTTTATTGGGCCTACGCAAACTATTTAGATTCAATGAAGTTGGTTGAAGAAATGTATAAATTTGTAATCCATGAAACTTTTGGGAAATACGATTTCGAAATTGGAGACCACAAAGTTAATTTCGAAGGTGATTGGAAGAAAATTGATTATCGTCAAACTCTATTAGATGACTTGAACATTGATATTTTGACTGCTTCTGCAGATGAACTTCGGGCAAAAGCGAAAGAATTAAAATTAGAATTTGATCCTAAAGATGAGCGTGGTCGCTTAATTGATACATTGTGGAAATCAATTCGTAAAAAAATTGCCGGACCAGTTTTTTTAACGGGGCATCCAGTTGAAGTTTCACCTTTGGCGAAAAGAAATCCAGAACAGCCAGAACTTGTAGAAAGATATCAGGTTATTATTGCAGGAAGCGAACAAGGAAACGGATACAGCGAGCTTAATGATCCGATAGATCAAGCTGAAAGATTTAAAAAACAACAAGAGTTACGTGAGAAAGGCGACGATGAAGCTCAAATGCATGATGAAGATTTTGTTCGTGCTTTAGAATACGGAATGCCTCCCGTTTCTGGATTCGGTGTCAGTGAAAGATTATTTTCATTTTTAATGAATAAGTCGGTTCGAGAATGTGTGATGTTTCCACTTTTGAGACCTGAAAATATTACGGATGAATAAAGACCGCGCACTTGAAATATTACATAAAAATATGCAGTCTCCTAATTTACGAAAGCATTGTTATGCAGTTGGAATTGCACTTGTCGGAATTCGAGATTATCTAGAACGCGAAAACAAATTAAACGCTGATGCTCCCGATCGCGAGACTTGGGAAGTTCTTGGAATTTTACACGACGCAGATTATGAAATTACAAAAGATGACTGGGAACAGCATACTTTATTAGAATTAGCATGGCTAAAAGAAAATGGTGTTTCAGAAGATGACGCGTTGTATAAAGCAATTCAGTCGCACAATACAAAACGCACAAATTTACGAGAACCTGAAACTCAAATGGAATGGGCTTTAGAGTGTTGCGATGAATTAACCGGTTTTATTGTTGCATGTGCACTTATTGGTTCAACTAAAAAATTGGATCCGGTTGACCTTCAATTTATGAAAAAAAGATGGAAAGAAAAAGCTTTTGCACGTGGAGTTATTCGAGAGCAAACCGAGCAAGTAGAAGAAAAGTTAAATATTCCGTTGGATACTTTTATGGAAGTTGTACTAAACTCTATGAAAGAAAACCACGAACAATTAGGTATATAAAAAAATGTTAGATATAAAATTCATAAGGGAAAATCCCGACAAAATAAAAGAAGCGATTAAAAATAAACAATTACAAGGAACTGTAGATATCGATTTGATTTTACAAATTGATAAAGCTGTTCGTGAAACTACAGTTGAACTTGATAATTTACGTGCACAGCGAAATGACCTGGATGAAAAAATTAAAACCTCAAAATCAAAAGAAGAACGCGAGCCATTTATTCAACAGTCATCAGAGATAAAGCCAAAAGTAAAAGAGCTCGAAGAAAAATTACGCGAGGACAAAGCATCTTTAGATGAATTATTAATCTGGGTTCCGAATCCTCCAGCAGAAGATGTTCCAATCGGAAAAGATGAGAGTGAAAATAAAATCATAAAAGTGGAAGGAAAACCAAATAAATTACCATTTGAAGCAAAAGATCACTTAACCTTGGCTGAAAATTTGGGAATTATTGATACCGAACGCGGTTCTAAAGTCGCAGGTTTTCGCGGATACTTTTTAGTCGGAAAAGGGATGATTTTAGAGCAGGCAATATTAAGATACGCACTCGATTACATGATTTCACAGGGGTTTAAGCCAATGTCAGTTCCGGTAATGGTAAATAAAGAATGGTTATTAGGCACCGGGTATTTTCCGTGGGGTGAAGAAGATCACTATTACACACAAGACGATCAAGGTTTAGTTGGAACTGCGGAAGTTTCACTGACTGCATATCATGCCAATGAAACTTTAGATGAAAAAGATTTGCCGATTTTAATGGTTGGGCAGTCTCCATGTTTTAGACGCGAGGTCGGGAGCCACGGAAAAGATACACGCGGTGTTTTTAGAATTCATTACTTTAATAAAGTAGAACAGGTTGTATTACTTCCAGCTGATGAAATGTTATCAAGAGAATGGCACGATAAAATGCTTGGTTATGCAGAAAATGTGTTAAAAGGTTTGGGCCTAAGTTATCAGGTTCTATTAATGTGTACTGGAGACATGGGTGCCGGTCAGCGAAAAAAATATGACGTTGAAACTTGGTTTCCGTCACAAGATAAATATCGAGAAACACATTCTGATTCATACTTTAATGATTTTCAGGCACGTCGCTTAAATATGAGATATCGTGCAAAAGATGGAGAAACAAAATATGTTTACACATTAAATAATACTGTCGCGGCAACTCCAAGATTATTGGCAGCAGTTTTAGAAAATTATCAGAATGAAGATGGATCAATTACCGTTCCGGAAGTCTTAAGAAAATATACTGGTTTCGACAAGATCGAGAAAGAAAACTAATTATATGACGTTAATTTCGTACCTGCCATTTTTATTCCAAATCGATAGATTTTTATTACTGTCACTTATATTTTTAGTCGGGATATTTATTTATTATTTTAAGCCAACTCGCTTACTCGATTTTGGAATTGCATTGGTTTTAGTTTCAAGCATATCAGGATTTATAAAGTATGTTGTTAATGCTCCAAGGCCAATTTCTGAGTTTGTTTTTGAAGGAAGTGGATTCCCATCAACCCATTCCGCAACGGCAGCATGTGTAATATTTTTCTACTTGTTAATTTGTCATACTCCCCTGAAAAATTTTGCAGAAATAGGGGAGGCGGTGAAAAAAGGTTTTACAACAATAGAAGGGCTAAAATGTTTAGTTGTAATTATATTAGGGCTTATCGTAATGTGGCTGAGAGTTGTGCTTAAGGCGCACACATGGACAGATGTTTCTGCGGGAATTGTACTAGGCTATTTGGTTACTTTAGTATTTATGTTTTACGACATCTCTGGGAGGAAAATTAAATGACACTTATTCAAGCATTTGTACTTGGTATTGTTCAGGGAATTACAGAATTTTTACCTATCTCATCGTCAGGCCATTTAATTTTAATTCCATATTTATTAAGTTGGCCGCTTCAAGATCTAAGCTTTGATGTAGCGTTGCACCTCGGTACAGCTTTGGCTGTCCTACTTTTTTTCTGGAAAGATTGGTACGAAATGATTGTCGCATTCTTTATGGATATGCATGGTGTGATTATTTCAAGAAAATTTGACTGGGTAACATTACGACGCGAAACAAAAATGCTTGTCTATATAATAATTGCTTGTATACCAGTCGGTATTGCGGGACTTCTTTTAAAAGATTTTATAGAAGAAAACTTCAGATCTGCCCTATTTGTAGGAATAATGTTTATTGTAATAAGCATCATAATGTTTTTGGCGGATATGTATGCGAGATCGAACAAAGCATTTCTAGAACATGATATTTTAAATATTCCATTTATAAAAACTTTAATAATCTCTAGCTCACAGATTTTAGCTTTATTCCCTGGGACTTCGAGATCGGGTATAACAATCTCAACTTCACTTTTCGGGAAAATCGATTATTCAACTGCTGCAAAATTTTCATTTTTGTTATCGACTCCTCTAATACTTGCAGCGGGCGCTTTAGAATTACCGGACATGTTAAGTTCACCTGTTGGAAATCTTCCGTTAGCTGTGGGCTTTTTAACTTCGTTTATAGTAGGGATCCTTGTAATTAAATTTTTATTAAATTTTTTAAGAAAGCATGGCCTAATGGTATTTATTATCTATCGAATAATCGTTGGAATAATCATCATATCCTTGAGCCGAGTGCTATAATGGCAGAAGGCAATAAAATGCCTATTATAGTTTAATTAGACATTTCAGAGTTTAGCCATAAGTTGGCACTAGAATAAACTTTATATTTAAAGTGATGTTTTATTTAAGTGCAACTTTATAATGCATAATGTTAAAAGGTATATTGGGCAGGCTTACAAATAGCAACGAATATAAAATTTCCAAAATCGATCCAATAATTAAAAAGATAAATGATCTTGAATCTGAGTTTGAAAAATTATCCGCCGAAGAAATTAAGAATAAGACTTTTGAATGGCAAAATAGATTACGACGCGATGCCATAACAAAGGAGGAAAGGCAAGAAATTCTTGATGAGATTCTTCCGGAAGCGTATGCGATTGTTCGTGAGGCTTCTAAACGTGTTATGAAACAGCGTCATCGTGATGTTCAATTAATGGCTGGTATTGTTTTGCATCAAGGCAAGATTGCAGAACAAAAAACTGGAGAGGGAAAAACTTTAACAGCTACCCTACCCCTTTATTTAAATTCACTAACAGGTCGCGGAGTCCATTTGGTCACTCCAAATGATTATTTGTCTAAACATGGAGCTGGTTGGTATGGTCCTCTTTATACTTATTTAGGTTTAAAGGTTGGAGTTGTAATTGATCATGCCCAATTTATATATGACCCTGAATATTCAAATGAAGAAATTATTGATGAATATTCGAAACATTTAAAATCATCAACACGAAAAGAAGCATATCAGGCTGATATTACATATGGGACTAACAGCCAATTTGGTTTCGATTACTTGTGGGATAATATGCGTGTTGATTTAGCGCAGATTATTCAGACAAATCCTAACTCAGAACTAGGTGCACACAATTTTGCGATTGTCGATGAAGTCGACTCTGTTTTAATTGATGTTGCTAGAACTCCACTTATTATTTCTCAGCCGCAACAGGAAAGTTCCCAAAAGTATTATCAGTTTGCAGAACTTGCCAATACATTGGTGAAGAAAACCGATTACGATGTTGACGAAAAATATAAAATCGTAACCTTGACTGAACTGGGAATTTCAAAAGTCGAAAGAAAACTAGGCGTTAAGAATTTATACGAAAATGATTTTCAGACTGTGCATCATGTAGAAAATGCAGTTCGTGCAAAAGCGTTGTATGAAAAGGATCGAGATTATGTTGTGCAAAATGGAAAAGTAATAATTGTTGACCAAAACACAGGCCGTTTATTAATGGGCAATCGTTGGAGTAATGGGTTACACCAAGCAATTGAGGCAAAAGAGGGTGTAACAATTGAAGCCGAGTCAAAGACGGTGGCTACTATTTCATATCAAAATTATTTTAGATTGTACGAAAAGTTAGCAGGTATGACCGGAACTGCTGCAACAGAAGCCGAAGAGTTTTTTAAGATGTATTCACTAGATGTTGTGTCGATTCCAACTTTTAGGGCTGTTCAAAGACTTGATAAAACCGATTTAGTATATAAAACTGAATCTGCTAAATATCGCGCTGCTGCAAATGAAATCGCAGAAAGATATAAGAATGGCCAGCCTGTTTTAATTGGTACTACTTCAGTTGAAAAATCACAACTATTATCAAACTTTCTGAAACGCTTGAAAATTCCACATGAAATTTTAAATGCTAAACAAAATGAGAAAGAAGCTCAAGTAATTTCTCAGGCTGGAAAGAAAAATTCAGTTACAGTTGCGACAAATATGGCTGGACGCGGTGTCGACATTATTTTAGGGGGAGATCCATTTAATAAAGAGGCTTATGATGAGATCGTGAATTTAGGAGGACTTTATGTAATTGGTACTGAGCGCCACGAATCCCGTCGTATAGATAACCAGCTTCGTGGTCGGTCAGGTCGTCAAGGAGATCCTGGAGAATCCAGATTCTTTTTATCATTACAAGATGATTTATTGCGCATTTTTGGAGGAGAAAGAATTGAAGCTTTGATGGGACGATTAGGTGTAGATGAAAACACTCCGATTGAAGCAGGCCTTATTTCTGCATCAATTGAAAATGCACAAAAGAAAGTTGAATCTATGAATTTTGATTCTAGAAGAAATGTTGTTGAATTTGATGACGTTGTTAATGTACAACGTGAGACAATTTATTCTCTTAGAAGAAATATTTTACAATCAAAAATTGAAGAAAAAGAAGAATTCTTTTCATGGATAGAATCAAAACTTTCATTGGATGAAGATTCTCAAAAAACAATCAACGCACAACGCAAAAAATACGGAGACGATATTTGGTTTGAAGTTGAAAAGCGTGTTGCATTAGAGACGATAGATTTACTATGGATGGATCATATCGATACAATGGATGATTTGCGCGAAGGAGTTAAATTGCGAAGTTATGGTCAGTCCGACCCACTAGTTGAATATCGCCGTGATGGAAAAGATTTATTCGAAAAATTATTAAATGAAACATGGTCAACAGTTGCTGACCGATTAACAAAAGTTGAAGTTAATATAGTAGAAAATCGTCCGATTGAACAAGCTGTTGATTCTACAAATGTTCAATACGAAGCCGGCAAATTAGAAAGTGGAGTCGGCGAAGAAATCGAAGAAGTCAAAAAGGAAAATCATATGCCAATTGTTAAAGGCGAAAAGGTTGGAAGAAACGATCCATGCCCTTGCGGTAGCGGAAAGAAATTTAAGAACTGTCATGGGAAAAACTAATATTTATATTTAGGTTATGCGTGATATTTGCCGACAGCTTCTGAAATATTTTGAAAGCCATCTTGTTTTAGTAGCTCAACCAGACCTTCATTAATTTCCCCTATCAATTGTGGACCTTCGTAAATCATGCCGGTAATAAGTTGTACTAGCGATGCTCCACTTTTGATCTTTTCGTATGCGTCTTCGGCAGAGAAGACTCCGCCGCAACCAATTAGTAAAGTTCGTTTGCCATATTTTTTATAAATATTTGAAATTAGCTTATTTGAATTTTCATAAGTTGGCTTTCCACTAAAATTACCTTTGAAATCTTCCATTGATTGAATTTCATCTTTATCAAAATTTTCATTAGTTCTATCTTTGACCAAATTTGAAAATATGAACCCTTTTATTTCGATAAAGTTTAAAGCAGTCTCAATAAGTTGTTCTGTTGTTTCAATACTCAACTCATTAGCCATCTTTATGAAAATTGGTTTTTCAATTTTCAACTTATTTATATTAGTCAAAAGCAAGTTGAGATTATTTTTATTTCCGAATCCTTCAGTTAAAGCAGTATTAGGACAGCTTATATTTAATTCAAAATATTTTATATAACTCTCGTTTTTTAATTTTTGAAAACTTTCACAATAATCTGAGATCGCTTGTTCAATTGTATTTATCTCAGAAATATTTGAGCTACCAACACTAATGCCGAGAGTATTTTTATCTAAGTTTTTACTGCGTAATCTTTTTATAATCGCATCGACACCATCGGACTTAAAGCCTTTGTTTACTAGTAGCGATTTTGATTTTGGCAGGCGCTTTAAACGAGGAGGTTTATTGCCTTCATATGGTTTTGCTGTAACTGTACCCACGGTATTAAACCCAAAGCCAACATGTGGAAGTATTTCCGCCATATGTCCGTCGTAGTCAAATCCTGCAGATAGACCGATCGGGTTTTCGAACTTAATACCGATCAGATTTTGTTGTAATAATGGATTGTCATATTTTATAAGCGTAGATGTAAGATGTTTTAATAATTTATATCTGCCTAAAAATTCACCAATCTTTGATATTAAATTATGAATCTTTTCAGGATCTTGTGAGAAAAATACAGGCTTTAATACGTTTTTATATACCCAATGAGATAATTTTAATTTAAGCACCTTATTTCTTTTATACTATTTACGTTTGAAAATTCAATAGACCTTGAAATACTGTTAAGTTATTTCAGGTATTTCTCAAGAATTTTTTTCATGGTCGCTTCAGTTTCATCGTTTACGTTTCCAAAAGCTAAGCCATTGAGCTTATTTATATTCATAGCTTTTTTTATCAATTGATTGATTTCATGTATCTCGACGTTCTTAATAGAATTTATTACTCCATCTAGATCTAGCACTTTTCTTCCCCAGAAAAGATCCGCGCGAATTGGTGCTGAGTATTGGTAAACAGTATCATGGCTAATTAGAATTCTATTATTTAAATATTCTTTATAATGAGCGAGTTCTTTTTCTGTTGCACCGTTAGTATAAAATTTTTCAAGTTCTTCAATTACTATTTTTAATGTTTTTTCGAATAATTGCGGTGGGATATCATATTCTACATAACTGTGTCCAAATGTTTGTAGTGAAGCGATACCAGCATTTATATGATAAAGGAGGTTTTCTTTTTCCCTAAGTCTTTTTGTAAGTCGACTAGACATAGGTCCACATAAAATTGATTCGATCAGAATCATGTAATTAGCTTCCTTTTCGTCGTGTTCATAAAATGAAAGGGAGGGCATTTCTAAAGTTGTCATTACAAGATCTGACTTT
This sequence comes from uncultured Candidatus Saccharibacteria bacterium, assembly GCA_965230915.1. Classification (GTDB taxonomy): domain Bacteria; phylum Patescibacteriota; class WWE3; order 2-01-FULL-39-13; family 2-01-FULL-39-13; genus CAYHDM01. The sequence continues at coordinate 706,722 of OZ246395.1, read as the reverse complement.
TTGGATTTTTTTGTTTTTATAACGCCTGATTTAAATGAGTCATCTGGGTAATTCTGCAATTCATCAGTTATTTCTATACTTTCGAATAAATATTCTATTTGCTTTTTTACTTTTTCTATATCGAAATTACCTACTACAGAAATCAAAACTTTATTTGGACTATGCATTTTTTTGTAATAGTTTTTTACTTGATCTAATGTAAAGCTTTTTACAGATTCTTGTGTTCCACCAATAGGTCTTGTGTAGCCCGAATGTTTTTCTGATAATGAATCCCAAATAAATTTATTGTTTTGATAATGGACTGAATCTTCGACCTTTGATATTTCATCTAGGATAATTTTTCTTTCTTGTTCGATATATTCGTCATTAAGTGTGCATTCGTATAAAGTTTCATAAATAAATCGAACCCCAAAATCAACGTTAGTATATGGAATGTTTATGTGATAATTAACAACTTGAAGGCTCGTTGATGCATTAAAGCGTGCTCCGAGTAACTCGGCAGATTCGTTTAAAATTTCTTTGGTCGGCCAACTTTTTAGCGCGGTTAACGAAACATGTTCTATTAAGTGAGAAATACCTTGTTCTTCATCAGTTTCATTAGCTGATCCACTTTTTACCATCGCAAGAACAGTCGCCGAACTTACCGCATCGCTTGGCATTAAAAAAACTCTCAAGCCATTTTTGAGAGTGTAATATTCATATGGGAATTTCATATTGATAGATTATATCCCATTTTAGTTATCTATTTTGTTATTTGTTAATTAGTTGGTTTATTTTATAATATCAACATCCTATAGAAAGGAGGTATAACCTCATGAAGGCAAAGATCATCACGGCCTTGGTAAGTTTAGGTACATTGGTAATGTTCGTTGTCTCTGCTGGGGCCCCCCACGGTGTGGGCGGGTAGCACATGACAGTCTATTAACGGCTGTCACATAACCGAGGGAAGAATCGCGCATAAAGCGTTGTCTGGTCAACCCCAGTCACAGATTTTTCCTTCGGTTCTTTTTTTATTTTTCGTAAAACCGCTTGCTTATTGCGTTTTCCACATATATAGACTATTATCTATATTTATGAAAGTTGGATGTGCTGGCTGTTTTCGAAACCTCGGTGTCGAATCCAGAATTAAAATATATATGTTTTTAGCCCAAAATGGCACTAAAAACGTATCAGAACTTACAGAATTTAGTGGCTTAAAACAGCCTACTGTGAGCTATCACCTAACTGAAATGTTGAAAACAGGCCTTTTATCGAAAGAAATTAAAGGCAAAGAAGTATTTTATTCAATTAACAGTGGCAACTGTCCTCATGATCATGAGGCGTGTTGCATATCCAAAATGACTTATGTTGAAAATCACAAATCTTAAGGCTGCCAGAGAGAATAAGGAAATTTTAAAGGGAATCGACCTTCAAATCGAACGTGGAGAAATTCATGCGATTATGGGACCTAACGGTAGCGGAAAGTCTACCTTAGCTGCTGCTTTAATGGGTCACCCAGATATTGAAATAACAGGCGGGTCTGTAGAACTAGACGGTATTAATTTATTAGATATTGAAGTCGATGCTCGTGCCAGAGAAGGCTTGTTTTTAGCTTTTCAGTATCCAGTTGAAATTCCGGGTGTTCCTTTTATGGAATTTTTACGTTTATCATACAACGCGATTCAAAAGAAAAGACAGGGTGAAAGTTATCGCGATTTATCTCCATTTAAATTTAAAAAGCTTGTTGAAGAAAAAATGAAAAATTTAGAAATGGACACAAGCTTCTTATCTAGAAATTTAAACGAAGGATTTAGCGGAGGCGAAAAGAAAAAAGCAGAAATTTTACAGTTGGCGATTTTAGAACCAAAATATGTGATTTTAGACGAAACAGATTCTGGGTTAGATGTTACGGCTTTAAAAATTGTTGCTGAATCTTGCAGAAAACTTGCTGACCAACTTAACATAGGTATGCTTGTTATTACTCACTATAAAAGAATTTTGGAATATTTAAATCCAGATCAAGTTCATGTTTTAGTAAAAGGAAAATTAGTTGACCATGGAAAGTCTGAACTAGCAGATGTGCTAGATAAAGAAGGTTATTCAAAATATCTAAATGGCTAAGATACTAAGTGAACAAGAAAAACAATTTAAAGTTACGACATCTTATAAAGAAGGCTTTTATATGCCCGATACTTCTAAATTTAAATCCAAAAAGGGATTGAATGAAGATGTGATTCGCGAAATTTCAAAAATGAAAAATGAGCCAGAGTGGATGCTTGAATTCAGATTAAACGCGTACAAACTTTTCTTAGAAAAGAAAATGCCGGATTGGGGTGCTGACTTATCTGGAATCAAATTTGATGATATCCACTATTATATAAAGCCGACCGATAGACAAGAAAAAAAATGGGATGATGTTCCAGATGATTTAAAAACAACTTTTGAAAGATTGGGAGTTCCTCAAGCTGAACGCGAATTTTTGTCTGGAGTTAAAGCGCAATACGATTCAGAAATTGTTTATGGATCTCTAAAAAAAGAATTGGCCGATCAAGGTGTTATTTTTATGGGGACCGACGAAGCCCTACAAAAACATCCGGAATTTTTTAAAGAATATTTTGGGAAAATTATTCCGCCTGCTGATAATAAATTTGCTGCATTAAATAGTGCAGTTTGGTCTGGCGGATCTTTTGTTTATATTCCAAAAGGCGCGCGAGTTGAAAAACCGTTACAGGCATATTTTAGAATTAATGCTGCAAACGCAGGTCAATTCGAAAGAACCTTAATTATTGTAGACGAAGGAGCTTATGCAACTTATGTTGAAGGATGTTCGGCTCCAAGTTATTCTGATAGTTCTTTGCACTCTGCAGTTGTAGAAATTATTGTTAAAAAAGGTGCACGATTTAGATATACAACAATTCAAAATTGGTTTCCAAATGTTTACAACCTTGTTACTAAACGCGCATTCGCATATAAAGATGCAACTATGGAATGGGTCGATGGAAACATTGGTTCAAAAGTCACAATGAAATATCCAAGTGTTTATTTAATGGAAGAAGGAGCTCGAGGTGAAGTTATGTCTCTTGCATTTGCAGCTGACGGACAACACCAAGATACTGGAGCAAAAATGATTCATTTAGCTCCAAACACTTCATCAAATATTATTTCTAAATCTATTTCGAAAGGGACTGGCCGTGCTAGTTACCGCGGAATGGTTAAGGTTATTAAAAAAGCTGAAAATGTAAAATCGAATGTTGTTTGTGATGCTTTATTACTAGACCCCGAATCGCGAACTGATACATACCCATTTATGAAAATTGATAATAAGAAAGTAAAGATTGGCCATGAAGCCAGTGTTTCAAAAGTTGGTGCTGAGCAATTGTATTATTTGATGTCTCGCGGATTATCAGAAGACGCTGCAGCTGCATTAATTGTTAATGGATTTATTGAACCTATTATTAAGGAATTGCCAATGGAATACGCAGTAGAACTTAATCGTTTAATTGAATTAGAGATGGAGGGCTCAGTCGGCTAACTAATATTTTAAGCCCGAATTGTAACTTAGTAATAATACTCTTGAAGTATAAAAATTATGCAAACATTAAAGACAATAAGAATCGAAAGAGAACACGTTTCGGACAAAATTAAAATAAAAAATAACGGAACGTATTTATTATTAGGACTAGATGGTGGGTCAATTGATCTGGAATTTATTTTGGAGAACGAAGATACATCATTTGAATTATATGGAATTATAATTGGCAGAAATTCTGATGAATATAAGGTTAATATCGTAAGCAATCACAAAGTAAAAAATGCTTTATCACGTGTTCATATAAAAGCAGTTATGTTTGATAAATCAAAATTAGACTTTAGTGGATTAATTAAAATTGAGCCAGGCGCTGACCTATCAGATGCATATTTAAAAAACGATAATTTGATAATTGGAGAGGATGCAGTTGTGAATTCGTCTCCACAATTAGAAATTAAAGCCGATGATGTTAAAGCTTCACATGGAGTTACCATTTCAACTTTGGACGATATTGGGCAGTTTTATTTAAAATCACGTGGATTAACTGACGAAGAATCTAAAGAATTATTAGTCGCCGGTTTTATAAATGAAATTTTGCAATTAAGTTCAGCCGAAATTGATATAAAGAATTTATTGGTGCATCAGCATCTAGAAGTAGATAGGTCTATAAAAGCTTAAAATGCTTAACGCAGAAGAAATCAAAAAAGATTTTCCAATATTTAACAGAACAGTAAAAGGCAAACGGTTGGTTTACCTAGATAACGCTGCAACTTCTCAGATGCCAAAACAGGTTATTGAAGCAGTTGTTGAATTTGACAGCAATCATCGTGCGAATGTTCACCGTGGAGTTCATATGCTTAGCGAAGAAGCTACAGATATGTATGAAAAAGCACGTGAAACAGTCGCTAAGTTTATACACGCGGTTGTTCCGGCTGAAGTTGTTTTTGTAAGAAATACTACCGAAGCTTCAAACCTAATCGCGTATTCATGGATCAGAAATAGTTTAAAAAAGGACGAAATCATTTTAGTTTCGGAGGTGGAACATCATTCAAATTTGGTTCCATGGCAAAATCTTGCAAAAGAAATTGGATTTGAAATTAAGTTTATTCCAATTAATTCCGAAGGTTTACTTGATATTAAAGCCGTAAACACTGATTGGGAAAAAGTTCGTTTTGTTGCATTCAATCATGTTTCAAATATTTTAGGATCGGTTAACAATGTTAAAGAAATTGCTAAATATATTCATGGTAAAACTAATAACGCCAGAATTTTTGTAGATGGAGCCCAATCGGTTCCTCATATGTCAGTAAATGTACAAAGCATGGGAATTGATTTCTTTGCATTTAGTGGGCACAAAATGTGCGGCCCAATGGGAATCGGCGTTTTATGGGCAAACCGCGATGCGTTTCCAGAATTAAAACCATACAACCTTGGTGGAGGAATGATCCGTGAAGTAACTCTTCAAGATGCAACTTACACCGCGATGCCGGAATTTCTAGAAGCAGGAACGCCGAATGTTTCAGGAGCTGTTGGCCTTGCTGCAGCATGCGATTATTTGAATAATATTGGTTTAGATAATATCGAAGAATATGGCAAAGATTTAATCGCATACGCGTTACAAAAATTAACAGCTCGCGAAGATATTGAAGTGTATGGGTCAACAAACGCAGAAATAAAAGGCGGGCTTATTACTTTTAATTTAAAAAATATTCCGTCACATGATTTGGCTACTATTTTAAATACAGAAGGAGTCGCTGTTCGATCAGGACAGCATTGCAATATGCCATGGCACAAAGAACACGTAAGTACTTCAACAAGACTTAGTGTTTATTTCTACAACACAAAAGAAGATATAGATGTATTAGTTAGCGCATTAGATAAAGCGCAACAAATTTTAGGATAAAAATATGGCAGATATTTATTCACAGGAATTTATTTATCATTATAAGAATCAGCCAAACAGCAAAAAACTTGATGCTGCCAATTATTCCGGAAGAGATGCCAATTTCTCATGTGGAGATTCAATTGAAGTTCAGATTTTAGCAGATGAAAACGGCAAAATTTTTGATATTGGATACCAATCTGACGGATGTATTATTAGTACGGGAACAATGTCGATTTTGTCCGACGAATTAATAGGAAAAAATATTTCAGAAATTAATAGTTTAAACAAAGAAGAAGTTTTAGAACTAATTGGTTTAGACGTGACTCCATCTCGTGAAAAATGTGTGATGGTTTCTATTAACGCTTTAAAAGATGCAATCAAAAACAAATAAAACCGAAAAAGTAAAGAGAATTGAATTAGATAAACGTGCAAACGTAGCTGAAACTGTGTTTAAATATCCAGAAGTTGTTGAAGTTTTTGCAGCATTTGGCTTACATTGTGCCTCATGTTTTGCAAGCCAGTTCGATACTATAGAAGACGGTGCAAAATTACATGGAATGATTGATGAGGAAATCGACGAAATGATTGAAGAAGCGAACAAAGTGATTAATAATGAAACAGAAGACTATGACATCACAAACTAACCAACCAACCAACAACGACAAGAAAACCGTAAAAGTCGGTCGGATCGAAATCGATCGAGATCTTTGTATCGGTGCAGGAACATGTGTCGCATTAGCACCGAATACTTATAAATTAGACGATGAGGGCAAGGCAATTGTTTTAAGCGTAAATGGCGATGTAGACAAAGATATTATAGATGGTGCAATGAGTTGCCCAACTTTGGCAATAAAGGTATTTGATACTGAAGGTAATCAAATTTATCCATAGTATGAACGATACTACAGCTCCGATTAGAGGAACCGCAAAATTAATCGAACGAAATATATTAGCTGACACGGTTTATGAATTTTTATTCCAGATGGTTGCCCCAACTGAATTAAATTTTGAGCCGGGCCAATACATTGCTTTAGAAATTAACCCAACAACTAGAAGGCAGTATTCAATTTCGACTTCTCCATTAAGTTCAAAAAATATTTTTAAAATTGTAATAGATATAAAACCAAACGGGGTCGGGACACAATATTTAATGAATTTAAAACCTGGCGATGAAATAAAATTTATTGGTCAGATTGGATTATTTGTTTTACCCGAAGCGCTCGATAAAAATTTATTTTTTATCGCGACAGGTGTCGGGCTAGCTCCGCTAAAATCAATGATAGAAACACTGATTTCTGATGAGAGATATAAAAACCATAGAATTCATGTGCATTTTGGAACACGATATATAGGAGACATTTTTTACGAAGAATTATTTAATAAATATTTAGATACTGGATTAATTTCTGATTTCAGAATTTACCTATCACAAGCAAGTTTGCCAGGTGCTATAGAAGGTTATGTAACTCAATTTATTGAAATAACACCTGAAGAAACTCTCCAGGACGCGCAATTTTTCGTCTGCGGAAGCGGCAAGATGATAAGTGATGTTGAAGGTGAACTTATCGAGAGAGGTGTTCCAGAAACTTCAATTTTCTACGAGAAATTTTATAGCTAAAATTAAATCTATGGTTTGATATAACAAATTATGATGTTATATTGTTTTCATGACTACTACTCCGCAAAAAGGTTTTAAAGAAGAATTTTTAGAACACATAAAAAATTTCAATCAAGAACAAAAATTTTTATTCGAAAGAATTTATACGTATTGGGAAACCCGAGGTGAGCTAATTCCCCCAACAGAAATGACAACATGGATCGAAACGACGTTCGGTTCAGTTGATGCTGTTAAGGTTCAGGATTTTATAAAAATTACAAACCATGTTTTGTACGAAGGATCTATCTTTAACGAGTTAAGAACTAAACGTCCGGTTATTTTTGATAGTCAATTAAGTGAAATCGTAAAAGAAATTGAAAAAGGAAGCGACGGTCCGTTTGCACATCCATTAACTGGAACTCCTGCAGATACATTCGGAAGAATTCAGGGCAAATTTTCTATGACTGCATCCAATGTTACGAAATATGACGGATTTCACGGGCTAGTTATTTATGATGACCATAATCCCCTAATGTTCACTCGCGAAAGGTTGCGAGATTATTTTGACGTTGCCGCACAATGGTTTGCCAAAGCCCATGAAGTTAATCCGAAAGCTATTTACCCATTTTATATGTGGAATTGTTTATGGAACGCGGGTTCGTCGGTTATTCATGGCCACGCACAAATAACCTTAACCGAAGGTCAGGCTTATGCAAAAATTGAAGAAATGCGATCACATGCGCTTGAATATCAGGAAGAATATAAAACAAATTATTTCGAAGACGACTTCAAAATCCACGAAAATTTAGGGCTCGCATTCGAAAAGGAAGGTATAAAAATTATATCTAAAATTACCCCAGTAAAAGAAAAAGAGATTGTATTAATAGGCAAGGCATTTGATGCTAATTTGGCCACAATCACAGGAGAAGTTCTAAAAAATGTTAAGGAACGCTTAGGTGTAGTTACATTTAATGTCGGCGTCATAATACCTCCAATGGCTAAGACTCCCGAAGTTTGGGATCATATGCCAGTTATAGTTAGAATTGTAGATCGTGGAAATCTTTCAAGCAAAACCGCGGATATTGGAGCCATGGAACTTTTTGCTCAAAGCGTAATCGGAAGCAATCCATATACGGTTATAAACGAATTGAAGAAAAGCATGTTAGGTTGATAGCTAAATGCTTTTTTGTTTTTGACCCATTCTAAACTCTAAAGTTGCTACAATAGATGTATGGATTTTGTTTCCTATACCATCAAATTCTTTTGCCTAGACATCCATAAAAGATATTTCGTAGTTTTATATAGGTCCTCAATACTATTAAGTCATAGGTTTGGTTTAGTTGTAATGATGAAGAGTCTTTTTAAGCCACTTTTTGGTATGGCAGGTTTTTTGTCACGAGTTAATGGTTTTGTAATTCGATCATTATCTATAGTTTTGGCGTTAATAATAATTACACTTTATATTGCGATAGCTTTACTTGGGTATGTTTCAGTTTATTTTTTACTTTTCTATTTGCTTATTAACAAGCCAGTTTACGCAATTCTCTTCCTGTTATTTGTATTTGTCTGTGAACTCTACAATTATTATTTTTATAACCCGATTACAATTGAAAATAAAAGTCTTACAGCATTTTGGCAGACAAACTTTTTATACAAGACGGCCAAAAATGGAAATGCCCGTCCATTAGTAGCTTCTTTCTCAGATGCTCGGGATATTAAAGATTTACTAATTCGTGCTGAGCTTCCGCTTGAAGATACGCTTAAATTTATTGATTTGAATGCAAATGAATTTGACGCTGAAAGATTTAAAGCAAAAATTCAAGAAATAAGTAAGACTGATGTGTATTCTGATAAAAGGCTTCATTTAGCCGACTTATTTACGGCATATTTTTTACAACTTCCTAATGCTGTATCGCATATGAACAAACATAGGTTCGATGAAGCATCATTGATTGAAGCCCTCAAGTTTTTGCATTATGTAAAGTCATCAGATCCTAAAGTATGGGATGACGATTTTCAAATTCCACCAGCCGGAGGAATCGATAAAGGATGGGCAATTGCATATACTCCGAATATAAATAGAGTCGGAGTCGACCTAACTAAATTGGCCTTAAAAGGAGGTTTACCGAGGCTTTTAGGGCGTCATGACATTGAAGACTCGATTATTTCGGTGCTCTCAAAACCATCAATTAATAATGTTATGTTAGTGGCCGCAGCTGGCGCTGGTAAGACGACCTTTATAAAAGCTCTTGCGCGTGAAATCGCCCTTGGAACGGCTATTCCAGCATTAAAACATAAAAGAATAATTTCAATTGATGCAGGCGCACTTACTTCTGGGAAATCTGCAGATATTTCACAATTAACATCAAAAATTGCAAAAGAAGCTGAATATTCAGGGAATATTATTTTGTTTATAGATGAAATTCATAATCTTTCGACTTTATCTTCAGATGACCCCAATGCTTCCGCGGTTTTTGCGGTTTTAGAACCATACTTATCGAGTGGAAAATTCCAATTTATCGGAACAACCTCATACGATAACTATTTAAAGTACATAAAACCAAATGACTCATTTGCTCGGACATTTGACGTAATTGAACTTCGCGAAACTACTGACGATGAAACAACTTTAATAATGGAAGATTATGCAAAAACAATCGAGCCCCAAAGAAAAATTAAGTATACGTATCCGGCACTTAAGGCAATTCTAGAATCAGGGAAACGTTATGTTCATGATCGGGCTTTTCCTGATAAAGCACTTTCAATTTTGACACAATCATATGGTAGCGATAAAAATCAAGATCATATAGTTTCCCGTGATGAAATTTTATCGTTTATTTCTACGAGATTTAGGGTGCCGGCTAATTCGGTTGATAAAAATGAGAAAGAAACTCTCCTAAATCTAGAAAGCATATTAAAGCAGAAAATAATCGGACAAGATCAAGCTATAGTTTCAATCTCAAAAGCCCTAAAAAGAGCGCGTGCCGGAATCAGGAATGAAAATAAACCTATTGCCAGCTTTTTATTCGCTGGCCCAACCGGAGTCGGTAAAACCGAAACAGCAAAAGTTTTAGCTGAAACTTACTTTGGAAGCAAAGACCGACTCGTGCGCGTAGATATGAGTGAGTATCAGAATCAGGATTCGGTTAATAGGTTAATAGGTGATAGTGCAGGTTATGTTGGATATTTAATTCAAAAAATCCAGGAATCTCCATATACATTAATTCTTTTAGATGAAATCGAAAAAGCCGACAAAAATGTTTTAAATTTATTTTTGCAGGTTTTAGATGATGGTCGTTTAACTTCAGCTTCAGGTAAAACCTATGATTTTACAAATACATTTATCATCATGACCACAAATGTTGGAACCAAAGCAGTTACAAAAAGCATAATGGAAAACAGCTCGGGGAAAAACATTGCCGAAGTTGCACTAAATGAATTAAAAGCATATTTCCCAATGGAATTTTTAAATCGTTTCACTTCTTTAATTCCGTATGCACCACTATCAAAAGACAATGTTTTTGAAATTACCAAGATAAAGTTGAGTGCTTTGCATAATAAGATTCAAGAAAAGAAGATAGACATTTTATTTTCTGATTCAGCTGTTAGTCAGATAGCCGAAATGGCATATTCACCAGAGTGGGGTGCCCGAGAGTTAAATCGTGTAATAGAAGACAAGGTTGAAACTCCATTAGCCGAAAAAATAATTGCAGGTGAAATAAATAGCGGAGACACATATAAATTTGATATGATCCAATAATTCATATGGAGCTACAGGACAGAATCTTAAATATTAAAAAAAGCCTAAACCCAGAAAAATTATCACAGAGAATTGCTGAGATTGAGTCAGAAATGTCCAAGCCATCATTCTGGGATAATCGTGAGGCTGCTGCAAAAGCCTCTCAAGAGCTATCTTTACTAAAAAAAGATCTAGATAACATCGAAATGCTTGATTTAATGGCCTCTGAAGGATCTGACGAAGAAATCGAAAAAATTGTATCTGACTTAGAGCTAACTCTATATTTAAGCGGAAAATACGATAAAAGCGATGCATATTTGACTGTACATGCCGGGTCGGGTGGTACTGAAGCCATGGATTGGGCTGCAATGCTTTTGCGAATGTATCAACGATATTTTGAACGAAAAGGCTGGCATTACAGTCTAGTTAATAAAATTGATGGCGAAGAGGCCGGAATAAAAACGGCAACACTTTTTGTCCAAGGTCTCTATGCGTACGGAATGCTAAAGCATGAAAATGGTACACACAGATTAGTGCGTCTTTCCCCATTTAATGCGCAAAATCTTCGACAAACGTCTTTTGCAGGAGTCGAGGTTATGCCGTTTATAGAAGACGCAAAGGCTATCGAAATTCGAGACGAAGATCTTGAACTTTCAATGATGCGTTCTGGAGGCGCCGGCGGGCAAAATGTGAACAAAGTAGAAACTGCAATTAGGATTCGGCATATTCCAACTGGAATTGTTGTGGCATCTCAACAGGAAAGAAGTCAGCCGAAAAACCGCGAAATCGCTATGCGAATGCTTATTTCAAAATTAGTGAAACTCGAAGAAGAGAAGCGCCAAGAAGAAGAAGCTAAAATAAAAGGTGTCTACAAAGAACCAGCTTGGGGAAATCAGATACGTTCATATGTGCTTCAACCATATAAAATGGTAAAAGATCACAGAAGTGACTACGAATCTCCAAACCCAGATGCAGTTTTAGACGGTGACCTAGAAGGATTCATACAATCAAATCTCAGATTTGGTATACTCTCTTAAAAGGTCTGCCATGGAAAATCCACCAAATACACAAGCAAACACAACGAAATCTCAAGAGTCAAAAGAAAATAAATTAAACCCAAGCGAAACTGAAATATATTTCAACTCACTCTTAAAGGAACAGCAAGAAGAATTCAAAAATCCACCGAGTAAAAAGTCTAAAATGATTACATATGGAATTTTAGTAGCTGTTATATCTATAGGCATGTATTTTGCTGTTAATTTTTATGTGAATGCTAATAATCTAACCGCAAATTCCGGATCTAGTTCATTAGCAGATGAACAAGCCAATTCAGCATATTTTACGCCGAATTATTACGCTAACCGAGAAAGGAAAATATCAGGAAAAATTGTTAAAAATTCTGTGCAGACTAGTGATAAAACAACAAATTTTGAATTAGAAGGAAATGATGGTAAAAATATAGCGTATATATATTCAAATACTAACGATCTTAATTTGTCTGTAGGTCTGATCGTTGAAATACAAGGTGAATACCGATCCACAACAGAAAGCGGTAAAGAAATTATCGAAGTATATAGTCTTAAACTTAAGTGATCTTGTTTACTTTGGTATAATATTAAGGTGCCAAGTAGCACAAACGTATTAGTAGCGAATTTATGAGAATTCGTGTCTAATATATAAACCATGCCCAAAAATATCATCGAATTTAAAGATGTAACCCGACAATATCCAGATGGCACAAAGTCGCTAGATAATGTCTCATTAGAAATTCCAGAAGGAGATTTTGTTTTTTTAATCGGATCATCCGGTGCCGGTAAAACTACACTAATGCGCCAGATTGTGCGCGAAGATGTTCCAACTGCCGGACAAGTTTTTGTCGACGAAGAAGATGTTACCAAATTTAAAGAAAGACAAATTCCAAATTTACGCCGCAAAATAGGATATATATTCCAAGATTTCAAACTTTTAGATTCAAAAACAGCATTCGAAAATGTTTCGTTATCGCTTGAGGTTGTAGGAAAAACTGAAGACGAAATTAAGTCCATCATTCCAAATTTAATGAATCTAGTTGGCTTAGGCGATAAAATGGATAAATTCCCGAAAAATCTATCCGGTGGGGAAAAACAGCGTTTGGCTATCGCACGCGCTCTCGCACACGAGCCAAAAATCCTTTTAGCAGACGAGCCAACCGGGAATTTAGATAAGGCCGCTTCTTGGATAATTGTTGATTTGGTCAAGAAGATTAATGACTGGGGAACAACTATAATTTTTGGAACACACGACGCAGATATTGTTAACACGCTTAAAAAGCGTGTGATTCATATAGATAAAGGAAGAATAATTCGTGACGAAAAAGGCGGTAAGTATGAATAACGCAGTATTTAAAAGAGCAATTAGTAATATAAAAAGAAGTGGATGGCGAGCATATGCAGTCGTCTTTATGATGACTATTACTTATGTAATTCTAGGTGTTCTTTTAACAATAATTTACGTTACACAAAGTATTGCTTCATATTTTATACAAAAGCCCGAAGTTATTGGCTTTTTTAAGGATGGAGTAACTGAAGAACAAATTTCAGAAGTCAAAAAAGAAATTGAGCAAAATCCATATGTTGTAGAAGTTCGATATGTATCGAAAGAAGATGCTATGAAAGCATTTATCGAGGAAAACAAAAACAATCAAGATGTGGTCGAAGGTGTTACTGTAAATGTTTTTCCAGCTCACTTAAACGTCAGATCTGCTTCACTTGATAATATTCCGGACATCGCGAATTACTTTAGAAATAGTGACCTTATTAGCGATGTTTTGGCATCTGAAAATTTTATTTCCACATTAAAGAAAGTTGTCTGGGGGATTCAAGGAACAGCTGCGGCCTTATTAGTGGTTTTTACTATTTCGACTGTATTTATAGTCTTTTTGACAATAGGAATGACAATTTATTCTCATAAAAATGAATTAGTCGTTATGAAATTAGTCGGCGCAACAAAAGGATATATTCGATCTCCATATATGCTGCAAAGTATTCTTTATTCTTTAATTGCATTATTCATTTCTTTGATAATTTTATTGCCGATTTTGGCGACCCAGTATAATAATATGATGGACATGCTTCTCGGAGATCTTCAAGCTCCACAAATGAATGTTCAGGTTTTAGTTATTGGTGTGGCTATCGAATTAGTCTTTGCTTTGGTATTAGCAATATTCTCAAGTTTCCTCGCCACCCGCAGATACATCGACCGCTAAAATTATGAAATTTCCAAATATAGATAAAAAACAAATATTTAAGAGATTATCGATCAAGATGGCAGTCCTAACAATTTTGGCTACGGGATTGGTATTGAGTATTCCTTTTATTTTTTCTAACGACGACTCACTAATTAGTGTTGCGAAAACCGAAGCTGAACTTCAGAATCAGATTAAAGAGCTAGAGGCTAAAATCAGTAAGGCTCAGCAGCAGGCGGGCAGTCTCTCGAGAGAGATTGATTTGATTGAGGGTAATATTGCGCTCAAAACCGTTCAAATCGAGCAAGCTGAATATCAAATAGAACAAAAAACTAAAGAGCTTGATCTATTAGTTGAGGATATTGGGTTATTAGAAGTTCGTTTAGATCGTCTTGATGACACAATTAGTTATCATAGCGATTTATTAGGAAAAAGATTAAAACGACAGTATATTGATCATCAGCAATCAAGTTTCGAACTTTTGATGAGTTCAGATGGTGTAGGCGACTTTTTGGCAAAAATGAAGTATTTGCAGGAAGTGGAAATGCAAGATAAAGAACTTATTAAAACAATGGCAGACACCAAAGAAAGATATGAAGACCAAAAAGACATACTAAAAGAAAAGAAAGATGAAGTAGAAAGAATAAAGAAGGAGATCGAAGCTCAAAAAGCCCAAGCAGAGTCCTTAAAAGCATCTTTAGCTACACAAAAACAGGCAAAAGACGATCTTTTGCGTATTACCAAAAATGACGAAAAGAGGTATCAACAGAATTTGGAGCAGGCTAGAAAAGAATTATCACAAATTCAAAGCGCAGCTAGCGTTGTGGTTAGAGAAGGTAAATCGGTTGATGTTGAAAAAGGCGAAGTTATCGGAACAATGGGAAATAGCGGGTTTTCTACAGGTGCACATTTGCACTTTAGTGTTTACAGTTATTCAGTAGAAGATTTTCAATCAACCGGAACGTGGGGATGGTATTACAGCAACTATAAAAATCCGCTCGATTACTTAAAGAAAAAGACAATTACATGGGGAACGGGGTGCTCACGAGATCCAAAAGGCGAAGTTTCATCTGGAAAAGGTAAGTGGGATTGGCCGATGGCTAGCCCCAGAATTACACAAAATTTTGGTGGTCAAACATGCTACAACTGGATGTATGGCGGAAAAGTTCACCCGGCGCTCGATATGGTTGGCATCGGTGATATCTCTATTCGTGCGGTAGAAGATGGTAAAGCCTATTTCTGCCGAAATTGCTTAGGTGATGGTGGAAATGGTGTGTTTATTTTCCATGATGACGATAAGATGACTGTTTACTGGCATCTTAAATAATTTTTTACCTTTTCGAAGGCTAATAACATCCTCGACACACAATTGTTTTCTTTTAAAATTGGCCTTGTGTGGTCTGCGTAAGCCTTCTCAAGGTAAAAAACTATTTAATGCTGGGATCATTAGGTCTTGCAAAATATGATCCCTTAGGTCTAGTATGCATTTAGGGGGACACTTATGCTAAAAGCAATAGGGGATGCTTTTACGATCATTCATATTCGAATTTCTAGCGCCAAGCTATTTGGTATTTGTGCCAGACATTTTATTACTGGCGGTTTAATAGTTTTCATAATACTTAATACAGTCAGACTTTTCACAACAATAAGTAACTTGGACATTGGAGGATTTATTGAAGCATCTATATTCATTATCGTTACTCTATTTATATGCATTGCTTGGATTTCCGCATGGCCAGAAGCAGGGAAAATGCTAAATAAAGCTGTCGGCTATGAAGAAGGTCTTAATGACCGCCACGAAAAGCATCACAATCACAAAAAGAAGTGATATATTTCATGTAATGTCCTTTTTTAGAAGTTTAGCGTTACCTCATCCACTTCATAAAAAAAGAAGTTTCTTATTACAGCCCAAAGCCTTTATTGGATATATTCTTATTTTGCTTGTTTTGATTTATATTTCGCATCAATTAACTACTTCTATGCCTAATGTTTTAGGATATGCCGATGATATTAATATTACTGATTTACTTTCGGACACTAATAAGATGAGAAATGAAGTCGGTGTTGCTGATCTGAAATTAAATGCTACTTTATCAAGGGCCGCCGCCGCTAAAGCTAACGATATGTTCGCGAAGGATTACTGGGCACATAATTCTCCAGATGGTAAAGAGCCTTGGGATTTTATAGTAGCTGCCGGATATGATTATTTATATGCCGGTGAAAACCTAGCCGTAGATTTTAACGACTCGGATCATGTTGTTGAAGCCTGGTACGAATCACCTTCTCACAAAGCAAACTTATTAAATAGCAAATACACGGAAGTTGGATTTGCAGTCGTAGATGGAGAATTAGAAGGTAGAAAGACTACTTTGGTAGTTCAAATGTTTGGATATCCACGTGTGCAGGCGGCTTCGGTTCCAGAGGCGGTTTCTAGCGAAGACGAAGAAGATAAGCCGTTGATTGAGGTTATTCCAGCTAAAATGGTTGAAAGTGAAGTTCCTGCCGTCGAAGTAGAAGATGCCGAAACCGGGTCAAAAAATCTGCCCGCAGACGAAGTTATTTCTGGCGATGCAAATAGTCAGGGGTTAGTTTTAAATGCCTCGGAAGTCCTCAGTTTTTCAAGAATGATCGCTATAATCTTTGGATTATTTGTTACGGTGTTATTTGCGATAGACGGATACTATATTAGAAAAATGGGGGTTTTTAGAGTGTCGGGACATACAATTTTGCATGTAATTATGCTTGTCGCAGCTATAGCGGCGATATGGTATACACAAGTAGGTTTAGTGTTATGATAATTATTAGAATATGCCAAAAAAGACTTCGAAGACAGTAATGTTAGAGGTTATTCAATTTTTGACTCTGCTGTTATGCTTGAGCGTTGCAGCAATCATATTTCAGCAGACAGCTAGCAATTTAAGCCGTTTTGGAATAATCGTTGCTATTTCCGTTTTATATGTATTTTGGGGTTATTGGCACCACGCACCTAAAGATAGAATGATGAATTTGATTCTGCTAGAATACTCTCTTGTTGCAGTCATGATTATCTTATTATCCGCTTTAGGGCTGGGAATAATCAGATTCTTTTAATTCGCATCGCATAAGGAAATTCAATGAAAATTGTTATCATCATTCCGACCTATAACGAGAAGGAAAATATAGAAAATACCATTAACACTCTTCAGCAAACTTTTCAGAAGATACCCGCAGATAAAGCAGAAATGAACATTTTAGTTACAGATGGAAATTCCCCAGATGGAACTGGTGAAATTGTAGATGAGCTGTCAAAGAAGCAGGCAAATGTACATATTATGCGCGAAGTCGCAAAACGGGGGTTAGGTGCAGCATATAAAGATGCTATGGATAAAGCATTTAATGAATTGAACGCCGATGCAGTAATTACTTTCGATGCCGACCTGTCGCACGACCATAATGTTATTCCGACTTTTGTTGAAAAGTTAAGTAACGGGTCAAAATATGTATGTGGAACAAGATACAAAAAAGGAGGGGGAATTCCGGAAGAATGGGGAATTCACCGAAAACTTCTAAGCGCCGCCGGTAATTGGTTTGTAAGAATTTTATACTTTGGAAGTGGATGCACGGATTTTACTTCGGGATACAAAGCAATTTCAAAAGAAGTGTATGAAAAAATTGGTGATAAAGTCGGT
Organism: uncultured Candidatus Saccharibacteria bacterium; assembly: GCA_965230915.1. GTDB lineage: Bacteria > Patescibacteriota > WWE3 > 2-01-FULL-39-13 > 2-01-FULL-39-13 > CAYHDM01. Next base: position 689,102 of record OZ246395.1, on the reverse strand, counting down.
AAACATTCCGGTTACACTGTTGCGATTGCTACAAACTTAGAAGCAGTTCGTGCTGGATATAAAATAGATGAGGTTCCATATCATTTTAAAGATCGTACAATGGGTAAATCTAAAATGGGTTCTGAATATATCTTGAACGGGCTTGTGTTTGTGATTCAGTCTCGTATAAAAGACTTAGCTAAATCACAATTTGGTAAAGTTGTAATAGCTGGCGGTTTTGGAAGTATTGCTCAATTTTTAACATACGGATTTATTTTTAAGCCACTAGCTGATGAAAGAAATATTTTTAATATTCCGGTAGATGCTGAAATTTTAGGTTTCGATTTACATCCAAATGTGCTTTTTGCCCTCTTATTGGCAATAGAAATGGGAGTCTTAACATCTTTTACAGTAAATAATGTATGGGCATTTAAAGAACATAAGCTTGGAGGATTTTTATTTTGGAAAAGATTCGTCAAAAACCAATTTGTTGTTGCAGGCGGAATTATGATCCAGCTTGGTATTTTTCAGGCATGTATTAATTTATTTGGTAGAGGAGATGTACTAGACTATATCTATCAAATATTAGGTATTATTATCGGACTTTTCTGGAATTTTTATTTCTACAAAAAAATTATCTGGAAAACTCATAAAAAATAAAATGCAAAGAACCAAGGAGCTTTTTTTATCAATTGTTATTCCCGCTTATAACGAAGAAAAGCGAATCGAAAGATCTCTTGAGAAAATTTATCATTATTTGAGATCCCAGCCCTTTCCATATGAGGTTATTATTTCCGACGACGGTTCTACTGATTCGACTAGAGAAATTGTAAAGCGCCATCAGGAAGATTGGCTTGAACTGGAATTATTAGAAAATCCGCATAGAGGAAAAGCTCCTGCGGTGATCTCGGGAATGAAGCATGCAAATGGCAGATATGTACTTTTTACAGATGTAGACTTATCAGTTTCAATTGAAGAAGTAGGCAAAATGTTAGTGTGGTTGGAAGATCAGGGATATGACATAGCTATAGCAAGTCGTGAGGGCCCGGGTGCAGTAAGAATGAACGAGCCCTACATGAGGCATATAATGGGAAGAATTTTCAATTTTATTGTTCAAATATTAGTTTTACCTGGAATCAATGATACTCAGTGCGGATTCAAACTATTTAGGCAATTGCCCGCTGACATGATTTTCCAACAAGTTAGATTGTATAGCGATACAGATAGTGAAATAACTGGGGCGAAAGTTTCGGGGTTTGATGTTGAAATACTTTTCATTGCCAGAAAATTAGGATATAAAATAAAAGAAGTGCCGGTTACATGGGTTTATAAAGACAACAGTAAAGTTCATAGCCTAAAAGATTCATATTACAATTTTATGGATGTCCTTAGAGTTAAGATGAACGGCATAAAAGGTCTCTATAAACTACCAACAAAACCAAAAGAGAGTCATAATAGTTAGTTAAAAAAATATGAAAAGAGCGAAACTTTGTTTCGCGCCCTTTCATTTACAATACCTTATAGATGAAAATAACAATAATAGGTACAGGCTACGTGGGCCTTGTTTCAGGTGCTGTTTTTGCTGATTGGGGACATGATGTCTTGTGTCTCGATGTTAATGAAAAGAAAATCGAGATGATCAAAAAAGGAGTTATGCCAATTTACGAAGAAGGTCTCGAAGAACTTGTTAAAAAAGTTCAAGACGAAGGTAAATTTATTGCTACAACTGATTATGAGAGAGCAATAAAACATGGTGAACTAATTTTCATTTGTGTCGGAACTCCAAGTAACCAGTCTGGAGCAGCCGAACTCGGTTATGTTTTTTCAGCTGCAGAATCAATTGGGAAATATATTGATGAAGGCGAGTACAAAGTGATTATTACTAAGAGTACTGTTCCTGTTGGAACACATAAAAGGGTTAAAGAATCTATTACAAAAGGAGCCGAAGGCAGAAAGATAGATTTCGATGTTGCATCAAATCCGGAGTTTTTACGTGAAGGTACATCGATCTTTGATGCGAACAATACGGACCGTGTTGTTATTGGATCTGACTCTGACAGAGCACTAGATAAACTCGAATCAATTTACAAACATCTAAATACAATTATTGTAAAAACTGATATTGCCAGCGCGGAATTAATAAAATATGCAGCAAACGCATTTTTGGCTACAAAAATTTCATTTATTAATGAAATTTCACAAATCTGTGAAAGAACCGGAGCTGATGTTAAATCAGTTGCATACGGAATGGGACTTGATAATCGTATCGGGCCCAAATTTTTAAATGCAGGTATTGGTTATGGCGGATCATGTTTCCCAAAAGATGTTGAGGCTTTATACAGAACTAGCAGCGAAAAGTTCTATGATTTCAGACTTTTACGCGGAGTTATGGATGCAAATGAACGCCAAAAGCACTACTTCTTAGAAAAGGTAACTAACAAACTTGGCCACAATTTATCAGGCATGACATTTGGAGTTTTAGGCGCAGCCTTTAAAGATGGAACAGATGACGTTCGTAAATCTGTCGCGCTTGAAGTGATAAAAATTCTTCGCGGAATGGGGGCGACAATTCATTTGTTTGACCCAGCTGCAATCCAAAATGCAAAGGGCGAACTCGGTGATGAAAACATGAAATATGCTGAATCTGCTGAAAAGGTTTTTGATAAGTCAGACGCAATTTTTATATTAACAGAGTGGAAGGATTTTGTAGGACTGGATTTCGAAGCTCTATCAAATAAAGTAAAAAATAAAATAATTTTTGACGGGAAAAATCTTTTAGATCCGAAGCAAATTGCATCCTTTGGTTATGAGTATTTTGGTGTAGGAAGAAATGGCAACGGCAATGGGCACTAAACGCATTTTAGTAACTGGAGGGGCCGGGTATATCGGTTCTCATGTTGCCCGTTTGCTAAAAGAATCAGGTTATGAAGTTACTATTTTTGATAATTTAGAGGCAAGTGACTATGTTATTTCTACAAAATTAGGAATTGAAATTATTGAAGATGATCTTCGAGACATATCAGGGTTGGAGGCTTTAAATAATAGACAGTTCGATGCATGTTTACATTTCGCCGCGTATGCATCTGTTGGTGACTCCATAAAAAATCCAGAGAAATATTTTGAAAATAATGTTGTTGGGTCTACTAATTTGATTTCATATTTAGTCGAACATAATTGCCCGAATTTTATTTTCTCTTCGACTTCTGAAGTTTATGGCGAAGCCAAGTATCTTCCAATTGACGAAAAACATCCACTAGAGCCGATAAATCCATATGGACTTTCAAAACGTATGGTCGAGCAAATGCTAGAGTGGGCGGACAAAGCAGGAAAACTTAAGTATGTTTCCTTGCGATATTTCAATGCGGCTGGATGCAGTTTAGATGGCTTAATTGGTGAAGATCACGAACCGGAGGGTCATTTAATTCCCAATGCGGTATTAGGTGGGCTTGGCAAAAAAGAGTTTAAGCTAACTTGTTCTAAAGTTGATACACCGGATAAAACTCCCATCCGTGATTATGTTCATGTTTTAGATTTAGCCGACGCACATTTAAAGGCGCTAGAATATTTATTGTCAGGAAATAATTCAGATCAATTCAATTTAGGAACTGGAGCAGGCTATTCTGTTTTGCAAGTTGTCGAAGCTGTCGAAAAAATTACAGGTGCAACAATTGAAAAAAATTATGGAGAAACGCGTGCAGGTGAGTCCGCACAAAAATTTGCATCAAACGAAAAAGCAAAACAAATCTTGGGTTGGAATCCGAAATATAACCTTGATGATATGGTTGAGACTACTTATAAGTATTTAAAAAATAGAACTTAAGTTTCTTTGTTCTTTCTTAATGCTTTTGCAAAAATTGCAATAAAAATACTTCCCCATCCGATAATAAAAAAACCGACTGGTAATAATTTTTGGAATGTTCTTACAACCAATGTACCTGCCGACCCGCCATCTCCATCGAGCCCAAGTGATGTTAATGTCTGATCTTGTAAGGGTTCGATAATATGTTTATTGTATTCAAATCCCAGTAGCAGTGTGATAAATCCAATTAGTAATAAGACGAAATATCTTGAAGGCTTAATTAATAATGCTACAACTGAAAAGGTGGCTCCTAAAAAGAAGGCAATGGCATATTCGTTATGCAAAAAGGTTAAGAATATGGTGTTTATTATTCCGTCGGTTAATGACATGTTTATATTTTACCTAGTTCTTTTGCTAATTGCTCTGTTTTAACTAAAAGAGCGTCGACCTCCGCCAAGCCATTTTCCCAGAATGTTTTGTCGGTTATATCGATTCCCATGTTAGCAAAAATATCTTTTGGAGAAGCTGAAGTTCCAGCAGATAAAAGATATTTAACTTTTTCGATGAAGTTTTTATCTTTCTTAAAACTATTCTGAAGTGATTTTGAAATTAATAAACCACTTGCATAAGAATAAACATAGAAAGATCTGCGTATGTGGCTGATGTAGATCCACCAGTTTTCTGATCCTTCATTTTGTTCGACAAAATCTCCCATATAAGCTTTCATATTTTTTAGGAATATTTCGCCGATATCTTTTTTAGATAAGTATCCTTTTTCTGCAAAAGCAGCGTGTAGATCTTTTTCAAATTTATAAATTGCAACTTGTCTGTGAATTGTTCCGATTTCATCGTCAAGTTTTGAAAGCATTAGTGAAAGCTGTTCTTCTTTAGATGCTGTTTTGAATAATTCTTCTAAAACGAAGTCTTCCATAAATGTGCTAGATACTTCAGCGATTGCTAAAGATGTTCCGTAGTAAAGTTCGTGTTGAGCTTTTCTCATATATTCATCGTTTATTGCATGGCCCATTTCGTGTGCGATTGTTCCAACATCGCTCATTTTATTTGTGTGGTTTAAAAGCACATAAATTGGTTCGTTTATTCCATGATGAGCGCAGAAAGCTCCCCCGGATTTATTTTTTCTTGGGAACACATCGAATTGTCGATTTTTTATATAGCTTTGGAATATATCCGAGAATTCCTGATCGATTTGGCCTAAGGCTTTATCCACTAACTTTGTCGCATCTTCGAATGAAAATTCTTTTTCGACTTCCCCATATGAAAGATTTCGTTCGTGGTATGCAAGTTTTTCAAAATTGAATAATTTTGCTTTTAATTTGTAGTATCTAGCAGGAGTATCGAATTTGCTAACAGTAGATTCGATAAGCGCATCAATTGTTTGAGTATCAATGTCGTCTGAAAATAGTCTTGCTTCATCTGCTCTAGAATATTTTCTTAACTTATCGTTTGTCTTTTTATCCTGAAGTACAGAATTTAATTCATGTTCTGCAACATCTGAGTGTTTAGCTAAAATTCTATTGAATTCTGCAGCAGCTTGATCTCGAATTTTTTTATTTTTGTTTTCGGTTGCGATGCTTAAAATCATTGGGAAAGGTTGCTTTTCTTTTTCACCTTTTTCATTTTCGATTTCGGCTTCTTCTTTTCCTAAAAATTCAGAAACCATATTTACCCAATTAGAACGAGAAGTGGGAGCTTTTAAGGTTAATATATTTTCTTCAGCTTCTGTTAATAAATATTTAGCGCTATCAAATTCGCGCTCTAAAAAATGTTTGTATTTTGAAAGTTCAGGGAAATCTAAAAATTTCTTTTGATCGTTTTGTGGAATTAATGCAATTTGATGTGTGAAAAATCTTGTATCGCTAATTAACTTTTGAGCTTTCTCGGTTAACTTATTTGTAGCTGCCTTAAGTTCGACATTTTCTTGGTCTTGTTCGGATCGCATTCCGAAGTAATAATCAGCTTTGTTATAGATTCCATAGTTTCGTGACCAGTTTTCGAAGTCATTTAAGGCTTCCAGCATTACTTTTGGATCTGTCAAATATGCCTTGTTTTCCTTCCATTTTTCTACAAATTCGGCTGTTTTTTCTTCGACTAAAGCCAAGTATTTGGCAATCTCAGGGTCAGAGTCGCTTTTGAAAAGAGGTGTTAAATCCCACGTATACTTTGGGTCGTTATTCGGATGGTTTTTGTCTTGCATTGCCTTATTTTAGCAAAAATTAGCCATTTAGATGGTAGAATCAGTAAGTGAAAATACTAATAATCACAACTAGGTTTTACCCACATATTGGTGGGGTTGAAGAGGTTGTAGCAAATTTGGCTAGAAATTTAAGTGCCAGTAATGAAGTTAAGGTTTTGAGTTCACTTGATAGCCGATTAGGGTTTTCACCAATTCGGGTACTAGCAAATTTAGACAAAATTTTACAAATTCAAACATCTGAAGAACCATTCGAAACTTATTCAAATAAGAAAATTTGGATTAACTTGCCAGGAAGCATTCTAGGTTGGATTTTATTTCCCGCACGTTTCTTTTTGGCTTTGGTCGAAATGTTTTCGTATATACAAAAATTTAAACCGGATGTAATTAACTATCATTTTCCCGATGACTCATCAGTTTATGTAGATTTGGTTACATCGATCATGCGTACTCCGATGATTGTAAATATTCACGGCAATGATTTGCATAAATATTCTAAAAAAAGAATCCATAAATATTTTATTGCAAGGCTGTTAAGGCGTGCAAAGAAAATCGTCGTCAACTCTTCGTACATGAAATCAGAATTTTTAAAAAGTTTTCCAAATTATTCAGAAAAAATAAAAATAATTCCAAATGGATTGAATGTTGAAATGTACGAGAATGTTAAGGCTAAAGACTATGCTGGTGTGCCGTATATTTTCTTCATCGGTAGGTTAGTTGAGAAAAAAGGGGTCGACGTTTTAATAAAGGCTTTCTATAAAATGCAAAATTCGAATTTGAAGCTAATGATAGAAGGTAAAGGTGAAGAACTGGAAAAAATAAAAAATATGGTTAAAACAATGGGGATAGATCCTCAATTTATTTTTACAGAGGGTACATTATCGCAAGAAGAAAAAATTGCATCTATGAAAGGGTCACTTTTTGGTGTTATTCCATCTCGAATTGAACCTTTTGGAATAGTCGCGCTTGAGTATATGGCTGCAGGTATTCCATTTGTCTCTTCAAAGACAGGCGGACTTAGTGATATGTTGGTGGATAACGAGACTACCTTGTTTTTTGAGAATGGAAATTTCGAAGATCTTTCAAGTAAAATGGAATTAATGCTGAGCCATAGTGAATTACGGGAAAAACTTTCAGATAATGGCAAAAAGGAAGTTCAGAAATATAGGTGGGAAGCAATTTCAAAAAAATATTTAGATTGTTATAACGAAACATTATGAAAATAGCAGTTTTCTCAAGGTCAACAATTCACCATTTTACTTCGGGAGGAATGGAAACGCACTTAAAAATTTTATTAGATGGTCTATCCGCGGCAGGTCATCAAATTACTGTATTTACATCTTCTTACCCTACAGATGATCCAACTACAAAAATAGAAAAGGGAAATATAGTGAAGGAAGAAAACGGTATAAAGTATGTTTTCGTCGGTGATACTACTAGTGGTTTGAACCCGCTAAGTTTTTGGGAAAATACTTTTGTAAAATTACACTTAGTATCGAGAAATAATATCATTGAAGGAAAGAAAAATTATTACAGCGAAAGTAGTGATGAGTTTTTAAAAATCCACATAGAAAGTTCATTCGATTGTATTTTAAGTCAAAGTACTGCAGCTAAAGGGCTAGTAATGCACCCTAAAATCAGAACGCCAATTATTGCTGTAATTCATGGAACAATTCCAAATGAAATTAAAAGTCGGTTTAGGTCAAACACAACCATAAAAAATTGGATTAGGTTTATAATGGTCGATTTGCCTAAGTGGCTAATTGAACATCATGTATCAAATCGCAAATTTTTCAAAAGATGCCGATACATTATCGCCGTAAGTAAAGATTTACGTGAGAAATTTTTAAATGATTATCCGAAACTAAAACACAGAGTTAGAGTGGTTTATAACGGGGTAGATGATATTCTATTTGCGCCAGCTCCAATTACTCAAAAATATTCCCATTTTACAGCTTTGTACGTGGGGCGAGTTGACCGTGAAAAGGGAATTGATCTGCTTTTGAATGCAATCCACATAGCAAGAAACGAGGGTGTGCAGGTAAAAGCAAAAATTATCGGTATGGGAATTCATATATACGAATTTAAAAATCTGGCAAAAAGTCTTGGTTTGATGGACTCTGTTGAATTTGTCGGCCAGGTAAAAAATACCGATTTACCCGAGTATTATCAAAAAAGCCACGTATTCGTATTGCCAACCAGACGCGAAGAAGGCCATCCAATGACCGTATCTGAAGCTTTTTGTAGTGGATTACCAGTTATAGCAACCAAAAAGGGAGGGTTATCAGAATTAATAACCGACAGCAAAGATGGCTATTATATAGATACTAAATCGGCAACGAGTCTCGCCTATATTTTGAAACATTTATATGAAAAGCCGGAACTTTTGAAAGAAATGTCACAAGAAGCCCGAAAAACCGGGGAAAATAAGTATAGTAAGCGTGCTATGATTCTAGGATATAATTCTATATTAGATAAGCTATGAAAATGAACTTTAGACAATTTAAACTACCTGTCTACGCAATTGTAATATTCCTTGGCCTCATAATATTTTCAGTTTTTGTGCGTGCACAAGATTTGGGATATTCGATTTTTCAGGGAGACGAAGTAAATACAATCGACTTTTTATACGAAATGAAGCCCGGTTTTCAGGGCACAATGGAGTATTTAATGTCACAAAAGCGCGGGCCGATTCAATATCTTATAAATATTACTAATGTTGCTGTTTTTGGATATAACGATGAATGGCAAATTAGATTGCCTTACTTAGTGTTTAGTGTTATTGCTATTTTTTCGCTATATATGTTGGCGAAAAAGATTTACGATCCGTCGACTGCTTTAATAACAGCGACATTAATGTCAATAAATGGTTTGTTTATTGCTTTCGGACGCATAACTCAATATCAATCAGTCATGTATTGTGTGATTCCATTTGGAATTATGCTTTTTATAAAGGCACTTAATGCCAAAAGCAAAAAGCTGATTTTATATAGCGGATTAATAATGTCTTTTGCGTTTTTAACACATTACGATACTTTATCAGTTGTTCCTTTTTTTATTGCAGGTTTTGTTGCTAGTTTAGTTCGTGAAATATATGCAGATAAAAAAGAACTAAATTTAGGAATTGTTTTTCATGAAATTAAAGCGAAATTTTCGGTAGTTAGATCCTATTTATTAAAGGCTGTTATATTTTTTACAGCTTTTCTACTTCCAGCACTTTTTTATTACGTTCCATTCTATTTCGGACAAGCTTTCGAAGATCAAACTTCAGATTATTTAGGAAATCGCCTTTTTGGTGGAGGATTTATGCCTCGAACCGAAATTACTAATGATTTGATTACGATGTATATTCCCGAATATCATTTGAATTTCTTATTTGTAGCAGGACTTCTAGGAATTTTATTTAACTATAAACATATAGTTGGATTCAAGTTCTCAAAAATAAAATTTAGCAAAAAATCTATGCAGATAATTTTTACCGCGTTAATTTCCATAATTTTAGCTGCAACCATTTTCAGCTTTTACCCGATAAAGCCTCGAAGCGCATCTCTCTTAGTAATCGGATCATCTATCGCCATGTCTGTACTTTTAATGTTCTACAACAGAATAAAATGGGATCGAGCAGCGGTTATCACATGGTTTTTAGGTACTTACGCATTTTATTTCTTTATAATGAAAGACCCAAGGACTCATGTTTATGTCTCGATACTTCCATTATTTATTATTGCAGGCTATGGAATTGCAAAAGCATATCGATCTATTGCATCGTCGGTTTTAAAGAACGTTGCAATAATTTTGATTATTTTGTCTTTCTTTTTTATATCCGGAGTTAACTGGATGATTTTTGTAGATAAGAATCCAGAATATCCATGGTTTGATAAAGACTTTTTAGGTTGGCCAATTTACAGAATTGAACGCGTTCGTCACCAAAAGAAAGAAGGTGCATTCGGTTTTAATAACTATCGTGGATGGGAAAAGATTGCAGATTTATATAATAAAGGCTGTTTAACTGGTGGTTATAATTCAAATGAAAAAGATTCGATCACTTATTTTTACATTCGTCAGCATCAGCAAAAAGGTCAGCTACAAGAATTTAAACCCGAAGGTGATAACTTATTAATTATCGAGGGTCCTCATAGCTGGGAATATTACAACCCAAATAATTTAGACATGAGTAAATATGTTTTACTTGGGCAAGTTGATTCAGGAAATTATACTGTCACCAGAATTTATGGGAAAACTGATCTATATCCTGAAGGAAAATTCTTATGCAACCAATAATTAGGCGTTTTGCAAATTTAAATATTCCTAAATCTGTCTGGATAATTTTTATTGTTGCACTAGTTTTACGTTTTTGGGGCATCTGGTATGGTTTACCACTCCAATTAAACGTCGATGAACCTTCTCTTATAAGCGGAACGATAGGACTAAAAGAAAGTTTAAACCCAGGAAGATTTGATTGGCCTTCACTTTATTTTTACATTAACGCTGCATTTTATGCTGTATTTGCATTAATTAAGCCAATATTAACTGCCGTTTTAAAAATACCGGACGATAGTTTTTCTCCTGCCTCGTTTTTCTTAATCTCGAGATCGTTGTCGGCTATTTTGGGATCATTAACTGTAATTGTTTTATTTTTAATAGGGCGCAAAATATTTTCTTACCGTGTTGGAATGATTTCAGCTCTTATATTAACTTTCTTGCCAATCCATGTTTATGAGTCACATCTAGCTAAAGTTGATATAGCTCATACATTTTTTGTAGCACTATCTGTTTATTTTATTTGGAATATTTATAAGTATGGAAATTTAAGATCATATATTTTAAGCGGTGCAATGATCGGAATTGCCACTTCGATTAAATATAATAGTTTTCTACTTGCGATTTCTGTTGTTCAGGCATATTTTATGCGCCAGGCTGAGTTAACAGACATGAGCTTTCTTAAAAGATATATAGATTTGAAGAGAATAAAGTATGCATTAATTGCTGGTCTACTTTCCGTTGTGTTATTTTTTCTCGGAACACCTTATGCAATTTTAGATCATGAAACGTTCTTATCAGATGAACGTGGTAAAGGAGCGATGTGGCAGTTCCAAAATGTCGGTAGCGTAGAATGGCCACAATACCCATCTGAAGTTTATGAAACTTTTGTTACGATGTTCAGGGCTGACCTGGGATACATTATTTGGATACTATTCAGCGTGTTAGTTGTTTTATTCTTATTTTTTAACAAGCGGAATAAAGCTTACAACTTTTTGTTATTTCCAACAGTAATTATCGCTTTGTATGTCAGCCGATTAGACCGTTCGCCATCTCATTACTTTTTAATGTTAATTCCATTTTATGTTCCAGCGTTATCTGCTTTTATTGCCGAAATTTATGATTGGATTAAAAACTTAAAAGTTTTTAAATGGGTTTTGTTATATCCACTTGTTCTTGTACTTTTAATTCCATCTATGTTTGATGTTGTTAGAAGTGATTACATGTTAGGAAGACAAGACACAAGAAATCTTGCTTACAACTGGGTTAAAGATAATATTGATGAAAATAACGACTTTTTATTCGTGATTGGCGAAGAGCTAGCAGTCGTTGAGTTTAAACGTAATGAAACCGAAAAGATTAAGAAGCTTGATAAGGACGGAATAAGCTACAAAGAAGCTCCATTTTATGTTTTGATTGGTGTAGAAGGTATTAGAAAGGAGCAATTAATACAGGGAGATCGAGATCCCGGTGATTTAGAGGGAAACTCGGAGCCGATTCTAAAATATGCAGATCTATTATTTGTTGCTGATAATAAAGATAGGTTTGGTCCTCCAATATATATTTTTAAAGTTAATCAAGTCGAACCTGATAAATAATCCCACTCGTTTAAATTTGAATTCATAAACTTAGTTTCTAAAGTCTTTATAAGTATTGTTTAAACCTTCGCAACGGTATACGAAGATTTCCTGATATCCTAACGGATCTTTTGGCCCAAATGTTTTTTCTAATTTGCAGTATTGGTCTGGTATCAAATAATTCATATCAGGTCTTGATATGATGTAGTCAACACTTGCTTTGTCAGGAAGAAGTCCGGGATTTGTGTATAACTTTCCATAATAAAATGGCTCAAAGGTTCTAACTTGCTCACGATGTGCAACTACTGCATTTGTTTCTTCCGCTTTAAGGTTTGTTGTGTTTATATATTCGGCAGCCTGTGCATAATACTCGCCACGATTTTTTATGCTCATGCCAATTTTTGTAATACCCGATGGGCCTCCAATTAATTCTGAATAATAGAACGAATAAACAGGATAATTTCTATAAAGTGCGAAGATATACAAAGCTGTAATTAAGGTAATTGCAAAATATTTGATCGACTTAGCCTTCAAATTTAAAATCTCATAAAACGTAATTGCAGATATAAATAACATCGGCGGATATAAATTAATCAGGTATCTATCTTTTGTTTTATCTGGAATAGTTAAGATTATTAGATTAAAAAATAGATATGCTAGTGACCAGTAGAAAAAATTATTTTCGGTATTAGAATATTTCTTTCGGTTTATAAATAAAATGATAAATCCTGCAATAAAGGCAAAAAAGCTAGTTGGAAGACTTCTATACAAAAATGTTTCGAGGTAATATAAAGCTTTAATATTTGTGAAGCTTTCGCCTCCGCTACTTTCAAATGCCGTATCTTGAATACCATCTACCATAATTTTCTCGATGGTGTTCCATGATGAAACCCACATAGCAGGGAATAAAATAAAGAATGTTAGTGCAATAGTTAGGCAATAAAAGAATAGATTAATAAAAATTTTTTTAAGTGGAATTTTTTTATATTCGTGTAAAAATATTAAAGCTAAATTTACAGGTCCTGTTATGGCTGCATCAACCTTGGTTAAAATTCCGAGCCCCATTAATATTGCTGATAGATAAAATAATCTGTGGTCTTTTTCTTTTTTGAAATAGTAATAATACAAAGTCAAAAACGAAGTAAACATAAACATGGAAGTTAACGCAGATAAATGTAAAAAACGACTTACTCCTAAAAAGAATGGCTCAAATGAAAGTAGAATTGCAAATATAATTGCGAATTTAGTGTTAACGATATTCTTTATATAGAAAAAACAGAGTAGTCCTAATAATGAAATCATTAAAACCAATGGGAAAATTGTCGCAGTCTGAATTTTTATAAATTGGTGCGGAATATATCTTGGATTGTAGTGAAAGACCAATTCATAAAGTTTGTCGAATGCATATAGGCTAGTTCCGCTGGTTAACATTAAAATCACACCAGGATGGTATTGCTGATAGGTGCCCTTATATTCCCCTTTTAGCAGGTTTTCTGTGAAACGATCCATTCGTGGGTACCAGTAAGATGCGTCATAATTGGATATATCAGCCCCTATAGATATAGTTCGTGGTAATAAAAAAATCAGGAAAATACCGATATAAAGCGGTTTTAAATACTTTGCTGAGAGCTGGCCTAGTTTTTCGAAATAAAGCATTAATGATAAGATTATAGCGATAGCACAGCAAAATGACTATCGAATATATGAATAAAATTAACAAGCTGGTACGCGCTAATTTGAGCCTATTTATACTTCTTGGTGCCTATATTCTTGTAAGGATTCTTCTTATTAACATAAATTACACCGAATGGGGAGATACATTCAGAATGATTCGTGCAGCCGATTATATTTCTCATTTTTCTTGGCCATGGGATGAAAAACGTTGGCCCTTTTATTCGGTTTTGTTAGTTCCTGGCATTTTAATGAATGCGCCAGTTTTTTGGGGAAGAATTTTATCTATTATAATTTCGGCTGGAACGATCGTCCTAATTTATGCAACTTATCTTAAATTTATTTCAGAAAATAAGAAATATGCGCTTTTAGCTGTAATTTTTGCAATAACTTCTTCGGTATTTGGATACTGGAGCATTCGCGTAATGGCAGATCCACTTTTTGCTTTTATGGTTTTACTGTTCTTCTATTATTTCCCAAGTGTGTATTCAGAAAAGAATTATCAATCTAAAGAGTATTGGCTATCTGGCCTTTTATTAGCAGTAACAATGACCCGCCTCGAAGGAGTTTTTGTTGCAAGTGCCACCGGACTATTCTTTCTAATCTACAAAATAGATACAAAAAAGTTTTCATTTAAGATAAAGGATTTGATAAGCAATCTCGGTAAAAATTTTAGAAGCGTATTAGTATTTTTTACCCCGCAGATTTTAGTTTATGTGCCATGGACGCTTTACGCAAAAGTTTTATATGAAGGCCCTGTAAATAATGATTATTTAGATGAGGTTGAAACTTTCGTTTTCAATTTTGCTAGATTTGAATATTTTTTAACCTACACACTTTTTATATTAGTGATTCCAATTACTGTATATTTTATTTTTCACGCATTTAAAAAAATGAATCAGGGTAAGCCCAATTTATTTTTAATTCCAGTTGCGCTTTTCATACTTCAGGAATTTCTTATCGGATTTATTTGGACCCCATCATTGCCGAGAATTTATATGGCAGTGATTCCATTTCTATCATTTCTTCTTTTACATGGAATTGAAATTTTCGATCGCAAAAAAATCGACGTGAGAAAATTTGTATTAATTAATATTTTTGTACTTGGTCTATTTGCTTATCTGCAATATTCACAAAAATTATATTTTCTAGGCGCGTCGAAACTGCTTTTTGTATTAATTTTACTAGTAAGCGTTATTCTGATAATTCTTCCGCTTATTAAAGTTTCCAAGAAATACCTTATTACAACTTTATTGGGATTAAATATTATTATTGTCTCGGTAATTATTTACAACCAAAGTCGAATTTATGAATCAGTAATGAAGGGAATTGAGTTTGTTGCTCCTCTTGATGGAATTACTGCCTATTCAGATGAAACAGGAAATACCGAATGGTATTTAAGATCAAAAGGGTTTTATTTAGATCGCAAAAATAGTATGCGAGATTTAGACGAGCAATACAGATTATTAAAGGCTAATAATGCTTCATATCTTCTTTGGACAGATGAATTTAATCGTGAGAGTATGTTTGTTGATCCTAAAGCTGATCCAAGGTTTGACCTTTTGTATGTTTATCGCCAACCTATCCGCGATCCTTTAGATATAGTTGCGGATAAGCTCAATATATTAGATGATAGTGACTATACCGTTTTTACAACAAAAATTTATAAAGTAAATTAAAATATGGCTAAATTATCAATCGTTATACCAGTTTATAATGAGGTGTCTTCCGTTTTGGAAGTGCTAAAAACAATAGAAAAGCTTGATATTGATAAAGAAATTATCATTGTCGATGACGGTTCTACGGATGGGACGCGTGAAGTTCTTAAGAAATATGACGACGTAGGGAATTCCTCTAAAGTTATTTTAATGGAAAAAAATGGTGGAAAAGGTACAGCCCTTCGAGAAGGATTTAAGCACGTAACCGGTGATTATACTGTTGTACAAGATGCTGATTTTGAGTATGACCCACAAGATTTGGTTAAGATGCTTAATTACGCTTTAGAAAATGATGCTGATGTCGTTTATGGAAATCGTTTTGCAACCAAAAGATTTTATGAAGGAATGGATTGGAAGAATTTCTTAGGCAATAATGTTATTTTGCCGCTTGTAGCAAGCCTATTATATGGAGAATATATTCCAGATGAAGCCACTTGTTACAAAATGTTTAAAACCGAAATTCTAAAAAATATAAAACTAGAATGCAAACGCTTTGAATTTTGCCCAGAAGTCACAGCAAAAGCCCGCAAAAAAGGATATAAAATTCATCATATTCCAATTAGTTATTTTCCAAGAACAACAAATGCCGGTAAAAAGCTAAAGGCTCTTCAAGATGGAGCGGAGGCAATTTGGACTTTAGTAAAATACAGATTTCACGAATGAAAATTAAGCGCTATGCTTCGCATAGCTGGAATTTTTAACAATATATATATGAAAATTCTGCAATTTGGTAAAAAAACTCATATTATAATTCTTACTTTAATATTTATAGTAGCTTCTGTTTATTCTTTTATTCTTGCAAATAAGCGCTATGAAAACTATGAATATGGAAAATTTGACTTGGGTAATATGTCTCAAATGGTTTGGAATACAGCTCATGGCAATTTTATGGAAGTAACTGATCAATTTGGTACAAATATGCCTCGCTGGGGAATGAGTCACATTGATCCGATTATTGCAATTTTTGCTCCAATTTATTGGTTTTATGCAGACCCGATGGTTTTGGTTTTAGGGCAACAGCTTATAATTTTATCAGCAATATATCCGCTATTTGCTTTAATTCGCTGGAAAACTAAATCAAATATCGCAGCATACTTAATTGTGCTTTCATATGTAATGTATCCTGCTAATGGTTTTACTCTAGTTTGGACTGGGTTTCATGGAATATCATTTGTCGCTCCACTTTTGATTTGGCTCGTTTGGTATTTAGAAAGAAATAATTTCTTGTCAAAAGCCACCTTGAAACAAAACATTATATATTGGACTTTAATTGTTTTAATGTTAGCCGGAAAAGAAGAAATTGGCGCATTATTAGCATTGGGGTCTGTATTTTTATATTTTAAAAATAAATCCTTAGCTATAAAAACTTTTATAATCGGATTAACATGGACACTTTTATGCTTTTTAGTTTTTATTCCACATTATTCGCACTACAGAACCGAAAGTGTAAATACGTTTTTTGAACAAGTTGGGGTAAGCACTACAGAAGCCGCTAATATTTCCGGTGAAAATTTCTTTTTAAATAGATATGCATATTTAGGCAATTCTTATGGTGAAATTGCAATGAATGTAATTTTAAAACCAGGTTTAGTTTACAAAAAAACTTTTAACGAGCAAAAAGTTGAAGCTTTAAATAATTTATTCGGGCCGCTTGGATATGTAGTTGCATTTTCTCCGGTGTGGTTGATGTCTATTCCGGATTTAGCAATAGTTGTTCTGAGTGAAGAAGAAATTTTTGATATTTCGAATCACCGCATAGCTTTTGTTATTGTGAGCTTATTTTTGTCACTTGTGTATTTATTTCAGTTCTTAAGATATATACAGATGAAGAAATTTCCAAATTTGAAATATATGACCAGTATTTTTATTGTAATTTCGGGGGCAATTTTAATTTCGAATCTGTATTTTTCACATATAACTAATAATCCTCTATATGTTTCAGGTAGAAGTTTTATTGAAGGCAAAATTATTAGTAAGGTTTTTGCAGCTGAAGAGTCATTTGGCCAGAAACGAATTTCTAGAGTTCCACGTAATTACAATGAATGTTTAGAAGAGATGACTAGACTTACAAATGAACGCAACCCTGAAATTTATACGGGTCCAGATTACTTAGGAGCGCAGTCATCATTAAGAAGAGTTAACGCATTGTTCCCGTCAAGGTATTGGGATGCAGATATGGTTATCGCCGATTTATTTGAAGCAAAAACTTTGGGTGCTTTCGGGGATTCAGGCTGGATATTTAACAAGGAAGGTTTGCGCCGAATGAACGCTATGGATAAATATGAACACATATATAGTTGTGGAAAGGTATCGGCATTTGTCGAGGGTGTGAATCGAGATACTGCTGAATTTGTAGATATGTCAGAAGTTGCACAATACGAAAGCATTCCAGTTGAAACTAAAAAGATTTCTATGGATTTTAAATTAATTGATATGCCAAAAGTGATAAATAAAAATGATCCCGAGCCTTTTGTAACTGCAGCCGCGATATTAAGTGGAACATTTAAAGACAAAGTTACTTATTGGATCTTTGAAGAAGAAGGCAATAAAGATAATAAATTGCAATTTGTTGATTACGCTTCAGTTGGGTTTGGTGAAAGTCTAGATAAGGCCGAGCAAAATCAATATGTTAAAGAGACTATTTACCCGAAATTAAATACGCTAAAGGAAGGCAAATATAACGTCTATTGGGGAATGGGTGACTTATTAGATGCGTCAGATATTTACCTCGGAACGATTGAAGTTACTTCAAATTAGAATTTAATTTGTAAATTTTAATATTCGGCCCAGTTGTCCATTTATTATCGTTTTCATAAATTAATTGGTCATTTGAATATTCATATTCTGCAGTTGGCCTGTCGTCTACGATTATTAAATATTTTTCACTTGCACTTTCCCTAACCGATTCTGTATCGGGTTCGATTTTATAAACCTGATATTTTTGATAATCAAATATGGGTAAATTCCCTCCAAAATATCCCGTTAGGTTTTCAAGAGAAATGATTGTGCTACTTTGTGGAATATTTTTTTCGATCCATTGACCAGATGAAATCCTTGTATCGATATGACTCCGCTTATAAATTTCGACGGAAGTGTTTATTATTGGTTGTACCAAAATACAAGCAACTAGAATATAAAAAATATTTTTATTTGTGTTTTTTGTAAGTGTATAAATACTAATAGCAATCAATAATGCAAAGAATGGGAACATTGGTAATGAATAATGTTCGCGTGTAATTCCCCAACTGCCTATATAAAGGAGCATTGTTAACCAAGAAATGAGAAGGTAATAGTATTCATGGTTTTTGGATTTTACTATTAGGTAGATCGAATAAAATCCAAAAGCCACTGCCAAAAAGCCGAAATTTGTAGGAGCTGTTTCCAAAAGATGATATGGCCAGTTGTATGCACGTCCCATATGTTCGATTTGCCATAGTGCACCATGCTCGCTGTCGGTGCGGCTAAATGTTTCCCAATCTAAAAGTGCATATGGAGTTCCAACAAAGAAGAATGCAACCGATATAAACGCTGCAATTATTAACTTTTTATTAAAAATATCAAACTTTTTTTGACGCATTAAGTGTGCTATTAAAATTAACAAGCACATAATCGCGCCATTATATTTTATTGAGGTTGCGAATCCGGCAAAAACCGCTGCCCAAATATAATCGGATATATTGCCATACTTCAAAATCCTTATGCAAAAATAAGCCGATACAGTTATAAAAAAAGTTAGTGCGGTGTCATTTAACCCGTAGAATGAAAAATAGTTTGATAAAAATCCGGTGGCAAAAACTAATGAGGCTAAAAAGGAAAATTTATTCGAAAGTTTATATTCTCTTGATAAAAAATATATTGCCACAATATTTAAACTAAAAAATATTGAAGCAATTATTCTAGAAATATAGTAAAACGGAAGGTCAGGACCCCACCAAAATGGAAAGGTTGCTTTCATCGCATCTGTTGTGAAAAGCATTTGCAATAAAATTCGTAATTTTATAAAACCTAAAAATGCAAAGTAATTTATATAAAAATAGAACGAAGGCCAGTCAAAATGATGTGGATTTAGATCTCCGAATCTCATTCCTAACGAGGAGCGAATGACGTTGCTCTCATCATTATGAAATGTTCCTGGAAATCCCCAGTCTAGCCCAGGGATTTTTATTAAAAACGCAATTATGGCCAGCGTGAATACCGCCCAAAACCATTGTGAAACATGGAGATTTCTAAACATTATATAAAAGTATAGCTGAAAAAGAGCTAAAATAGAGGCTCTAAGTTGCAAAAAAGTGCTAAAATTAACTGATATTGACTCTTATGAAATTAAAATTTACGGAAATCATCCTATCAAGGCGATTTTTAGCTATTTCTATCACTATTCTTTTCTCTGTTGTACTGCGATTTGCTCGTTTTTATGATTTTATAACCTTCGGGCATGATAATTCTCGTGATAATCTTGTTAGTTTTAAAATGCATGAATATGGTGAGTATATCTTCGTCGGGCCTGTTTTCTCGGTAGTTTGGGGCTTTATGAGTCCAATTTACTATTACATGCTCTATCCTTTCTATCTTTTGTTCAATTTTAGCCCAATTTCTGCGCCTGTAGCCAGCATGATCGCAAATATAATTGCTTTATTACTTTTAATATTTGTAGCTTATAAGTTCTATGGAAAAGCCGCCGCTTTTATTACGGCTATAGTTTATGGCTTTTCACTCTATATAATAAGGCAAGGTGGAGAAGGGCTTAATCCAAGTTTAATGCTTCCGTTTTCGGTTTTGGCATTCTATTCATATGCTGAATGGCTAAAAACTGGCAAAGGTAAAATTTTGATTTGGTTTGCTTTTGCCTTATCTTTTGTAACGGCACTTCATCCAGCTGGATTTTTCTTATTAATCCCAATTGCAGTTTTATATTTTTTCTATAAACCTAAATTCCAATTAAAATCCACAGTGTTAGCCTTGGGTTTATATGGAATTTTGGGAGTTGTGCCTTATTTAATTCAAGAAAAGAAACTTGCATGGTGGACTATCAAACAGCTGCTTTCTTACCTTAAAAATGGCGGAGAAGAAAAGGTTAGCTTTATTACCGCAACTACAAATTTCTTTACGGCTATATTAAAAAATATTTCACTCGTACTTTTTAACAACACAGATATGATCCCGATGGTAATAGCAGGGCTAATTTTAATTTTCTTATTCTATGAAGCAGTTTTATTTTTCAGAAAACGGAATAATTCTACACTTCTAGCATTTACACTCGTATTATATTTATTAACTTTCGGATTAGTAGTTAAGTTCGATACATCAGAGCCGCATTCAAAATGGTTTGCAGCAGCTTTTGTTCCCCTTATTGTTTTATATATTTCAAGCTTGTTGGCAAGGTTATACAGAACGAATTATTGGTATTCGACTTTATTAATTATTTTTGGATTTGTTGCTATTAATTTGAATCAATATTTAACAATTAATCGAGAAGTAGACTCATTTAGTTACATGCGAGAAGTTACTGAAGTAATTCGAAAAGATTCAAATGGAGCAAATATAGATGTTTATGGCGGAAATGCGCAGCCAATTTATTATATGCTTTGGTTTTACGAAGCTGACCCAAAATTAAAGGAACAATATTTCACCTGGGTTAAATGGGATAAAGAAAGAGACGGTGACAACAAACCAGTTTATTACGTTGAATTAAAAAGCGAATTAAACCACAACAAAAAGGAAGAAATAATAGATAAGTATGATACAACTACTCAAGAGGTAATATATACTTCTGAATCTGGCAAGAAGGTTTACGTATTTAGATAATCATGAAAATAAGCTGGTCATTAATTTCTATAATCTCAAGATTTACTGCGGTCGCAATCGGTCTTATTCAATCATTTGTCATTTTAAAAGTTTTATCTGTTGGCGATTATGGTTTAGTAAATCTTGTTGCGTCAATTGGAGCATCTGTAGGAGTTTTTCAAAATTTAGGAATTTCATCTGGCTCTACCAGGGAAATTGCTGCTGCCAAAGACAAGAAGGAAGCATTTAGAGTTTTTATCGGTTCTCTTGCTGTGCGATATGGAATTTCTTTGCCACTTGGATTAGGTCTTTTGATTTTTGCGCCAAGTATTGGAAATGACTTTTATCACCATCCTGAAATTGTTTGGCCTATTCAAATTTTTGCTATTACACTTTTTGTTCAAGCACTTCAATCTGTTTTAAATTCTGTAGTTCAAGGATTAAAGGCATTTAGATTTTTATTTATATTTCAAGTAGCCACGGCTTTTTTGAGCGTTTTATGTTATATACCTTTGGTAATTACCTATGGCTTTAACGGATTTTACTATGCGTTACTTATCTATAATGTATTATCTACTTTAATTTTGTTGGCATATACATTTAAGCTTTTTGATTATGGAAAAGATATCGATATTCCAAACAAGCAGGAGCTAAAAGAGATAATAAAGGCGGTATTCAAAATAGGTCTTTATATGTATGCGATCAAAATCCTAGTAACTCAATGGGAAAAACTCGGATTAGTTGTTTTAGGCAAAACAGTACCAGAAGAAATATTGGGAGTATTTGCATTTGCAATTCTTATCGCGTCAAAAATAATGGTTGTATCTGATGCTATAACCGATGTGACTTTGCCATCTATGACTAGTGTTTATGAGAAGTCGCGAGACAAATTTAACGAGACGTTTTTAAATGGAAATTCCAAAGCATACTTCCTTATTATGTTTTTTGCCATTATGCTTGTAATTCTAAAACGCGAAGCTATCTTTATAGCAGACTACATATTTTCTTTTATGGGAAAAAGTTCGGTTTCAGATAAATATTCGGCCGCATTTGTGCTTATTGATCCAATGGTTCTAGGCTTTTGGGCTCACGCGCATATTAATTTGTTAAGGTCAGGGTTATCTGTTCCGACAAAAATTATGTGGACTGCAGTTGTTTCAACTGTAATCATGTTCGTGTTTACTTTTGTAGCCTTCTATCTATTAAGAATTGATCCGCTAATGGCATTTGCTTTGGGAATGGGACTTGGTGCATTGATCGGATATATCTCTTATATTTGGCTGATCAAGAAAACCATCGGGTTTTATCCACTATTAAAACGCGATGTTGAATTTACAGTCATATCTCTTGCCTTTATTGGGGCTTACTATCTTGGTATAAATAATATTATTCTTGCTGGTTTGTTTGGTCTTATAACAGCATATTGGTATGTCAGAAACTATAAATAAAATTAAATCTACAGTCATTAAATATAAATATCTTTTTATAATACTTGGTGTTGCGTTTTTATTCAGAGTTATCGGCATAACATATGGGTACCCATATGTTTTTAATATTGATGAGCCGGCGACTGTTCGAAGTTCATTAGGATTAAGATATACATCAGAAATAAATCATTTTGACTGGCCACACTTTACATTTTATTTTAATTACTTCTTTTATGTTGTTTTTATAAAAGCGCGCGCCGTTTTACAGCTAATTGGTCTACAAGGCTTTTTAGAAAGAATGTTCCCGGTTTTATGGAGTGATCCATTTATTTTTTATGTGATAAGCCGATTTTTAAATGCGTTATTAGGAACACTAACTATTATTCCGATATATTTGTTGACGAGAGATATGTTTTCACGCAGGGCGGCAATCATAGCATCTGCGCTTTTTGCCGTTATTCCATTTCATGTCTATCTATCGCATGTTGCAACGCCGGATGTTTCGCTTTTGTTCTTTTTATCTTGGGCAATTTATTTTTCGTATAAATTTTCGATAAGCCTTAAATATAAAGATATTATTTTAGCTGCAATATTTTTTGGTATTTCAAGTGGAATTAAATACAACGCAATTATAATGTCGATAATTTTAGTTTTATTTGTATTCTTTAAACTAAAATCAGAAAACCAGTTGAACGCGAAAGTTATAAAAAATATTTTTGTTAAATTTGTAGTATTTGGATTAATTTCGCTTATAACATTACTTGCTACAACTCCGGAAATTATTACTGATTGGGATATTTTTTGGTCATATGATTATGGAAGGGGATTTTTGTGGCAACTTTTCGAAAATTCAGGTCCGCTAGGGTTTTCAGATTATGTGCCAGCTATTCTTGTTCAGTTAAGAAATATTGCCGGAAGCACTGGTTTTGTAATGGCCGTCTTATTTTTATATTCAGTAACTAAAGCATATGATAAAGACACAAAACCTCAAGAAAAAAATTTAATTATTATAATGTCGGCAGTAATTTTAGGATTTATTTTATTCATGTCGCGTTATTCAAGATCTGGCCCACATTATTTCATACCAATGTATTCGCTTTTGGCCGTCGTCTGTGCATGGGGATTAAATAAGATTAAAATAAAATCGATTTTATTCTTATCTTTAATAGTCTTAATGTGGTTTTCTTTTCACAGTACAGGATTGTTTTTACGAAGAGATACACGAAATTTAGCTTTAGAGTATTACGAAGCCACCCGCGAAGCCAAAGGTAAAATATATATAGAAGGAACAGATTTACAAGAAGCGGATGTTATCAATAATTTAAATATGAAAAAGGCAAAAGATGGTTTTGACCTTGGCGAAAATGACGTTGTGCTAGTTCAGACCCCTATCGAAAATAATGATAAAATAAGGCTAATTGAAACTATCGGAAACTCCTTTAGGCAAGGCCCAATAATCTATGTTTATAAAAAAGCTAATTAAATCGGTATTATCCATATTTAAGGCTGTTCCCTCTGAAATTTATATCTTTATTGCCACATTACTATATAGACTTCCAACTTTGGGGTATGACTTCATAAATAACGATGCATTTTTATGGAAATCTCGAGGTTATGCATTCGGATCTGCCCTAACCTCGTTAGATTTTGCCGGAACCGCCGTTACATATCATCCTGGAGTTCCACTTTTATGGTGTCAGTTTATAGCAATCAAAATCTATTCAGCTTTACTAAAATTTGGCATTTTAGCAACACCTGATTCGAGGCACGAATTTTTAATAAATAATCAGATCCAAGCAACTGTAGTAGTTGTGTTAACTTCCGTTTTAATAACAATTGCTTATCATAAACTAAGAAAAATCGTAGGTATAAAGCTAGCATTATTTGCGGTGTTGTTAGTTTCGATTGAGCCATTTTATTTGGCATTAGCTCGCGCGTTGCATACAGATGCAATGATTTCACTGTTTATGTTTATTTCGGTTTTATATTTTTATAGTCTGATAACGAGCGAAAATAAAAAGCTGATTACATTTGATTCAGTATTTGCAGGAGGATTTGCAGGCCTCGCTTTTCTTACGAAAAGCTCGGCACTATTCTTAATTCCATTTTTTGCACTAATAAGTGCAATCTATTTTTATAGATTTAGAGATCTCACGACAATTTATAAAGTTATCGTAACATTTGGTTTTTCTATTTTGGCATTTTTTATTTTTTGGCCAGCAATGTGGGTGATTCCAATTGACTCTATAAATTTATACTTATTTAAAGGTGTTCAAGGAATTGCAATTGAAGAAGGCCATGAGCATTATTGGTTTGGACAATTAACAGATGATCCAGGCCCATTATTTTATCCGATTGTTTTTTTTGCTAGGTATTCGATTGTTTTTGTTATTGGCTTTCTTGGGTCAATATATTTACTATTCAAAAATCGTACAAAATATTTCAACGATAAAAAAATTGGGTTTTATATTACGCTCGGCCTATATGCATTTTTCTATTTATTAATGGTTACAGTAGTTTCTAAGAAGCTAGATAGATATTCTTTGCCGATTGTTTTTTCGATGGGCATTCTCTCTGCCTGGTTCTATTCTGAGATGATAAAAAGGAAAATACTAATTGCTTTTATAATCGGGTTAATAATTTTTAGAGGGTTATTGTTTTATGGATTACATCCAAATTATCTCGCATACTACAGTCCATTAGTTGGAGGTGTCGAAGACGGTAGATATATAATCGAGCCCAAATGGTTAATCGGATATGATAAAGTAGCAGAATATTTTAATGAAAAGCAAGTTGGAAAAGATAAAACTATTAAAATCGCAATCGCAGATTTTGATTACCTAAGGCCATTTGCAGAATTCGAAGTGCTAAATATTAAGAATGAACAGGAAAGAAATCAGGCTGATTATCTTGTATTGCCCGCCTTTAGGCCAGAAAGAAATGAGTATTATAAGAATTTATACTCATTAAAGACTCCAGATGATACGATTAAAATTGCAGGAGTTAACTACTATTATATTTTTAAACTAAACAAAGCTAAATAATATGAAATATCAATTTGTTATTTTATCCAACCAACCATTTGATTTTGAACTTAAAACTAACAAGTGGCATGTAGCAACTCAATTAGTAGAGAAAGGTCACAAAGTTATTTTCGTTGATCCACCTTTGAGGTTTAAAGCACTCAAGAATATTTTTAAAAATTACAAATTTATTTTTGGCGAAAAGAAAAACGATAATTTAACGATTTATCGCGGAATGAATATTTTTAATTTTTGGCCATTTTCAATAGTTAATACAGCATATCATTCGTTGGTTTTAAACAATATTTTAAAAACTCAAGCCGAAGGGGAAGTCTATAAAAGAATTCTGTATATATATCACTTTGATTTTCCTGATCTTGAAAATTTTTCAGATAAACTTAGCCACGATTTAATGGTTTATGATTGCGTCGATGAATATACCGAATTTCCAGAATATTCTGAACGAAAAAAAGTTAATCCGTCGGTAATTTCATGGATTCAATATATTGATGATGAACTAAAAATCAGACTGAATCAACATGGTTTACAAGGCGTTGACTGGGTTTTGCATCGCGAAGAATGGCTAACAAAAAAAGCAAATTTAGTTTTTGCTAGTGCTCCCGGGCTTGTTACTAAATTAATGAAATGGAAGCCGGTTGTTTCTTATTTGCCCAATGCTGCGGTCAGTGAAAAATTCGATTTTGTTCGTGGAACACTTGAAGAGCCGGCTGATTTAAAAAATATTAAACATCCTCGCGTGGGATTCACCGGCGCTATAGATACTTACAAAAATAATATTCCATTAATTGAAAAATGTGCCAAAGAATTGCCTGATTTTCATTTTGTAATGATCGGACCTGAAAAAGTTTCTGATCCCGATTTAGATTTAACGAAATTAAAAAGCATGGGAAATGTTCATTTTTTGGGTTTGAAGCCTTGGGCTGAGACTCCGGAATATTTTAATAATTTTGATGTGTTTTTTATTCCATATAATTTAAATAAATATACGGTAGGCGGATGTTTCCCGATTAAATATTTTGAAGGCCTAGCCGCTGGTTTACCGACGATTGTCACGAATATGCCGGCTTATCAGGGTTTTGATCCAGATGGATATATCGCAAAAAACGACGATGAATTTGTAGCAATGATAAAGCGAGCGTATGAAGAAGATAATATTGATAAGCAAAATGCGCGTAAAAAAATGGCAGCGCAAAACAGCTGGAGTGGCAAAGTCGATAGGCAGCTTAAATTAATTACCGAAGAACTTAGCAAATGAAAAAGGTTTTAATGTGTTACCACTCATCTCAATATGGGGGAGTTGAAAAACATATTTTAGATATAATAGAAGGTCTCTCACATAGATTTGAATTTTATGTAGTGTGCCCAAATGGTCCACTCGTTGAAGAGTATTTAAAAGCTGGGGCAAAGAAACATTATAATTTATCTCCAAAGTTTGAAGCCGATTTTACATATTCAAACAAAATCAGAAAAATAATTGAAGATGAGAAAATAGATATTTTGCATGCACACGAACTTCTTACAGGTTCACTTGCAACATTCGGTGGATGGCTTGCGAAATCTCAATGCAAAAAGAGAATTTATCATGTGCATACTTCATTTACACAATGGAGATATTCAAAGGTTAAAAAATATTTTGCATTACCTATAAATACATTTGCAAATGCAGTGGTTGGAAATGTTTTTGCAACAGATGTTATTGCATTAACTCGGTCCGTAAAATCAATTCGTGCAAAAGCAGAGTTTATTAATCAAGATAAAATTAGAGTTATTCCAAATGGAATTCATTTAAAACAGTTTAAATTTGATCAAGATGGTCGAAACGTAATTCGTACTAGATTAAACATTGATGAAAATAAAATAGTAATTGGTAATATTGCCAGATTCACAGAAGAAAAAGGCCATATGGTTTTATTAGAAGCTTTTAAATCAATTAGTGACGATAAATATGTCTTGGTTTTAGCCGGAAGTGGGGCACTGCAAAATGATATTCAGCTAAAGGCTCAAGAATATGGAATACAAGATCGGGTTCATTTTTTAGGCAATTTTCAAGAATCGGACAAAAACAAAATATTAAGTTCGTTCGATTGTTTTGTATTTCCATCATTTGCCGAAGGTTTTGGAATTGCTTTAGTAGAGGCAATGTCAGTTGGAGTTCCAGTTATTGCTTCCGATATTGATGTGCTAAAAGATGTTGGTGAAGATGCGATTGCCTATTTTAAAGTTGGGGATTCAATAAGTTTAAAAGATAGAATAATAAATTTTTCAGATATTAATGTAGAAGCAGAAAAAGATCAGGGAAAAAAGTTCTCGATAGAAAAGTTCTGGGAGGCGTATACTAATTTATACAACTCATAATGAAAGTACTCTTTCAGTCACGCATTGACTTATACAATCCAAGAGGTGGAGATACCGCACAGATGGAAAATACTAAATCTGCTATTGAAAAAGCCGACTCAACAATTCAAATAGATATTAAAACAAAAATTAAGCCGGAAGATATCAATAATTACGATATTGTTCATTTATTTAATCTTGATTGGATTCCTGAAACATATTCACAGGCGAAATGGGCGAAAGGACATGGCAAAAAAGTAGTTTTATCTGCAATTCACCATTCAGAAAAAGAAGTTATAAAGTATGAGGAAAACGCTGCCTATGATATTCGAAAACTTTATAATTTTATATTCAGGTCGCAGGTTTTACGTGATGTAGGAAAGAACTTCTATCGAAGCATGTACTATCCTAAAAAATTTATTCCAACTTTTAGCCAACTAATTAGTGGATTTAGAAATCAGCAGCGCGAAGTTTTAAAAATGTCTGATATTGTTCTTGTGCAAACAGAAAAAGAGGCTGAAGATATTAAAACCGATTTTAATTTTTCAGAGTTTAAATATAAAAAAATTGTTAATGGTGTTGATTTAAAAGTTTTCGAAGACACAGATACCCAAAAATTCAACCAATTAATAAGTGAAAATTTCGATATAGATATTTCTGATAAAAAAATAATTTTGGCTGTTGGGCGAATCGAGCCACGTAAAAATCAATTAGCTTTAATTCAGGCATTTGAAGAATTACAAAAATCAGGTCATCTAAATGATTTTTATTTAGTATTTATTGGAGCTATGACAAAAAACAGCTATGAATATGCGAGTAGATTTAGAGACAAGATCTCAAAAAATAAACAAATAATATACATTAAGATACAGCCACCTGAAATTGTTGCTTCTGCAATGCATCACGATGGAATTTTTGTTCATACCAGTTGGTTCGAAACAACCGGTCTTGTAACTTTAGAGGCAGCCTTTTCGGGAATGAATGTAGTTGCAACTGGCGAACGCACAAAAGAATACTTAAAAGATTATGCTTATTATTGCGAGCCTGACAGCGTAGAAAGCATCAAAAATGCTATACTTAGTGCAATATTTAAGCCTAAAATGCTTGAAAATATGCGTAATGAGATAAAAGCGCAGTATAGCTGGGAAAACACAGCAAAACAAACTATCGAGGTTTATAAAAATTTATACAACCCCAATAGCTTATAGTATTTATGATCTCGCAAAGTATAGATATAGCGATTATTGTCGCGACATTTTTAATCGGGCTTGGACTTTCAATAAAAAACCTCAAATGGGGTCTTTTTTATGTTCTGGCACTTACCCCATTAATGCATAAAGAGCTATTTAGCTTTATTGTATGGGATTTACTTCCGATAAGAATCGCAATTTTATCAGTATCACTTGTCGCTTTTGTAAAACTTCTAATCTGGATAAAAAATAATGGATGGAAAAAATTTAGTGACCTGTTAGTTAATTTCATAAAAACAGATCCATTTTTAATCTTATTGTTAACATTATGGGTAATTAGGGGATTATCAATTTTTAAATCAGAAGTTCAAGACTACAGTCTTTCGCTCTTTGCTTTCTATACAATCATTCTTTCTTTTTATGTTGTATTTAAACAACAAATTTTAAAATCGGGTGAATCATTCTATCGAAATTTTTTACATTTATATATTGGTATCGCCTGGCTTGCAGGTATTTTTGCTGTAGTCCAATATTATTTGAGAAGTTGTTGCAGATATTCAGTCGGAGGAGTTTGGGTTGTTCCAGGTAACCCTCCACGCTTAGGTTCAACTTTCTGGGATGTAAACCATTATGGCGGATTTTTAATAACTATTATTCCTATCTTATTTGCATATATCTTTGCAGTTAAAAAGGTTCAATGGAAAATAATTTCAGCTTTAGGCGCAGCTTTTATGTGTTTGCTTCTTTTTATGACCCAGTCGCGAAGCGCTTGGATCGGCTTATCTGTCGGAATGTCTCTTTCTTTTGTCATCTATTATTGGAATCATTTAAGAAAGCCGCTTGCTATTAGCCTAGTTGTGGTCGTTCTAGCATTCTCCGGGCTTATTGGTTATACAACATATAAAGGTATTTCTATTCGGGATAAGATCGCGAGTTACATGCACTATCGTTTAGATTCAACTGATACACATTTTATGCTTTTAGAGGGTGCTGCTGAGGTCTTTTTTAACAATTTATTAGTAGGATCAGGCTATGGCGGATTTGACCCAGCATTTAGAAAGACCGAAACGGCTACTGATTATTTTGACCGCGAACCTAAATTAAGAGATCTTAAGGTTCCTCCACATAGCGTATGGGGAGAAGTCTTAGGTGAAACAGGCGGACTTGGAATTGTTACTTACGCCTCGTTTGCTATATTAATTTTGGCTTCGCTTATTACTACAGTCTTTAAGAGTAAAAAAGATAGTTTGAAATATTTAGGTATTGGGCTTTTAGGTAGTGTGCTAGCACTTTTTGCAGGCGGACTCTTTTATTCATACAATATCGAGTTTTATTGGGTGACTTTGTTTTTAGCGATAGGCTACATTTTCATAAATTTTGATGTTAACTTTAATTTCGGATATGTTTTGAGCTGGTGGTATAAAGCTAAAATAACTCCTTATCTGATTATTGTTCCAATGGCGCTTTTCTATTTCTTATTAAATTTAGGAAGTACTACCTTAATTGATTGGGATGAAGCTATTTATGCAAAAGTAGCTAGAAATATTGTAGAAGGTGGTAACTGGATAACTTTATATTGGAAAGACCTTAACGATATGTGGTTTGAAAAACCTCCACTTTATATGTGGCTTACTGCTTTAGTATTTAAGGTCACAAACTTCAATTCATTCGGAGCAAGAATTGTTTCAACTACTTTTGGAATTTTAGGCGTAATTTTAATTTATAAGTTTGGAAATAAGCTTTATAACAAATTAACTGGAGTTTTTGCCGCACTTATTTTAATTTCGACTTCACACTACTTATATTATTCAAGAAATGGAATGCTTGATGTAACTGCCACCGTTTTTATTGTTGCAACGATTTACTTAATGTATTGGGCATTTTCTACAAAGAAAAATGCTATGTGGATATCTGCTGCAGCTGGAGTAATGCTTGGCCTTGGTGTAATGACTAAAGCGATTATTGGATTAATTCCTGTTCCTGTACTTGGGTTATATTGGCTATATTTAATCTTTGTACAAAAAGACAAAGTTTCATTTAAGAGATTTTTACCTTTTATCCTTGCTTCCTTGTTAGTCGCATTACCATGGCATATTTATTCGTATATGATTCATGGTCAAGAATTTATAGATAAATATTTATTCGAACATATCATAAGTAGAGGAGCCGAAGGATTAGGGCATGAGCAACCGATTTGGTGGTTTTTAGAAGTTATTAAGGTGGCTTTTAGAATTTGGATATTACCTTTTGCTCTTGGGGTAGTTTCACTTTTCTTTATAGACAAAAAATACCGTAAAGAATATATGCTATTAATGCTAAGCACAGCTTTTGTTTTATTGTTCTTCTCAATTTCGAAAGACAAATTGCAATGGTACATAATGCCGATTTATCCATTTATGGCTTTAATTGCTGCAAGATTCATTGACAGATTTATCTATGTCGTAAATACGAATTTGAAGGCTGATGCCAAATTTAATCCAATATATGTAAGATCTGTTGCGCTGTTTGCAATGTTTTTAATTTCAGCATTTTATGTTGTGATAATTCGCGACAAGATTTATTATCCAGACTTTAACAAGGATAAAGTTGCTCTTGTCCAAATATTCAATGATACATATCCGAAGGATTTATATCCTGAACGAAAACTTTACTATGTAAATATTGCTCCGCCGGTATTACTTTTCTATAGCGAACATAAGATTAAAGCCATTAAAGAAGATGAAATATTGTCTTTAATCGAAGATGCTCAACCTGATGAAAATAGAGATTTCTTAGTCCCAACTGATATTTACTATAGTGTAAATGATGATCAGGACAAGATTGACGCCCCGTTAGTTTTAGATGTTAAGGGTTCTGCAGGCGACTGGGTTTTGATGAAATCATTATCTAGAGTTGATGTATTGCATAATAAATACAATGAATTGCAACTTGCATTGCAAGGTATTCGTGAGAAACAACGCTTAAAACAGCCATTAACAGCAATAGAACGCATGAGACTTAGAGTTTTAGAGCCACAAGAAGCCGATGTTATTAAACAATTAACTGATTATGGATTCCCGCCTGAACAGCCAGAACAAATAGAAAATGCTAAATAAACTATTCAAGCCAACAAAAGATGTTTTTAAATGGTACTACGCTCTTATTTACTTATTAGTAATTGCGATCCCATTTAACCATAAAGAGGCGTTTTCGATTTACGACCCTGATTTAGTCTGGTCTAAATATGCTCTAATATCTTTGGCTGTAATTGGGCTATTTTTGTTTATTAAGAACTTCAAAGATTATTCTAAAGATATATTTTTCTGGTTTTTGATTTCATTTGTCGGATTTCAGTCATTAAGCTTATTACAAACAGGTGATGTAGTTAGTTCGTTGCGATTAATAGCTTTTCAGTTAGCGATTACATTTACTTATATTCCCGTAAGAAATTTTATTTTTGAACGTAAAGATGGTGTTAAAGATTTAGTTACATTATATGGTTTGACTTTTATTGCAGTTCTAGTATTTTTAGGAATACAAATATATCTTCAAACAAATTATAAAATTGCAATTGGCGGAGTTTGGCCGGTGCCAGAATATCCGACTCGTTATGGCTCAACTTTTTGGGATATAAATCATTTTGGAGCTTTTTGTTCAGCCCTTATTCTGATTCTACTTGGATTTATTATTGCAAAAGATAGAGTAGGGACAGCTACAAGGATCTTCTTTGGTCTTTTAGCTATTGGGGCTTTAACAGCTTTGCATTTAACAAGTTCAAGGAGCTCCTTAATAGGATTTATATTTGGACTATTAGTATTCGGAGTCTTGTCCTTTAAAAACTTAAAGTTTAAGACAGCCAGCAAATATCAATTCGGAATTTACTACCTTTCAACAATAGCCGGAATTCTTGGATTTTTATCATTGTTTTATTGGAAAGCAGATTCCATTCGCGAATCGCTTTTATATCGGTCGGTTTCATTTTTCTCACATTTATTCTTGCTAAAGGTTGGAATAATTGTTGGAATTCAAAATTTCTTATTAGGTATTGGGGCCAATTCATTTCACGCATATTTTAGAAATACAGAATGGGCAAACGTTTACTACTATATCGATAAGGCCGCACTTGACTTAAAATTACCGTTACACAATCTCTGGCTTGAGGTTTTAGCCGAAACTGGACTGGTGTCTTTTATTGTATTTGCAGCATTTTGGGCAGTTTTAATTACCGGTTTATATCGAATCTATCTCATGAAAAATGACTTTACAGCTTTGGGCTTTTTGGGTGCGATTGTTTCGTTCTTAACGGCTGGGTTCATGTATTCATACAAATCAGAATTCTTTTGGATGTTTGTATTAATTGCATCAGCATATGTTGCTAAGTTTTATATTACACAAAATCTTATTAATACAATCAGAAATATACTGTGTCCTGAGAAATGTGATTTAAAAAGAATTATTGTAGTCGCACTTTCGATAGCCACACTTATAGTTCCAGTTATTTTCTTAACTCATCCATTAAATGGACTAGAATTAAGTATGTTCAGCCAGGCATTTAAGCCTAATTTTATAGTAGATCAATACTCTTGGCTTTTATCTGTCTTTAAATATGTAATTGGGAATTATGTTTATACTGGTCGTATTTTAGCCGGCATGTTTTATGTAGGGTCAATTGCTTTATTATTTTTGATCCTAAAGCGTTATATTGGGGGCTTTTATTCACTTGCGTTTACAAGCTTAATATTTGGAATCGCAAACATAATAGAGCCTAATTTAATTGTTTCGATAAAGCTTTATCTAGTTTTTGTTGTTTTAGCTATCGCAGGGTTCTTCTTGTTAATTATGTCTTTTATTAGAGAGACATATATTTTCAATTTAGGCAAAAAGGTTTCGAATTTAATACTTATAGCATTACTTTCTGTAACAATAATTTTAGGTTTAATTTCTAATAATCTCTATTTTAAGAAATCATACGACGTTAACTTAACCTTTCTACTGGAACTAGCTTATAATCGACATTTAATGGATAAGGCGCTTATTCAAGTAAGTGATGACATTGATTTAATGCCAGTTTATTATTTTGCAGATAATACAGTTCGCGATGGGCACAATTTTTACAATATTGAAGGGGATGTTATGCCAGCACAATTATTAGCAATAGATTATTATGATAAAAACCTCTTTATTTTTTCAGAAGATGAAAAGGATAATATTTATAAAATTCTTGGAAATATAAAAGAGGATCGTAGTGTCGATTTTGTAGAACTAAAGCAAGGAAACTATTATTTAATATTTATCGAAAAGAAATCAGTTCCTTTCGTTTATTTGCAATAGTCGGAGTTAATTTCAAAGATTGTAATTGCATCTAGGTCATTTGTATTGTAGTGCGGATCTGAGTCTAATTCTCCCTGTTTAAATTCGGCAACTTGTTTTAATCTAGGATCATTTTTGAATTTGGTTAGTAGATTCTTTCTCAATTCGTCCTTCTGTTTATCATTTTCAGATTTCTCAAGATGATTGCCCCATATCGGTTGGCCCCAGCTTTCGCTTAGAGCTATTTTTAACGCAGGTGTTACCTTTCCAGTTTTAACAAAATCCTCTACTATAGTGCGCTTTATAAGATCTTCGTTATGATATACGATATATTTCCCATTTAATGAGTTTACAAAGTGATTGCAGATCAATTCCTTTGAGTCCCCGATATCATATATAATCGAATCTTCAATTTCTTTAACTTGCTTAGATGTATTTAGGTATCGGTTAATTATTGGTCTATCGTAGTACACATTATAAAGTGAGTCAGTATAATCAGTCCGCCTTGGAATTTCTAAATGTGTAAAATTTCCGGGTTGCTGTGCGAGCCACTTATATGGAGTGGTTGGGATAGAAGAAATACTTTTAGAGAAGAAGTTTGTTGAGAATTCGACTATAACAAGTATCGAGATCAACAATATAAGAGTATATTTTATTTTTCTATTTATCTCTAGGTTAAGAAGATAATTAAATCCGATTGTGGCCAGAGCAGCATTCGCAATAAATACTAGAATGCCGAAGCGTGCAAATGCCCTTAACTGTGGTGCTATTTGGTAAATAATAGCCGACGGAAAATATATTTTTACTCCATTAATTGGTGCATGAGGTGGCATGCTGAATATAAAAGCAGTCAAACCTATTAATGCGAAGAATAGGGTTAGCTCTTTATACTTTAGTATTGCTTGATCCTTCTTTATATATGTTTTATATAAAGTAAAACAAGCTAAAATAAATAGAGTTATTCCTACATATAAAGTATGTTCTTTAGGAAAGAACGGCTCTGTTAGATAGTAGGGTGTTTGTCCCCATATCCAGTAGTTAATTTTCACCGCAGTATCGCCAAGAATGGGGTTATCGATATCGGGCACGAAGTAATTCCATGGTTTCGCGGAATAAGCCCATCTGTCAGCCTCACTCCGGCTTAATGATAAATAATTTGATTCGCCGCTAATATACTCACGCGTTTTAAAGATGTTATAAAAACCTGGGGCGGAAAATGCGCCAAGTATAATAAGGAGGATTATTGCGTTTATCCAATACTTCTTTTGTTTTTGAATTAGTAAAAAAATAAATGTGGAGATTCCTGTAACCGAAGGCAAAATTATTCCGGAATATGGGTGCTCTGTAAAAGCTAAGCAGAAGAACAGTCCAGCTAGTATCGCATATGAGATTTTTGACCGTGTTATGTATTTATAGCTGAAGTATACCATTGCAAAGCAGAAGCCCCAGGAAATTAATGTTGGCCATTCCATCGAATAACGAATTCTTAGCGGTGCAAAAGTAATAAGAGTTGCGAAGAATATACCTACTAAATTATTTCTAAATTCCTTTCTTATAATTAAAAATCCGATAATCCATGTTGTAAAAAAACCTAATATAATTAAAAAATTATATATTCCTGGAACACCAAACATTCCCCGGAAAAGGTAAACAATTGTGCTAGAAAATGATTCGGGAGATACATTGCTTGAATATAAGCTTGCGGCAGAATCTCCCCAATAATTGGAAAGTATAGATTCGATCATAGTTAGAGTCTGATTTTAAAATACTTATCATTAAAAGCTATAAGTACAATATAAGAGATAAGTAGAATAATTGATAGTGCGGCATATCTCATATAAGAAGTTTGTGGATTGTAATATATGGTGAGTAAAAGATCATAAGTGCCATTTTCATTTTTTTGGGAGTAACTTTGGTCATATGAGGTAGATATATATGCCGGGTCAATTTCCCATGAATTCATATGGTTTAGATTCTGCGAATATGTTTTACCGCTTATTTTTACATTTGAAGGTAATTGTAAATTTCTTAAATTTAGAAGATGTTTGGTTCTTTCGCATTGGTAAGTAGTGCCATTAACCCTAACAATATTTTCACACAGTGGTTCTTCATATTTATTTAGATAAACTGACCAATTACTGCTGTTACTTTGCAGTAAACTTAGGATTGCTGGGCCGGTCATGCCTACCATGCTTACTTTATATTCTACTGGTGACACGATATCGTATGTTACAACTGATGTGTCGCTAGATCTTATAAGTGGAGTATGATCGTAGATGCCCAAAACTTTAAAAGTGTTATTTGAGAACAATTCAGTAAAACCATCTTTTATATCTTCCGATTCTATGAGTGCGCAGTCAACGCAAACTGTATCATTACGCAAAACAATGTATTTAAGCGGAAGTAGTTTCAATAGTTCAAATTGCTTATTTACTAAAGCTGTATACAAAACCTGTGCAGTAGGAATAGACATGCCTGTCGTTACAGGTATATATGCCATTGGTTGGTCGATTATTTTGGGTAGTAAGTCTTGTCCTGTGTGCTTTTCATCAACGCCTAAGTTATAAGTTCCGAATTCAACAGATGGATCAGCATAAATATAAGATGTCTCCTTATCATTATCAAAAAAGTCTTTTAATTCTTTATAGTCTTGCGGAATTGTAACAACGCGGTCAGTGAAATCCGGCTGTTTATTCTGTCCGATTATAAGCGAGGTGTCAAAGAATATGTAATTTTGTATAAAAGTTAATAAGAAGAGTAAGATTGCCGCGTATTTTACCTTCTTTATATGTGGCAGAACTATTAAAAATAATAATGACAATGCTAAAACTGATGTAAATCCAAATCTATAATCTGAGCTTCTAAATACATTAAAAAATGGGAAATGATTGTATAGAAATATAAAAATTTGTCCAAATGGATTTGTTGGTCCTTTTCCTAAGAAGATAGAAACTATAAAAATAAGAGCAAAAATAGCAATAAAAAAGTTACGATTTACAATTCTCGAGAGTTTTTCATCTGATTTATTTCTAAATTTATTAACTATTGGAATTAAAAGTAAAGCATACAAGGAAACAGTAGACCCTATATAAAAAGGGGAGAAATAAAAATTCGTAATACTTTCGGGATAAATAGATCTTGGGGTCCAATAGTTATAAATGCCCCAAGAAAAATACATTAAAAACTGATAGAGCATTCCACCTTTAATTTGAGTAAACATAGGTGCAAAAGCACCATTTACATCTGCATTATTATTAAAGTTTTCATGCAGTAATGGATAAATCATTATTGCGCATAGTGGAAGATACAAAAGCCCAAGTTTTAATAGATTTATGACTGCGACACCTATCATTTTTCTGTTGAAACAAAGATACAAAACAAAATACATCGCAAGGAAAAATATATATGCCGCAAACATCCAAAAGGTAAAAGATGCCAGAAACATTAAAACGGCGCATATAAGTCGACTTTTGGATGCGGTGAAGTCGATGATCGACTTATGAAAGTAATATAAAATTAGCGGCGCCAGCGAATATGTAAGTGATGACCCGAAGTTATAAGTAGCCCCGTGCCACAAAACCATTAAATATGGATTCATCGAATACCAAACAGCTATTGCCAGCACCAGCCAATCATTTGCTCTTGGGGAAAAAATTTCCTTTAACCTATTAAAAGAATAATAGGATAGAGACAGCGTTATAAAGATTATTAATGCGAATAGTAGTTGTTCTGCCTGTCGGGGTGTTAATCCAATATTATATACAGTTGTGTAATATAATATTTCGGGAGTTTGAACAGTTAATTGCCATGCATTAAAAACCCCAAAGTTTTCTAATTTTCGAATGTAAAATGCATTCTCGTTTATTTCTTCCTTAGAAAAGCGGAAAAATTGATCGCCAATAAATAAAAATTTGTCGTTAGGAAATTTTGAGAATAAAAAGAATGAATATGAGACTGCGAAAACTAAAAAAGCTATGTAGATTATATATTTCTTAATCATGGCAGAGGAATAAAATCAGTTTATCATAAAATCTATCTATATTCTGTAAAGCCAGTTTCTCTATTATCTTTAAAAGCACGATTTATATTTTGTTCATATATTTTCTTTGCTGTTTCTTTATCATGATATTCATTTAAAAATAATTTATAAATTCGCTTAAGAATAAATGTCGGAGTAAGAAAATATATTGGTATATACATAAAGATAAAGAAACTTGCTAGTCCATAATATTTTACGATTTCTTTTATTGTTCGTTTTGAAGGCGGAACTGGGCTATATTTAAACATTCCCAGTTTTTGGGACATATATAATTTAAAATTTGTAGGAATTTGTTTCCTTGCCCATTCTAGAAACTTTTTATTATCCAGTGTGTGATTTATTGCGAAAATAGATCGTAAATGGTCGACGGTTGAGAATTTAAAGAATTCCCCATATTTATAACCAACATGTCTATATATAACTGGGGTAGCAATTTGGGCGTACACGAATTTATTGCTTAATAAAATCAATGCTAGTGAGATTTGAATAAAGACATTAGAAGTATATTCTGTCTTTCTTATTTCTTCAGACGTTAGGAGTTTTTTTAAAACTAAGGTCGACAAAAATGTCATACGCATTATATCGTTATAGTCTTTTACTTCGTTTTCGTTGTGATAAATAACATCAGCCTTAACTCCGGCGGTTCCTTCAAT
This sequence comes from uncultured Candidatus Saccharibacteria bacterium, assembly GCA_965230915.1. Lineage (GTDB taxonomy): Bacteria > Patescibacteriota > WWE3 > 2-01-FULL-39-13 > 2-01-FULL-39-13 > CAYHDM01. The sequence goes on along the minus strand of OZ246395.1, from coordinate 650,126 downwards.
TCCATATGGGTTTGTCCAAATATGGTTATAAACAGCGACTGTTGGATTATATTTTATTAGGGATTCTACTATCTTTGTAACACAACCAGGAATGATCGTATCATCGTCACATACAAACCAAATAAAGTCAGTTTCGGCTAAGTCGTATAGCTTGCAAACATTGCCGCTAAAGCCCAAGTTTTTTTCGTTTCTAATAAACTTTAGATTCGGCATTTGTGAAAGATATTTTTTAACTGTATCTGTAAGGTCATTAGGAGAAGCATCATCGCAAATCAACAAATTAAACTTTGATACATCTTCATTTTGGAATTGTTTGATTATTGTCTCCAGAGTATTTGGCCGTCCATATGCTGGAATCGCTATGGTTAATATTTTCTTATCATTATGATTGTTCATTTTTTTGTAGGTTAATGACTATCTCGGTTGCTCCACCGACCCAGTAGCACCAGAATCTTTCAAATAGTATGGGGGAAAGCTTTACTAGAAAATTTATTGCTAAAACAAAAGGACGAGCTACCGGGTGACACTTATTATTGTGAACATATTTTTCATAAGTTCCTGAATTCGGATAGAGGCCAAAGTATTTTATTTCCTTTTTTAATATACTGAAGCGCTTTTTAGTATAGAAATTATGATATGTATGTGGTTGAAAGTAGTCGAAGCTTGTGTAGCCAAATGGCCTTATATGTGTAATATCTGAAAATGCTCCCATTGATGAAAAATGTGGAACTCTTATATAAAGCTTCCCACCTGGCTTTAAAATACGATGTAATTCTTCCATCTTTTCTAGGGGATTATTAAGGTGTTCTAAAACATGGTACATATGTATCTTATCTATAGAATTATCTTCGAAAGGGTAGGGCGTAATGTTCAGGTCGTGTATAACATCTACAAAATCGCCAATTTTGAATTTATCAACACCTATTGTGCCGGGGATACGTGTGGTTCCACAGCCCAGATTTAGTATTACTTTATTTGAGTCTTCCATATATATTTAATAAGCTTTGAACCCGATTATGATATGTGTGGTGTTCCATAACTTTTTTATGTCCCGCTTCTATTATTAAGTCCCTTTTATCGGGGTTTTTCATATAATAATCTATCTTATCAAACCATTCTTTTTTATCTTTTGCAATTATGATTTCTTTACCGTCTTCGAAATATTTTTTAATGCAAGCTACATCGTCTGAGATTTGAAATCCTCTAGCAAGCGGAATTTTAAATGTTCGTTCATTACAATCACCGCCGTATTTTTTTTGATAGTCTTCATGAATATTTATAGAAATCTGTGAAGAAGTATAAATTTTTCTTTCATCATCGAGATTAAGCTTTGGCTTTTGTATGTCTTTTATTATTGGTAAGTTAAAATATTTTCCTATCTTACTGATAAAGCCGAATGACCGGTCTGAGAACGTCCAATCTTGGCCATATAACTGTAGATCATATTTGTTTTTTAGTGGAAAAACCTGATTTTGTATGAAATTCCTTTTCTCCGGAAGGTACGTGCCGATGTACGAAATATCAGATTTGAATTTTTCTGAGTATTCGGGGTATATATTTAATTTATCGGCGGCCAGTGGAATCGTATAATGCTTATATCCCGTAGTTTTTTCGAACCCCTGCATTCTTTCATCGTTTTCTTCGATTGCATTGAAGTAAACATCTCCAAAGTTATCTGATTTAATTAGGTCTATCCACTCACTTTTAGTGCTCATCCCGGGAGTTTCATTTATTCTTGATGATGCCATTGGCGAAATCCATAAAGGCATGCTTACAAATACCTTTGTACCTTTTGATTTCTGTTTTTTTAGTAAATTTAGGTCTAAAAATTTGAGTACGTATGAGTTTAGTCCTGTAAATAAAATATCCGGAGAAAAATCATCGTAAAATTCTTTTTGATTGTGGTCAGCTGTTAGGAATTCGAATTCATGGCCGAGGTCTTTGAACGCATTTCTGTAACCAGCATTTATTGTTCTTCCGGCATAAATTGTATTTGTGTGAGGAATAAAATAGGCAATTTTCATTTTGTACCATAAACACAATATACGGGACTAGTTAAGCTATTATTCGATAATTTCATATAGATATCAACAAAAAGTTTATTCTTTGAGAATTTTTTTGAAGGACTTATTGCGAATTGATCTGTATGTATGTTCTTAAATCCTGCATTACTGTGAAGCTTTAATAGTAAATCTTTAGTATAACTCAATTCGTATCCATAAAATTTTTTTAGAATCGAATAGTTGAGAAGCTTTATATGAAAAAACTCAAAAAAGCTTCTTAAAACTGGTGTAAATGGAATATTATTGTAAAACCTTAATATCCACCATAAATTAAATGCAGGAACTGTATTAAAACTAACTCCGTTTGGTTTCAGAATTTTGTGTATATCTTTTAAAATTCCCGATGTATTTGAGATATGCTCAATTACGCCGGCACCATAAATAAAATCTATTGAATTTTTATTTAACGGCATTTCATTTATATCTGCTTGAATTAAAATAAATTTTTTTAAGCCAACTTTTTCGAAATATTTTTTTATTTCTAATAAAATATTGTAGTTAAAATCAATTCCGACAAAAGTCACATCGAAATTTTTCATGAGATATTCCGCTATATATGAAGGGCCACATCCGATTTCAAGATAAACAGTATTTGAATTAAATTTATAAGTTGGAAGTATGTATTTTAAATGGTCGTCTAGTTTATTTTTAAAGAAATTTTCTCGATCCTCTATAAATTTTGTATCATCAAATCCATAAATTCCCTGCCAAGTTTCGAGAGTATTAAGGTCGGTTTTTTGTAAACTGGATTTAGAAACCCAGATGCCATTTTTGTCAGGATGAGCTAAGGAAGTATTTATTATTTCGTTCGGATTCATCTTATATTTTTATCCAATTATTAGGAACATCAAAATCATATTTATTCATCCATCTAACCGGAGATACAACAAATTTATCGTCATTTTTATTAAGGTAAGCTCCCCACCAAGCAAAGGTGCTATTGCTTATAATATTATTTTTACAAAGAGAAATAAGCCGTAGATATGTCTTAAACTTATCACCGACATACTCTTTACCCATCATTGTATATTCTGAGTTATCCATTTTAAATGTCTTTTCAAACCATTCAGGATCATCGTACGAAAACACAAAAAAATGTGGGCTTTTTATTCTTTTTCGAATTTCATCTATAGCTTGCTTATAATAGTTTTCATCAAGGAATGCGAAAATATCTTTATGTTTGCTATTTAGATAATCTCCGCGCCGGATATTTATCGAGACTGACTCGGTGTCCTTAATTTTGCTTTCGATTTTGTTGTATTTGGCATCATAGAATTTGCCTAAATCGAATACTCTTCTAATCTCATTTTCGTATGGTTCAAAATATTTTGGATTATTGAAATAGCCGTTTAATGTTGTTTCCGGTCCAAGACTAAAAAATTTTTCATTAAATTCATATGGGTTAGGCCCTTCTATATAGTAGCCGGGGTTTAAGTATTTATTTATAAAGTGTTCCGTTGCGTAAGAAAAATATTTATCCAAAAAGTTAACGCCAAAAAACGTACCTGTTTGATCTTGTACTTTAAAGAGGTCAAGTTCATAATTTCTAATTGTAAAACCTTTAATTGGAAGGCGTGTATTTAAAAAACTTAAGTCTAAATATAAATCAGTATTATTCTTTATAGCCAAGGATTTTGCAGCTGCATACTGAAACATTTGATTGCCGAGTCCGCCCATAAGTATTACGCGTATCATATAAATCTCCTAATAAAATTAAATAAATGAATTCGAAATTCAGACGGCATTAAATCTAGTGTGATTTTTTGTATTAAGTTATAGACAGAATCATTGAATGTATAATTGTAAGCAAGATTATTCTTAAATCTTTGGCGGGTTATTAGTGTATTGTTTTCAGTTTGTTTTAATTTTGCAAAAGTAGCTGACTTATTATGGACTCTATATCTGATAAGTGGACGTGGTATATTTGCAAATTCATATTCTTGTCCAATTCTGAATGACATTTCTATATCTTCAGCAGGCGGCATATCTAAACTATATAACCCAAACTTATCAAAACACTCTTTGCGAATCATTGCCGAAGGTTGTGCGACCGGTGAGTATCTAAAGATTGTTCGCCTGACTTCTTTATCGTTAGTTTTATATTTTCTTATATGGGAAGTTCCTCCTTCATCAAAAATCTCTAAGTATGATCCGCAGATGCCAATTTTGGGGTTGGATTCCATTAAATTATATTGAACTTCCATTCGATCTGGCATTGAAATATCGTCGGCATCTTGCCACATGATGTATTTGCCTTTTGACAATGCAACACCTTTATTTCGATTGCCCGCAATATATAAATTCTTTTCGTTTCTATAAACTTTTATTCGGTCGTCTTTATATGATGAAATTATTTCGGGTGTTTTATCTGTTGAAGCGTCGTCAAGAATAATAATTTCAAAATCTTTAAAAGTCTGTCTTAAAATGCTATCAACGGCCTCCCCAATGTATTTTTCTGCGTTATAAACCGGAATTATTACACTTACTTTTGGATTATCCATTCTTGATTCATTCTATCAAAATATTTTGCCTTAACGGCCTTTAAGATATTTATTAATTTGATTCGGAGTCATGAAAAGTCCTCGAACATATCCAGATAATGTTGCTACCCACCATATATATTCTATATATATGGATAATAACGTTATGTATATTGGATCGGGTGAAAGCCTGATTGCTTTAACGTAATCTTTGAATCTGATTAAAAGTAATACAGCCGGGGCAAAACTTAATAACAATGCAAATAGAAAGGGCGAGGTTAATAATGTTATAAAAACCACCGCAGCTGCTGCAATGGCTATTGCAATATACTCAACCGGAACGATTGTGTCACGCATGCCTACTTTCTGCATTAAAGCCATTCCGACTCCTCCCCGATATTTTCTACGAAGGTATTTTAAAAGGTCTGCAGGTTCCCTATGAAGCCAGATTGAGGCTGGCTCAAATTCGAAAAAATAGCCTTCTTTTGCAAGCTTAATGGCTGGTTCGACATCTTCTACTAGCTCTAAGCTTTCATTAAACAGACCTATACTTTCAAAAACTTCTCGTCGGTAGAACCAGCATGATTTTGGCTTATAATTGTCGAAATTTCGACGGCGTTCTATGTCTTTTGCGATGGTATTAAGGCTATCATCTCGGTTCCAGACATAGTGCGGGCCGATAACACCTCCGAGTTTTCGATTAGGCTGCCTAAAATGGGATATACCGCGTTTTATATAGTCTTTTGTATAAAGCGCGTCATCTTCACAAAATGTAATAATTTCGCCAGAAGACATATTAAATCCTGTATTGCGGGCCTTTGATCGACCGCCATTTTGTTGGGTAATTAGTTTTATTCTTGTGTCGCCACTCGTTCTTACATAGTCGCTTAAAACCGAGGCGGTGTTGTCGGTCGATCCGTCATTTACAACAATTATTTCGAGATTCTTATAGTTTTGGTCACATAAGCTTTGAAGAGATGGAATCACATTTTGGGCCCCATTATAAACAGTAAGAATTGCAGAAACTTTTATGGGCTCTAGCCGATAAGATGCTGGGTCGATTTCGATTTCTTGTCGAGGTGCTATTTTATTAATTACGTGCTTTCGGTTATTTATTGTTAAAGTTAGTCCGCTTATTTCTTTGTCTGATAAGTTTTCAATTCTAATTCTATTATTAGTAACACTGTGTCTTATGTTTTTTAGATTTTCAAAATGGTTATAGATTTCTGATAATGTTGCGAACCATATAGATTTTCCAGTTTGATATTTGATCTCTCTGACTACTTTAGAAATGTTTTTTGTGAAATTTTTATCAACGTATTTTAGACCAAATTCTGTCGGGGCTATATGGCAGTGAATTATAATAATTCCGTTTTGTCTTGCAATTTCTATAGCTCGCTTATATTGATTCGGGTAACAATTTGCATTAAAGTTCAGGATTTTATTATATTCTGTAGGTTCATATAAATTTACATTCTTTAAACCTGTGGCATTTGTTAGGGTTTCTTTAATTGGAGTTTTAAAGTCTGATGATGCAGCAATATAATTTATTTTTGTGTCTTCTAACCACTTTATTTTCTCAATATTTAATCCCCATCCTGGTGGGCGAAAACCTTTTGCAAAGTTTAGTCCGCTTTTCTTGAAGCTTTTAATCATGTCTTCGATTGTTTTGATGAAAGTATTTTTATCTAGATTAAGGAATTCCTGGCTGTGAGCTCCGTCCAAACTTGGATTATGGTGATGCAAACCATGAAGGGCATATTCGATTGACCCATCAGAACTTAATTCATTTAAAGTATCGATCCAGTTTTTATACTTTTCATCTTCGATGTTAAAAGTGTTTTGTTTGTATGATTGTCTTTTTCGATAAATTTTACGAAGAGGAAAAAGAATTCCAGATGGATAGTCTGAAATATCGATCCAATTTGCTACGGTGAAAATTGTAAACTTTATTTCGCTAATTGATTGCTTTGTTTTCTTAATTTGATTCCAAAATTTTTCATTGAAATCATATCCGAAGTCTAGGTTGTTTTTATTATTTTTATTTTCGGGGTGTAGGTCATCAATAGTAATTGCAACAACGCAATCCTTATTGAATGGATATCTTTCAATTTTATACTTCATATATTTGTGGCAGGATAATAATATTTTTATAACACAGATTAAACATAAAAGTATATTATGCAGAATCACAGTTATCCCGTAAAATTAGCTCGTGCGAATTTTAATTTTGAATTGGAGATCAATAAATGATCCGCTCTCGGGCGGAGCTGAAATAGCAACATTTCAGCATGCAAAGCGATGGGTTAAGAACCATGGTGCTGAGATAGTATGGGTTTCAGCCACATATAATAAGCACATCAAGTCTGAAGAATCCGAAGGCATTAAGTTTATTTACCTCGGTATTCCGCTAAAAAGAAGCAGCCAATTTCAATTATTTTATTCATATCCGATATTCTGGTTTTCAGTCTTATATCAGTATCTATTTAAACTAGGCAAATTTGATGTTGTTATAGACGAAGTACATGGTTTGCCTTATTTTACGCCACTTTTTTCAAGCTCAAAGATAATTTTATATATTCATGAAGTAGCTGGCGTGATCTGGAGACAGATGTTTAAGTTTCCGGCGAATGTGCTAGGTCCACTTTCTGAAAAATTCATATTTATTCCATATAAAAACAAACAGGTTGTAACTGGAGCAGAAAGTATTGTAGATGAATTAATTAAATTGGGAATTCCTGAGAAAAATATAAACTTGGTAAGAAACTGTTTGAACTTAAAGCCTGTAGATAAACCGTGCGAAAAAGAAAAGCGAACAACATTAGTTTTTCTAAATAGGGTCGTAAAAATGAAAGGTATTGAAATTACACTCGAAGTCTTTAAAAAGTTTAAAGAAACTAACCCTGATGCAATTTTACAAATTGCGGGTAAAGGAGAACCGGAATATATAGAATTCCTAAAAGGAAAATGTAAATCACTAAAAATTGAAGGCTCAGTAATTTTTTTAGGATTTATAACAGAGGAGCAAAAAATAGATTTATTAAGAACATCACATGTATTAATAAATGCTTCCTATAAAGAAGGGTGGGGAATGGTTAATGTTGAAGCAAATAGCCAAGGAACTCCGGTAGTCGCATTTAGGGTTCCCGGAAATGTTGACTCAGTAAAAGATGGTGTTAGCGGTTATTTGTGCGAAAGCGATTCAGTAGATGACATGTCAGCAAAAATCGAGAAAATTCTAAATGGTGATTACGAAAAAATGTGTAAAAGTTCAATTGAATATTCGAAACAGTTCGATTGGGATGTAAACTCGGAAAAGTTTTATAATATTATTAAATAATATGAATAACCAGCCATTAATTACGATTTCAATACCTACTTATAATAGTGAAAAATTCATAAAACTATGTCTCGATGCGATTAAAAATCAGACATACAAAAATGTTGAGTTAAATTTTATTGACGGAGGATCTAAAGATAAAACTGTAGAAATAATTGAAAGCCTCGGGTACAAAAATATTATTCACGACAAGCGTTCTCTTTTAGCTTCAAGATATGAAGGTGCTAAGGCTGCTAATGGCGAATATGTATTAATGCTAGATAGCGATCAGATTTTAGATCCAGATGCATTAGAAAAATGTGTTGATCAAGTAAATCAAGGTTTCGACATGGTAATTTTAGAAGAGACTGTCTATAGCAATAAAAAATTTTTAGAGAAATTATTTGAATATGATCGGCAGCTTATAAACTCTATAAAAGATTTGAGCCCTTATACAGGGGTTGTTTTGCCACGTTTTTATAAAAAAGAATTGCTATTAAGAGCATTCGAAAATATTCCAAATGAAATTTTAGAAAAAGTTGGGGGGCAAGACCACGCAATTATTTATTACGAGGCATGGAGTATTTCTAAAAAAGTAGGTTATGCCGATTTGTGCGTTCGACACATAGAGCCTAATGAACTTTTTCCAATGATGAAAAAGTTTTATAGGTGGGGGAAAACCAGCACAGGTGCAAGATATGGCAAATACGATGAACTTCTAAATAAAAAAGAGCATTTCAGAACTGGGTTATTCAAAAAAGGCTTGGTTACAGCAAGTTTGGGCTCTATTATGCTTCTTATTATAAAAGGGGTGCCGTATAAACTAGGGTTTTATGTTAATAAGATCCAAAGCAAATGATATCTATAGTCATTACAACCCGAGATCGAAGGCAAAATCTCTTCGATTTACTAGCAAGTATTAAAATAAATCCACCTAAGTCTGAATATGAAATTATTGTAATAGATGATTTTTCAGAGGAAGATTTTAAAGATGAACTTCTTTCAAAGTACAAAGTAAATTTTATAAAAAATCCGCGGCGATCAGGTTTAATAAAAAGTAGGAATGCAGGCTGGCGTGCTGCAAAACATGAAATTGTTTTGTTTATAGATGATGATAATGAAATAAAAGATTCAGATTTCTTTGATAAAGCAATTACTCAATTTAACAAAAATGAAAAAACCGGAATTTTAGGATGTATTACTTACTACTTTGATGATCCAAGTTTAATTCAGTTTGGTCCGACAATTTTTAATAAATATACGGGCAAGACAACTTTTATAGGCGTTAATTCGCATGAAATAGAATCGGAGAATGGTTTAGTGAAGACACATGATGTTCCAAATGCATTTTTTACCCGCTTAAAAGTTTTAAAAGAAACAGGTGGTTTCTCTGATGAAATAGTTCAAACATTTTCAGAAGCTGATTATGCCGAAAAAGTTCGAAAGGCAGAATACGAAGTTTTCCAATGTACCGAATTAAAGGTTTATCACAAATCTCCGAAAATGGATTTTTCTAAAATGTCTGTTAGACATATGGGTGGGTCTCCTTGGAGATTTTATTATTTAATGCGAAACCGTTTTGTTTTTATAAAAAAATGGGCGACCTTTTGGCAGAAATTAACTTTCACTTTAGTATTTTCCCACTTATATACAATTTATTATATTGGACATTTAATTAGACTTAAAGAAAAACAAATGATAATTTCAGGTTTGTATGGTATTCGGGACGGATACATTTATATGTTGACCGGAACGCTACTCAATCATTATGCCGAGAAAAATTGATTTTAAATTGCATACCATTGCACCAGAATGGTGGGACAAAACTATAGAAGAAAATTATGGTGTATATACATCTACATCAAAATGGGCGAAGTCATACGAACAAATGGGGATAGGTAAAGGTCTATACCTTGAGATCTTAATAGACAATAAAAGATCTATTTTGGTTCTAATTTATGAAGTACTTATTGGCGGCGTGCTTCTATTAAACTTTCCAAAAGTATTTCTACAAGCAATTTCTAAAATAAATTTTTTAAGAAGTATGAATATGCATTTGCAGCCAGTAATTTTAGACAAAAACTTCGACGAAGAAACTTTTGTAGATATATCAGTAGATATTCTAAAGTATATTAATTCTTTGGCAGAAAGCCGTAATGTAAATATAATGCCTGCAGATTTTGTTTGTTTTAGAAGTTTAGATAATGCAAAAAACTTAAAGAGTAAAATTTATGGTTCAGATTTAATAGCAACAGTTAGAATTCCGTTAGATTTTGACATTGATAATAAATTGGAGTCATTGCCTGGTGATTTAAGAAGACAAATCAGAAGGTCTGAACAATTTGGAATTGAAGTTAAAGAAGCCGAGGCTAAAGACTTTTATGAATATCTAAAAATTAGCTGGAAATCATACGGTTTGAGTATGAATCCGGTTGGGTATTATGTTACATTGGTAAACGAATCACACGGCGAGATAAAATATTATCTGGCATATTCAGATGGAAAAGTATTAGCTGGCTCAGCCATAATGTATTGTGGCAAAACGATGTCTGAATTCAGTATGTTTGCGACAAAGTATAGTCGTGAAGCTAAAATTCCCGGTGGAGATGCGCTAAAGTGGCATCTTTTGAAGGTTGGCAATATCAAGGGTTATGACTTTATGGATTTGAGCATGATTAATGTTAATGATGAATCTAGTGAAAAGATTCAAAATATTAATCAATATAAATTAAAGTGGGGAGGATATGTCCTTTACGGAATTACAATTAGCAAGTTAAATACACTTATGCAATTTATTCAAAAATTAAAATTGCAAATTTTAGGAAAGTGATTTGCCTAAGTAGGTAATTTTTTTGTTTGCAATTTAAAATGATTTGCAAATAAAAATAAGTAAAATTCAATGCTATGGACAGAGCAATGGAATCAAACAAAACACAACAAGATATAGACTTCTGGAACACCGAAGAATCAATAACAAGATATTTTAATATGGATGTTAGTTTGTGGGATTCTGAATCGTCATTATTATTTTCAGCTGTACAAAAGTTAAATAAAAAAGTTTCAGATATTAAAGTATTAGACCTTGGTTGTGGAGGAGGACGAACTACAGTTCCTCTTCATAATATGGGATTTGATGTTACTGGATTAGATATCGCAAAAAACTTAATAGATTTAATGCATGAAAAATATCCGGACGTAAAAGCTGTTGTAGGCGATGCATGCAAATTGGATTTTGCCGACCATAGTTTTGATATTGTTATTTTTAGTCATAATAGTATTGATTGTTTGTATCCATATGAAAAAAGAGTTGATGCGTTAAAAGAAATTTCCCGTGTATTAAAACCAAAAGGATTTTATATTTTCTCGTCACACGTTTTTAATGTTATTCCATTTAATTTCACTGTTTTAAAAAATGTTGCAAGGAATATCGCCGACTATGTAGATAATCCAGATCATGGATATTACAAAGAGCAAATGGATAACGGAGATGTGGTGGATCTTTTTTATGCCTCAAAAGAATTTATTGAAAAAGAATTATCAGATGTTGATCTTAAAATGATTGCTGATACAAGAATAGTTGATCAATATCGTAATTTATTCGAAACATTTATACGAAGCGCCTTAAATTGGGAACGATATTACCTTGCACAAAAGGTAGATAGTAATCAAGAGTCGTATAAGGATTTATTCGAGGGAAGGTTTACACGTACATTTGATAGAAAAATGTCTAGCTTAGAAAAATTGTACTTTGATATTTCGCCTTCAACACATAATGAAAAAACTATTTTTAAGATGCTGGATAAATATGCAGGCACAAATAATAAAATTTTAGATGTTGGTTGCGGCGGCGGTTTTGCTGGGCTTAATAAATACGGCGACGTATATGGAATTGATGTTTCAGAAGGTAGTATAGAAAATGCAAAGAAGATTTATCATGAAGCTAAAGTAGTTGATGCATCTAAAGGAATCCCATATCCGGATAATTTTTTTGATGTTGTTTATTGTTCAGAAGTTTTTGGTCACATATATAAAGAAGATAAGAATAAGTTATTGAAGGAATTACGAAGAGTACTAAAACAAAATGGTCAATTATTTTTCTCAATCGAAACTGATGGAGAAAATATCTTAACAAAGCACCTAAAAAAGAATAATTTGTATCAGAAATATTGGATAGACTATCACGGACACATTGGCTTAGAAACACCATCAAATACTGTAGATAGGTTAAGTGAATTTTTTGAAGTAGAACACTGTGAATCTACTTCTAGTCACATTCTGCCGATAGATGGGTATCTAACATTTATTGAGCCCTATCCATGGATTAGTATTCTAAAGAATACGCTATTACGCAGGATCTTAAATATTTTGATATTACCTATATTTTATACAACTTTAGTTCTGTCACCTTTTAATACTTCTAACGATATAGTCTGCCATATGAAAAATGTTAAAAGAAAAACTTAAGGTTAGCAGTGAAATCCTCTATAAAATTGCTGGGCTTTTAGTCTACCTAATCATACTAACAATAGTTCAGTATCATTATGTGTTCGATCTATGGAACCCATCTTGGGGTGATATGGTTTCGATTCCTCTTGAGCCCATTCCTTTTAAAAATATTCTGCTTTTATGGTTTGAGCAATTCTCTGGGTCATTTGGAATGGTGAATATCCCACAATTTATTTTGTCTCAATTTACACGATTCGTTTCTCCGCATATTTTGCAACTTATATACATAAATTTTAATTATCTAGTTTTGTACTGGGGTATTTATTCGGTTTTAACGAGATTCAATATTAAAAGTTTAAAAGCTAAGACATATGCGACACTTTTATTTTCTCTTCTTTACACTTTTTCTAGTGTGAATATCGCAAATTATTCTCAAGGGCAATTCGAGACTTCTATAGTATATACATTTGCGATGCTAATGGGTTTTTACCTGTATTTTTTGTTTAGAGACAAAAGGTTTTCGGACTTATTGGTGCTTTTCTTTCTATTATTGATATCGACTTGGTATAACTGGCTTTCTATCTTCTATATTGGTTTATTCCTCTTTCCTGAGTTTTTAGTATTAAGCATCCGGGGGTTTTACCAAGGGCGGTTAAAAATAAAAGAGTACCTATTAGCTATTTTAATATTTGCTGGCCTTTTTCTTTTAGCAAACTTAAATATTATTTATCAACTCTATTTCAATTTATTTTCTGCCGTTAATTTTACTGCAGCCACTTTATCCAGTTTGGATAGTGGAATAAAAAATGAAATCAACTATATGTATGCAAATTCAACGGTGCTGAATTCTTTATATAACACAGGTAATAAGGGAGACATTACCAATATTTATTTCGATTATCAGTCTAGGTTTTTGGATGTTGATTATACGGTATATACAATTTTGGGAATATCGAATGTGCTAGTTATAATTTTTTGTTTCCTTTATTTTTACAAAAATCGACACAAGAAAATAAAAAACATAGATTTTTTAATTTACACATATTTCATTTATTTCCTTGGAATAATTTTAGTCTCGTATGTTTTTTATCTTCAAAAAGGGAGTTCTATAATAGAAAATTTGCCATTTATAAGTATTTACCGAAATCCCAAGAAGTTTATGTTGTCAGAATTTATGTCTTTGCTGATGATATATATTTTATTTTTTATTAAATTCAAAAATAAGAAAAAATATCTTGTTGTTCTATTGTTCTTAGTTTTGGCAAATTTTCTGGCGAAATTCCAATTCCTGACTTCGGGCTATCTAGGAAAAGATTTGCAATATGAAACAAACAAAATAACTTCCATTGATTCTTATCATACTGTCTTTGTAAATGAATCTTCATATCCGAAGTATTTTAGTGAATTAAAAGAATTTACTTCAAAACATAATCTTTCTTCTACCGAAAGAATTATTGTTATTCCCAATAATTCACAAACTTTATATGAGTCGTTTTTAAGATATGAGTTTCCACTTTTTCACATTCCAGCGAATGCAAACATATTAAGTGGAGGAGATGTGAATAGCTCGCTTATTTCTGTTTTATATAACGATATAGTAGCCATGAGTGATTTTAGTAACATATTAAAAATAGGGAATATTAAATATGTTGTAGTAGATCGTAAGGGGCCCTACTATCTGTGGAACTACACAGAATCAATTAAGGTTCGTGAGTTTGGATCGATATGGCTTTGGGGCAGACCAGAATCTGTGAATAGACGACTATCTAGCCAGCCAGCACTAAAGATGGTTGCCGAGACTGATAATTTCTATATTTATGAATTTATTAATCATACTGACCAGATTGTGTATATCCCAAATAAAGTATCTGCAAATACATCACTTGCCGAAAATCAAAATATACTCGACACGACTGATCTATATATTTCGGATGATGATTTTAAAATTCAACTAAGAAATAATATTGCTAAAATTACCGATATTAAAAAGATATCTTCTACTGAATATGAATTTAATTTAAGTGCGCAAGGCCCAGGAGAAATTCCAATATACTTTTCGCAAAAATTTAGCCCAAGTTGGAAATTAGAATTGGCAAAAGAAAATGGCGAACCGATTGAAGGAATAAAACATTCAATCGGTAACGGATTCGGAAATGTATGGTTTGCAGATATTCCAGAAGCTGGTTTATATAGAGTCAGGATAATTTTAACGATACAAAAAACTAATGAGATTTTTACATATATCGCGATTACAACAGTTATTGTACTAATTACTATGATGTTTATAGTTCGATATAGGTCTATCAAAAAATGATTATTGAAAGTCAATTTGACATTATAAGATTTGTTCTTGCGCTAATAATAGGAATAACTTTTTATGTAAATATAAATAATATAGATAAAGTTTATGGGCTAGATAAAAAGTTCTTAAATGCAATACTTGCCATAATTTTTTTTATTACTCTTACAAGTTATTTCGGATTTTCAATAATTTTAAATTTGATATTCATACTTATAATTCTTTGGTGTCTATTTTTTACCTTTATTGTTGATAGAAAATACTCATATGGTTTTTCTATCATTATGATATGTCTGGGTGTTATCGCATTACTTTTAGGATATTCGAAGTTAGCAGAATATTTCTCTTTAATTGGATTTGGAATTTTGATAATTGGAGTACTAAAAGATATTTTTTATGAAAAATTATTTGAAAAATAAATTATTCATACTCACAACGATGTTTATTGCTTTAGCCGTGTCTACGGCCTTTGCGAAAGAAGTGCTAGCAATAAACGAATATAGGTACTATACAGATAAATTTTCAGATTTTGGAATCGATGCATTAAGCCTATTCGATTATAGGAATACTATCGAAAATAATAGTCAACAAAGTCAGCCATCCTTTTTGGGGCTTTTTTATAACAAAATTCAAAGCGCTGCCTTATTAGATAGGCAATATTTCGTAATTCTATCTTCCGATATTAATTCTGAAAATAAAAAAGATATTTTAAGTGTTTTAGGCACAGTTAACGCTAAGACAATAATACTCATTTGTGATTCTGAATTTAGGATGTCTGACAATATAAGCTGCAATTTTTCAGAATTAGGATCAGATACCTCAGCCGATTATAGTATAAATGGTGTTAATATCTCTGAAAAAAAATTTTTAGGGAAAACTTTAATAACGATTCCAGCTTTATATTTATTGACCCCAGAATATTATTCAATTTTTGGAAATTATATGCGTGCATATGATAGATCTGTATATCCCAAAGATGAGCTAGATAAAATTATCGAATTAAAATATTTAAATGAAGGACTTTTGAAACTTGCACAACAGGCAATATATATATTGATACTAATTGCGGTACTTAGATATTTATTTGTGGCAATTATAGATAAACCCAAGATATTTATAGAATCGAAAACATATGAATCTATTCTTGTAAGCATAGAAAATTTCTTTATGGGCACCAGTAAACTATATTTAGGCTTTTTTGTCCCTCTGTTGATTGTCTACATAGTAAGTCTGATGTCTATATCTATAAAAGATGTGGGGTCTATTTCGCTCGAGTATATAGCTAATTATATTGGCGGAACTTATTCTGTTCTTGTAGGAGAAAATATTTTATCGTTAAGTGCTTCTAGGTTGGTTTTGTTCCCTTTGGGTATTTTGATCATTTTTCTTGGAATTCTTATTTGTGTTCCCCTAATTACTGGCTTTATTAAAATCGGAATGAATAAAATTGGTAAAGTAAACCTAAGATTGCCTGTTTACAAATTTTCACTGGCCTTTCTTCCGATTGCGTTATTATTTTCTGTTTTCGCATTTAGCATAGATAAGTTTATACTTGTAATTTTAGTTCTCGGAGTAATCTATGTTTTCATGTTGATAACAAGCGAAAAGAGTGGTGTAGGTATGGTTGAATATTCTAGGAACCAAAAAAGGATAATTCTTATTTTCGTAAGTATGGCCTTAACTTTCGGAGTTTATTTAAGGTATGGAAGTATAAATAATAATATAAAATGGCCAAACCAGAAACTGATAAATGATGGTGACAGAATAATTATCTTGCCATATACCAAGATTTATAAGGACGGAGATATTTTCGACAAATATTTTGTAAAAGTTACGGATGCAATATTCATAAACAAATATATGGTTGCTAATTCCCAATATAATGAAATCGTTAGTACACCTCTAAGCAATTTTAATTCCACTAACAACTTTGTAGTTGTTAATTCAAGTTCTGACGAATTTGCCCAAGAGTTTATACAAAATATTCCGTTCAGATCGTGGTATATGGGAAAATTTAAAGGGGATAGTAAAAGTAAATTTTTCCTATTTGAAAATACCAATTCATCAGAAAGAGATACGTTTGAGGTAGAGTTAAATTATAAGTGTGAGAGAGATCTTGGATATAATAAATTTTTAATAAAAGTTTTTCATACTAGCTATTTGTCAAAAGAAGAGCCATTCGAAAATATTGAAATATTTAATAATCCATCGTGTGATAAGGGTCAGGTAATAAATGTAAGGGTCCCAGTTAGTTTTAGGGCTGCTCCAGAAGGGACTGTTTTGTTGAATTTCATTACTGGTGATATTCAGGATGTTGAAGAAGTGTCAGGGATTGATGCACAAATAAAGATTTTCAAAAATAATTCGGAAGTTATTATGATCCCAATAAGCTATGACAGAAATAGCAAAATTTTTGCGGAAAATTATATTAACTTAAATGGCGAACTAACAGCGTATTATTTTGGCCAAGGCGAAACAATAACCTTTAAACGGAATGGTGATTCGGCCGATTTATCGGAGTTTGTAAATTCCCTAATAAAGCTAAAGCTAGTTAAAAGCCCAATTGTAATTTGGAGTACGAGAGATAATTATATAATTAAAAATTTTTATGAAAATTAGTTTGGGTCACTGCGTAGTCCCAAGAAATTCCTTAGAGAAGTAAGAATTTTATCGAATTTTTCTACTATCGCTTGATTTTTATCTGACATTTTCCCTGTATTTACATACATTTCTAGGTCATTATTAAATTTTCTCTCGCGTATATTCTCTTTTTCAGGTCTGTAGTACCGTAATATTCTTAATCGGTACCAAACTGCAAGTGTATCGTAAATAAAAAGCCACAACCCATTTTTGGTGAAAATCCCCATAATACTGCTGCCTTCGTAATCAAGATTTACATCAACTGGTGCATCATAAATTTTTTTGAAACCAAGAGAGTGTGCTACGGCTAAAATTTCAATATCGAATGCAAAGCGCTTCACCACCAAAACATCTAGTACTTTGTCTAGAACCTTTCTCTTATAAGCTTTTAGACCTGTTTGAGTGTCCATTATTTTAAGCCCGAAAAGCAATTTTACAAATTTAGAATAAACCCAGCTAAAAAGTTTTCGGCTTGTAGGATAGTTAACCTTGCTAGCTGAATGTAGCTTATTTCCGACTATAATGTCGGCTTTATACCATTTCATATGTTCGAGTAGCATTACAATTCCTTGTGGGTTGATATCTCCGCCGGAGTCTATAAAGCAAATTACATCGCCAATAGATTTTTGCATGCCATATCGAACAGCTTGTCCTTTTCCATAGTTATTTTTATATCCATATATTTTTACACGATGCTTATTTACTGACTTTGCTTCAGCTAGTGAATTATCAAGTGAGGTACCGTCTACGACTCCGATAATTTCAAAATTATATGGAGTCTGCTTAAGTATGTTATATATTTTTATCAGCTCCTTTCGGATTGTTGCTTCCTTTTTATAAATTGGAACAATGACTGACAATAGTTCGATTTCCATCTGACTCATTTTAGCAAATAATTTGATATGGCTAACTTAAATTAAAACATTTATTATTAATTCATCTTGTTTAAAAATTTTTTATTAAAAGATAAATACATTTATATTATTATCTGCATTGCTGCATTTGTAGTATACGCAAATAATCTAGGGAATGATTTTGTATCTGATGATCGAAGTGGAATTTTATTAAATCCAGAATTTGGAAAGTGGAGTTATGTATTTCGATCCTTCATAGGTTTTGGGACAGCAGTAATACAACTTTTAACCTTTCATGCATTCGGAATGCAAGCCTGGGCATTTAGATTAATTAATATAATCTTTCATGCAGCTGTTGGTTGTTCAATCTATTACTTATTTAGAAATCTTTACGATAAAAGGCTCGGAATATTAGTAACTTCATTATTTATTGTCCATCCGATTCTTGCAGAATCTATTACATGGATAGCCGGCGGAGTTTACGCTTATTATTCGCTATTCTTTTTAGTAAGCTTTATATTCTTTCTTGAATCAGAAGATAAATATAATTGGAAATATTTTTTATCCCTGCTTTTATATTTATTTGCAGTTCTAACTTCCGAAAAAGCAGTATCATTAGCCGCAATTTATATTCTTTATAAATTTATTTATTCACAGGAATCAAAATCATCTTTCTTAAAATCAGCTTCATACATGTTAATTTCTATCCCATTCGTTTTAATGCTAGCCGGGCTTGTTGGCAAGCGTACTGAAATTTTAGCGACAGAATACTACCAAGAAGCGGGGTATATTAATCCGCTTTATCAAATTCCAATAGCTGTTACCGAATATATTCAGTTATTTTTGTGGCCACAAGGTCTGACTTTATATCATTCTGAAACAGTCTATTCATTCGCAAATTACTTTATTCGCTTAGGAGTTTTTCTTGTCATAATAATTTCGTTAATTGTACTTATTATCAAATTAAGAAAAGGATTCAAGAATACACTAATGTTTTGGAAGAATATACATTTTGAGAAAAATGAAAAATACTTAAGAATTCTCGATTATAAATATTTAACATTCTGGTTTTTCTTTTTTATGATCGTAATGCTTCCAACTATGACCCCATTAAAACTTTCCTGGCTTGTAGCCGAAAGATATGCATATCTGGGCATTTTGGGGTTTGCCGCGATAGTCGCGCATTTAATATATAAATTACTTAATAATGAGAGCATAAAAATAGCTGTCTTATGTGTATTTATCGTAATTATAATGGCACTTGGAATTCGCACTGTTTACCGTAATTTAGATTGGAAAAATGAGGATACCCTTTGGCTTTCAGCAGCAAAATATTCACCATCGAGCCCCAATAATCATAATAATTTAGGAGACTATTATGCGAGACATGGCGATTATCAGCGAGCAATTCAAGAATTCGACTACGCAACAAAATTAAAGCCGAATTATGCCGATGCATATCACAATCTGGCGTACACATATCAGACACTTTTCCAAACCGAGACCGACCCAGCTAAGCGACAAGAATATTTTAAAAAAGCTGAAGAAGGATATTTAAATGCAATAAAATATAGTCCAATTATTTGGCAGTCACACCAAAATTTGGCAATCTTATATTTTCAAGTTGGAGATAATGAGAGTGGGTATAAAGAATATCAAACTGCGATGCAAATTAGCCCTAACAACCTAAATTTAATCGGTCAATATATAAGCCTAAATGTTCAGTTAAAAAATTTCGATGAAGCGGAAAAAACTGCTCAATATCTATTAAGCCTTGATCCTACAAATGCTCAATTCCAAAGTATTTTAAATCAAGTTTTAGATTTCAAAGCTAACCCAGAAAAACTCGATCAACCCGCTAAGCAGTAGAGGGTTTTCTCAATAAAATAAAGAAAGCAAATAAATAAGCAATTAATACAAGTGAAACGGAGAATATAGATACATAAATAACCTGATAGATGTTTTCATGCCAGAAAAAATAAATTCCAGCAGCTTGAACAATAGCAGAAATAATTACCAGTGAACTTAGGAAAAACTTTGAAATTGCAATAAAGAATGTAGAGAAAATAAAAATGAATGTATAACCAAGCATAAAAAAAGCAAATAGGCCCAAATATGGTTCGGCACTTAAGTAAGATGATCCAAATAGGGTGGTGATTACGAAATGTGGAAATTCCGAATAGAAAAATGCAGCTGTTATACAAATTGTCCCAGAAATTGCGAGCGCTGATAAAAATGGTTTAATAAAGTCTTCACCTTTTTTAAATTTTTCAGTACATATCGGAAGCATAACGATTGCAACTGGTGATGCTGCATAAAAGACTATTCGGCCAATAACCGAGATCGATCCGTAAACCCCGGCCATTTCTGGTGAGAAAAAATGTTTTACTAAAATAACATCGGTTAAATTTAAAAGATTTAAACCGATTAGTGACAGTGCTCCACCTAAAGAGTATTTAATTAGGATATCTATATCTTCGCGGTCGGTTAACCTCCAATTTAGGTTTATATTTTTAAGTAATATTTTGTAGCAAATTATTCCGATGCCTAAAGTTGTAAATGTTAATCCCCAAAAAATGTCTTTTACTGCAAGGCCTAAGTATAAAACAACGATAGCAACCGAAAGTTTCGCAATTGCTGTTAAAAGTGTTACAAAAGAATAAGCTTTAAACCGTGTTAAACCTTGAATGAATGGAATAAAAAACAAAGTAAAAGTTCCCGCTGCAACAGCAAAGGTAAATGGAACTAAAACGCTTTTGTCGGTGATATTCAGAAAGTCAGCGATATTGTCTTTAAACAAAAACATTAAGACTAACGTGCCTAACGTTATAAAAGTATTAATTTTAAAAATTGCGTAAAAAAGGCTTGAAATACGATTCGGATAATCGACATCTTTAATTTCTGCGACAATTTTAGGGATTCCACTTACAAAAAACTGCGCTACTAAAGGAATAATTCCACTTAATGAAAAAAGTGCTACCAATACTCCATATTCTTCTTTTGAAAAATATCGTCCGGAAACTAGCTGAAATAAATATGAGAAAATGTTAGCGGTAAAAGAAGCTATAATAACCATCAAAGATCGGCTCAGTATAAATTGTTTGCTTGAAAATGCGCTTAATTTTTTGATTATATCCATGAAAATCGTTAAAAAGTTGTCTGCTTCTTAATATACCAAATATACCAGAGATAAAGAAAAACATAGTAGTAATTGCAGAAGTTATTCAAAACATTATACTCAAATAAATGAAACTCGTTTCAGTCATTATCGTAAATTACAACACCAGAGATGTTTTATTAGATTGCATTCGCAATTTACATAAATCCGACTATAAAAATTTAGAAATTATTGTTGTCGATAATGGTTCCAGCGATGGCTCTTATGATGCAGTAAAAGAAAATTTCTCATATGTAATTGCAATTAAGGCTGAGAATAGAGGAATTTCTGCCGGGTACAACCTCGGAATAAAAAATTCGAAAGGTGATTATCTTTTGTATATGGGAAGCGATGCTTTTCCGAAAGAGAGCACGATTTCAGGAATGGTCGACTATTTCGAAGCTAATAAAGATGTCGGCGCCGCAACCTGTAAACTTATTTTGAGAGATGGCACTTTAGATCCTGATGCACACCGAGGTTTTCCTACCCCTTGGGCGGCGCTCACACATTTCTCAAAACTAAACAAAGTATTTCCAAAATCAAAAACTTTTAACCAATACTTTATGGGATACGAAAATATGGATATTCCACATGAAATTGATCTATGCATTTCGCATTTTATGCTCATGCGCCGCGAAATCTTAGACAAAATTGGCTTATGGGACGAAGACTACTTTGTATATGGAGAAGACGTCGACATGTGTTATCGAATTAAACAGGCCGGTTATAAATTAATGTATTTGCCACAATTTGAATCATTACATTATAAAGGTGTTTCTGTCGGAATTCGCAAAGAAACCGGAGATGTTTCTAAAGCATCAAAAGAAACGCGTCTAAAAATGAGCAAAGCCAGAACCCAAGCCATGAGGCTCTTTTATGAGAAGCATTATTCTAAGAAATATCCTAAATTCGCTACAGGATTCATTCTATTTGCAATTAATATTTTAGAAAAAATTCGTACCTCTCGAATTAAATAGGCTATAATCTACATATGAAAATCGGAATCGATGCACGTTTTTATGGAGTCGCCGGCCCAGGCCGTTACGTCTCAAACCTTATTACTGAACTCGAAAAAATCGACAATAAAAACCAATACGTAATTTTTCTAACAAAAAAGGGAAGTGAACAGTACAAACCAAAAAATCCAAATTTTAAAAAATGGATTGCTGATATTCCTTGGTACTCACTCGAAGAGCAAACACTTTTACTAACAGAATACATGCGTGCGAATTTAGATTTATTGCATGTTCCACACTTTAATGTGCCAGTTTTATATCGCGGCAAAACCGTAATCACAATTCATGATTTAACAATGCATGAATTCGATTCGAAATCAGCAACAACACTTCCTGGTCCAATGTACCAGGCGAAAAAGGCTGCATATAAGTTTGTAATTAATACTGCTGCACATCATGCTAAAAAAATAATTACGCCATCTGCAACAGTTCGTGACGAAGTTATTCAAAAACTCAAAATTAAACCAGAAAAAATTATTGTTAGTAACGAAGGTGTTGATGATTCACTTAAGGCCCAAGCTCCGAG
Source organism: uncultured Candidatus Saccharibacteria bacterium (assembly GCA_965230915.1). GTDB lineage: Bacteria > Patescibacteriota > WWE3 > 2-01-FULL-39-13 > 2-01-FULL-39-13 > CAYHDM01. The sequence goes on along the minus strand of OZ246395.1, from coordinate 627,326 downwards.
AGACGAACGAGTCTTACTAACACGCATCGAAGAGATGGGAATCAAATCGAGATATTTTCTATATGTAGGCAGTGCATATCCACATAAAAATTTAAATACATTAATAGTTTCGTATAAAGAATTTTTAGATCGAACAAGATTAAATAACCAATTAATAATCGCCGGAAAAATCGATGACTTTTCACAAAGAACAGCTGCATTTAGTCACGCACTAAATTTAGACGGAAAAGTAATTTATGCTGCAAAATTTTCCGAAGGTGCAAAATATGTTTCTGATAAAGATTTAGCTTATTTATATAGGGGCGCATTGGCTTATGTATTTCCATCTTTAAAAGAAGGTTTTAGTATAACGCCATTAGAAGCTCAAGCATTTGGAGCGCCGGTCGTTTTATCAGATATTCCGACACACCGTGAAATTTTTGGGGATTCTGTTTTATATTTTGATCCGAATAGTAATATCGATATAACTGAAAAATTAAATCAAATTGTCTCGGATGAAAATTTGCGAAATGATTTAATAAGAAAAGGCTTTGAGAATATTAAAAACTATTCGTGGAGCAAAATGGCCCAAGAAACTCTAAAGGTCTATGAGCAAGCTTTCTGATAAAAAAATTGCAATTGTTCACGATGATTTCATTCAAAAGGGCGGAGCAGAAAAGCTTGTTGAATGTTTATTAGAGATTTTCCCGAATGCAGATTTGTATACTTCAATAATTTCTAAAGAATGGATCGATCGGCTATTAGCAAAAAATCCCAATTTAAAAATTCATACAAGTTTTCTAAATAAAATTCCTAAAAAGGAAAAGTTTTATAAAGCTCTCGCCATTTTTTATCAGCCTGCTTTTTGGCTTTTTAATTTAAACCAATATGATTTAGTAATTTCATCATCGGCCCGCTTTGCGCATGGTGTTCGCACCAAATCGGAAGCTAAACATATTGCTTATATAAACTCTCCCGCGCGTATGGTTTGGGAACCACATTCTTACTTTAATAAGTACGCAGTAATTTTGCTTTATCCTTTTTTATTATTGATGCGAGCATGGGATAAACATGTTTCAAAATATCCGGATATTCTTTTAGCCAATTCAAAAACTATACAAAAAAGGATAAAGAAATATTGGAATCGTGAGTCGGATGTTGTTTATCCATATCACGATCTGAATATATCGAATCAAGTAAAGGCACCCAAAGGTGACTATTACATTTTGGTTTCACGATTAGAAAAGTGGAAGCGAATAGAGCTAGCCGTAAAAGCTTGTAGTGAACTAAAACAAAATTTAAGAATAGTAGGTCAAGGAAGATATAAAGAAGCTTTAGAAAATATGGCCGACAAAAATTACGTAAAATTTATGGGTCGACTGAATGATTCCGATTTGATACAAAATTATTTAGGCTCAAAGGCAATTATCATGACTCAAAAAGAAGACTTTGGAATTACATCTGTTGAGGCGCAATCTTTTGGAGTGCCTGTTATTGCGTACAAGGCTGGTGGTGCACTTGAAACAATTATCGAAAAAAAGACTGGTTTGTTTTTTGATAACCAAACGACAGATAGCTTAAAATCGGCTTTATCTAAATTTGATGAAATTGAGATTGAGGCTAAAAACTGTATAATTCAGGCAAATAAATTTACGAAAGACGAATTTACACGTAATATAAGATCATATACATGATCTTTTTCACTTCGTGATATAAATCGCTTGCGAAAATAGAGTCATACTGCAACTAAATATGGAAAACGAAGCTCAAAATAGCATAAGCCCAATTAACCCACTTAAAAGACTTCTAGATATCGTTATGGCTATAGCTTTTATTATTGTTTTTTCACCTATATATATAGCCACAATGCTAATAATCTGGTTTCAGGATAAATACACACCTTTTTATCATCAGAAACGCGTTGGGCTCGGGGGCAAGCTTTTTGAATTCTATAAATTCAGATCGATGATCATGAATGCCGACGAATTGCTATTTAAAGATCCAGAACTGTATAAACAAATAAGAAGTGGAAACAACAAGATTGTTAATGACCCACGTATAACTAAATTCGGAAGGTTTATCCGTAAATATTCAATTGATGAATTTCCACAGATGCTAAATGTAATAAAAGGAGATATGAGTATTGTTGGTCCACGAGCCTTAAGACCAGACGAGTTTGAATTATATGCTGCTAAAAGCCCAGAAAATGCTGAAAAATTAAAAAAGATCACTTCCGTTGTTCCCGGTATTACAGGGTACTGGCAGGTTTATGGTCGTTCAAATATTACTTTTGATCAAAGAATAGATATGGATGTTTATTATGCTGACCATCATTCATTGCAATTTGATTTAAAGTTATTAATAAAGACTCCGTTCGCGATAATTAAGGGCGAAGGGGCATATTGAAAAATAAAATTTGAAATGGTAAATTGATCAAGTATCAAAATTCATATATGAAACGATTAACCCCAACTTTTTCTCAACCAGCGAAATCTGGATTTGGAGCTAACACGACTTCTAGCTTTAATAGTACCCCTTCAAAGGGTTTTAAAATGCCCAAAATCAATATAAATATGAAGATAGTTTTAAGAGTATTAGGAGTACTTGCCGCTATTTTAGTTGTATTGCTAATTGCAGCTTATTTCTTTGTAGTTAGGCCGATGCTAAATATTATGGCCAAAGCTCAAGAACTTAAAGACAGTACCGCTTCAATAAACCAGGGGTTACATGAACAGGATTTTGATGAAGTTAAAAACGGACTAGAAAAAACCAAGAGTGAATTAGCAGAATTCGAAAGTGTATATGAAAGTAACATGTCTATGATTAGACATATTCCGGGTACAGAAGCTTATTATCAAGATTCACAGAGAATGCTTTCAGTTGCAGAGCAGGGTATAGAACTAGGTGAACTTACAATATCTATATTAGAACCACATGCGGCAGATTTAGGATTTGCTACAGAAGGTAAAGATGCAACAAGTATTCCGGCACAGGAACGTGTTATCAAACTAATTAGACTTATGCCTCAATTCTCGAGCAAGGTTAGCGAGATTTCAGATAAAATGCAGAAAATAGATAGCGAACTCGCACAAATCGATGCATCGAGATATCCAAGAAGTCTTCCAGGCTTCGTTTCATACTTTGGAGTTGACCCAAATATAAATGTTAGAGAACAAATTCTAGGAATGCAGGCAATTTCATCAGAACTTGCAGACAAAGCTCCACAATTTGAATCATTCTTTAATGCCGTTCCAGAATTTATGGGACTAAATGCTCCAAAACGCTATCTTATTTTAATGGCTAATAACTACGAGCTTCGTATGTCCGGTGGATTCAATACATATATTATTGTTGCTGAGTTCAACCAGGGTATTCCACAAATTACTTATTCAATCGATACATACTTTATTGATGAAGGAGATAGAACAGGTTCCTCAAACTTGGTTAGCCGAAATGTACCTTATTTCTTAGGCCGATACTTGTATATTCAAGATCGTGGAGCCCGTTTGTACGCTCGTGATGCTACCAGCACAAACGCTGACTTCCCACAGGCTGCAAATATGTTGCTAACCGAATTCTGGAATAAAGACCGATCTCTTCCACAGCAAATTGATGGAGTTATCCAAATTAATAACGACATTGCCGTAGATTTACTTAGAGCTGTTGGCCCAGTTAATACTGAAAAATATTCAATCAGAACTGACACAGGTTCTTACATCACTATTCCAGTAACCGAATTTAATGCTGACAATGTTATCGAAAACTTAGAAGACATTGCCGGCGGAAAACTTGCTGAAACTATTGGAAGAAAAGAAATTATCAAATTCCTAGGTCAATCAATTCTAGAAAAAGTATTCACTTCAGAAGCTACTAACTTGGTAAATATTACAAAAGTTATGCTCGATTCAATGAGTAAGAAAGATATTGTTTTATATTCTTTCGATCCAGCTGTGCAAAAAGCATTTGAAGACTTGGGATATGGAGGAAGAATATCTCCAACACCAGAAGGTTATGATTATCTTCATGTAAATCGTAGTAACTTTGGTTCAGGTAAGGCTGATTGGACTAAAGAAGGTTTTGTCACACAAACTGTTACTAAAAACGTTGAAGTCAAAGACGGAAAGAAAATTAGCACTGTTAAGGTAACAATTCATAATCCAAAGAGACCTGACTGGTACAATATTGATCCTTGCTGTTTCTATAAAGGTTATTTAAGAGTCTATGCCCCTTCTGGATCAAAGATGATCTCTGTAACCGCATCAGACGGCCAAGACGCACATGGAGCAGAGTACCAAGATGATACAGTTGGAAAGACCTACTTCGAATCATTCACTACTCAAATGAAAGAAACTGACTTGGATGTTACATTTACATACGAGTTACCAGCTACAGTAAACACAGATGACTACAAAATCTTGATTCAAAGACAATCCGGATCGAGTACCGATAGCTATAAAATTGGTCTAGATGGGGTCAGTCAGGATGTTCTTCTAAATGCAGATAAAACTCTAGAAATTAAGTAATCTATTAAGGATCTAATTTAGTTTTAATACCCCGTTCCAAAACACTTTCCGTGAAGTTTTTTAAAAAACTGTGGGCCTGTTTTTCTATTGTAGGCTCGTACGCTCTAGTAGATAAAAACTCATATCTACTCATCTCAATTTCATTCAAATATTGAACTATATATTGAGCCAGATTTTTAGTTTGAGATCTCGAATAAAACCCTAATAATTTTAAGAGTTTTAGGTTGAATGCATTTACCAAGGTTAGAGTTGGGAATTTATCTATAAAAGTTAAAGTCTTTCTGAGTAGTCTAAATAAAACATCGTTTGGCTCATCTTCAGTAACAAGCTTTTCGAAAATTTCACTAATATAATAGGCATAAGCAGTTACCGTCAAATCTTCTTTAATTTTAGAAAAAGTCTCTATAGATTGTGCTTGGGTCAAAATATACCACCCCTTGTGGTCAATGGCCTCGATATCCACTAGATTAAATAGCTCTAAATGGCCACGTTTGCTAGAGGTAGTTTTTCTAATGCCTTTGGCGATAGTCGTTATTTTGCCTTTGTCTTCGGTATATAAAGTAACTAAACGGTCGGCTTCTTTATAATTTGATCGTTTTAGGACAATTGCCTTTGTTTTTAAGTGTTTTTCCATATTATTGAACAGATAGATTATATAGTATAATTTCGGTAAGAACGTTGAAGAGGCCTGGAAACCTCTGAGTTTTTATACTAAAAGCGCCTGGGCAAAATCAGGAACTAGGGTGGAACCGCGGAAGATATCCTTTCGTCCCTGACAGTTATTTATTTAATTGTTTAGGAGACAAAAATGGATCAAAAAGATCAATCAATCTCACAAAAAGTTATATCGTTAACCAAAAGAAGAGGGTTTGTATATCCTTCGTCAGAAATTTATGGAGGATTTTCAGCCACTTATGACTATGGCCCTTTGGGAGCCCAAATGCTCAAAAACATTAAAGACCTTTGGTGGAAGTCATTCGTCGAAAGCCGTTTAGACGTAGTAGGTTTAGATGGGGCTATATTCAGCCATCCAAAAACATGGGAAGCCAGCGGTCATGTTTCTGCCTTTAATGATCCTTTAGTTGAAGACAAGAAAACTCATGTTCGATATAGAGCCGACCATTTAATTGAAGAAAAATTAGGAATCGATACAGCAAAAATGTCTTTTGATGAAATGCAAAAAATCATCGAAGAAAATGGCATAAAAAGCCCAGAAGGTAATGAATTAACTAAGCTTCAATCATTTAACTTAATGGTAGAAGCTGAGCTCGGAAGCACCGACGGCAACAAAGTAAAAGCCTTTTTACGCGGAGAAACCTGCCAGGTTATTTTCTTACAGTATTTAAATGTGCTTCAGTCTATGCGTATGAAAGTTCCTTTTGGAATTGCCCAAATGGGAAAGGCATTTAGAAACGAAATTACTACAAAAGACTTTATTTATCGAACTCGCGAATTTGAACAGATGGAGATGGAATTTTTCACATCTCCCGAAGAAGCTGAGAAATTCTATAATTATTGGAAAGAATTCATGCTCACATGGTTCGTCGAAAAACTTGGAATGCCTCGCGAGAAATTTCGATATCGCGAAATTCCAAAAGAGGAAATGTCTCACTATGCAAAAATTCAAAATGATTTTGAATTTGAATCGTCATCAGGAAAATGGTTTGAACTTTCACCACTTAATCATCGTGGAGACTGGGACTTAAGCCGCCATATGCAATTTAGCGGGGTCGATTTTACATACACAGATCCTGAAACTGGAGCCAAATTTATTCCAAATGTTATCGAAATTTCGATCGGAATAAACCGAACTATGTACGCGCTTTTAGACAATGCGTATTCCGAAGACGGAGACCGTGTGGTTTTAAAATTACACAAGAATATTGCTCCATATAATGTTGCAGTGTTCCCATTAGTAAAAAATAAACCTGAAATCGTTAACAAAGCCAAAGAAGTTTTTGCACAATTGGTCGATCAGGGTTTTAGAGTTGCATGGGATGACCGTGGAAATGTCGGAAAACGCTATTATTCACAAGATGAGATTGGAACTCCAAAAGGTATCACAATTGATTACCAGACTTTAGAAGATAACACTGTAACAATTCGCGATCGCGATACTACAGAACAGATTAGAGTGAATATCAGTGATTTAGCTAAGAATATTTGATCTTGGTCTTTGTGCTTAAATCAAATAGGATATATTTATGAAAAGATCTAAGCTTGGATGGTTGTTTGCAAGAATATACTTTGTTATTTTGTTCATCTCTCTTTTATTATTTTCGCTCTGCATAATGCTTTCAAGTGGATCGATATTAGGTAATTCGTTCTGTTCCATATCTATATTGATTGTGATGCCACTTGTATTTTTGAATGAAGATATATTGGAGCAAGTAACTTTTTCAGATTGGCCTTTTATTTATTATTTAACTCTTTTTGCTATACATACCGCACTTATTTATTTCTTTGGATATACTATCGAATTTGTTATTTCTAAATTTAAGGAAAAAGCCTGATGGACTTTAAAGAATACCAAACAAAATCTCGCGAAACAGCAATGTATCCTGACTTAGGCAAAAACTTTGTTTATCCGACACTCGGATTATCTGGCGAATCCGGGGAAATTGCCGAAAAAGTGAAAAAAGTCTTAAGGGATTCAAACGGCGTTGTTTCTGACGAAACTCGCGAACTTATAAAAAAAGAATTGGGAGACGTACTCTGGTACGTTTCTCAACTTTCTAGCGAATTTGGATTTGAACTGAATGATGTGGCTGAACTTAATATTCAAAAGCTTTTAGACCGCAAAACCCGAGGCGTTTTGCAGGGTAGTGGGGATAATAGATAAAGAGTGTATTTTAGAATCTGAAATAGGGTGAATTTAATTCCGAAGTTGAATTGCATAATTCTAATCTACTAATTTTTGCCTTCTCAAATTTTTCTAATGATATTTCGTATTCTCCTTGTAATTCAAAAGACTCTCTCCCTTCAGGTACAGCTGTGCTATTTATAAATTTGGCAATCTCAATGCACTGTGCTGAAGTCATAGGAGGTTTAGCCCCGATGGAATCCAATTTGGGACAATATACATTTTCTGCTTCTATTAGATCATTATTAAATTGCGTGTTGTAGTATTCAAGTGTTTGCTTAGTGCCTACTATATTTTTATCAATATAAGCCTGATTAAAAACATCCAAGTTGTTATCAAATTTTGTATAGATAAACAGTCCTCCTTGGAAATCAGGTTCGTCTCTATCGTACGGATAAGTGATATCCCAAAGTTTATCTGAAATATTTTTAAGTGTTTTATAAATACCTTCGGAATACCGACTCTCTACAGTAGCATTGCCCGTCTCATTTTCCCTTAAGGCTTTTAGATATATTGGTTCTAGCTGCGAGATTTTATTGTCAATATCGATTCTACATTTTATAACCTGTTTCATACTTTCATCACCCTTTATTTTTTGCCAATTTTGCAAATATTTCTGCCATTGTTCGCTGTTATACTTTTCAGCCCATGTTAAAAGTTGTTCTTTAGGGTCATCTATTTTAGGTGTGTTAGTTGTAAACCTGGTTAATTGAGGATAGTAAAAATAAGTGAAAGCTATTATAGACGTTATTTGTGTAACTATAAGGAATATAGACAGAATTTTCCACTTATTCATATTAATCGTAATATTACTATTTTTAGCACTATATGAAAGCACCTAGGTTTTTAAACGTTGCTGCTTTCGGGTATTCTTCGTGTTCCCTAACTTCCCCCTTTGTCATACCATAATATGTAATACAGTGGTGATTAGTGGTGATTGATGTTGGCTAGATCTAATCTACTGTTTCCTGCACTTTATAGCAATTAAATATGATCATTGGAGAACACAGACAAAAACTTGGTGATAAAAACCGAATAGCCTTCCCGAAACGATTCCGCGAAGAGCTAGGAAATAAGCTTATTATCACCAGAGGCTACGAAGGCTGCGCTATTTTAATGTCACCTGCCCAGTGGGAGGAAATGATTTCTGAATCAATTTCAGGTCCTTTCGTCTCAGAAGAAATTCGTGACACTAGACGCTTTTTACTAGCATCGGCATCAGAAATCGAACTAGATGCTCAAGGAAGATTTGTTGTTCCTCCATATCTTGTTGAATATTCGCAAATCAAGCTAGAGGGAACTTTCTTAGGTCTAGGCGATTGGGTCGAACTTTGGTCCAGCGATAAGTGGGAAGAAAAAAGAAAGAAATTAGAATCAGATAGTTCTTCTATCGGCCAAAAGTTAGCCGACAAATCTAACAAGTAAAAATGGAATTTCAACATACATCTGTTTTATTAACCGAAGCAATTGAAGGTTTGAATATTAAAAAAGGTGGCAATTATATTGATTGCAATCTTGGCGGTGGAGGGCATACCGCGAAGATTTTAGAGTTAGGTGGAAATGTTTTAGCGCTAGACATTGATGTCGCAGCAATTGAGCACTGCGAGCATAGATTTCACGAAGAAATCCACAATGGCCATCTAAAAATATTAAAAACTAACTTTAAAGATATTAAGCGTGCAGTAAAAGAAATCGGCTGGAAAGAATCACAAATAGATGGGATTTTATACGACTTAGGGCTTAGCACATTTCAAATTAAGCAAGCTGCAAGAGGGTTCAGCTTCGAAGACTCAACAGAACTCGATATGAGAATGGACCACGAACTAGGAGTTCGTGCAATCGATCTACTCGTAGTTTTATCCGAAGACGAAATTGCTTCTCTGATTTTAGATTATGGAGAAGAACCTCAAGCAAAGCTTTATGCAAAAGCAATTAAGAAACTAATTAAACAGCGAGGGGCAAATGTAAAGGCAAATGAACTCGCCGAAGTTATCAAGAATACTTCGAGGTATCAGGTAAGCCGAAATCATCCTGCAACACGCGTTTTTCAAGCTTTAAGAATTGCTGTTAATAGCGAATTATCAAATTTTGAAACATCATCGCAAGATGCTGCCGACTTATTAAAAGTTGGTGGAAGGCTTTCGATAATAACTTTTCATTCGCTGGAAGACAAAATCGCTAAAAATTTAAATACCAGAGGCGACCTTAAAAAAGTTAATAAGGAACCAATTGTTCCTTCTGAAGTCGAAATTGAAAATAATTCCGCTTCGAGAAGTGCAAAATTAAGAATCTATGAAAAAATTTAATAACGTAAGAAAATCAATAACCTCAATCCATTTCGACAAACCAAATGTTGAAAAATCAACTCATAATCACGGTAAATTCAAATTTGTAACTTTCTTAAATATATTTTTGACATTTGCACTATTAATCACACTTGGCGCTAGATTTTATTATTCTGATAAAGCTTCAATTGCCGGAAGCAATTTATCAAAGATCGAAAACGAAATTACTGCATATCATCAGCAAAACGAGTATCTGAAAAATCAGTATTTAACATTAACCTCTTTATCAGTTATAAAGCCGCTGGCATTAGAAAATGGCTATGTTGAGGCAAATGTTGAGTATTACACATCTCCGGAGCTGGCTGCTAGATAAACTTTAGAAGTGATATATTTCATTAATGGAAATTGAAACTGATACCGAGAAGTCTCTGACTCCAGAAGAAGCGTTAACGATTGATGCATACAACTCAACTGCGCAAAATTGGGCGGAAGCGCATGCTGGGCGCGGCTTTTGGCAGGAAGAAATGACAGTTTTTCAAACTCATTTACCATCAGGAACTATCTTAGAAGTTGGCTGTGGTGGTGGAAGAGATGCAGAAGATCTTATTAGTAGAGGGTATTCTTATATAGGTACAGACCCTGCCCCAAACTTTATTGAGGTTGCTCAAGCCCGAAATCCCGGTGGTATGTTTCAAGTAAGCAATTTGCATGAGTTACCTTTCGAAAGCAATTCTGTTGATGGATTTTGGGCATCGGCTATGCTGTTACATATACCTAAAAGACGTATTGAATCAGGTTTAAGTCGTTTGCATAACATTACTAGGTCTAATGGTGTTGGCTTTATTTCAATTAAAGAGGCGAAGGTGAGGAAGTTCGTGAAGAAGTGAGTAGTGATGGAAACCCATACAACCGTTTCTGGGCATTTTATTTAGATTCAGAATTTAGACAAGTTTTAAGTGAAAATGGATTCGATATTTTAGAATTTATTTATAGACCTATGTCTGAAAGATCCAAATGGCTTATTTATATAGTGAAAGTTGTTAAATAAAGTATGAAAGCCTCCCGTTTAAATCCTGAGTGGCGATATAACTTAATAGTTTATTGGGTCGGATTTCTTCTTATAGTTATTTGTATTCGCCTTTTTCAGATTCAGGTTATCAATTCATCAAAATATAAAGCACAAGCGCGTGAGCAGCAATGGAGCGGTTATACACTTCAAGCAAAACGAGGAACAATTTATACAAATGATGATTATCCTATCGCAACTAATAAAGTTGCATATACGATGTATCTGAATACAACACAAATGGACAAATCCCGGGATATATATCACGAGTTAAAGCCGATTTTACCCGATCTGGATAAACCAGCTTCAGACGCAGTAGTTAATTCCAATAAAAAGTGGATTAAGTATTCGGAAAATTTAAATTGGGATCAATACAAAAAAATCGACGATCTAAAAATGCCTGGAGTTGGTTTCGAAGAAACTTATTCGAGATATTATCCCGAAACCACAATGCTCAGTAATACCTTAGGTTTCGTCGGGAAAGACCAATATGCCAAAGATATCGGATACTACGGGTTAGAACAGTACTATAACGGAGATCTTGAAGGTCAAGATGGATGGCTTTTTCAAGAACGTACTGCAGGTGGTGATCCAATTTTATGGGGAGACGTTGAGAAAGTTCCGCCAATCGATGGCAGCGATTTATATTTGACAATAAATCGAAATATTCAGTTTATGATTGAAGATAAATTAAAAACAGCTGTAGATAACTATAACGCCAAATCAGGTGTTGTAATTATTGTTGAGCCATCAACAGGTGCAATTGTTGCAATGGCATCTTATCCGAATTTTGACCCGTCTAATTATAAAGAAGCTTTTGAAAACGAAGCTCTCGTTCGTAACGACGCAATTTCATCAATATACGAACCAGGGTCAGTTATAAAAGCTATAACGGTTGCCAGTGCATTAGATGCTGGCAAGATTAACGAAGATTCAACTTATAATGATACTGGTCCGAAGGAATTTTCTGGTTACATGGTTGATAATTGGGATGGAAAGCACCATGGTGAAATTAATATTGCACGAATTTTGCAATTATCGAATAACTTGGGTGCAGCTTGGGTTGCACAGCAATTAGGAGGCGATGCATTAATGGAATACTTCCATGATTTTGGTTTTGGTCAAACGACTGGAGTCGATTTAGAAGGCGAAGAACGAGGTTTAATGTATGGAACTGAAAATCTCAAAGATATCGAACTCGCAAATGCTTCATTCGGACAGGGAATTTCAATGACTCCGCTTCAAGTTACAATGTCTTTTGCAGCTGTCGCCAACGATGGGCTATTAATGAAGCCATATGTGGTCAAGAAAATTGTTACCAAAGATAAAGAAGTTGAATTCAAACCCCATCCTATTTCACGTCCAATAACTTCAAATACTGCTGACAGAATGGTCACTTTATTAACATCTGCAGTTTCGGGTGGAGAAGCCAAATTTTTTGTTTCAAAAAAATATAATATAGCTGGAAAAACAGGAACCGCCCAAGTTCCAGTTCCTGGAGGATACGACCCCAACCGTACTAACGCAACTTTTGTCGGATTTATGCCTTCATATAAGAATTTTGTTCTGTATGTAAAATTGGAAGAGCCAACTTATCCAAGTGGATATGCCGCAGAAACGGCTGTTCCGCTTTGGATGTCTATTGCCGAAAAATTGGCAGCATACTATGGATTAGCCGCCGATAAACAAGAACCACAATAAGAGAAAGGCTCTATGATAATATTAAATAAGCTTTATTTATGGATGACAATCTTAAATCTACATTAAAAGTTCGTGGTGGCGTTACCCCTTATGGAACAGTCTCGTTATCCGGAGATTCTGAAATCACAATTTTTTATCTTGTCCAAAGTTTTTTTAAGGAGAAAAAAGTTATTTTGCAGAATGTTCCAAGGTCTGGAATGGTTCTCGATTTTATTACAATTCTTCAAGAACTTGGCGTTGATATATTTTGGGAAAATGAAACTAGTATTTCAGTTACAATTCCCGGTGAGGTCTCTAATGATCTATCATCAGCCAATATAAGTTATAAATTTGCGCAAATTCTAATTCCGGCAATTCTTTTTAGAAGAGGTGAGTGTTATGTTCCTCTAACTTTTCGAAAAGAAGCTAAATTCTACCGCGAAATCGGATTTGATATCGAACCCGATAATTCTTCCATATTAATTCGTAGGAATTTCATAAATCGAAGCGAAGATTTACTGCAGATAAGTGTAATGGGAGAGAATTTATATATGGCGGCGTCAAGAATTTTTAGTTCATATTTTACGCAAAATTTAGCAGTAGTTTACGATAAAAATGATTACCGATTATCAAGTATTCAACAGTTAGAACAAGGAGATATCATAAAAGTTCCATATAACCAATTTGAATTTAATTTATTTGTAGCTATGGCTGCTTTGCCATCATCAGAGGTGATTATCGAAAATTTTGATTTATCTCAGTCACTTCAGTTTTTAATGATTTTTGATGAAATAGCTGGAAATTATGAAGTTATGGATGGGCGTTTAAAAATTTGGCATCACCAGAAGGATTTAAGTGATCTTTACGAATTTTTAACGCTAAAGTGTGATGCTTTGGGATATCTATTTTTAATGCTTTCATTTATTGCAGAAAAACCTGTAAGTGTTATTTGTAGAAATGTCGAAGAGCTCTCTCATATAGTAACAGAGCTTAATATTATGGGGTGCAAAATTAGCTACGCTGATGGCACAGATATTGTTGTTGTAACTGTAAGACCTGTGAATAACTTATCATCTGTTAAAAGTGAAATTATCGACGCAGAGTGGGGCGGAGTTTTAATTTTTGGGGCTGTAGCATCAAGAGGATATAGCCGCGTAAGCAATTTTAATGCCATCGCATATAAGACCCAATATTTAATTGATAACTTAACTAGCCTGAATTTGGATTTATCACTTTAGACTTATTCCACTAGTTGAGAGGCTTTAATTCTATCTTTTAGTTTTTTTGTTATTCTGTGTATTATAGTTCCAACATTTGATTCAGAAATGCCAACCTTTTCTGCAATTTCTTTATTATTTAATCCGTCATAAAACTTAAGAATTATTATTGTGTGTTCTCGTCTTGATAATTCTCTTAAAATTTCTTTAATTCTTGTTTCGGTATCGTCTTCTATCACGCTTTCTTCGATTAACTTCGATTCGTCTTTTATATTGTTGTAAAATTCGTCATCGATTTTAATTGTTTTTTTGTTTTTTCTATAAAAGTCGATAAGAGTATTGTTGGCAATTGTATAAAGCCATGATGAAAACGAAACGCCTTGCCATTTAAAACCGTCTATATTTTTCAGAGCTTTTTCAAAAGTTTGCGAAGTTAAGTCTTCTGCAATTAATTCATCATTGCTGACTTTAGGTTTAAAATAATTCTTAATTTTAGTAAAGTAACTTGCATAAATATTGTCAAAGTTTTTTATATCTTTCTGGGCTTCACTAACAAGCTTTTTGTCTGATTCCATGATCTAAATATAAATAATATAAAAGTAGCTACCTAATTTGACTATAATTCTAATTAGGCAGTTTGTATACTATATGAGTTAACTTATGAACAAATTGAATTCGCTTAGAAGATTAGCCAAAAAAGATACAATTGGCGGAATAGACCTTGCTTTTACATCAATTCTCGCTGTAATAATTTTATTTGGAGTTTTCATGGTTTACGAAGCATCTTTAGCATATGCCGAAGTGGTCTTTAATGACAGATTTCATTTCGTAAAACTTCAAATTGGATGGTCAATAATCGGCGTTGTGGGTATGTATATAATTTCGAAGATTGACATAAACCTATTGCGAAAATACGCGCCAATGCTCTTTTTTATTGCGTGCGGCTTCTTATTATTTGTATTACTTCCAACTCCTTTTGCCCCAGAAGTTTATGGTGCCAGACGCTGGATTGTTTTGAATCCCGAACCTTTCCCAGCTATTCCTGGTTTAGGCCGCCTAAGTTTTCAGCCAAGTGAATTTGCAAAATTAGCATGTGTAATATTTTTTGCGTCGCTTTTAAGTTCCGAAAAAATAAAAGAATTACCATTTAAAAAAATCGCTTTAGTATTTACAGGATATTTAGGGCTAGTATGCGGGTTAATTTTTTTAGAACCAAATTTTAGTACTGCATTTATTGTCGGAACGATTATTCTTGGAATTTACTTTTTATCAAATGCTAGTTTGTGGTATTTCATAATATCTGGGCCTATATTAGGGGCTGCCGCAGCCTTATATGCGTTTTCATCGGCATATCGCCGTAGTCGTATACAAACACTTTTATCTCCTGAAGAAGTCGATAAATCCGGGGCAGGTTATCACATTCGCCAAATTATGATTGCTCTTGGATCTGGTGGTTTCTGGGGGTTAGGAATGGGCAAATCTCGTCAAAAATATGCGTATTTGCCTGAAGTTACCGCCGATTCTATTTTTGCAATTATCGGCGAAGAGTTTGGATTTATTGGCACAGTTTTTTTGGTTACGTTGTTTGGATTTTTGCTTTGGCGAGGTATTTTAATTGCTAAAAAAGCCCCCGATATGTTCTCGTCATTGTTAGTTTCTGGTGTAATATTATGGATAAGCGTGCAATTATTGATTAATTTATGCGCAATGGTCAGAATTATGCCCTTAACGGGAATTCCTCTTCCATTAATTTCATATGGGGGAAGTTCCACGATTTTTATGTTATGGGCGCTGGGGCTTATTTTAAATGTTAGCAGGAGAACAAAACTTTCGAATGAATAAATTACCTTTTGTGAAGCAAAATACTAGTCGTGGCGAAACAAAATCCTTAGTTTTTATCGGTGGACATCACAATTCGGCGCTGGCAACAATCGATTGGCTTCGTGATAACTCAAAAAATCTTGAGTTTTTTTGGATTGGCAAAAAAAATATCGACTCAAAAACATATTCACCCGAATACACTGAAGTTACAGAGAAAAAAATCCCATTTTTTGATTTAAAAGCTGGAAAATTATATAGAACTCATTCAATTTTATATCTTCCTTTAGTCATTTATAACTTACTATTAGTTCCATTTGGTTTTTTTCAAGCATTGAAGTATTTAAACAAAATAAAACCTGATCTTATAGTATCTTTTGGTGGGTATATGTCTGTGCCGGTTGTTTTTGCAGGATATTTAATGGGAATCAAAAGTGTTTTACATGAACAAACTTCAACCATAGGTCTCGCAAATGAAATTTCATCAATGTTTGCAGAGAAAATTTTCACAACTTGGCCTATAGAATTTTATGATAGTGAGAAAAATTCCGTAAAGAGAAAAATGGAATATACCGGCCTTCCAATTAGAAATTTCGTTCATCTTTCTCACGAGAAAATTTCTTTCCCGCGAGAAAATTACAAAACAATATATATAACAGGCGGAAAATCCGGTTCTCTTTTTATTAACAAAGTTGTAATTGAAACAATAAATCAACTTTCAGATAATTTTAATTTAATCTGGTCAGCTGGAAGACGTGTAGGCGAAGCTGACTACAATGCTGCAATCGAAGCAGTTAACCAGCTAGAAGAATCAAAGCGCGCAAATATACATGTTAAGGAATACTTTTTAGAACAGGAAATTGGCAAAGTATTTGCTACAGCAGATTTTTTGATAACCCGTGGTGGTGCACATACTATATATGAATTAGCACTACTTAAAAAACCAGCTATAGTAATTCCGCTTCCGGTTGTTTCAAAAAATGAACAATACAAAAACGGTAAAATACTCGAAGAGTTCGGGCTTGCAACAGTTTTAAACCAAGATGATGCAACTCCATATAAACTTTTATCAGAAATCGAGAATTTCTCTAAGGAAATTGATAATATAAAGGAGAAAACAATTCACATGGATTTTGTTCCAAAAAACGGACAGGAAAAGGTAGGAAATGCTATTATCGAAATCGTCAAACAACAGGCGTAGCTCTTCGCCATCAAAATCAGGCAACAGTCATCGAACTGGGGCAAAAAAACCGAAAAGCTGCCTAAATTGCATGGTAGTGCTGGCTATTCTCGCAGGTATCGGAATTTTCTTCTATAATTCACCTCTTTTTAAAGTTTCCGATATTCAAATTACAGGTGTTGATTCTACATATGCTACTGAAATTTATAATTCTGTAATTGGTCCGGTGCAAAACCAAAAACTTTTTACTATCGAAAAAGGTTATTTATCAAATCTGCTGAACGAAAAATATCCAAATCTAAAGCTTATCGATATTAAATATAATTTTCCTAATAAATACACTGCGAATGTAAGTAAGCGTGAAGAAAAATACACTGTTCAAGCGTCAAATGGAGTTTTCGATGTCGATGGTGAAGGTATGGTTCTTGGAGCTGCGACAGAGGCTTCTCCATCTGAAGGTTTTGATGTAATTTATGATAGGTCATTAGAAGTTGGGCAAAGAGTGCAGGACTTAAGTCTGCAAGCAGCATTTACATATTCAGAAGTCAGTAAAAACATTCGCGTGGAAAATGATCAACTTCATTTAAGTCTAGATAATGGCAGTCAGGTGATTTTGCCACAGAACGCAGCTGTTTCAAAGGTAAACGAGTTTTATACAATGTTGCAAAAGATAATTCAAAAATATACTATTGATAACAGACCAATAGAATATATCGATTTGCGTTTTAACAAGCCCGTTATAAAATATAATTAAGGAATAAGCAAAATGCCCAAAGATCAAATATTAGTATCTCTTGATATAGGCACTTCCAAAATAGCATGTGTAGTTGCCGCAGTGGATAAACAGAAAATTTCCATTATTGGAGCGAACTCTCATCCATCAAAAGGAATTAAAGATGGTGTCGTTAATAATATCGATAAAGCCGTCGAGGCTATTGCAGAAACTCTAAATAAGGCCGAAATGATTTCAGGTCATCCAATTTCTCGTGTTGCAGTTACAGTAAATGGAACCCACATAGAATCACTAAATTCACATGGAGTTGTTGCGATTGCAGGGGCAGATTCAGAAATTAGCCCAGATGATATTGCTCGTGTTAATGAAGCTGCTCGTGCTACTGCGCTTCCTTCGTCACGCGAAATTATGCATGTGATTCCTCGCGAATACATAGTTGATAAACAAAAAGGTATTTCAGATCCAACAAGCATGACTGGAGAACGCCTAGAAGTTGAAGCGAATATTATTCATGGGTCTGCAACTGCCATAAAAAATCTCACAAAATGTATTCAACAGGTTGGGGTAGAAGTCGACCAGCTTGTATACACAGGTTTGGCATCAGCAGAATCAGTTTTAACTGACACAGAAAAAGAATTAGGATGCATTTTGATAGATATGGGCGGAGGCACAATGAGTCTGGTAATCTATACAGAAGGTGCGCCAGCTTATTCTGCAGTTTTACCAATCGGAGGACAACATATTACAAATGATTTAGCAGTTGGATTACGTTCTTTACTTGATGATGCAGAAAGGGTAAAACTAAAACTGAGCGCCGAACAAGAGCTTGCCGATAGAGACATCTTAATGGATAAACATGGCAAAGAAGCTCGTGTTCCAAAAGGCGAATTATTCGTTGGCGATTTACATATTGGAATGGAAACAGTTCCCAAAAATATGTTAAATGATATTGTTTATAGAAGATTAGAAGAAGCATTTAAATTTGTTCAGATATACATCAAAAAAGCAGGTTATGATAAACGATTACCTGCAGGAGTTGTCATTACAGGTGGAACTGCACTTACAAGTGGAATTACAAAAGTAGCTAGTGATATATTCAAACTTCCTGTCCGCGTTGGCTATCCAACAGGCGTTTCAGGCCTTGTCGAACAAATACAAGGCCCGGCGTATTCTGCTGGTATTGGCGCACTCAAAATAGTTGTTCAGTCCATGCGTGAAGACACAAGGACAACATCTAGAAGAGGTGCTAATATAGGGGGAATAGGCGGCAGAGTAGTTAGTTTTATTAAATCTTTCCTGCCTTAAAATATTGAATTAGAGCGAATTTTTTAGTAAATTCGATTCTAGTTTATAAATAATATTAGACGCGAATTCTCTGAATTCGCTAGTAATTTTTTATATAGAAGATATTTTTAAAATATCTTCCTATATAGACAGGTAAAAAATTATGCCTTTTATAGAAGCAAAGCCAGATTCAATGGCAAAAATAAAAGTTATTGGAGTTGGCGGTGGTGGTCAAAACGCTATCGGTTCGATGATCGAACAGGGTGAAGGAGCAGGAGTTGAATTTATTGTAATGAATACCGATTTACAGGCTCTAAGAAACACTCCGGCACAAGTTACAGTTCAATTAGGTCCTCAATCTACACACGGACTTGGTTCTGGTGCAGACCCTACACGGGGATACGAAGCAGCACAAGAATCCATAAATGAAATAAAATCTCACATTCAAGGTGCAGACATGGTCTTTATTGCCGCTGGTATGGGCGGAGGAACAGGATCTGGTGCAGCACCAGTTGTTGCTCAAGTTGCAAAAGAAAATGGCGCCTTGACCGTTGGAGTCGTCACAAAGCCATTCATTTTTGAAGGGAAACGCAGAATGAATCAGGCTGAACAGGGAATTCGCGAATTAAAAGATAAAGTAGATGCATTAATTGTTATTCCAAATGAAAAATTACTAGAAGTTGTAGACGAGAACGTATCTTTATTAGACGCATTCAAAATCGCAGATCAAGTTATTGGACAAGCTGTCGATGGAATTTCTGAATTAATAACATCAGCAGGTCTAGTTAACGTAGACTTTGCAGATGTCGAAACAATAATGAAAAATGCTGGATCAGCGCTTATGGGAATTGGTGAAGCCGATGGAGACGACCGTGCAGAAGTTGCTGCTAATCGTGCAATAAATTCCCCATTACTCGATGTTGATATTAAGGGATCTACCGGTATCTTGATCAATATAGTTGGAGATGCTTCACTTTCTATGTTTGAAGTAAATAAAGCTGCAAAAATAGTATCTGAAGCCGCCCATGAAGCTGCTAATATTATATTTGGAGCTAACATTGATCCTGAAGTTAAAGGCATTAAAGTTACTGTTATAGCAACTGGTTTTGATTCAGACTTTAGGTCCGTGGGGCTTCCAAGCTATTCAACAAATAGTGATGAAGTATTACAGCAAATAGAAACTCGATTCGATAACGAAACATACGATGCAGGAACCGTAGAAGAGATTGAAGTTGTTGAATATGAAGAAACTGTAGGCGAATTTGATATAGATAGAATGCGCGAGCAGATAAGAAAATCTGAAGAAGCTGAGCGAAAAAGACAACAAGAAGCAGCAGAATACGAAGCAACTCAAAATGCTCAGAAAACAGATACTATAAAACCTAGTTCGTCTGCGCAAACATATGCACCTTCACCCGCTCCTCAACCAGCACAACCACAGGTTCAGGATTATGATGAAGATGAGGATGAATCACCATCCGGCCGAAATGATCTTTGGAGCTTCATAAAACGAAGGAAATAGTTAAGTATTGGTTCTAAAAATATGAATATTAAAGAATACGTTATATTTGGACTTTTATGCTTACTGGCAATTTCTGCCAGTGCGTACTTAACTTACAGAGCTAACAGCTTTGATCCATATTACGAAGCTAAGTCTGCTTTAGGGGATTGAGTGTGAAAACATACGCGATAACTCTTGGAATAATTAATCATAACAATAAGTATTTAATAGCGAAGCGAGCTGAGACTAAGAATTTCTCTCCAGGCCAGTGGGAATTTATTTCTGGCTTTATTGATACAAAAGATTCAGCCGAAGAAATAATCCTTCGAGAACTACAAGAGGAACTAGGCGTCAAAGGTAGAATACTTGAAAGCGGCAATGTATATTCAGTTACAGATGCCGAAGCCAGATGGATTATCGTTCCATTTTTAGTAGGTGTTGAAATTGACCAAATAAATTTGAATACAAATGATCACTCGGAATTTAAATGGGTTCTGGCGACAGAATTAGATTCTTATAAGGATTTACCCGATGTTCAAATACTCAGGAAAATGAATTTAATAGACTAACATTTTATTTGGAGCTTTTATTCACATAATAGGCAAAAGGGCATACTATAGCCATGAAAATGAATATATATTGCCATGAAGCCAGAATGACTATTAATCCAATTGCTATTATTGATATGACCACTAGGGCCAAATGGCTTATTATCACTCTATAAATTATGAAATCTGATTCGTGCATACGGTATTTTGCATGTTCGTACATAGCAGCATTAAACGGTACCGCATATAAAATTCCATTTAGTTTATCTACAATGTCCAGTATAAAGAAAGCTTGAACGCTAGTTAGAAAAATACGAGGTAGATATAAAATACTATTTATCGTACACCCAATTTTATGAATAAATTTACCGCCACGTTTATCTACGAGATTCCCAATTATTAATGCAGCCAAGCAAGAAATAGTTACCGATATTGATGTAATAACTCCAATCTTAGAAATTGATTCGGCTATAGTAAAAAGTAAAATCGGCCAGAATACGCTATAAAGTAAGGCGTCACCTTCTACCGAGGCAATTGCTATTGTATCGTTTCTAAGTGACCGTGATTTAATCAGTCTTTCAAATATGTGGCGTGCATTGTGTTTTCCATGGTCATGTTCCGTTACCGAAAACAAAATTGGTATTGCCGATGAAATTATTAGAACTGTACCGATTATGAATAGGGCTGTAAATCCAAAATAAGCGATAATAAAGCCGCCCAATATTGGCCCCGCGGCCGATGCTACTTGCGCTAAAAGTAAGCGAGTTCCGAACGCCTTGCCATACTGCCCAGACTCGTTAGAGGCTTTCCTAATGAAGAATAAATGGTAGGGAATCCAATAGATACAAGTTTCAATTGCATAGGTTATTGAAGCCATAAATAGAAAAGCCAAAGAGTACGGCGAAAACATTAAAAAAGTCATAGAAATTGCCAAAAATACATTGCCTATGAATATTGATTTTCTAAAGTTCAAAAACCCAAAAATTGTGTTTGTAATAAGGTTCATGAACGAAAGAGCTGCAATCGACCTTATTAAATAGAATATTAGAATTAAAATGAGGCCATCCTTAACAGCATCACCAGTAATTTTGGGTATATTGGGTAAGGTGAAAATAAATATAGGTATAAACAGCCCAGTTAAGGCTTGTGCGAAAGTTTTTATTGTTTGAGCTGCGTAGAGTGCAGGTGATTCTCGGTGTGAGGCATTTAGGATTGGGGAATGTATCGGCGTGTTAATTTTCGATAAGATTTCATGCGGCATTAATAAAAATTATAACAAGATTTGCATTTGAGGCACATGATCCCATAGTATTGAAGTGCCCGTAGGATCTGTTATAATTTCGCCAGTTTCTTTGATCAAGCCATTCATAAAGAGAGGAAAATGCTGTGGGAAACATTATTTATCCAAGGGTTTTGATCCAGTGCAATCCGCCCCGTTATACAGGGTTGGTATATATTTACCCTGATAAGATTGATTTTCATTGGGGTGATGGCGAGCGTATTGCCGTGAACGAAGATCTTGGCGCGATGATGGAGGCACTGCAAACCAAAGGCATATACGATGAGGGTTTCGGTGTGAAAGCGGTTGTCAATTACCGCGGAACTCCAGAGAGAACAAAGTTGCCAGCTTCGCACCGATCACTTCATCTCTATGAAAGGAGGACCAGTAATCTTTTCGTGTGCTCATATGAGAGCCTGGTAGAAGGGCTTGGTTTGCCGGTTGTCGTAACTGAGAGAGACATCGAGTTGGCGAAAATACTTGCCACATACACAAAATAGCCTAGTGCTCTCCTGTTCTAAACCTGTGGAAGTTGAGTTTTGAGATGTTTACATCTCAATTCGGTGGGTGACCACTCTCAACTTTCGCAGGTTTTATTTTTTATTTGACTCTTTTAATTTAAGCCTATATCCTTATAGTATTGCGTTTGAGCAGTTATCAGCTGCGAGCAGAAAGAAGAAAGCGATCTCCTTTTAGGATTTGCAAGTAGAACTTTCCGGTTAAGCCCGAAATCGTTGTAATTAAGCCTCTTTCTAAGAGGGAAAACAAGGTGGTACCGCCGTAGAGCAATTTAGGCCCTTGTACTTTTATCAATCTAATTTTGATTGGTTGAAGTGCAAGGGCTTTTTTTATTTATTTTTTAAGGAGATTTATGGCGAAATTTAAAAAGCCAAACGAACAAACAATACCTCAAATGGAGGCCGACGTTCTCAAATTCTGGAAAGAAAATAAGATTTTTGAGAAATCAATAGATTCAAGACCTGCCGATAATAGATACGTATTTTATGACGGGCCGCCGTTTATATCGGGATTGCCTCACTATGGCCATATCCTGGGTTCAATTGCTAAAGACATAATTCCACGTTATTGGACAATGAAAGGTAAAAAAGTCGAAAGATTATGGGGCTGGGACGCCGGAGGTATAACTGTTGAAAATAAAGTTCAAAAGGAACTCGGTATCGAGAATCGAAAAGACATAGAAAAGTATGGTTTGGATAAATTTATACAAGCTTGCTATAGCTATACCGATAGAATTTCTGGAGAGTGGGAATGGTACGTAGATCGTATTGGCCGATGGGTTGATATGAAAAATGCATATAGAACCACAGATACTGCCTATATGGAGTCGGTTATGTGGGCATTCAAAACTCTTTATGATAAGGGATATATATATGAAGGAGTACGAACTTCCCTCTATTGTACAACTTGTGGAACTCCTGTATCCAATTTTGAAATTGCGATGGATAACTCATATAAAGATGTCGAAGATCCAGCGGTAACTGTTAAGTTTCCAATAACGACAGAAGGTAAGTTTAAAAGTGCAAATATATTGGCTTGGACTACAACTCCATGGACTCTTCCTTCTAATAGAGCGTTAGTAGTTGATGGCACAGCCGAATATTTATTAGTTGAGAGCGATGGCGAGAAATTTATAGTAGCGGCTGCACGTTTAGAGAATGTTTTTAGCGACCGCGAATATAAAGTATTAGAAACCATTCAGGGTTCTGATCTTATTGGTTTAGATTACACCCCACCTTATACATTCTATAAGTCTAAAGAAGGCGAATTTAAGGTCTATGACTTCGAAGGTATGGCTAATATGGAAGAAGGTACAGGTACTGTTCATTCAGCGCCTGGTTTTGGTGAGGTCGATACTGATATGGGTAGACATTATGGTTTAACAATTATGTTAACCGTCTCAGATGATGGAAGCATGCTTGCTGGTGATGCTGGCGAGAATCCCTTCGCGGGAATGTTTTATAAAAAAGCCGATAAATTCATAATGGAAGACTTAATTTCTCGCGGGTTAATGTTTAAGCAAGAGAAAATTAAGCACAGGTTTCCATATCACGATAGATGTAATACCAATTTAATTCAGCGTGCACAAAAGTCATGGTTCGTAAATGTAAAAGACATGAAGGCAGACCTTTTAAAGCAGAATGAAAATATAAATTGGGTTCCATCACATTTAAAAGAAGGGCGCTTTGCTATTGGAATCGAGCAGGCTCCAGACTGGGGAATTTCCCGAAGTCGCTTTTGGGCTACTCCAATGCCTGTTTGGAAATCTGAAGATGGTGATATAAAGGTTGTTTCATCGGTCGAAGAAATTGAGAGATTGTCTGGACAAAAAGTAAAAGACTTGCATAGACCATATATTGATCAAATAAAGTTTTCAATTGATGGAAAAGAGTACAAACGTATACCTGATGTCTTAGATTCTTGGTTTGAAGCAGGTTCGATGCCTTACGCACAGCTGCATTATCCATATGAAAATGTAGATAAGTTCGAACAGAATTTCCCTGGAGACTATATAGTCGAGTATATAGGGCAAGTTCGGGCATGGTTTTATGTAATGCATGTACTATCAACTGCGCTTTTTGGTACTAATTCGTTCAAAAACGTTGTCAGTACTGGGGTTTTAGCCGGTAATGATGGTCGAAAAATGAGCAAAACCTATGGCAATTATGCAGATCCAAAACAGCTTATAGAGAGTATTGGTGGAGATGCTTTACGTCTTTACCTAATGGCATCGCCTTTAATGGTAGGTGAGAATGCAAATTTTGATGACAACGAGCTTAGAAATAAATCACGTGGTGTTCTAAATCCACTTTGGAATTCTGTTGTATTCTTCTTAATTTACGCTGAACTGAATAATTTTGAATTTAATTCTGGTGACGAGAAATCGGATAACGTTTTAGACAAATGGATTAAAGTTCGACTTGATCAATTCTTGGCAGAGTTTGCTAACAGTATGGAAAGCTATTTGATACCTCCGGCTGTTCGTTCAGTAGAAGAGTTCGTTGATGATCTATCAAACTGGTATGTAAGAAGATCCCGCGAACGTATTTCATCCGGAGACCTAGAGTCTTTAAGAACTTTATATCAAGTGCTTGTTAGGTTTGCTAAGGGTGCGGCTCCATTAATTCCATTTATGGCAGAAAGTATGTACCAGCAACTAGTAGTTTTACCTGATAGCACTAATGGTGAAAAAGAAGAGTCTGTTCACTTAACTTTCTATCCTGAGTACGATAAAGACGCGGGTGAAAATAACAAAGACCTCGTTGAGTACATGAATAGTGCAAGGACCATCGCATCATTAGGCAACGCGATTCGCAAGAAAAACCAGCTCCCGGTGCGACAACCGCTATCAGAAATGTATGTCAAAGGCGAAAAGTTGACGCTGCCAAATGAATTTTTAGAGATTATTAAGGATGAACTCAATATTAAGGAAATTGTATTCTCAGAAACTATGCCAAAAGGAGAAAATTGGCTTAGTGCGAAAGAAGGCCATTTAGAAGCATTTTTAAACAAAGAAGTAAGCGAAGAATTAGAAATAGAAGGTGCTGCTCGTGAAATGATTCGCGAAATTCAGAAACTTAGAAAGGAAACTAACGTCGCCTGGGATGCAAAAATTACGGTTGAATATCCGGAAAATGAGCTTTACAAAAAAGCAGTAGAAAAATTTTCAGAGGATATCAAATCTAAAGCACTCGTGACAGAAATGAATGTTGGAAAGGAATTTAAAATAGCCTTATAGTTTTAGCTTTGAAAATCTATTCTTAGAAAATGGCCGCCGTCAGTTAGATTTATTCTCTGATGGTGGTGTTTTCTAATTTAGCGATACTGAGTGGTATGTGATAAAAATCACAATACTAACCTAGTATATCTTGATTAGCTAACGTGTTGCCGGTAGGGGAAGTCGGGGGACCATAGCGAGTTCTGATTTCATTAATAAGATGGTTATGTTCTACATGTGATGCCAGCTGATCAGTTATCAATCGAAGCTGCTCTTCGCTGGTGTAATTTATAATTAAATTATTAAGGAATTCGGATGCTCCCCTAAATTGGGCCATAGCCTCTGAAGGATATCGCACTACCATATTGTAAAGTCTTGCGAATGCTTCATTCTCAGGTGTTTGGCCACTATCTTTATATCTTCTTAGAAGTGGAACCAATTCAGGGTTATCTTTAATCTCATTTTCATAAATTCTCATCCACTCTATTTGTTCGGCTGTTGATAGATTGGCAAATATGGTGTGTGCAGCTTCGTGAACAATAAGCGATCCTAAACTGTCATGCTGAACAATCGTATATGCCTGCTGGCTTGCTGTGCCTAAACTTTCATATTCGTCTTTATCGACCCAATATGCATCATGTATCGTAAGACTGTTGCTAACTACTTGTTTTTTACTGTTGATATGCGAAGGAGCGTTGTATCCACGTGTAACATATTCTTCACCGTTTATGACTCTGCTTCGGCCATTTCTATTAAATTCAATTTTGTCTAGAAATCCGTGAAAGTATCCAGGAATAGTTTTTGCTAGGACATCGCGTACCATAGGTTCATTAGCTATAGGTATCATAGTTGCATCAGCCTGCATAGTTATTTCATATGGTACCGACTTATAATCGAATGATTTTGCTTCTTGGTGTCTTCGCCGGGTTTCTGCTTGCTCGGCGGCCATATCAGGCAGTTGACCATGCTTTATTAAATCCTCTCTTATGCTAGGAAGAACCATTCTAAGAGCGGATATCATATTAAAATCCAGATTTTCTTTAGCAGCGGCTCCAAATAACATGTTATTTAAATAATCTAATGTATCTGACCAATCTTCGTCGTCGAAATCATCTAAGATTCTACGCTTAACCTTTTTATAGGTATCTTGTAGCTCGCATAGTTCATCCACTTCTCTTTTGAAGTCTCTAATAAATCTTTCTCTCGCTTGCGGATCTGTTTCTCTCTCATCTAGTATGTTGAATTGGTTATTATTAGGTAATAAAATCCCTCTTTTTTCTAATTCTTTTGGGTCATATCTTCCTCTGTCTGCAGCAATAGACGCATAATTAGTAAATATTGCAGGCTTCCTTCGGAGTTTAGGGTTACTTAAGTCCTTTGTTATTATTGAATAATCGATCAGCCCTTTAAGTTTTACGAGTGCGCTCCACTCTGGCATTCTATCTTCGTCTGTTACAGGCTTTTTTCTGTTTTCCAGGTATTCTGCGACTATTTGCTTGTGGTTTATTCGACCATATATTCCGCCCCAATATTCCGGGTTCATTTGCTCTATGGCTGTTGGTTTACTCTCTGGTTTAGGTGCTTCTTGTAGCTGAAACCTTTTATCGATTGGACGAGATTCGTTTATAAGATCGAATTTCTTTGGCCTATTAGGTGCTACTTGCGGAGCAGCAGCTCTAGATTCGTAGGCTCTCTCGGCAGTAGTAGGCGAAATGCTTGTTACTTTTGGTCGTGCTACCAGCTCGTATTGGTTCGGAATTGGACTAGATTGGTTCATCATTCTAAAATCACTTGGATTTGTCTCTGTTGCTGGGTCTACATCTGCCGTAAGCGGTAAGGCAACAAATTGATCTGGAATTACATCGTTTTGTAATGTGAATTGATTTGGCCTTATTTGTGGGGTTGGTTCGTTAGCTGGAATTATTGATTCTACTTCGGAATTTCCTTCAGGATTAAGTGGCATTAAATCTATTATATATAATTTGTGAAGTTGAGCTAGATAGTTACTTGAATTCACACTGGTACATATCTATTATATGAATATGAACAAAGACAGCTGGTGGTACATAATCCTACTTCCTATAATCGTCATAATTTTAATAATCTTATCGAGCATAAGAATGAGCAGCACTATGTTTGAGCAATTCGACCAGCCAGAAGGTCGGCCATTCCCAACGAGCGAATCGCAGACAACACCATAATTAGCAGAGAATTATAAATTCGCGTATAATTGGGACTTGTTAGAAATCGCGTAAACGCGGGCCGGTAGCTCAGTTGGCCAGAGCACTTCCATGGCATGGAAGGGGTCATGGGTTCAAGTCCCATTCGGTCCACCATTAGTCCTATAGTATTGACAATTTTCGCAAAAAAACGTATAATATCAACTAATTCTTGCTATGCTTGCATGAATATTGTGCTTAGAACATTTAACAAAGGAATATCTACATGTCCCGTCCAGTGAATGAAGTA
The DNA here is from genome assembly GCA_965230915.1 of uncultured Candidatus Saccharibacteria bacterium. Classification (GTDB taxonomy): domain Bacteria; phylum Patescibacteriota; class WWE3; order 2-01-FULL-39-13; family 2-01-FULL-39-13; genus CAYHDM01. The sequence goes on along the minus strand of OZ246395.1, from coordinate 599,165 downwards.
ACACTTCAGAATTTGGTCAATGCATTACCAGAAATGATTGCTCTTGGGCAACGTTGTTCCCAGGAAGAGATCACTTTCGGTCCAGCATGTTCGGCTTTGATCAACACTGCGACCCGCATTGGCCTTGAAGCAACAGCATTGCAAATTTTGCAGCAACGCGACTTCCGATTGAACGGATCGGGTCTCCGCCTGGGATATAACGAGAGCGAAGAAACGCTTCGTGTACTTGATTACGATCAGTACAGCCATTATCCGAAAACCGGTCCAGCGTTGAACGCTGTTCTTCAGCAGTATCACTTGCAACCCAAGCCAGAATCTCGGCTCAAAGAATTGCTGGTGAAAAATTCGGCGTAGATAGTTTCTCAAAAGCTGAAAAGCTTGCCGCCAACGTGGCTTCTCTTTTTCCGGAATATCGGAATTTTTAAAAAATAAAGAGATAACGTTGGAGTAGTTCTCACTTAGTGACTGATGAGACTTGGGAAGATCAAGTCGAAAACTACACAAATTTCAATATAAACTCAAAAATCCGATTCCAATTAAGTTCTTTAAGGTCCGCCACTAGTCCCATAGTATTGACTACTTTCGTTAATAAATATATAATGCACCCAGTTTTCGTGTGCGAATAAAGCCATCCCAATAGAAAAGGAACCGAAGATGTTGACTCTAAAGAGGTTGGGTAAACTTGTTGAGGCTTTGAAGGCGATTCTTATTTTCACCACCATGATGCATCCGGAAGCGGAGAAAGGTACCATTCCACCGTGTGATAAGTTGGTGAAGGAATTGTTGAAGAAGAGCATCCACGAGATCGCTATCAGCATCGTTATTGACCCCGGTGGGTATCGGTTGAACGGCGCAGGTTTAGTAATGTTCTGCTACGAGGCCGATAAGGACGGAGAATATAAGATCATCGTTCGCGGTGATCAATATGGCAAATATCCCGCAACTGGGCCTGCCATTAATGAAATTTTGGTGTTGTTTGGTTTGCAGGAAAAGAGCGATTCCGCGCATATCAAGATTGCGTCTGACCTGCAGTCCGCCCATCGTCCGATTCTGGATGCTGTGGTAAAAAACTTCAATATGGAGGGGGAATGATTACCAAAGAATCGAAGGCAAAGGCCACAGAGCTGCGGAACGAATGGGCCAAAAAGGTCGAGGCTGCGTTAATCAAGTTTCGAGAAGAATATAAGAAAAACCCTTTTATGTGGGGGTATCTCGAGACTCAATATTCGACGTCGGGTCACACACCCGGTGCTGAATGGTTTACTAGCGGCGGAATACTTTGGCTGCATGTAACACCTGACGAGCATAACATCGTTACGCTCGAGAGACCACTCGGAGAGGTTTTCATTCTGCTCAATGGGCGATTTGAACAGAACTTGGCCGAGAATCTGCTTTATGTGACGCAACCGCCGAGGGATTACCCAAATCGGTATTACTGATCATAGAGTCTGACCGCCGTGAGGTGTTTTTATCTACACCTTGCGGCGGTTTTTTTATTTCTACTCGTTGTAATTAGCTTTAAAATCCCTGATACTTTTTATATGAATAAAAAAATTATAATAACCCTATTGATTATTGCTGTAGTCATAGGAGGTTTTGTACTTTTTATTATGCGGGGCATGAAAAGAGATGTCCAAGAAGCCAACCAGCCTCTATTTAAAATAGAATCGGGAGATAATTACGCTTTTTATTATCCATCAACTTATACTTCAATAACCCCGGAAAACGGAGAAATTTCTGTATACGAAAACCCCAATACCAAAGCCGTTCAGGCAGAAAGAATTTGGGTATCAGTGCAAGCTGGACCTGGTTTTGGCCAAACAAACTATAAAGCTTGTGAAGCTTTTAGTGAGGGATTCAGACAAACATCAAATGATGAGATTACAGTTGGTACATCTAAAGGAGAAACCGGTGGGGAAGGATGTGAAATTGTTGTTGAAACTCCAATTCCTGGAACATCAGATGCTGCAGTAATGATCGCTAAGTATCTTTGGTACCCAGATAGCGAAGATAAGAATTTATATTCAGCTAAAACGGCTTATTTTAAGGTCGCATCTGCTGATCAAGCTTCAGCTTTGGGAGCTTCGGTTTTGCAATTTACTCTTAAGTAAATGTAAAAAAGAACCAGAAGCAGAGATTTAATTTATCCGATTAGGATAGATTAAGTTTTCTCCACTTCTGGCATTTTCAACTAATTCAAACTAGTTTGTATAAACAACACAAGCTTCAATTGGTGCTGAAAGTTGGTATTGTATCTCATTCGAAAGTACTTCGATTCCTTTGCTGTCGCGCACAACTACCTGGGCTCTATATGAACCCGGGTCATTCCACAAAGGAATCCATTGTGTTACACCAATTGGTAGCCAATCAGGTGTACTTATAAGCTGGTCATCCTTCCATACTTTTACATAAGCTTCGAGATAGTCGTCTGTGAAGTTTCTATCCGACATGCTCCATTCGAGAAGTGGCGCAGATGTTAAAGTCGTTGTGACTTCAACACTTTTGAGCACTGGTTGGTCTGGGGGAACATTAAACTTTGCCGAACAGTCAGTAGCTTTTTCTTGGGCTGCATCTCGGAATATAATGATGTAGTTGCTTTTTATGTTGCTTGATCCATCGGATTGAGGTCCCCCAAGTCTTAATTTGTAGCCAGCTTTTTGTGTACATGCATACAGGTCGAAGTGTTGCATATCGTTGTCAGTGACTCCGATTTCACGATTCATTCGCTCGTATGGCATGCTTCTCATCCAGCTCGATAAAGTTCTAACACGGCCATCTATTGCTATTACAATTTGTGTGGTCTTTTTGATGTCGCACGTAATGTATTCTGGATCACCATTATATTTATCATCATTTGGCGTCATCAGAAACTTCATGCCAATCAATTCAAGTTTATCCACATTCTTAACTGTATAGCTTCGATCGGTGTAATACTTTACGCCATTTTGCATTGTTGAAAACTGGACTTTACGCCCTGTACTCGTTTTGCATGAACCCACCGCATCACTGCTTACTAATCCTTGAGGAGTTACTTCAACTCTTGTAAAAGGGCGTGATACAGATGAGTGGTCGATGCTTGCGCTATTGTTGAATTCGTCGCATTCTCCCTTTGCATTGCATATCGATATATCGTATTTCCGAACCGTATCTAGTACTTCAATTTTGGTTGGGCTAAATGGAAGGCTAGCTTTGCCGGCGGTCATATAGAAGCAGCTACCTGAGTTATTTAGGAATTTGACTCCTGTTGTTTGGTTGTTACATCCATAATTTGTCGATGGTTCTGTCGGTGTCGGATTTGTAGGTGATGTTGTTGATCCTGTTTTTGTTGGCCGGTCATTTGGGTTACATGTTCCTTGTTGGATTTGTATGTCGGTAGAGTAGTCCTTTAGTTTAAGGTTAGTGTTAGGAAAGTTATAATTTTGAAAATCGGTTACATCAAAATCAAGACAGCTAAAATTCACGTTTGTTGCATCAGTATTAGCTGTTGAAATATTTAGTGTCATATCCTTGCGGAATTCAACCATATAGCCTTTAGCTGGCATTATATAGCTGATTTGGTTGGTTGAAGAAGTTTGTAATACAGAACCAGTATTTAGTTGGTAGCATGAATTCGGTTCTATACAGACGCCTACTCCGACAGTTGGCTTTTTATAAACGACAGGTCCAATAAACCATTGGCTCCCAATGAAACCCCTATTTTCTACATAACTAGAGCCTCTTCCAACTTTTGTGCTCGATGCCGGTAGGGTGGCAATAGAACCAAGGGTTAAGGTTCCTTGATATATAGAAGTGCTCTTATTAACCAACCATCCGCCGATATATTTACCATCAAAATCTGTAAAATCTCCATTGTATTTTAGGCCGAGGTGTAAATGTGGTCCATCCTCTGGGCCTAAATAACATGGGTTGTCGGTATCAACTTTTGCTATCTTTGTCCCTCTTTCAATAAATTGTCCTTCGAATACTGTAATTTCACTAACGTGAAGGTATCTTAATGACCACCCATCTTCATATCCTATTGTTACGGCGCAATTTGGTTCAATAATTAATACATATCCATCTCTGGATGTTACAACCGTAGTGTCGGTTGGATCAGAAGTTGCAGATTGGTAAGGAATTCCAAAGTCTAAACCCGACCAAGGTTCCTTAGTAACTCCGGAGCCAGCATTATTGTGTGGGCCGCCATTGAATCTCCAAGAATAACCCTCTCTCCATGGAAACGAAAGTTGGGGGTCACTAGATGAGTCGCTAGCTAGATCACCTGCAATGTGTGCGGATTTTGCTGATGAATAGAAATATTTTTGACGCTCAGCCGGTATAATATTATCCGGCAGAAGATCGACCCATTCATCAAATTTCTGAGTATACATATATGCAACTGAAATATTATTTTCCAGTTTGTTTACTAAGAAAATATATCCGTCTGGTTGAGCAGATTGATTAATACTTGCAAGTACATACCCGTAAATCCAGTCATCGTCTTGTCTAATCCAATTGTAACTATGGTTGTTATATTGGATATTTGGAATAGTGTTACGAAGCTCTTTTTCAAGTAGAACCTTTATTTGTTCATATTCAGCATCGAATAAATCTTCTTCTGACTCTTGCGCAATTCCACCTGATATTACAGGCAAAAAAACTTGTACTTTGGGCTCTTGCGCAAAGATAATTTGTGTGAAGGATAGTATTGAAATTACAACAGCTACAAAGCAAATCTTTAATGCTTTAGCAAACATGACCTAATCCTTTCAAGTTATCTTCTAGTTTTCGGAAGGGAGTTGCATATAACTTTTTTGGTGCTGGGGCATTACATTTTCAGGAAGTTCATTTACTATCTGATTCCACTTTTCGTTTGGTGATAAGTACATTACCTCCAGTTTTTCTATTTCTCCTTTGTAATTGAATTTCACTATATAGTTATACCCATCTAATATTGAAGCAAGAGGCTTCCCCTCGATGTAATTAAAATCATCGGTCTCTTTATACACATTTGCATATCTCATTGATCCGTAAAACCATTTCCCATCAGTTATAAACCCTGAGTTTGTAAATTTTAGATATGCATACGGTTCTACGTCGTTTTCCTCTGATTTATACTGCTCTGAATTCTTTATAGCTTCAATTATTCGTTTTTCGGCTTCTTGAAAGTTAACATGGACGAAAGGTGTATTTTCTTGTGCTCGTAGTTGGCTTATCTGCTTATCCTTTTCTTTAACGATGTTGGTTAGGCTTGCATTTGTTTTTGATAAATTAGCTGCCCAAATTATTAATGCTAAAACTACTAGCAATAAAGTTGTTATCAAAATAATCTTTTTATCTTTCATGGATATTTAACTAAATACTTTTTTGAATTAGTTGAATTGTAAATGTTCTATGTGGCCCTATAAAGAGCCACTTTTATAAGGAGCCCTCCGCAACGGAAGGATCTTTAATAAATTAAGAATAGGGTAGGCAGATTAAGGAATTCTTACAAAACTGTTAAAAAGCCATTAAATTTTGATGAAAACTGAGGCTCGGCCAGCCCCAATTAACTTCTAATTGCTAAAAACCGCTTGATTTGCTATCATTTCCCAGTTATGGCAACCGATTTTGCAGTCGTAAAAATCAATTCAAAACAACATTTAATCGCGAAAGACGAACGTCTTACTGTAGACCGTATCTCAAAAGACTCGGTTGTTGAGGTAATGATGGTCGGAAATGGCGATAATATCACCTTAGGAGAGCCTGTTTTATCCGACTTTGGGGTCAAATTACAGGTTATTTCTGACAGAAAAGGCGATAAATTGGTTGTTAGAAGATACAAATCTAAATCAAGATACCGCAAAAACAAAGGCCACAGACAGCCAATTACTACATTAAAGGTTGTAGATTTCGGTAAAAATGTTAAAAATGAATTAGTTTGGGAAGAAGCTCCAAAAGCTAAGAAAGCTGAGGTAAAAGAAGAGGCTAAACCAGAAGTTAAAGCCGAAAAGCCAGCTAAACCAGCAAAAAAAGCTTCCAAATAATAGACAATGGCACATAAGAAAGCAGCAGCAGCAACAGCATCACAAAAAGGAAACAGAATAGGCAAACACTTGGGTGTAAAACACTTCGGTGGAGAAGTAGTAAAACCAGGGTCAATCTTGGTAAAACAGGTCGGAAGCCAATTTGTTGCCGGTGAAAATGTTGGAATGGGCCGTGATTTCACACTATTCTCAAAAATCGACGGAAAAGTCGAATTCAGCCATGTAAGACGCGATAAAAAGGCTGTTAATGTATTACCTCTAGAAAGCGCTGAATAATTTTTATTTCGGCTAATTTTTCAAATTTTATTTTTCTATATTTTCAGGGTTGTGAATTAGACCCATTTCTTGAGGTGGCCAGTATCTAAATAGGCTCCGTCCGATTATTTCATCTTTTGGAACAAACCCCCAAGTTCGTGAATCGGCGCTCTGTGGCCGGTTATCTCCCATTACAAAGTAGTTTCCGCTTGGAATTTTTGTTATGACACCTTCTTCTAAAAATGCTCTGCCGCTCGTTACAACGGTGTCGGCTAAATATTCATCTTCGTTAAGAGTGAACCCATCAGGGTGTGCTGCGTTATAAATAGTAATTTTATTGTCTCTTAGCATGATTTCTTCGCCTGGCAGCCCGACGATTCTTTTAATGTAGTCATATCTTTCGTCTAAGGGATATTTAAAAACCACAACCTCACCACGTACTGGCTCTCTAAATTTATAGGTGAGTTTATCGGTCAAAATATATTGGCCGTTGTGGAATTTACCGATTCCGTCCATTGATTCGCCGTTTACTTCGTGTGGTTGAAATGCAAATAGGTAAATTACTGCAAAGATTGATAATGCAATAACGACAGTTTCTAAAACGTCTATTATGAAATTCTCTAATTGCTTAAGAAGTGAGCTCACTCTAAATATTGTACTCGCCTGATTGAAATAGTCTAGAAAGGGAATATGCTCAAAACTGGCTAAAATATACTTCGGCCAAGCGCTTTTAACTAAGCCTAAATAGGGTAAAATTGATTAGACTCATGTCTTATAGAAAAGCAATTGCTTCAAATACTATTTTTCAAATCATTAATAAATTTGTAACTGCGACAAGTACACTCTTGGTTTCGGCCTTAATTACACGTCTTTTAGGCGCAGAAACATACGGAGAGTATTCGATAGTTACTACTTATATAATCACATTCTTTTTGCTTTCTGATTTTGGCGTAAACGCAATAGTAGTTCAGGATTTTGCTAAAAATGTTGAATCTGCCAAAGCCAATTTCGCAAAAGTTTTAACTTTACGCTTTGCATTTGGCATGGCACTGATGCTTATCGCGCTTGTATCGCTTTACTTTATGCCATATAGCGATTTGGTTAAATGGGCGATAATAATTAGCCTTCCACTTATTGTTTTTAGTTCGCTATCAAGTGCTGCGTCATTAATTTTTCAGTCATTTTTGCGATACGATTTTCAAGCTAAAGCTTCTGTATGGGGAAGTTCATTAATTTTAATTTTGACCAGTGCTTCTATTTATTTTTTCCAAGGTTCTTTAATTGGCTTAATTACTGCTAATTTAATAGGATCGGCAATCGCCCCACTAATTTCGCTTTACTTTATTCGCGAATACATTTCTACAAAAACTAGTTGGGTAGACTTAAATTATTGGAAACACGTTGTAATCGATGCTTTTCCGATGGGTATGGCACTTTCTTTGAATGTTTTAATGATTCATGTAGATCGGTTATTGCTTTCAGTTTTATCGACACCATTTTCGGTTGGTATTTATAGTCTTTCTTATAAAATTTTTGATGTAGTTCTGGTGTTGCCGACTTTTTTTATGAATGCGACTTATCCGATTTTAATAAAGCTGAAAGATGAGTCAGAAGAAAAATATCGTTTATTTGCGGCAAAAGTTTTTACTTATCTTTTTATCGCCGCAATAATATTAGCAATTTTAGCCATTTTAACTTCCGGGTTTTTAGTTCCACTTATCTGGGGGGGAGAAATGTCTGAATCTATTGTGCCATTTAACATTTTAGCTGGTGGGTTAGTATTTTTCTTTTTGTCAGCTCCACTTAGTTGGATAGCATTAATAGAAGGGAAGAAAACCATTTTAATGTGGATTTATGGCGTGGCGTTTGTATTTAATGGAATTATGAACTGGATTTTTATACCCGCTTACGATTACTATGCGGCCGCAGCCTTAACTGTGATAACTGAATGTTTGGTTTTTGCAGCGCTCACTATGTTAGTTGGATTAAAATTCACTAGGTATTTCAGGCAAGTTAAAATTTCTGAAATTTTTGCCCTTAAAAAATATGTCAAAAAATGACAGTGGGCTAGGGGCTTTTACTAAAATATTCTGCCAAATTTGAAAATTTAATTGATTTTACAGCATAAAAAATTTAAAAAAGTCGTAATCTGATGAGGATATTACGACTTTAGCAGTTGTAAATATTTAAGTGCTAAAATTTTCACTAAAAAATGTCGGTTAAAAAATTACAAAAAATCAAAAAATTTCTCATACTTTTAACAATTTTAGTACTCCCTTTTGGGTATTTTGCCCGAGTTAGTGTCGGTGATATTTTTATTGGCCTATACTATTGGGATATTTTGTTGACAGCATATTTAGGCCTCTTTGCGTATCAATATTTTATTGAGTTGAGGCTTAAAGAATTAAAATTACCTACGGTTTACAAGATAATTTTGGTATTTATATTGTATGCGGTAATCGTAACTCTGAATTCATATAGATATTTGAATTCATTTTCAGACCTAATAGTTTCTTCTTTATATTTAGTACGTTGGACGATTTATATATTGGCGGGTATTTGCGTTTACCTCGATTTAAAAGCGAGTGAGCTAGATTACAAAATCGTCAAAAATACGCTTATTGTAGAAGGTTTGATGATTTCAGTCATCGGATTTATACAGTTAATATTTTTGCCCGACTTTACTGTTTTAGATAAAACTTTAATGTGGGACCCGCATCAGAATCGCTTAACTGGCCTTTATTTTGACCCAAATTTTGCCGGAATAATTCTTGTTTTAACATTATCAGTTTTGGTTTCGGATATTTTAAATATTATTGAGGCTAAAGCTAAATGTAAAAAATTGCCCTTATATTTCGTGGCATTTGCCGTAATTTTGCTTGCAATTGTTTTAACTTTTTCGCGAAGCGCATGGCTAGCATTAGCTGTTTTAGTTTTTGTAATCGGCCTAATTAAATATAAATGGATAATTCCCTTATCACTTTTAGTAATGTTTTTGGTCTATTATGCGGTTCCACGCGTTCAAACCAGATTAAATGGAGTTACCGACCCGACAGATTCATTTTACTTTAGATATATTTCCTGGTCAGAGACTTACGAGGTAGCGAAAGAAAATCCTTTTATTGGCTATGGATTTAACACCTATCGATTTATTCGAAAAGAAATGGGTCTTATAAAATACGACGAAGGTGAAGGCGACCGTTCAGATTCTGGTTCAGATTCAAGTATATTATTTATTTGGGTTACAACCGGGTTTATCGGTTTAACAATTTTTGCGGTCGCACATATAAAGCTGTTTTTTCAGTCACTTAAACTTTCTAGTACTGATAATTTTGCACTTCTGTTTACCGGATTTCAGGTGGCTTTGCTGGTAAATTCTCAGTTTATAAATTCGCTATTTTTTCCCGCATTAAGCGTGAATTTAGCAATTGTGACTGCAATGTTTTTGTTAAGAGATAAGAATTAGTCGATTTTGCTGAAGTTTATATAAACTTCATTTACAGTTTCATTTAAAGCTTTGTCTTTAACGATGATTTTGATGTTATTTCCACCTTCTTCTAGTCTTAGGTTTGCGAAGAATTCTCCATTTGGATTAATTACAGCTAGTTGTTCGTTAACCGTTACAGTGACACCTGGTTCTGATTTTCCTGCAATTCTATATGCATGTTCAGTTGCTCTGTATGAAAGTTCCTTTTTATCGGGCGAGGTAATTTCAACCTCAGGAGCCGTTGTATCTTGAACTGTTGAATAGTGATTTGACTCATTGCTTATGTTACCTGCTTCATCAACTGCTTTTACATACATTTCCTGTTTAAAGACTCCAACTGGAATATTGTCGAATAAGAAAATTCCATTTGAATCACTTATGCTGTCTGATATTTTGCTTCCATCAACATATAATTCGACCTTTACTCCCGGTTCGGCCTGGCCTTGTACATTTAATGTAGAGCTTTGAGTTGCTTCAGGCACGTTGCTTAAAAATGGTGCTGTTGGGGGAATTGTGTCTTGGTTTACAGAAACTTCCTTTCCTCTAAATAAATCCCAGAAAGAGCTAACACTTGATAAGAAAAAGACCATCCAAAGATATGTACAGATGATAACTGCGATACTTAAAAGATTTGTGAAAATAATTCGTCTTATAAGGTAGGCTTTTCTTGAAGATTTTTTTGTAGGCATTGATGGAGTTACCACCGCGTTCACATTTTTCTGGAAATTCTTAATATTAGTATTCTTAAAGATTTTCATCATAGTAAGTGGAGCCGCCCATCGGATTTGAACCGATAACCTATGGTTTACGATACCATTGCTCTGCCGTTGAGCTAGAGCGGCCGGAAAGCTACAGGCGGGTCTTCTATATTCTATCACCATAGTTTGCATTAATCGATGTGAGGGTTATACTGCGCTTATGGTTTCAAAACCACATATATTTACCATTATTTCGATTTTATTGTTAAGTGTCGGCGGGTTTTTTACCTGGAAATTGTATACAAACCGCACCAATCAAAGTCAGATGCAAAGTGTAGAAATGCCCGAAGATATATCCTCAGAGCCAGCAGGGCCCAATATTATAGAAGGCAAAGTTATTACTTTAAACGAAATTACATTTGTTCAACCTGATGATTTTGGCCTGGCCACTGATAAAAGTCAGATGCCGAATAATAGTGTGATTCCACCATGTGATGAAAATTTTAATGATTGTCTATTTTATAAGGGAATTGCTTATGATGGCACAAATTTTCAGAGTGCAGGTGTTCGAATTTATGAACGTAAGGATTTAGATGCTAAGGATTTGTGTTTGGTAACACGTCCAGATGGCTATAAAGATATAATGTCCAACGAAGCAAGGGGAGACGGCTATTGGATAAGCTATTTTGGCGGCATTAATGATGCGGCTGCCGGAAGTTCTTCTACCGGAGAAGTTTTAAGGCTTTTTACGGGAAGCAACTGTTACGAGTTTCAGACGCGGATCGCACAAAGTCAGTATGCGAATTATGAACCTGGGACTATAAAGGAATTTACTGGAGAACAATCTATTGAGATACAGAATAAAATGGCCGATATTGTTAAAAGTGTAAGGATTACGGCTAAAGGGGATACCGTTATTTTTGAATAATCTGGAGCGGCTGACGGGATTCGAACCCGTGATCTTTTCCTTGGGAAGGAAACGCGATACCAACTTCGCCACAACCGCAAATATATTGTGTCTTCTACTGCGGTTGTTAGCTGAACGAAGTGAAGCGTCCAACCGCGCGATATATAACTCTTCCACATTATAGTACAAAGAATTTAATGTTAGAATCAAAAATATGAAGGGATTTACGGCAGTCGAATACAATCCAGATATAGAACATCTGAATACTTATACCGCTCAACTTATAGAAAACACCCTAACTGAGCTTGCCCAAAAACAAGATAAAGTAAATTTCGCATTATGCGGAGGCCGAAGCGTCGGGGCGATTTTCGAACTTCTTAGCCACAGAACTAATATTCCATGGAACAAAGTTCACTTTTATATGGTCGATGAAAGGTTAGTTCCGCTAGACGATGCCGAGAGCAATTACCGTATTGCCGACGAAGTTCTTTTAAGTGTGTTACGGGAAAAAGGTTTGATCCGTGGCGAGAATTGCCATCCATTTGTGCTTGATAGCGCATCTTCTGATTTTGGCGTTCAAAAATATTCAGATGAGTTGGCTGCTAATGGGGGCAAATTTGATTTGGTAATCTTAAGCGGTGGAGAAGACGGTCATATCGGGGCAATTTATCCGAACCACCATTCTTATGACGATGAATCAGAATATTTTATGTTTATGACCGATTCGCCTAAACCTCCACCTGAAAGAATGAGTGCTTCGCGAAAATTAATGCTTAGAACGCAAGTTGCGATTTTGCTGGTTATGGGGGAATCGAAGGCTGATCTATATAGTAAGCTTGCAAAAGGTGAAATAGAGCGAAAAAGCTGTCCGGCTAGGTTATTAGCGCAAATTCCGACTTCTTATTTGATAACTACACATAGTGACTGATCTTTTGTATAATATCCATGCGATTTGATTATGGAGAGGCCTGACAAACCTAAACAAACCCACTAATCGTATTTCAATCCAAAAAGCAGTCATTTTTAAGCTTTTTTGGGGATGTAGCTCAATTGGTTAGAGTGTCTCCCTGTCACGGAGAAGGTTGCGGGTTCGAGCCCCGTCATTCCCGCCACGAAAGATTTTCTTCCTATATTTGATATATTACTGACTATGGCAGATTTGTACGAAAATACCTTTTTCGAGAAAAATATAAATCCGAATAACCTTTTGGTCTAAATAATTTTCTCTATTTAGAAAAAGTTTAATACTCAAAAAATATTTTAGAAAAATAAATTTACTCATAATGAGTTTCCTCGAGGAGTAAATAAAATTCTTACACAAATTACTAGACATTTTTTTGTAACTGATATACATTGGACTTAACAAAAGTTAATCCTCCTGCCTCAAAGTTTTTATGCCAGAAAATATTTTGCCTGAATCAGGCACAATTGATTTAAATAACCCTAATCAGTCAGATGAAAATCTGGAAAATATACCAAGCACTAATGTTAAAAGTGAACTTGTAGTTCAGCCTGAAACTCAATTGCAACAAACAGAAAATCCACAAACGGAAGTAGTAACAACAAACCCTAAAGAAGAAGTTGAGCCGGTTGATACGCAAACAGAACCAGAATTTAAAGATGGCGGAGACGATTTTGTGAAGGATGGCGTTACTGAAGAAGATGGGAAAATTAGGCCTAGTGCGATTGCTATTGCTGCAATAATTGCAGGATTTTTGGTTATCGCAGCGGGTTATGTTTCTTATAGGTATTTTAGTGGAGGAGATAGTTCTAACACAGGCAATGGTGCCCCGACAGCCAGCGTTCAAATTACAAATGAACCGAATGTTGATGATTATGAAGGTATGGTTACTGACTTAAACGGTCGAATCGCTGGTGGCGTTTCTACATCCAGAGCGGATGAATGGGAAAATGCAGGTGATTCAGATGGAATAGTTATGACCAAACCAGATACTGTGTCAGGATCAAGTTCTACAAGTGCGAGTTCAACTAGTTCAAACTCAAATACAGGCTCTGGCATAGCTCAAGCGAATGATGCCAACACTGATTCGCAAAATATCCAAACACAGACTAACAATGTTATGACTGTGAATAATGGCTCTTGGCGCGCCAATGATTACAAACATGGCGACATTAAAGCGGGATCGCACACCGTCGTAAGGGGTGACACGCTTTGGGAAATTGCTGAAGCTGTTTATGGTAATGGTGCCGATTGGCACAAAATTGCCGATGCAAATAACGTTTCTTATCTTGCAAATGGAAATCCTTTAATAATTCCTGGGCAAGTCCTAAATATTCCGACTTAAAATTTAATATAATGTCAGATGTGGACCACGAGAAAGACATCTTAAAAAAGCATTTAGATATTAGGGATTTATCTCCACTTAAAAAACTTTCACAAAAAGAAAATAAAAAGATTGTATTTACATATGGAACATTTGACTTAATTCACAGTGGCCATGCCCTATATTTGCTAAAAGCAAAACAAGCCGGAGATATATTGGTTGTCGGGGTTGCTACAAATAAATCAAATCGCGAAATGCGTGGTAAAGGTTTTCCACTAATCGACCAAAAAAACAGAGCTGAACTTTTAGAGTATTTCGACTTTGTCGATCACACGGTTTATATGAACAAAAAAGATATTTTGCCTATTTTACGCGCTTTAAAGCCAGATGTAGTTTATACACTCGGCCAGGATTGGAAAAGTCATTTAAGGAAACCTTCAGAAGAAAAATTGATTAAGAAATATGGTGGAAGAATTATAAAAGAGCCTAAGGCCCGGCCGTTTGTATCGGCTGCAGGTATTGTAAATGGAGTTGCCGATTTGAAAATAAAAGAAATAATCGAATATTTTTTTGGAAAAGTTACAATCGATTTATCAAAAGGAAATTGGTCAAAAAATAAGTTTTCAGGAATAAAAACAAGTGTTCGTGAAGAAAGTTTATATTTTGGTGAACATTCTAGCGATCTAAATCTTTTTTCTAGAAAATATTATGCAGAGTTAATCAAACGTTCAGATGTGAAATCTCTCGGCGAGAAGCTTAGAAGGAATGGAAAGAAAATCGTTTTATCATCAGGGGCATGTGATTTATTACATGCAGGCCATGCTCGCTTTTACAATCGCGCTCGTTCATTAGGGGACACTTTAGTTTTAGCTATACCTTCTGACAAAATTATTCGAAAGCAAAAGGGAAGGGGACGTCCGATTATTAACGAGAGGTCTCGTGCAGAATTAATGGGATTTTTTGGATTCGTCGACTATATAGTAATTTTTGACGACGAATCCGTTACTCCGATATTAAAAGAACTAAAACCGGATATTTTCTTTACGGTCGACGAAGGGTGGAATAAAATAGATGAGAATTCCGAATTGAATGAAGTGAAAAGTTGGGGAGGCAAGATCGTGATGGTTCCTCCTCAGTCGCCAAATTTATCTTCTAGCAAATTAATTAGAAAAGCTGCAGGAATTCGTGTTCGTCAATTATTTAAAGAAGTCTTGAGCGAAGCTGAGAAATTTACTGCGCTGAAAGACTAAAACTGCCTAATGGAAGATTATAGCGATTATAATGCACGTAAAAAAGGAACATACGGTGATATTTGGACCAATACCGGTAAATGTGTTTTTTGCGATTTGCGTGAAAAATATATTATAACCACCAACGACAATGCTGTTTTAACTGTGAATTTATTTCCATATATAGACGGGCATTTAATGGTTATTCCCAAAAGACATGTCGAATCGTTCGAAGAAATTACTGAAGAGGAATGGACCGACATGCAGCGATTAGCAAAAATTGGGATCAAATTATTAAGAGATGTTTTAAATATAGAAAATGTTTGGATTTTGCAGCGGGCTCCAAAAGGCATGAAGGCAAGTAAAAGTGTTCCTCACGCTCATATGTTTTTGCTTCCACATAAAGAAGGCCTTAACACTTGGAATTATCAGGATATCACCATGCCTCCTTTAGAATTAGCGCAAGAATTGCGTAAGAACCTCTGACCTTTTCTTACAACTTTTTCACAAATTTCTAACTTCATTATTATTTTCTTAAATTATATTGAGTTCAGTTAAATAATTGGAAACCTTTGGAGGTGAATCATAAATGGCCAAAGATAAAATGATCATGGGAATCTTCGATTCTGTTTCACGAGCAAGCGAAGCAATCGATGATTTAACCGCGATGGGATATTCCCCGAGCGAAGTCACAGTTATAAGTCGTGAAGATGTTGTTAATGGAGATGTGAAAATAGACAATGACGCATCACATGGTATAGCACAAGGTGCTAAAACTGGTGCAGTAGTTGGAGGAGTTCTAGGCCTTTTAGTAGGACTTGGAGCACTTACCATTCCAGGAATCGGTGCAATATTTATAGCAGGTCCAGTTGCTGCAGCTTTAGGTATAACCGGAATTGCAGGAACAACCGCTTCTGGAGCTCTAACCGGAGCTTTGGCAGGTGGTTTAGTAGCTGGATTAAAAGAACTCGGTCTTGATGAAGTTAAAGCAAAAAGATATGAGGATGCTATTAAAAACGGATCAATTTTAGTCGGAGTAAATTCTGATGACGATGACCGTGAAGAAGTAGAAAATCTGTTTAATCGAAATGATGCAGCAGATGTGTCCGTACTTGATGTTAAATAAAACATGCCCATAGCCATAACAAGAGGTGGACCAGTATTGGTCCACCTTTTAAAAATTTGTAAAACAAATTAGAATCGGTGTGTGGAAATTTCCCTTAACGAAAAACAAAAAAGTGAATTTATGGCGAAAGCCTCACGTATATCTAATAAATCATCATGCGGATATAAAGTTGGATGCGTAGGAGTTATTCAGTTTGATGTATCTCACAAGGATATTAATGATGAATTTATTAAATCTGATGGCGAATTTACTTACATTAAATCTTTTAATGAAACAGTTAAAGGTGAAATGTATTGCCAAAATTTTGATGAAAATGGAAAACGTTTATGTATTCGTGAAATCGAAAATTTAAAAGGTCGTGAATTTCAAAAAGTGTGTTCGATTCATGCTGAAATGAATATGATTGCGAAATGCGCTAAGCTTGGACTAAAAATTGATGGAATGATCTTTTTTATTACAAATTCTCCTTGCTATACATGTGCAAAATCGTTGATTCAAGCTGGAGTAAAAGAAATTTATTATCAAGCAGAGCATACAGACACTAGCGGAATCGATTTGATTAAGCGGGCAGGTATATTAACTGAGAAGTTTAGTTTGATATAAATCTTCTAATTCGTATCCCAACTTTTTATAATAATTACGAGTTCCGATCGAAGAAATTACTGATATTTTTTTGAAATTATTTTTTATTGCGAGCTCTTCTGCTTTTGCAATTAATGTTTTGCCCAAACCTAAATGTTGTGGTTTACCTTCTTGTGTGTTTCCGATTTCAACGCTTTCTCCGTAAATGTGAACTTCGCGAATTATTGCTGAATCTTTTAATTCGCTTATAAAGTGTTCGCTATGATTTTTTGGAAGTGATAAACGTAAGAATCCTGCAATTAAATTTTCTTTTGTAATGTATTGCAAAAAATATTCTTTAGAAACCGAAGTTTCGTATTCAACCACTTTTATTTCCAAATCATCTTTTTTAACTTTTTTATTTTTAATTTCGCGGTAACGAATTTCTTTTATTTTTGCATTCTCTTTTGCAAGTTCACGTTCGACTAGTTCGCGCAAATTTGTTTTTTTGTTTCCGGTAACAATGTCTTGAGATCCGATATCTCGAATCATTCTAGTTATACGGCAATATTCAGCTGTATTTTTATAAACGTTTTTTAAAACTTCTAAAAGTTCTTCTTCGGTGTATGCTCGCCATAGTCCATTTTTGTAATAGACCATAAGTTCAGCACTTTCTATTAATGAACATGGATAAACTTTTAATTCATCAGGCATGAAGTCGCCGTCTGTAAACATTTTTTCGAAATCTTCGATATCGAGCTTGGGAGTTGATCCAAATAAATTTGGCATCCAGTGCGCGTGAATCTTAAATCCTGCTTTTCGTAAAAGATTTACGGCATCGCGAGTTGTTTGCACATCGTGTCCTCGTTTATTTAAAGTTAAAACTTTGTCGCTTAAGCTTTGGAATCCTATTTGTGTTTTAGTTGCTCCAAGTTTTCTAATTCGAATTACTTCGGTTTCGTTTATTTCATCAGGGCGCGTTTCGATAACTAATCCGACACATCTATTTTCGCCATCAACATTTTTATTTTGTGATTCGAATAATTCTTCCCACGTTGCTGTTTCAGTTTTAGCTTGTTCACGTTTTGGTATTAGTGCTGTAGAAACAACTAGGTTATAACTTTTATCAATTTTCTCGCCATGTATTTCTTCGAGCGAATTTTCATCAAATGGTGTATCGGGCTCGGAATCATAAATGTCATCGGCTGTTATTTGTGAAAAATCATTCATTGCATCAAAACACCTTTTCACAAACCAAATTTGATAAGTTTCGGGGTATGAAGTCCATGTTCCACCAAGAATTATTAATTCAATTTTGTCAGTCGGATGTCCCATTGCTTTGTAAGCTAGCAAACGGTTGTATGTTTGTGCATATGGATCAAAACGGTTCCTAGTTGCACGTTGTGCGCCTGGTTCATCTGAAAGATAGCTTTTTGGCATGCGTACGTCATTCGGGCAAAAAATACATTTGCCGGGGCAGGGGAATGGTTTTGTTAAAACAGTCACCGGGGTCACTCCTGAAATTGTTCGAGTGGCTTTCATTTTTAGAATCTGTTTAACTTTGTCAGATTTTTCAGTACTTAAATCTAATTCACCGTCTTCTTCGAATTGTTCAAATGCATAGGCGATATCGCTTTTTTTGAATAATCCATTGTCGTTTTTGGGATACTTTCTAAAGACTTTTCTTATATCACGGTCGGTTGTGCTTTCTAATTCGCCCAATTCTTCTATAATTGAAATCAGTGAGTCTTTATGCGATTTTACGTCTATATAGTAGGTTTTAGCCATTACGGTGAATTTTAGAGCATTTAATGAAATTATCCAGTTAAATAAAGATTTTTACCAAAAAATTGGTGGAGAATTCGACAAAACCAGACAATCGGCCTGGCCAGGTTGGGAAAAAGTCTGGGAAACTTTAGTCGAAATGAGTCGATTCGATGGATTTGAAGAAATTGCTGATTTAGGCTGCGGAAATGGCCGTTTTTTGAAGTTTTTATTGGACCATAACCTAGAAGATTACGAATATTATGGTTATGACTCAGATAAATTTTTATTAAACTCCCCTGCTAAACATTACGACGTCGGATCTGGCAACTTTGAGCAGTTGGATATTTTGACTGATTTAGAAAAAATTAATAAGAAGTTTGACCTGGTTTTTGCCTTTGGCCTTGTTCATCATATCCCCTCTTATGACTTTCGCCGCAAATGGTTCTGTGACGTCGCAAATTTATTAAATCCTAATGGCATATTTGTTTTTACGACATGGAATTACAACCGCGATGAACGGTTTGATCCTCAAAATGAGAAGTTTTTGAATCTAGAGCTTGAAGAAAACGACTATATTATTGGATGGAATAAATCTGATGCCTATCGGTATGTGCATATATATAGTGAAGATGAAATGACTAAGATTATAGAATCAACCGGATTAGAATTGGTCTCGCGATTTTCAGCCGATGGCAAAAATAACAACTTAAATGACTACTTCATTTTGCAAAAAACCACGATATAATTTTGGCAGTTTTAACAATCGCTGTTAAACATTTTTAGATAGGAGAATACCCCAATGGGCAGTTCCAAGAAGAGTAAAGCTCCAAAAAAGGATACCCCTGAAATAACGCTAGGTGAAATCATGCAGCAAACGCAGCCAAGGGATCCTGCAAAGCAACTTGTGCGTGCCGCCCTTATTTTTTTGCTGACGAGGAAAAATGAGAATGATTCGCCAGGTACAAATCCAGCTATGTTGCAGGCTGTAGCAATCTTCGAGCGAGAGGGGTTAACACATGCTGCAAGGCACAATGCCCTTGAGGCAATTCAAAATTTCGCCAATGAAAATGGCGGGACTCTCTTTGAGGAAAATGGCGACCCTGAGGACGACCATTCTCCAATGGCATGTAGAGTTCTTGAGCAAGAACCCCTAAGAGCTGCCGCATAGCTCCAAATACCTTCCTGTGTTAAGGAGACGATCTCATGATCACTTCTTAACACAGGAAAAATTTTCATATACACTGCCATAGATGAGTGACGCACCAGAAGTTTGGCCAATTTATTTTAAAGACCGCTTAACAATTTCTAACTTGGAATCATCAGTCGCTATCGCATGTTTATGGACTCCAAAAGAAGCAATCGAACGATTAGTTGAAAAAGAAAATTATTCTATTCTCGGCCAACTCTACACAAAAAAAGGAATCAACTATTTAATAAGAAATGTTTTGGCGAATCCATTTATAAATACAATATATTTATGCGGAAATGATTTGATGGAATCAGGTGAAGCATTTGTAAAATTAATGCGAGATGGAATCACCGAAGATTACAAAGTTGTCGGTGATGATACTGCCGAAATCGAAAAAGAAATTCCGCTAGAAGCCATAAATAAATTTCGTGAAAATGTTAAATTAATTGATTTGCGTGGTCCGGATAAATTGGTTCAACTAAAAACTACTATCGAATTAATCAAATTTGAAAAACTTTGGTCTGATTCCGAAACATTCCCTGATCCTCCAAAGCCTCAAGTTTCTACTTACCCATCTGAAATTGACTTAATAAAAATTCGCCGAACTACAATAGCTGAAGCTTATCTTTCAATTTTAAAACATGTGTCTATGTTTGGACTAGAATCCGAACCTGTTATAAATTATGTTTCTGACACCTCAAATAAATTAAAAGAGATTTTAAATTTGACTGCAGTTATAACTGAAGAAAACCCTGATAAGTGGAATATCCCGGAATATATGCCATTTAATAAAGATGATCTGGATAACTATATAAAAGGATTTTTTGATCCTGATCCACATACTGAAGACTACACTTACGGCGAAAGACTTTTTAATTATGCTCACAAAGAAATTAAAGAATTAAAAGAAATTTATCCGTGGCTAAAAATTGATCGCTTTCAAAAATATTTTAATAAAGGTGGAGGTATTGACCAGGTTTCCGTTGCGATCGTTCGCAAATTAAAAAATTTTCCATACGACAAAGGTGCGATGGCATTTTTAGGGAATACTTTTACGGACATTTTCCCACAACGACCTTCGAAAAAAATTCCATGTTTATTTTTAATTCAATGCCAAATATATCAAGGCAAACTCACGATGACTTGTTATTTTAGAAGCAATGATATGTATAATGCTTGGCCGCTAAATGCATTTGCCCTTCGTAAATTGCAAAAAAATATTGCAGATGAATTAATGGTTGAAATGGGGTCAATGATAACAATTTCGAATATGGCACATGTATATGAACATAACTTCGCAGATATGGAAAAACTTTTAAGTAACTATGGCGGATATTGCGAATGGGATCCACGTGGGAATTTAATTGTCGAAACTGTAGAAGATATGATTAAAGTGAAATTAATTTCTCCTGACGGAAATGTTGAATTAAAATCGTGGGAAATTGACGGTAAAGAACAAAATGCAGCACGCAAATTAAGTTTTATGATTGATACTGATTTAGCAGTTTCAACTTTAGGAAATGCCTTTTATATGGGGCGTCAATTCGAACGTGCAGAAACAGCGGTAAAGTTACATTTGGAATTTCGACAGGATAATCCATTAGATTTTAGTAAATTAAAAATTGCCTAAAATCTAAAATTTTCTTTGTTGTATGTGGTAAAATCAATCTAGTTATTTTATTTACTATAAAAAGATGGACACAGGTTTAATCTTAATAATTGTAATTCCTTTAATAATTTTAGTTTTCGTGTGGATGACATACAACTCGCTTGTAACTCTTAGAATGAGAGTAAAAGAAGCTTGGGCAGACATCGATGTGCAATTAAAGAAAAGATACGATCTTTTGCCTGACCTTATCGCCACAGCTGAAAAAGCAGTCGCCGTTGATGAAGATATTCTTACAAAAGTTACCGAACTTAGAAGTCGTGCTATGGAAGACGCCGCAAAAGGTGTTCATCCAGAAGAACGTGCTAAATTAGAAAATCAGATTTCTAGTGCTGTTCGCGATATTAAAGTTCAGGTTGAAGCTTATCCAGATATTAAATCTCACGGAGAACTAGCAAGTTTAATGGATAAAGTTACCGATATAGAAGAAAAGATTTCCTATTCAAGAAGATTTTATAATTCTAATGTTTTGGCCTATAATACACAAATAAATCTATTTCCAGCAGTAGTAATCGCCGGAATGCTAGGTTTTAAACAAGAGGAATTTTTTGCTGCAACTGAAGAAGAAAAACAAGATATTAAAATCAACTTCGATAAGAAACAATAAAACTTCATTGCTCCATAGAATCCTATTTAGAGCATTATGATGACTATTTACGAACAAATTGCTTCAAATAAACGTAAGACTTTTATGATAATGGCACTATTTATTGCTGTTATCTCATTTTTGGGATATATCTTTGGCGAAGTTTACGCAGGCTCTGGTGCCGGTCTATCTTTTATGGTGATAGCTGTTATTGGGTCAACTCTAACTTCTCTTTGGAGTTTTTATTTTTCAGATAAAGCGGTTTTAAGCATAGCCGGTGCACAAAAAGTCGGCCGCGAGCAGTCGCCACAAATTTATGGGGTTTTAGAGAATCTTTGTATTGGAGCTGGTTTAAAGAAGATTCCTGATCTATATATAATAAATGACTCGGCTCCTAATGCTTTTGCAACAGGTCGAGATCCAGAACACGCAGTTGTTGCCGTTACAACTGGGCTTTTAGATAAATTAGATAGACGCGAGATAGAAGGAGTTTTATCTCATGAGCTTTCTCATATTCAAAATTATGATATTCGATTAATGACTATTGTTGCAGTTTTAGTTGGTTCTATAACTTTAATCGGTAATATCTTTTTGAGAACAAATTTGGGCGGAAATCGAAGATCTGGTGGGGCAATTTTCGCTGTTATTGCCTTACTCGCAGCTATTTTTAGTCCGATAATTGCCCAGCTAATAAAAGCAGCCGTATCAAGAAGCCGAGAGTTTTTGGCTGATGCGTCTGGAGCCTTATTAACACGTGACCCTGAAGCTTTAGCTTCTGCATTGGAGAAGATTGCTGCAGACCGCGAGCCATTAGAAGTAGCGAACGAAGCTACAGCCCACCTATATTTCGAAAACCCATTACAAAAAGGAGTTAATTCGGATTGGTTTGCCAACCTTTTTAATACACATCCTCCTGTTCAAGAACGCATTAAGCGTTTAAAATCTATGTGAGACAAACTTATGTTGACCAAAGAAGAGACCTTACACATCGCCAAACTTGCCCGGCTAAATTTAACAGATGAACAAATCGAAAAGTATCGGGTGCAGTTATCTCCGATCCTCGATTATGTAGATAAACTTAAAGAAGTCGATACTTCGAACGTTGAACCGACCTTTCATCCAATAGGCGATTTAAAAAACAGATTTCAAGAAGACGGAATGGATAATGCATTAGATGTTAACGATGTCACCAAAAATGCGAAAGAAAAAGATGGTAAGTACATTTTAACGGGAGCAGTTTTATGATTTCAGACTTAATAGAGAAACTAAAGTCAAAAGAAATTACTGCCTCAGAATTAATCGAAAAATACATTTCAAATATTGAAGCCAAAGATGGTGAAATTAATTCATTTATAACTAAAACTTTTGATTCAGCGAGAGCAGAAGCTAAAAATGTTGATGAGCTCATTGCATCGTCTTCAGATTTAGAAAAATTGTTTGTAGAAAAACCGTTACTTGGAATTCCATTCGGGCATAAAGATATTATTTCTACAAAAGGCATTGAAACAACTGCTGCATCAAACATTTTAAAAGGATATATTCCGCCTTACGATGCAACTGTTGTTCGCAAAATTGCAGCTGCAGGCGCAATCGTTTTAGGAAAATTAAATTGCGATGCATTCGCGCACGGTGCTAGTGGTGAAAATAGCGATTTTGGAGCTACTAAAAATCCATATGATTTATCACGAGTTGCCGGTGGATCTTCAAGTGGAACTGGCGCTTCGGTTGCTTCAGATTTCACAGTTGTTTCAACCGGAACTGACACCGGTGGATCTTTACGAAATCCAGCTTCATTTACAAATACCGTTGCTATAAAACCAACATATGGAAGAGTTTCGAGGTATGGAGTAATTGCAATGGCATCATCTTTAGATTCGGTTGGGCATATTACAAAAACAGTTGAGGATTCAGCTCGAGTTTTGCAAATTACTGCAGGGTTTGATCCGAATGATGCAACTTCTTCAAAAGAAAATATTCCAGATTACTTAGCGAATATAAAAGATGGAGTCAAAGGTTTAAAAATTGGAATTCCAAAAGAATATTTATCCGATGCAGTTGATACTGAAGTTTTACAAGCAACTAAAGATGCTATCGGAAAATTTAAAGAACTTGGGGCAGAAATAAAAGAGATTTCTCTGCCAACAAGTGAATATGCGTTGGCTGTCTATTATATAGTCACGCCGAGTGAAGTTTCTTCAAACTTAGGGCGTTTTGATGGAATCCGATTCGGTCACGGTCGCGATAAATTCGGCGATGAAGCAAAACGCAGAATAATGCTTGGGACTTATACATTATCAGCAGGGTTTTACGATGCATATTATTTAAAAGCACAAAAAGTTCGAACACTAATTATTGAAGATTTCAAAAAAGCATTTAAAGAAGTTGATGTAATTTTAGGACCGGTTTCGCCAGTACTTCCGCCAAAAATTGGAGAGAATACTGAAGACCCAATTAAAATGTATTTGATGGATATTTTGACTGTTCCTGTTAATTTAGCAGGATTACCAGCGTTATCGGTTCCAGCTGGTTTTAGCAAAGAAAATTTGCCAATCGGAATTCAACTTATTGGAGATCATTTTACAGAAGGATTATTGTTTAAGGTTGGTTATGCCTATGAGCAGGAGATTAAGTTTGGTGAGAGGAGGGCTAAATGATGGGAATATCTATGGATGTTGTTCAGGGTGTGTTTCTCATAATATTATTCCTATCAATTATTTCAGTTCCATTGATATCTTTTTTAAATTTAAAAAAAGAAATTGGATTAATACGCTTTAGTATTTTTTCTATTCTGCTTTTATTAATAACTAGTATTTTCTCTTATGGGACATCAATAATTGATAATTATTATTGTAGAGATGCTAATTATTACGAAAGGTGCGTTTTTGGTGTATTAACTTGGGATATATTTATGCCAGTTATTACCGGGATAATAATATTCTATTCTACTTATATTATTTTACATTTTTTGTTATTCATATATTTAAAATCCAAAAAATGAACTACGAACTAGTACTTGGACTCGAAATCCACATGCAATTAAAGAGTGATTATAAAATGTTTAGTCGTGCAAAAAACGATCCATTTTTTAGTGAAGCAAATCATAATGTAACACCAGTTTGTTTGGGGCTACCTGGAGCTATGCCAGTTCCAAATAAGTTGGCGCTTATGTCTGCCCAAAAGTTTGCGCTCGCTATGAACTCCACCTTAAATAATAAAATTATTTTCGAGCGTAAAAACTATTTTTATCCAGATTTGCCAAAGGGGTATCAAATTACTTGTCCGCATTATGCTGTTGGAGTTGGCGGATCAATCGAACTTTCTTATTTTAAAGATGGGCTAAAAATTCGATTACGTGAAGTCCATTTAGAAGAAGATACCGGAAAATCTCAGCATAAAGGCAACAAAACTTATCTAGATTACAACAAAGCCGGAGTTCCGCTACTTGAGATAGTAACTGAACCGGATTTTCATTCTATCGAAGATGCCGTAACTTACTGCAAAGAAATTCAATTACTAGCACGAACTTTAGGAATCAGCGAAGCGGATATGGAAAAAGGCCATATGCGTTTAGAAGCAAATATTTCCATGCGAAAAGTTGGAGAGACTGAGCTTCCAAATTATCGAGTTGAGTTAAAAAATATAAATTCTTTTGGCTTTATGAAAAAAGCACTCGATTATGAAATGAAGCGCCAGTCTGAAGCTTTAGAAAAAGGAGAAAAACTTGATCAGGAAACTCGCGGTTACAACGAAACTACCGGCCAGACTTTTACACAAAGAAGCAAAGAAGAAGCGAACGATTACAGATATTTTCCCGATCCGGATATTCCCCCGATTGAAATTGATGACGTATGGATGAGCGAGATTAAAAATTCAATGCCTGAGCTTCCACATGAAAAACGTGAACAACTATTATCAAAAGGTTTAGGTAAACAAAATATCGAAGTTTTAATTAACGATACAAATTTATTCACAAAATATAACGAATTGGTTTTAGGTGGAATTACCGATGCAAAAGCCGCAAATTTGGTAATAAATATTGCAGAATATAAAGATAAAACGGCCGCAGAAATAATCGAGCTAGAAAAATCAAAATCAGCCGATAAAGTCACAGACGAAGGCGCATTAATGGAAATAATCGATAAAGTAATTGCTGCAAACGAAAAAGCGGTAAGTGACTATAATAATGGAAACGAAAATTCATTACAATTCTTAATCGGACAGGTTATGAAAGAATCGCGCGGAAAGGCCGATGCTGCTGTCGCCAGAAAACTTCTAATAGAGCAAATGAATAATTAATATGAAAGTAATATTTACACCTGGTTTTTGGGATTCAGCCGAAAAATTTTCACTTCTTTCTGAAATATTTTCCTCGCATAATATAGACTGTAAGGTTCTCGATTATAAAAAATATAGGGGATTTGGTAATACTTTAAACGATGAAGTTTTCGCTAAAATTCTCGATGAATTAAAAGAGGATGACTTTAAAGATACTATTTTGATTGCCTATTCGATGGGAGGATCTTTTCTATATGATTATTTCAAAAACCACGATTTTAAGCCTGCAAAAATAATCTTTGTTAATCCTTTGATCGAAAATGTCGGAAATTCTTTTACATCTTCTTACTACAGAGTTTTAGACATGTATAAACAGAATCAGCTTTTTGATGCAATTAAGACGGCGCATAAAATGCTATTTCCATTAATTGATATTGCTTATTTACAGCAAAACTATAATAAGAAAATTAATTTTGATAAAAAACTAGAATTAGATGCAACTTTTGTCTGGAGTGAAAAAGATTTAATTTGTCCAATTACTAAATATGAAAAGTACAAAGAATTATTCCAAAAAACAGCTTTAGTGTCCGTTCCAAACCATCATCATAATTGGCTCTTATATAAGGAGCCTATCGAAGAATATTTATTACCACAAATTAGTCAGTAAATTAAGCTTTATAATCCTGTTGTGCGTCTTCTTCGGGTGCGTTAGTATAAGAACATCCATATGAACGAAACGTCAAATCTGCCATTCGTGCATTTGCACGTCCATACCGAGTATTCAATGCTCGATGGCCTCAATAGAATTCCTAAAATGGTCACGTATGCAAAAGAGTTGGGAATGAATGCGATTGCATTGACCGACCACGGTGTAATGTATGGCATGTACGAATTCTGGAAAAATTGCAAAGAGGCTGAAATAAAACCAATTATTGGATGTGAAATTTATGTTTCTCCAACTGGTCGTCAATTACGCGAAGAAGTTGACGGAATCAAATATTATCATTTGCTTTTACTCGCAAAAAATTTAACCGGTTATCATAACTTAATAAAATTGGTCTCACGCGCACAAATTGAAGGTTACTATTATAAACCGCGTGCAGATGTAGAACTCCTAAAAGAATATTCAGAAGGAATTATTTGTACGTCAGCTTGTCCAGCGGGACCTCTAGGTCGTCACATTTTGCGCGACGAACCTGCCAAAGCTGAAGAGTGGCTAAAAATCTTACACGGTATATATAAAGATGATTTTTATTTGGAACTCCAACGACATGGTTTTGAAGGCAAAGATGATGTTTCTGATTTAAATCCGAAAGATTTTGAAGAAGAGCAGTTTAACTTCATGAAGGAGCAAGTCAAAATTAATTTGCAGATACGCGAATGGGCTAAAAAGTATAATATTCCGCTTGTCGCAACAACTGATGCACATTATTTGACCGCAGACGACGAACAAACACAGGAAGTTTTATTTGCAATTAAAGATGGAAGAAAAATTGACGATCCTGAACGCCGGCGTGCATATAAACATACTTATATAAAACCTGCAGATGAGATGGCCAGAATTTGGTCGGATATTCCGGAGGTTTTAGAAAATACACAAAAAATCGCCGATAAAGTCGAATTTTATAAAGTCGGATATGACCGTGTTCAGCCAAGGTATCCTGATATGCCAGAAGGTATTACTTCAGAAGAACTTCTTAAGCAATTAACTTTTGAAGGTGCTGAAAAGTTATATAAAGATGTAACACCGGAAATTAAAGAACGTTTAGAAATGGAACTCGGTGTTATTCACGATAAGGGTTACGATGACTATTTTTTAGTTGTTCGCGATATTTTGAATTGGGCACGAGAACAGAAAATAATTGTCGGAGCTCGAGGATCCGTCGGTGGAAGCGCCGTTGCCTATTGTTTAGGAATTATTAACATCGAACCTATAGGTTGGGAATTATATTTTGAACGTTTCTTAAATCCTGAACGTCCGAGTCCTCCAGATATTGATATGGATATTCAGGATTCACGTCGCGACGAAGTATTAAAATACGTCGAAGAAAAATATGGCAAAGATAGTTTTTGCGGAATTATTACATTTGGAAAACTTGCAACTCGTATCGCAATTCGCGATGTATCGAGAGTATTAAACATTGACCTAAATATTGCTGACACTCTTTCGAAAATGGTTGAAGTGAATTTTGGAAAGCCTAAACCAATTTCATGGATGATGGAACATAGCAGCGAGTTTAAGAATATGGTTGACTCAGATGCCAAGTTAACTCAAATGGCGAATATTGTTTCACGAATTGAAGGAATGTGTCGACATGCATCAACACACGCGAGCGGATATTTAATCACTCCCAACCCGATTACCGATTATGTTCCAGTCCAATTTGAAAGTGGAAGCGAAGATAAAGTCATTACACAGCTAGAAATGGGTCCTCTCGAATATTTAGATTTAATGAAGTTTGATTTTCTTGGATTACAAAATCTTTCAATTATCGACTACACAATAAAACTCGTTAAAGCCCGTCACAATATTGATATCGATATTTATAATGTTCCATACGACGACCAAAAAACCTACAAATTATTTCAAGATGGCAATACAACGGGGGTTTTTCAATTTGAATCTGCTGGAATGAAAAGATTCTTAAAAGAATTGCATCCCGAGACTTTAGAAGATTTATGTTTTATGGCTGCTGCGTATCGACCAGGTCCAATGCAATTTATTCAAGGTTATATTGACTGTAAGCACGGCAAAAAGCAACCTGAATACATTACTCCAGAACTAGAACCAATATTAGGAAACACATTTGGATATATCATTTATCAAGAACAAGTTTTAAGAATAGCAGTTGATATTGCAGGTTACTCAATGGGACAAGCAGATGTTTTGCGTCGTGCTATGGGTAAAAAAGTCATGGCAATAATGCAGAAAGAAGGAGAAACATTTAAAGCTGGATGTATTAAAAATGGATTTTCAGAAGAAATCGCTACAAAACTTTTTGATTATCTTGTTGAATTTGCAAACTATGGTTTTAATAAAGCTCACTCTGCAACTTATGCTGTTTTAGGATATTGGACCGCATATCTTAAAGCACATTATCCATTAGAATTTATGGCAGCACGTATGACATCGGTCATGAATTTTCCAGATAAATTAACTGTGGCTTTAGAAGAAGCCAAACATATGAATCTGGAAATTTTAGCGCCTGATATAAATAAGAGTTTTTCTGAGTTTACTCCTGAAGGCGGAGAAAAAGCTTTGAGATTTGGTTTAGATGGAATAAAAAATGTTGGTCACAATATTGTCGAAGAACTTGTAGCATCTAGAATTGAAAAAGGAGAATTTAAAAGCTTAGACGACTTTATTGCCCGAGTTCCATCTTCGAATTCGCGAACGGTGGATGCTTTAATAAAAGTTGGAGCTATGAACGCGCTTGGTCGACAAAGTGGGCTTTTAAAACTTTATCCGGATTTACTCTCAAAGAGAAGCAAAGAAGCTAAAGCTAAAAAAGTCGATCAGCTAGATATTTTTGGCGGAGGCGAAAAAAAGGAAGACGCGATGATAGCGGCGACTCCAATTCCAGATGCTCCTGATATTCCAGTATCTCAAAGACTGGGTTGGGAACGGGAACTTTTGGGAATTTATTTCAGCTCACATCCTCTTACCCGTTATATGGATATGTTTAAGAACGAAAGAATTTTACAAATTAGCGAAACAATGCCCGATGATGGTAAATCAATCACAGGTGCCGGATTAATTTCCAGGATAAAAAATATCACAACAAAAAATGGTGATCCAATGGCCTTTTTAACTCTAGAAGACATGAATAAAAGTTGGGATTCGGTTTTATTTCCAAAAGATTTTGTTAAATACAAAGGCAAAATTGCAGAAGGTGAAGTAGTTTTAATCTCAGGAAGATGCAACAAACGAAACGGCGAAATCAGCATAATGATTAACATGATCAAAAATTTAGACCGTGCAGAGGAAGAAAACGAATCTGATCCGACTAGCGAAGTGAAAGTCTCAGATTTTGCGACCGCTAAAAAAGAAGTGACTTTAATAATTCATGAGTCTGCAAATCAAAATGACCTTGCTCAGCTTCGGGATATTTTATTAGAGAACCCTGGTGATGTTGAAGTTATTGTTTGTCTAAAAAATGAAGGTAAGGAACGGAAATTTAAGGTAACCCGAAAAGTTAGTCAGGACGTTTTAGATAATATTATTGCGAAACTTTCATTGGTAGAAAAAATGGTCAAGTCATATTAAGATAAAATACATACGTCAATTTTGGTACTAGCAATTTAACCTTGAGAGTGATAATATCGGTTTTGCTTACTCAGTTTAGTAAGCATTTAATTATTTAAGCGATGAGGTAGCAAAACATGTCGCTTAGCTACTTCCCCGCAAAAAACATATATAAATGGTAGTTTGTAGCAATTGTAGAAAACGAGAAGCAAAGCATCAAACCGCAATGAATATAAATGGACGCTTAGTTTACATGTCCCTTTGCGAACAATGTTTTGAAGATTTAAGAAAAGAATCTCAAGTCACAGAATCACTTAATCAATTTAGCAAAGACTTAACCGACTATGCTCGTGAGGGTAAATTAGACCCTGTTATTGGTCGCGAAAAAGAGATTGATCGTGTGATTCATATACTTTCAAGAAGAAAAAAGAATAATCCGGTTTTAATCGGAGAACCTGGTGTTGGTAAAACAGCAATAGTTGAAGGTTTGGCTCAAAAGTTATATGACGGAAGTGTTCCCGAGCCATTACGAAATAAACGCTTGGTTGCGCTAGATTTAGCCGCCATGATTGCCGGAACAGCTCACCGAGGATCTTTTGAAAAACGATTAAAAGAGATAATCGAAGAAGTTATAAAGACAAAAGGTCAGGTAATCTTGTTTATTGATGAGCTTCATACCTTAATTGGTGCAGGAAGTGCTCAGGGTTCAATGGATGCAGCCAATATTCTAAAACCATATTTGGCTCGCGGTGAACTTCAGCTAATCGGAGCAACAACTATAAAAGAATATAGAATTATTGAAAAAGACGCTGCTTTAGAGCGTAGATTTCAGCAGATAATGGTCGATGAACCATCATTCGAACACACAAAGCGAATTTTACAGGGCTTAAGAAAGAGTTACGAAGATCATCACCAGATCAAAATCACTAACGACGCTATTGAGTCAGCAGTAAGGCTTTCTTCCAGATATATTTCAGACAAATTTTTGCCTGATAAGGCTATAGATTTAATCGACGAGGCTGGAGCAGCTTTAAGACTAGAATTGGCTTCACAAGAACCAGAAAACCTTAAAGAGGTTACAGCACAACTCGAGCAGCTCGATCGAGAAATAATGGCTGAAGAAGATATCGAAAAACAAAAGAAAATAGAAGCAGAAATCGAAAGACTTTCACAAGTCAAAAAAGAATTAACAGAGCTTTGGGTTCAAACAAAACTCGAAAAAACTCCAGTTTTGGATGAAAAACACGTAGCAGCGGTTGTCTCGATTGCGACTGGAATTCCACTAAGTGAATTAACCCAAGATGAAAGACTAAGACTACAAAATCTAGAAAAAGAATTAAAGAAAAAGGTTGTTGGACAAGATGAACCGGTCGAAATTGTAGCTCAAGCTATTCGTCGTGCAAGAGCAGGTGTTCGCCATTTAAATAGACCGATTGGCGTATTTATGTTCTTAGGACCAACTGGAGTTGGAAAAACCCAGCTAGCAAAAGCATTAGCAGAAACACTATATGGATCAGAAGATTACTTAATAAGAGTCGATATGAGTGAATTTAACGAGCGTCATAATGTGGCTCGCCTAATCGGCTCGCCACCAGGCTACGTTGGTTTCGAAGAAGGCGGTCAATTAACCGACAAAGTAAAAAGAAAACCATTCAGTATCGTATTATTCGATGAAATCGAAAAAGCTCATACCGATGTCTTTAATATTCTTTTGCAGGTTATGGATGACGGACGTATGACAGATGGTCACGGTATGACCGTAGATTTTAAGAATACGATTATTATTATGACTTCTAATGTAGGGTCAGAATACCTAAAAAAGGAAAGAATAGGCTTTACCGAAGTTGAAATGAAAGAAGATGAAGTAGCCGATGAAGCTTATAAATCTATAAAAACAAGATTAGAGGATTCATTAAAAGCTCAGTTTAGACCAGAATTCTTGAATCGTATTGACGATATAGTCATCTTCAGGCCATTAAGAATTAAAGACATAGAAGAAATAGTTGATATTGAATTATCACAACTCACAAACTTATTAACTGAGACGGGTATAAACGTTAAATTCAGCGAGAAAGCTAAGAAATACTTGGCCGAAAGTGGATATAACGTTGAAATGGGTGCAAGACCTATAAAGCGGTTAATTCAAAAAGAGATTGAAAACCAGGTATCAGGATTAATAATTGATAATGGTGCCAAGAAGGGTGACACAATAAGTATTGACGCAGATAAGAATGGTTTGGTTATTGAAGTAAAAGAGAGCAGCAAGGTATCGGTTGTGGCTTAAGGGCTTGGTTGAATCAAAATAAAAGGGAGCTTAGCGGCTCCCTTTTTTAATTTCTGTAGACAAAGGTTATAGGTTGGACAAGCTTGCCATCGATGCTAAAATTTTCAGGTGTTTTAGCACTTTTAAAAACTGATGATTACTTTTGCGAAGCACATGCGAGGAGCATTGCGACGCTATTTTATAGTTTGCCTTTTTTTAGACGGATTTATAAGTGGCTTATCTGCCATTTTTATATCCGTCTAAATTTCGCAAAAACGCGAGATTTTAAGGCAGACTATTAGCAAGTCGACGAAGACTTACTAGTTGGTATTCACACAAGACGGATATCAATTCCTGAATGGGGATAGTGACGGATGTTGCCGAAACTACGTTTTCACTGAAGATCAGAAAGGATCTTGCTATGCGTTTTAGGATGGTATTGGGGATTTTGGTATGCGCGCTTTTCATGAATGTTTTGTCCTATGGGAGTGCGCAGGCGGTCTTTCCGGGAGATGCAATCTGCGAAGACTCTGAGGTAATTGTTACACCCTATGCTTTGGATGGCTGGGTTGTAAGTAACAATTACAACGGAACATTTGAAGGTTCGTACATGTTCACGCCTAACGGCTTGGAGATGGTGAACCCGCAGAATCTGTCGAAAGTGTTTTTGATGAAAGAGGTCAATGTACCTCTTTCTGAAATTGACTCGCTCGATTTTGATCGTACCGGTACCGCGACATATCAACTTGCGGTAACTGGGTGGTCTGATGGTGATCCTGGTGCAACTCTTGTTTGGGAGCAGGTTTACAATGATCCCGACAATAAGGGCGTGTTTGACGGCTATTGGTGGCGAACAGGCACAGATCTGGGCGTTCCGAATGCCGCAAATCAAACTGCCGAGCCTTACGAGACACGGCATCAGGTTGATCTTGATGAAATTCTTACTGCCAATCCTAATCTCATGGTTGTGGCATATGGAGTTTCTTACGGATCATATCAGCCTGGCACTTCAGTGCTTAAGTCGATCACATTCGACTGCAAGACAACCTATTTCGTCTCTGAGCCTCTGGCCTGCGACGAGGTGACTAACGCTGAGCCGATAACTTTTAGCAACCGACAGGGTTGGGATCTCGACACAGAGACCGGCACGTCGGGCTATTACGAGTTTGTCGCGCAAAATGGGGCATCGCCGCAAGGTTTGTTGATCCATACAAATGGCACTACAGGTCAGGACAAGGTAAAGGGTTATTACCCGATTAACTTCCATTTGAAGGAAATCGGGACTACCGGAACTTTGTCACTTACTTATGCTGCTATCAGCGGTTATTCGGTTACTCCCCCTGCAGGACTTCAGCTTAAGGTTGATCTCGACAACAATGGCACTTTCGATGGCTATATGGCGTATGAACCCGGCTATTATGGTGATGTTTGGTGGAGTAATTCCATTAACACTACTACTTTCCCGGGGTTGCCGAATATTGGTTACCCATCTCAGGGTTACCCAGTCCAAGGCGAGATGTATAAGATCTTGGATGCATATCCAGATGCTCATGCTTTGGCCGTCGGCTTTGCTTTGGGAAGTGGCGTTTTTGGTGGCGGAATCATACAGGACTTGACCATTGGGTGTGTAAAATACACATTCGCACCCGACTCGGTCGAACCTGACGACCCGACATTCAATGAACCGACATGTTCCATGCAGAGTGCGTCGGTTTCTTTCCCCGACAACGACTTCGTTTACGAAGTTATGGGAGAAACAACGCCAGGTAGTACCGTTGAAGTGAATGCGAGTCTCAAAGCCAGCATCAAGAATAAGATGGCTGTTGGAGAGATCAGTTGGTCCCACACTTTTGTGACGGTTGAATCTCTCAATTGTCCTGTGAGTGTGATGCCAGAGAATCCGCAAGTTACGATAATTCCTGAAGGTGTGTGTGGTGTTGAAGGCTCGGTAACTCCGGCCACGACAGAACACATTACCTATTTGGTGGATCCTGTCGATCCGATCGAAGGGTTTGTTGTTGTAACACACGAAGTCGAAGATGGTTTTGTTTCAACCAACCCAGATTGGCAGTTTGCCGTGTATTTGGGTGATTTTGTTGAATGCGTAGATCCGATCGAACTGATGGCAGAAGCGCCAGTTTTCGAAGAACAGACATGCGAAACGCCGGCCCAGGTTGTTACATCTGACACTGATTTTGTGTCTTATGTAGTTACCGGTACGGTTTCAGCAGGCCAGTTCGTCGAAGTTGGAGCACAATTGCGACAATCGGTGGATTCTGAAAGCTATACGCTTATGGAACCTAAGCTTTGGTCTCACACATTCGATGAAGCGCCCGATTGCACTGTCGAACCGACTCAGTTAACAGCAACTGCACCGACGTTTGTTGAAGAAACTTGTTCTGTTGTCGCCGATGTAATCACTCCGGAAGACGATTTTATCAAGTACGACACAGATGGTTCGGTTGCTGCAGGCGAGCGCGTCACTGTGACCGCTGAATTGCGCAATTCTGTCGACCCGACTTTCTTTGAGATTGTTGGATCGTCAACGTGGATTCATGATTTCAGTGTTGCCCCGGATTGTTCTGTGCCACCGATTGAAGTCGAAACGGTTGCGCCTGAGTTTGTTGATCCGACTTGCGAGGTTGATGCCTCTATCAATTTCGATAATAGCGATTTCATTCGCTATTCGTATGTCGGTGAAGTTGAACCTAGCAAGTCGGTCACTGTTAGTGCAGAGTTGCGCGAATCGGTTGATCCGAATGCTTTCACTCTTACAGGTGATACGCAATGGAGTCATACTTACCCGGCGGCGCCTGATTGCACTTTCAAGCCTACTGTTGTGGTGCCCAAATTGGCATTGTTCGATGTAATCGAGCCAGGGGCATGTAACGAAGTCGGTTTGGTTGAGGTCCCCGACGATACTGATCAGATCAGTTATTCGGTGTACCCGGAAAATCCGACAGCAAACATCGCCGTTGTATTGGCCGTAGCTAACGCTCCGACTTATACTTTGCCGAGTGACTACTCGCCTCAGGTTATCGATTTGGGCGACCACACGGTTTGTGGCGTTCAGCCCACAGTTGTAGAGACTGCACCACCGCTGTTTGCTGATCCGACTTGCGAAGATCCATTCGCCATTGTATTGACGCCAACTGTCGAGGGTATCGACTATACCATCGTTGGGTCGGCGGTTCCTGGTGGGGTTGTTCTTGTTATTGCGGATAGCGCTGGCGATACGGTAGTTTTGGAGGGCGATAAATATTGGGTTCATCAATATCCTCGTCTCGCTGACCTGAATTGCGAGCCAAATGAACCCGAGAAGTCGTTCACATTCTTTCCATATCTGCACGGCATAGAATAACGAGGCCTATTTACTGCCTTAAATAGGACCCCCCGCGAGAGGTAAGTCATCAGTTCAGCCAGCAGGAAGGGATTTCTTATAGTAAGATCAATGGCGATCTTTAGCACTTTAGTGCACTATAATTAATTCCGACCTGCTGGCTATCCGTTTTTCCCTAAATAGGCTTATATATTGCGGAAATTATAGAAATAGGTTAAAATTTCCTGCGTAATGGCCGACCAACCTGATACACAAGACAATTCAACCAAAGTCACAGATCAGACTCCAGAAGTAGCTGAAACAGCCGAAACTGTTGAAGTTGCTGATACAAATGAAGCAAATACTGCAGAAGCAGTAGAAACAGCTGAAACTGAAGCTATTGATACTCCAAAACTAAAATTTAGAGTAGGTGATAAGGTCGTTGTTAACTATAAGATTATTGAAGGTTCAAAATCTAGAGTTCAGCCATACGAAGGTATTGTTATAGGTATCAAAGGTTCCGGCGTTTCAAAGACATTCACCGTTAGAAGAATGGGTGCTGCGAATATTGGCGTAGAAAGAATTTTCCCAATGTCATCTCCAAATATTGAATCTGTAGCTGTTAGAGCTTCAGGAAAAGTTAGACGCGCAAAACTTTACTACCTAAGAGAAAGAACAGGAAAAGCTGCTTCAAAAATTAAAGAAAGATAATCCTCTTTTAACTTTCTATTAAGAAATTTTTCACAAAACTAAGATAAATTTTAGACATGAACAACATTTTGTTGGGTAAATTGGGTGAATCATATGCCAGAAATTACCTTATTCGCCAAAGATATAGAATAATCGCTAGAAACTATCGATATGGCAAATATTCGGAAATCGACATCATTGCTCAAAAAGACAGCGTGCTATATTTTATCGAAGTTAAAACACGTATCGAATTTGACCTAAAGGAGCACTATAAATCGGTTAACGCATTCAAAGTGCATAAAATTAGAAGGGGTATATATAAATTTTTAGCTGATAATCGGCGATTTAATGATTGTGAACTCAAAATTAAAGTTTTAATGGTACTGGTAAATCCATATACCAGTACTCCAAAATTTGTCTTTTATGACTATTTAGACTAATCTATGATCGTGTACAAAAAATTACTGATAGTCCTATTAATCTCTTTAGGTATACTTCCACTTTTTATAAAACCATCGAAAGTTTTCGCTGATCCTGTCGATATCACTGATTCTTACTT
Organism: uncultured Candidatus Saccharibacteria bacterium; assembly: GCA_965230915.1. Lineage (GTDB taxonomy): Bacteria > Patescibacteriota > WWE3 > 2-01-FULL-39-13 > 2-01-FULL-39-13 > CAYHDM01. The sequence goes on along the minus strand of OZ246395.1, from coordinate 562,052 downwards.
CTATTACGAAAAAGAAGTTGATAACAGCACGATGAATGAAAATCAGATAAACATGTATTCATATTTAAATTGGCTTCAGGCGGCGATTTTAGTCGACGCATCAACAGGCAAAAAAGAAACTGACATTATGGAGCTGTTGAAATACCAGGATATTTATAACGAGTATGTTAAAAACAACATAAAGATTACAAATAATGGTCAGGATTGCACTATAAAGATAGATGAATCACCAGTTACGGAGGATCAAATTTCGCTTTCGCTTGGGACACGTGTGATTGGGTCATATATTTGCGCATCAAAAATAGAAAACGTTAAAATCGAAAATAAATTGTTTTTGACTAATTTCCCATACGAAAGTAATCATATATGGATAAACAATGGCGAAAATTTATTAATAGCAACAACTTTAGGGAATAACAATCAAATTTACGAATTTAATGCCTCCGATTTAAAAAATAACCCGCAAGGAGATAAAACTGTTATAAATTCAGCAAATTTACCGGCTGAACAGGTTACTGAAAATCTTCCAGATGAATTTAAAGTTGAGGCAAATACGAAAATTAATACAAACACAGGTACAAATGGTACGGTTGGTAGTCCTGCTGAAAAGCCAAGCACATCTCCGGTTGGCCCTGGCCCAAAGCAAAGAAGTTGGCTTACAACTTTAAGCGATACTTTATATTTAAAAACTGCAATCGCTAAGGATCAATCGGTTCCCATGCTTTTAATATTAGTTTTAGCTTTAGGCTTTTTACATACTGTAGAAGCAGGACATAGTAAAACTATTTTGGCATCAAGCATGATTCATAATCGAATGAGTTTTAAAAAAGGCATTGCGTATGCAACAATTTTTACCATTACACATTTAGGCGACATTATAATAGTTGGACTTATCTTATTGGCGGTTGATAACTACTTCGATATACTTTCTCATTTTTCTATGATCGAAAAATTTGCAGCATATGCACTTCTATTCATGTCTGTGTTTCTACTCTTTAGGAACGTTCAATATTTCCTGAAAAAGATGATTTCAAAAAATACCAATTTAGAAATTCCAGGGCATGTTCACATTGATGCTAATACAGAAGTTACCTTTAAGGAACAATTGGCATTAGGTTTTTTGGCGGGGCTTGCGCCATGTGTTTTTGGCTGGACGATATTTATGTTGATTTTATCAACCAATAAAATATGGGTTCTAGTACCTGCTATTTTATGTTTTGGTCTAGGTATATTTATTGCCTTAGCATTTGTGGTGTTTTTAATGACTCACTTAAAAAAGGGAGCTTACGGCAGATTCGAAAAAATTGCGGAAATTTCTCCATTAATTTCTGCATTGGTATTACTAGTATATGCAATATCCCTTTTAACTTAAAAGTTATCTACTGGCGTTACGTTTTCTAAATGAAGTTCATACTCCATTGATTTAGTCTGACGCTTTCTAAGCATATGCTCTGGAGTGTGTGTCTTAGGAAATTCTTTTACTTCAAAATTATAATATTTCCCGGAATGATAAAAAAGTTTGCAGATCGGGAACATTCCATAATGCTGACGCATATGATAAGCGATTGGAATTAGCGATCCTGATTCTGACTGCACATTTGTATTTATCGTAAAAGGTTCAGTCTCGGTATGCATATTGCCAAGAATAACTAGCGTCTTATTTTGGGATAAATCTTCGTTTCTCAAATTTTCAAAAGTGTTTTTTTCTTTGTCGTTCCAGTGTGGGAAATCCTTACGATCAGGTTCGATAAATACAATTTTCTTTAAAATCCCTTCGTTATATAAAGTTTTAAAAAGAAGCATATAAGTTTTATTCACACTTCCATCAGAAATACTTCCAGTTAAATAATGAATTGGAAAAACCCCAGTTGTTAAAAAATTCATGAAAGGTTCTTTTAATGATTGAGGATATGCGAGCACGATGGTGTCTAGCTCGAACAAATGGAATAGGGAATAGTATAAAAATGCATTTTCTTTTACTCCATGTACTTCACCTACTACAAGTAAATTTGATTGTAAAACATCCTGAGTTAGCTGTATAAATTCGGAATTGTTAGATTGAATTTTGTCAGTAAAAAGGTGATTCATCAAAGCAATTATATAGCAATTTGTTATACTCCGTAATATATAGCCAATAATTTCTGCCAGAATCAATGAAGATAAATTATTATTATGCAACTACGATTGTTTTAATTCTACTGGGTGTTTTTTTGCGTTTTTATAATATTGAACAATTTGGGACTTTTGGCCATGACAATTCCCGCGATGTGATTTTAACTTACAAGATGTTTAAGTATCATGAATGGCAATATCGTGGACCAGTTTTTTCATTAGTATGGGCGCACCTAAGTCCGATCTATTATTATCTTATTGCGCCATTCTATTTTGTAATGGGATTCCACCCATTAGCACCAGCTATTACTTCTTCGGTATTAAATATTATTGCTCTAATTTTAATTTTTTGGACGTCAAAAGAAATTTTTGGAAGGACTACCTCAATTTTTGCAACAATAATTTATTCAGTTTCATTTTTAGTAATAAAAGAAGGAGCGTTCGGATTGAATCCCTGTTTTATGCCAATGTTCGCACTAATTTTTATTTATGGTGTTTTTCTAAAAATAAAAAAAGCAAATTGGATTGGAAGTATTTTAATTTCATTCTCGCTAGCAATGTTAGTAAGTTTTCATCCAAGTGGGTTTTTCGTAATTCCAGTTCTAGTTGTTTTAGCCGCAATTTTAAGACCTAAATTTTCAGTTAAAGAATTAGCGTACTCAGGATTAATTCTCTTTGTAGCGGCAGCTTTGCCATATGCATATCAGGAAAAGAAGTTTAATGGTTGGGATATTATAAAAATTCAAGAATATCTAAACACTCCTAAAACAGAGGCTATAAGTTTTATAGATTATATGAATAATTTTTTCAAAATCTATAGCCTAAATACTTCTACGACGCTGTTTTATTCAAGTGCGCCATTTTATGTTTTCTTGAGTATCCTTCTGATTTTGGCAGTTTTTTATTTTGCCATTCAGACTTATCAAAAAAGGGATTTTATAAATATTCTGGCATTTATAATTGCATTATATTCAATAGTTTTTGGATTTGTAATGAAATTTACCGACGTTGGGCTACACGAAGCCTGGTTTCAATCTGTTTTGATTCCATGGATGGTTATTTTTATAGCAGCCCTTTTAGCGAAAATAAAAAGGAAAGAAACATATTTTCCAATTCTAATTCTGTTTTTAATAATAGTTACACAGAATTTATATAATTATTTTAATTACACTTCAGAAGAGGATAAGTTTTATACACAAAAATTAATATATGAAAATATAAGGCGTGATTCCGCTGGTGCGGACTTTGATATATTGGGTGAGGATTCGCAGCCATTTTTATATATGTTATGGTATTACGAGCCTGAATCAGAATTAAAAGATAGATATTTTTCGTGGATAAAGTGGGCTAAATCTTCTGACTCAAAATTGGTTTACTATTTAGATACGAGTCAACCAGTTGATGAGACACTTATGAAAGAGTTATATAGAATCAAAGGCTCTACAAAAGCAACGAAGATTTTTACAGTAAATGGTAGAAATTTATATCGCATAGACTAATGAATAAACCACTTATTATATCGATCCTATTAATCGCCTTTGTTTTAAGATTTTTAGTAATTGTTCGCAATGATGAAATGTATGATGAAGTTTCGGTTGTTCGCAGTGGGGAAATCTACATTGGTGGTATTAAGAATTTAGATTTTAGCCATAATATTTGGATCGTAAACTATGAGCATCCACCTATGGCCAAATATATTTTTGGAATTCCTGGTTTTATAGAACATAGAGTCCCTGCGATTCATGATTTAGTAGATAAAGGTTTTCATAAAGATAAAGGCTATTTCTTGGCAAAGCTTGTAAGCGCGTTTATAGGGGTACTAACAATTTTCTTTGTATATTACATTACGACGAAGTGGTTCGACGAGCGTAAAGCCTTTTTTTCAGCATTATTTTTGGCACTAATGCCGCACTTTATTGGCCATAATGCAGTTGCTGGACTAGAAACGCCACAAGCCTTATTTTCTTTATTATTAGTTTATTTTTATATTGAAGGATTATTTAGATCTTCGAAACCTGACTTCAAAAAAATATACTTATCATTTCTTTTTTTTGCGCTACTTTTTTTGACAAAATTCAGCGGGCTCTTTTTTGTATTCTTCTATATATTTACTTATGGCTATTACTTATTCAAAAAGAAAACTTTCAGCCGCAATTTATTATTAATAAATGTTAGTGGAATATTTTTTGTCGCATTTCTAATCTACATGCTGTGGCCTTGGATTTGGCCAAACCCGCTTAATTTACTAAAAAGTTTCGGATATTTTAGAAATGCACACTCGGGAGAATACTTCTTAGGATCACTTGGCCAACCTGGTTGGTACTATTATTTTACATATTTTACAGCGACAACCCAGCCACTAGTATTATTATCCTTTTTGATCACTATTTTATATTTTGTCCTAGGAAAAGTTCCACAAAACCACAAGCAATATTTAGTCTTAACTTTTGCATGGTTTCTAACTCCATTTTTAATTTCCTTTGTAGGATTAAAACAAGATGGAATTCGCTATGTATTTTCATATTTTCCGGCGCTGGCGATAATTGCCGGATATGGGTTTGCTACATTTATACATAGCCTAAATCAAAAAATACGGCCAATTATTGCGGTGATTGCGATCTGTTCCGTAATGTGGAGTTTAAGTGTTTTCACTCCATATTATCTTGACTACTATAATATTTTTTATGGAGGAACGCGTAATGTTTATAAGAGCCATTTATTCGATTATGCCTGGTGGGGTGAAGGAATACACGAAGCAGTGGATTATGTTAATTCAACTTTTGCTGATAAAAATTTGTCGGTTATACAATTGTTGTACCCACAGCATACCGCACCGTTATACGATGAGCGATTAAAGTTTTATGATAAATATGATCCGCTAAACCCACCAGATTTAATTTTAATATCAGAATATCACCACTACTATAATAGTCCTGAGCTAAAAATTCTGGAAAATTATAATGAGATCCATTCCGTAAAAGTGGATGATACGCCTTTGGTTAGAATTTATAGAAAGAAATAATAAATTATAAATGACGTTCTACGATTTCATAGATAACAACGTCTGGTTTTTGGTTCATTAACATTTCGTAATCGTATGCTTCGTGATTCGGGAAATCTAGCACAACATCGAAGTGATGTCTTAAGTATTGTAGGGTGGTCCAGGAATATCCAGGGGAAAAGAACGAATCTAAATAGACCACTGCTTTTTTGAGCTTCTTATCTTTTGTTAATTTTTCTTCTTTTACTCCTTCTTTTAAGGTTAAAGTAATTTCTTTATCGTTAAATTTATCATATATTGCAAGGTTTTTAGCCATATCACCAGTATTTTGCTTACTAGACACAGTAATGTTAAAGTCATCGAGTTCTAATGGTTCTAGGTTTGGAAATTGTGACTTTAATTCTTTCATTACTTCCTGATAGCCAATAAAACTCCCATAACTATTCCAATGTGTATCTGCTTTGTAGTATGTTTGATATTTTTCTCTCGCTGATAAAAGTGGCTGCCTTAAGTCCACAATTGCTATATCGGTATTTTCCTTTAAATAATTTATGCGTTGTGAAGCTCGTTGGTTTGTTGCAATCTTCTTAAAATCATTAGGCAAATATTGAGGGTATATATTATGTTTATCAGGGGCTATTACCATAACATAGCGAATGCCATTAGCAGCTAATTTGTCCTTTACGGTCACTGTATCATTTTTTATATCTACCAATTGTTTATATGTATAGGGAGGTCTTCGCCAGTTATCGACTAAACCTTCTTCAAAATATAACCAGCCATCATGTCCAAGCACAACTTTTGCTTGTTTTGAATAACCTGTTGTGAAAATAATTAAATTATTATTTAGTGTAATTAACTGGTTACGTAGCCCGAAGTTTTCTCCAAAATAATTTTCAAAAGATAAAATAGATTCAGTCGGATACCTGGGATTAAAAATAGGAATGCCACTTAACTTTTCCTTGTCTGACCCAGCTTTGACTTCAGCAAATTTGAAGTCCATTTTAACAATCGGAATCCAAAGATAAATTATAAAGAAAATACCAAAGGTTAGCTTAAATATTTTTTCTAAAAGTAACTTTGTTTCGGCTTTCATCAAAATCTAAAATAAATAAATGGATGATAAGTGCTTGTTGTTAAAAACATAGTTGCAATTACTAAGAGCAATAAGAGAGCAGAAGAATATAGAAAAGTTCCAGCTAAATTAATATATTCGTTCCTAATATATTTAGTTTTGAGATTTGTGAAAATTTGTGGAATTGGAAACGAAAATATTATCCCTGCTATAAAAGCTATGATAACTAGTTTGCTTATATAAAATGATTGTACAAGGTTGCCGAGATTTGTTAACCCAAACATTGCTTCAAGATAATCCATTGCGTGCGATAAGTTTTCTGCTCTAAAAAACACCCATCCGATCATTACTATTATAAGTGCATATATATGTCGAATAGGACGCCATAATTTTTCTAAGAAGTCGCCAACCCAAAGTCGTTCAATCATTAAAAAATATCCGTGCCAGATTCCCCATACAATAAAGTTCCAACTCGCACCATGCCAAAATCCACATAATAAAAATATCGCAAACAAATTTATTATTGTTCTTAGTTGTCCTTTGCGGTTTCCACCCAAAGGTATATAAACATAGTCGCGGAACCATGATGAAAGTGATATATGCCAACGTCTCCAAAACTCAGTAATAGATTGCGAGATGTATGGATAATTAAAGTTTTCCATAAATGTGAATCCAAACATTTTTGCAAGACCGATTGCGATATCTGAATATCCTGAAAAATCGAAATAAAGTTGTAGTGTATAACAAATTATTCCGATCCATGCGGTTTTAGAGTCTAAATACATTGGGTTGATAGAAAATATATCGCTGGCAAGAGTTTCAAGTGTGTCAGCAATTATTACTTTTTTTGAAAGGCCAAGTATAAAGCGATTTACGCCGTCATAAAACATGCTTGTATTAACTTTTCTTTCGATTAGTTGGTCAACAATGGTGTGGTATCTAATAATAGGTCCGGCAATTAACTGTGGAAAGAATGCAAAATATAAACTTACATCAACTATATTTTTTAGTGGTTTTTCTTTGTGGTAAACATCGACGACATATGAAATTGCATGAAAAGTAAAAAAAGAAATGCCGGCAACTAAATGAATCGATGTTGATTTCTGAACAATCTCAGGCTGAATATTTAAAACATAACTTAAATTTGAAACTAGAAACCCCAAGTATTTAAAAAACACTAGTAATGCAATATTAAAAATTAATGCACTGACTAAAGTTATCTTTTTATATTTTTCATTTGTTCTAAACCGATTAATTAGATAAACAAAAAAATAGTTAGCTAAAATCGAACCTAGCATTACAAAACCATACTTACGCTCATCCCAAAAATAAAAAACGAGACTTGATAAAAGCAAAAAAGAATTTTTAAGAAATCGTGGAACAAAAAAATAAATCGTTAATACAAAAGGTAAGAATACAAATAAAAATACAGGTGAGCTGAATATCATATAAAATCTAATACTCAATATAAAACATTATTTCCGAATATGCATGCGGGAATTTTTCTCGTGAGCGAAAAGTACAAGATCAGAACATAGGGCTTGATATTCGCAATTAACAGCATATAATCGTAACCGAATTCGCAATGGCGCGAGTTCTATTTCAGCAATGGCGCTGATAAAGAAAGAGGGAAATATGAAAAGGCTCTGGGGAGTTATTACGAGCTTCCTTACGGGTTTTTGGCAACCCACTTATCTGAAACCCAATGATAGGTGTTTTTCGAATGCGGGGTATACGTGCCCTGACCCACAAAGGGTCTGCAACGCCTGCCCCTTGGGTGTGGGCAATAATTGGACGCGCAGCCGAATTATTTAGTCGATTGTGCTATCCACTACAAACTGGGCAAGTTATGCTAAAAAACGCAAATACTTGCCCAGTAATTTCTAATTCAAAAAAGCGCGTTAATTTATTATATTTTTATGCCATGCGTTATGGCTTTTCTTTTAACATTTAGGCAACTAAACTTTTTCATAGTATTTCCGTAAGATCATGCGATGCAACTCGTGCTGGTGGCTTAGTTTTAGAATTAATATTTCTGATGCAAATAAGGGGTGCTTCCTATTCAAACCTTTGCCTTTTTGTCTAAGTTCGCTTGACTTTATGTGAATTCTGTGAAATTAAAAAATACAGAAATTTGACTTGTAATAGACCATACCTATAATCATCATCATGAAATTAACTATGAAAAGGGTGGAATCCTTCACAATTTCCTCTGCCTTAGTCACTATAGTTGTTCTTATATTCGTAACTACATTCACAGTAGCCGATACGATGTTCAATTGGGACATATTCCCAGTAGAAATTCAGCAATTTTTGGCTGTATTTTCTGTAATGTGTGCGAGTATAGTTGCCGGTGCATTTCTACTCAATGTTATGGTCAATCTAAGCAGAATTGCTTCTTCAACTGAAGAAATCGCCCGAAATAAAAACTAAAAATGGAAAAAACAAACTTTAATGAGCCTATTTCTATAGATTTAGGCGCGAAATTTTGGGTAATGTTTTTATGTGTATTTGCTATTGTGGCAGGTTTAATGTTTTTTCTTTGGGAATACAATAGCAACCGTCAATATAGAAAATATTTCACAGCAAAAGAATCAATGGAGTCATCTGAGCATATCGATGATTTGAAATCTGAAATTATTAAGTATTATGAGCTTAATAAGCAATTAGATACTGTTTATAAAAGTCGAAATTCAGCTTTTAGCATAGAAGAATCAAATAGACTCAGTCAAACAGCAAATCAGTTAGAAGGTAGTATTAAAGCATCTAAACTTAATATAGAAACTTTAAAGGATCGAGTGACTCAGTCTGCGAAGGATAATGGATCTAATGTTGATTACGCCAGTGTATATATTTATAACGGTGAAACATATTGCTATATAGATACAAGTACATATTCAGCCGTATCAATGGATTCCCGCTGTATTGTTGGCGAAGCTTTAGATAGGTCAAATCCGTCGGAACAAGACGCATTAAATGCTCTATATAAAAATAGTCCGTTAGGCGATAAAGAAATCTACGATTTATTAAATGAAGATGATCCTTATCGCATAAATGGAATTGCCGATCTAAAAGAGATTTCTATAAAAGATACTCAGGAAATCGAGAAAATATATATATCCTTTTCAATGAGTAAGGGGTAGTATTGCCAATTAGCTTTCATATTTAGAATTGGATGTGAAATAAGGGTTTTTTATGGGGTGGACTATGGGAATTGAACCCACAACCTTCGCTTCCACAGAGCGATGCTCTAACCAATTGAGCTAAGTCCACCATGAGGTAAAAACGGCCAAAAGAGGCCGGTTGTCAAAAAGAACTGTGCTAATTATAGCCTAAAAGCACTTATAGATAAATTAATAGTATAATCGTTTAAGTATGCTTAAAAGGCTAAAAATAACTATTCTTGGGCTAAGTTTTGCAATATTAGGCCTTTTAGCTCTGGTTACTCCTCAAAAAGCTCTAGCTGAGCAGATTACCGATTATAAAACTTACATAAAATTAAGCCCCAGTTCTGATCTTCGAATCGTTGAAACGATTGTTTATGACTTTGGTGCAACGCCACGCCATGGGATTTTTCGTAAAATTCCATTTCTAACCACAAATAAAGACGGCAAGAATTATGCAATGGATGTCAGCGTTGATAGTGTGAAAACCGGTAGCAATATTTATGTTCCATATAGTGAATCTACTCAAGGTGGAGATTTAGTAATAAAAATAGGGGATCCTAATAAAACTGTTACCGGAAAAGTAGGATATCAAATTGCTTATACAGTAAAAGGTGCTGCAACCTATTATTCAGATCACGATGAATTATATTGGGACTCAATCGGAACGGGTTGGGAAGTTCCAATTTTAAAAGCTTCGACTACTCTTGATCTTTCAGAGTTCAAAGACATTACCTTCAAAAACAGTGATTTTATTTGCTTCGCCGGCATTGAAGGATCGAAAACTAAGAACTGCACTGTTGCTATCGGGAAAAATAATATTATAACCATTAATTCAAGTCGGGCGCTTGCTCCATCAGAAGGATTAACTTTTGCAGTTTCACTTCCGAAAGGAACGCTAGCAGTAAACGAGCCAGTTCCTTATAACGCATATACTGGTCCATCGGAAACTGAAACTTTTTGGGTTACGCTTATAACTTCTATAATTTTTCTCTTAAATCCAATTTTAGCCTTAGGTATGGTTGCCTGGTGGTTCTTTAAGGGTCGTGATCCGAAAGACGATCGAGCTATTGTTCGAATGTACGATGCTCCAAAAGATACTGACCAAAAAGAAATGACACCGATCGAAATGGGGCTAATTGTAGATGAAAGTATAGATTCTAAAGATATGTCTGCAGAAATTGTTCACTTGGCTACACACAAGTATTTAGTGATAACCGAAGAAAAAAAGAAGGTCACAATTTCAAGAGGTCCGAAATTAATCGAGGATCTTTCATTGAGTTCTCTAAAACCACACCAAAAAGACTTGATAGAAGCTTTAGAACTTAATATTAATGACTCCGTAAATTTATCTGACAGATCAAACAGAGATTCAGTTGCCAGAAAAATTATGCAAATGCAAAGCGATTTGTACAAAAAAATGACAAATCAAGGTTATTTTGATGCAAATCCACAAAATACAAAAGCTAAATTTTTAGGAATTGGAATTGCATTATGTTTTATAGGATTTGTGATTCCAGGCATTGTCACAATAATATTTTCATTTGTTATGCCCCGAAAAACTAAGCTGGGAGTTGAAGTCAAACGACATGCGCTAGGGTTAAAGCAATTTTTAGTCTCGCAAGATCGCCAATTTGAATTTCAAGAAAAGAACTTTTATCTTTTCGAAAAACTTTTGCCGTATGCAATCGCATTTGGAGTTGCTAAAGTTTGGGCCAAAAAATTCGAAGACTTATATAATTACACGCCTGATTGGTATCAGTCTTCTAATATGAATAACTTTACTACCTTGGGTTTAATGGATTCGCTCGACAGAAATTTAAGCACTGTAGCCACTAATTACACACCAACCCCGACTACAAGCAGCACCGGTCACTCTTCTGGATTTAGCGGCGGTGGTGGATTTTCTGGTGGTGGCGGAGGCGGCGGTGGAGGCGGTAGCTGGTAGCCTGTATAATCTTCTCAGCTTTCGAATTATCTTTAGAAAGGCATAAATGTGAAAGTTAGGCTTAAGAAGCGACACGCAATGTTTGTGTTGAATTTCATAGCCATAGCAAAAGGCTGTGGATTAGCGATTCTATTTGTTGCCATATATTTGGGTGTGGGCTACATTGTAGAGCCCTACATTCCAAATATATACTGTCGAAATACTGACTCGCACACGATTCATTCCTATAGGCGACATCCAGCCAAACCAATGAACACGTGCCCGCCTGATACTGAAAGATTCAACTCATGGGTTGATTACAAAATTGGTGATGTGGCTGAAGATGGTTGGTAAGCAGAAGGTCGGGAACTATATCTCAAAAGATATGTTTCCGACCCTTTTTTCAAATTTCCAAATTGGGAACTCTATCCAAAGTTTCCAAATCATTATGGTAGGCTTTATCTTCTAAAGTTTTAGCCATATAAAAAGCAGCCATAGCAATCATTGCTGCATTATCTGTACAGAGCCACATTGGTTTTGGATAAGTTATTTGAATTTCATTTTCTACGGCAAGTTTCTCAAGTTCAGTGCGAATAACTGTATTTGCAATAACTCCTCCGCCAACAATTAACATCTTTGGTTGTAATTGTTTTACAGCCTTTTTTATTTTTATAATTAGTGAATCAACGGCGGCTTTTTGAAATGAAGCTGCTAAGTCATTAATGACATCTCCTGATAATTTGGAAGCTTCATCTTCTAATTTATAAGTTCCTTTACCCGGTTTTGAATGATATTCACCAGTTAGTTTTTTAATCTGATATAAAACAGCAGTTTTTAATCCGGAATAACTCCAGTTAAAATCGTTGCTATTTGAAAGTGGGCGAGGGAAGGCAAAAGCATTTTCATTGCCCAAAGCTGCGCGTTCTTCTATTAATTTTCCTGCGGGAAATCCAAACCCTAAAGTTCTGCCGACTTTGTCAAATGCTTCCCCTATCGAATCATCTAAAGTTTGACCGATGTGTTCAAATTTTAAATGGGACTCCATCAAATATAAATCAGTATGTCCGCCCGAAATTGTTAGAGCTAGAGCCGGAAATTCAAACTCATCAAGCAAAGATAAAGACTTTTCTTCCATATCTTGAGCCAAATTGGCATATATATGGCCGACCATATGATTAACAGGAATAAGTGGTAATTGGTATTTTTTACAAAGCTCCTTTGCTTTCGCGATACCAGGTTCAAGTGCAATAGCGAGCCCAGGTCCATAAGTAACCGCTATCGCATCTAATTCTTCAAATGTGATGCCAGCCTCTTTAATAGCTTTATCGATCACCAAAGGCAAGAATTCTTCATGCTGTCTCTTGGCTTCTATTGGAACAACTCCTCCAAATTCATTGTGAAGTTTTAACTTTGACCAAAATTCATTGGCTAGGATTTTCTTATCTTCACTTATTGCAACTGATGTATCATCACAGCTTGTGTCTATTGCCAGTATTTTCATTCTATTTCTCTAAAAATAACTTGGCGGGAATTTTCGCCTGTAACCTCGATTTCAATTTCATATTTATGCTTTTCTTTAAACATTTCGATTAATTCTTCGTTAAATTTGCTGGCCCATTCTATAAAGACATAAGAATCATCTTTTATCGATGACAATTTTAATTCTTTGATTTCAGATTTATTATTTAAGCGATACAAATCAATGTGGTGGACAACATCATCATATTCATTATGAATTACAAAAGTCGGTGATTTAATAGTTGATTTTAAGCCTAATTCCTTTGCAAACGCTTGAACGAATGTGGTTTTTCCTGCGCCCATTTCTCCATTTAAGAATGTAACACTACCGGGTTTTATTTCATTAATTAGCCTTTTAGCAAATTCACTCAGCTCTTCTAAAGAGTTTATTGAAGTTTGTATCATTTTAATATTATAATATTCTTAGGTCTTACATAAAAGGCTAGATTCCGATTTAAATGGATACATCATTAAACCCTGACCAACCTGCAAATATTCCTGTAGATCCTATGGATAAAATAAATCCAGTTGAATCATCTACCAGTTCACCAAGTTCAATCCCATCTTTTTCACAAGTTCCACCAACGACTCCAACTAATTCAGAGGTTGTAGAAAACATAAATGTTCCGCATAAATCAAAAGGTCCACTTATTCTTTTATTGTCACTTTTTATAATTTTAATTTTACTAGTCGGATCAACTGCGTTTGCAGCCTTAGTTGCATACGGAAAGGTAGATATTAATAATGACGAATTGCAAAGAAAAATTTCCTTTGCCGTTCAGGAACTACCTTATACCCCAAAAACAGCAGAGTTTTTGATTTATAAATCAATGGACGCTCAAAAAGATTTAAAGAGTGCTTACATTGATGCTTCAATTGCTTTTAATGGAAACGGCCCGGAAGCAATTCCTGGTCTTGGTAACAATTTTGACTTAAAAATAACAGGCCCAATAGATTTTCATGATGAAAATAACCCAGAAGCAGAAATTCATTTTCAGATGTCACCAGAGTTTGACGCAAATTTTGTAGCTGTTAATGACACATTATTTTTTAAGATAAATGAAATTCCAGCGGTTATTAAGGGTCTTGCTTCAGGAACCGGAATGTCTCTAGATATATTAATGAATAAATGGATTTCTTATGAATTAAAGAGTTTAGAATCAGACGCGCGCAGTTTACTCGAAGAAGACAAAGATGGCCGTGACGATGACACATACGAAAAAGTAAAAGCCGCTCTTTTGAACTCAGATGTAATTGATAAAATCGTTGTTACCGAAGAAGATTTGGATGGAACACCTGTTTATAAAATGTCGCTTGAGCTAACGAGCCAGGAATACAAAGACTTTGTTAACGAAATCGCCAAAGCGGTTGACCCAGAATCATACACCGAAGATTTAGCGATGACTTCGGGATATTCCCAAACATTTGAAAACTTAAAAATTAATACTTACATAGCAAAAGACACAATGCATACAGTTCGATCTATGATTTCATTTAGAATGCGTACAGATGATATTAGCGTGCCTTCACAGGTTTTAGGAGCAAGCACAATTCAATACTTTCCTAATGTCTATACTCAAGCAGCTGGTTCTCAAGACGAATATGTAGATGTTGCGTCGGTTATTAATGCTTCAAGATTTAACGAAGATTTTCAGGTTGCAGAACCCGAAAATGCAACTCCTATAGAAGTTATTATTGAAGAATATACAAAAGCCATGATGCAACAGTATCAATACGAAGGCATGATGGAAGAAGATTCGTCAGGATTTGGAGGACCAGATACAAGTCAGCCATATTACGACTCATTTGATGAAGACGACTCAGGGATTACGCCGAACTAGTTCGTTTGACTTTCCCCAGTATAACCCATAATATAATGCCCATGAATACAGAGAATAGACCATTTTATGTACATCTGGTGGGTGAAATCGATCACCTTACTGCAGACGAACTTAAATATGAAGCAATTGATGCGGTTTTTAGAGATATATTGGCTAAAATTGACGTTACAGTCATTAAAGATGGTTTTCATGAATTTCCAGGAGGAGGACTGTCTATAGTATATATTTTATCGGCATCGCATTTGGCTATCCATACATGGCCGGAATATGAATTTGTTCATTTTGATCTTATAACTTGTTCTCCGGAAGCAGACCTAGAAGTCCTTATAAAATTATTGAAAGAAGCATATCCTAAAGCAGAAATTAAGACTAAAGTCCTAGATTATTAATATTCATTGGTATAAATATTCTCTTTGTATTTTCCTTTTATTGTAGGAGTAGTTTTAGAAGTAACTTCACAGATATATAAGTCTGAGTTGCTTCCAATAGATTCAGCACCCTTATATTTATTAAGTTTGCTAAATGTATATCTTATAGAAAGGCCACAATCCGCGATTGTTTTAATAATTGGAATAAATCTCTCTTTTGATAAATCGCTATGTCCAAAACATATGTAAATTCGAGCTGACTTATTATTTTTGTCTAAAACATCAATTGCTCTTGATAAAAATAGCTCAAAGCCTGCAGCTGTGTAGGGTGGATCTGTAAAAACTACATCGTACTTGCTATACAATTCTTTCCCGATAGATTCTTTGGCGTCGTACTTTATCGTTTCGATATTTAGCTTTTCTGTGTCAGAAACTTTTTTTATGGTGTTTAATATTCTTGTATCAATATCAATTACAGTAATTTTTTCTGCCGTACCTAGCGATGCAACTTCTATTGAGGTGAAGTCATCGTCGCCTAAAAATAAAACTCGTTTATCTCTTATATCGGCGAGTAAATCCATTAAATATGAGCGTTTTTGGACAGTTTCTGATGTTGCTAGAATTTGGTCTAAATCGCGTTCAACAGCTGGCCTGTCATTTGAATATTTTTCATGGAGTGAATTTTCGATTATAGAATTTGCAAAGTTTAGATCGCCTAGCTTATCCTTCGATATTAAGTCTCTTAAATACATGTAAACCCTATATCCATTTTCTGTCAAAGAGGTCTTATTAGATTTTGGTTTGAATAAAGAATAAAATTCCTTTTCTATTAATGAAATCGAAGTTTTTGAAAGTCCTGTTAGGGTTGATAAATCTAGGTTATCTATTTCTGTTTTATCGCCGATTATTAAAAATAGATCGATTATATTTTTAACTGGAATACCGGTTTTCGACGAGAGCTCTACGAATTTTTTGTAAAAGTTTTGTGTTTTCATTCTGTTTAATTATAAGAAATTTGGAGCCGCTTTGCTTTATATGAATTACTTATAAGCAAAGCGGCTCTCAGTTAAGGCCGGTACCGCCGAACAAAAAAGCTAAGGCGATTGACCAAATGCCTTTAATAAAATAGTAAATTTGCCATTCCGGCCATATAAAACTTGCCAGCCAGAAAAAGAAAATATTACCAAACACCCCGAGAAGTCCTCCGAAGAAGAATCCTCGAACGAATTCGAACCTGCTGAGTCGTACGATCACTACTAAAATAAGTAGGAATGCCGCGCAAAAAGCTATTGTAACTACACAACTTAAGAGAAGTGTGTTCAAGATTAGTTCCTTTCTTTGTAGTTATCAGCCTTTTTCTTGCCTATAAGTTATCACAAAAATGTCTATAGGTCTATATTGCAGGGGGGGATCAGGAGCCGCCTTTTATATAGTTATAATTGAAGGCGGCTCAAAGGACCATATTCACGACATCGGTGTCCCGTTGATAAATTGCATCAAAAAATCAACCAGCCACTTAAAGATCCCCACTAAAAACAGTCCAGGGGCAACATCCGGAGCTGAGAAATCTCCAATTGTGAAATTTCTCAGATTGGCAATTCCGCTCGTTGCATAAGAGCCAGCGCCTGTAATCCAAGTGAAGGTTACCATTCCTATCAGAACAAACGCCATGAGTATAAGACAGGTTCCGCAACCATTTATTCTGGGGAACAGACATCTTAGTAGCCCTTGAAACTTAGGAAATAGGGCTAATACCACGAGTGCAACTGATAAACAGCAGCATTCCATATGATCCTCTTTATTATTGAATGAACTTCACAAACGGTCTCTGGTGTAAAATTATAGGTTTTGTATTAATCTGTCAAATTATTGGGAGTTTTTTACGTATTTATCAAAAAATTCGACAGATCTCTTTAGTGCTGTGCTCAAATTGCGCGATAAATTATGATCGTCTCCTTCATATACATATAGCTCATCGGTTTTGCCTGCAGCTTTCATAGCTTCATCTAGCCTTTCGCTAAATAGCACTGGAACTTCTGCATCTGCGGTTCCGTGATGAATTTGTATTGGACCAGATACTTCCTTAACATGATAAATTGGCGAAATTGATTGCCAAAATTCAGGGTTTGCAGAAAAGTCTCCATATTTATCTATTAACTCTTGTCGCGTGGGTCTTCTTGTTTGTTGTTCTAGAGGAGAAGGAGTAAATGGTCGGGTTCGATTCCAATTATTAGCCATGTCTTCATACGAGGCTACAACTCCAGCCCAAATTACTCCAGCCTTAATGTCTTTTGAAATAACCATAGATCTCAAAGTAATACTTCCTCCCATTGAATGCCCCCACATACCAATTCTATTAACATCGGCATCAGGATGCTTTTTAACCGATGCTAAGGCATTTAAAACATCACGTGTGTATGCCGGAGAATAATAAGCGCCTTCAGGAGAACCCTCAGAACTTCCGTGTCCTCGGTAATCAGGTCTTATTAGAATATAACCATTGCGTGAGAATGCATCTGTGTAAGCAATATATCTTTCTGTTGTTCTATATTGGGCTGGAGGAATATACCCATGGTTGAAAACGATTACCGGCCAACCTGTTTCCGGTTTTTCGCCGTTTGGAATGGTCAAAAGAGCGTAAATTTTTAATCCGTCAGATTGGTAAGAAACAACTTGCCTCGTGTAATTTGAACCGGGAGATAGCGTTTCTTCAACGACTAAATCGCTTCCTGGGTAGTTCTGACTACGCATATATTCGATATCAAGTGCGGCTGGTTCGGCCATACTTTCATTAATATTTAATGATTCATGAATATTCTCAGAAATTTCCTGTGAAGACGGTAGACTTGACGACGAATTTCTATAGTTCCACCATAAATAGAGGCAGATGAATACTAGTACAAGTATAAGGCTGGAAATTAGGATCCCAAATCTCATTAAGCAACTATACTAAAAGATATTAGCTTTGGCTAATAAAAATTATCAATAGTCGGAATTAATTACCTTGTGTGGTTTCCATTCTCATTTCTGTGCAAGCTTTGTACATATCATTTAATTCGTTTTGGTATGTAAAACCAATCCAGAAGCCTATGAAAGGGAGGATAACGAATATGACTGCAGCTAAAACACGTGAAACAGGGGTAACCTGGTTTATGCGGTCGTTACTTTTCATATATATTAAGTATGTAGGTGTATTTTGAAAGAGTCAATATGACAATTTTTACGTATAAAGCGTCCTTGACATGTCTATAGTTATCCTGTAGTATTACACAAGCTTTAGTAGATCTAGGCAATAGATCTGCTTATTTAAGACATTAAATCGCATAGATAGAGATACTCCTATCAATATTACTCCCGGTTAACGGGACAGCAGTTTCACTGCTTACTTTTTTACGTATCTTTTTCTTCATTTAATATATTTCTTTTTAATTAAGGATAGTCCTGAGGCATTAACGTTGTGCCTCCTAAGCAGTTCTATTGTTTTGATAGCTAAAGCTCAAATAAATGTACAAAAATAACAAAAGTTCAAATAATCGAAGAGGTGGATATGGTGGTGGTCGCAGATCTAATGGTCATGGTGGAGGATTTCGCCGTGGGGGTCGAAGAGGCGGAAACCGGTTCAAATCATCTTTTAGATTTGATTTAAACTTACTTGTTAGAAAGGCTGAAATAGTCGAAGTAGCTCCATATGAAAACGCTAATATATTTAGCGATTTTGCAATTCACGATAAATTAAAAGCAAATATTCGTAACATGGGGTACGACAAGCCAACTCCGATTCAAGATCAGTCAATTCCACATACTTTAATGGGACGCGATGTTGTTGGTATCGCAAATACTGGTACAGGAAAAACTGCTGCATTTTTAATTCCGATAATTAACAAATGTTTCTTAAATAAAGACCATAGAGTTTTGATAATTGCTCCAACAAGAGAATTAGCAGAACAAATCGATACTGAATTCAAAAAGTTTTCAGTTGGTATGGGAATTTATTCAACGCTTTGTATCGGCGGAGCTAATATCTACGGCCAAATTCAAAGACTTAGAAGACAGCCAAACCTAGTTATTGGAACACCTGGTCGTCTTAAGGATTTACACGAAAGAAAAAATTTAGATTTATATAAATTCGGAACTATCGTTTTAGACGAAGTCGACAGAATGCTTGATATGGGATTTATTATAGATATCAAATATTTGATTTCTAATTTAGCTCAACAAAGACAATCTTTGTTCTTTACAGCAACTATGTCTCCTGAAGTAACTTCTGTTATGAACTCGTTAATGGTCGACCCGGTTACAATTTCTGTAAAAACAGGTGATACCGCAAAAAATGTCGACCAAGATATTATTCGTATTGCGGGTCGATCAAAAGTTGAAGTATTACACGACCTTTTAATTAAAGAAGAATTTATAAAAGTTTTAGTTTTCGGAAAAACAAAAAACGGAGTCGAAAAACTTGAAGGCGAACTATTAGATCGTGGATTTAAAGTTGCAGCCATTCATGGTGACAAACGCCAATCACAAAGAAAACGTGCTCTAGACTTATTTAAACGAAGCCAGGTTAAGGTTTTATTAGCAACAGATGTTGCTTCACGTGGAATCGATGTTTCTGATATTTCTCATGTTATTAACTATGATTTACCAGAAAGCTACGAAGACTACGTACACAGAATTGGAAGAACAGGTAGAGCTAATAAAAAGGGTGTAGCGCTAAGCTTTATTGACTAAAGTTCGCGTAAGCTACTTTAAATTCTTTAACAAGATTTTTTATATTTTTATCTTTTGAATATAGATATTTTTGCCAGATTGGCAACGCATTCTCTTTAAAATCTTTCAAAAAATCGTGACCAAAAAATGGGGGGTATTTATCTCCGTTTAAAATTGACCTCATATGATCATCGGTTATTAACTCGACTAAAGCATGCGTGTGCTTTCCGCTTTCAAAAAAAGAATGTAAAATTTCGTGCCAAATATAAACTGTATTGTAGTTTGGCCAATAGGTTTGATTAGACCAGCAAATTCTATTATTGCCATAATAGTGGCCAGCTGGAAGAGCAGGATGAACTAAGATGATCGTAAATTCTCCAGATATTTTTATTCCGATATTAAGGAGATACTCATAGGTTTTCTCATAA
Source organism: uncultured Candidatus Saccharibacteria bacterium (assembly GCA_965230915.1). Taxonomy (GTDB): domain Bacteria; phylum Patescibacteriota; class WWE3; order 2-01-FULL-39-13; family 2-01-FULL-39-13; genus CAYHDM01. The sequence continues at coordinate 541,911 of OZ246395.1, read as the reverse complement.
TTTTTATCCCATTCTTTTTTAATCGGTTCGGAACTTTGTATGGTTTGGGTTTTTAATTTTCTATACTCATCCAATTGTGATACATCTATGATGAACGCATCTAATTTTTTACCTAGTTCTTTATAATCTGAAATTTCAGAATAGGAAAGAGCATTGAAGATTCTTCCTCTAAGTGTTTCATAGAGTTTTTCTGATTTTTTATATGCTTTATTGTGAAAGGTAACAAAATCTTTTGTGTATTTTTCTCTGGCATATCCGATTATTCCATCTTTATGAGCCCGGGCAATTATATATGGAATTAAGATATTATCGTCGATTTCAAATTTGAGTTTCACCATAAGCCGATCTTACAATGCTAAAATCATTCTATGAACAAGCAGTTAAAAGCAATTTATGATGAAGACCAAAATGATAGAAATCCCAATGGTAAAGATTTTAAAAAGGGTACTTCTGACAGAGATATGGATCGGAGAATTAAAGTCGAAAAACTAATTACGCGGAAACAATTATTGACCGGAGAAGATTATTATCACGCTGCAATGATTTTTCAGCATGGCAATAGCCCTGACGACTTTCTAAAGGCTAAGGATCTTGCTGAAAAGGCTGCTGAGTTAGGTGAAAAGCGTGGGCTATGGTTATATGCGGCTGCAACAGACAGATACTTAACTAATACTAGTCAGCCGTACCAAAAATATGGGACACAATATAGAAAAGATAAGGATAGTGATAGTTGGTATTTGTATCCTGTTGATCCCGAAACTACAGATGAGTTGAGAGCCAGATATAATGTTCCAACAATGGAGGAAATTTTAAGATATGAAGAAGAATTAAATAAAGCTGATTCTATCTAGATTGTCTTTCTCTAATCTCTTTAATCAAATCTCTTGCGTCATCAGAATCAAACATCTTTCGAGCTGGTTCTAGCATTTCGATCAAAATTTCAGCAACATTATTTTTTAAATCTACCGGGTGCAAATTGCCAGATGCAAAATGGTCTTTTAGTTCTTCGTAAGAATTTGCCAAAATATTTCCGCCAAATTTTTCATCGCGTTTAATTTCCATTCGACCTTTAATTGGGAAAATCATATGTTCGCACCAGTCTAAAACAGGATTGTATTCAGTCTCTTTTTCTGGGCAAAAAGCTCCCTTAATTTTTTCGCTAATTTCTTCTGGAGTGTCATGAATAAAAATTGCCGAACCTTTTATAGATTTGCTCATCTTCATTTGGGCACGCATTGCAGTTTTTTCTTCACCTTCAGGTAATGGCCATGTTGCAGGTTTTTGTAATCCTAAAAGTAGGTGATGGTGAATTGCTATTGGCTTAATTATATTTCCAGCCGAATCTTTTAATGGATTCACTTTTAATTTATCAGCAACTTCACGAGCGATAACATGGATTTTTCTCTGGTCAGTTCCGGCATGGGCAACGTTGCGATTCATTTCGTAAATATCCGCAACCTGCATTGCAGGGTAAATTAAGTAAGCAAAAGGCATGCTTTCTGATTCACTACGACCCATTATAGTTGTTGATTTGACCATTCTAGAAAGTGTTAAATTCTTTCCAATATCGACAATTTCTTGCCAGTATCGGTCGTTATTGTGGTATAAATCAGAACCGTTTTTTATTTCAATTAAATCTGGTCGTGCTCCTGCGATTTGTGCCGAAATTTTTAATGCCGGGCCAAAGTATAATTCTCCAACCTTTTTAATAAATTCGTGATCTCCGCCTAATTTGTTATTTATCCATGTGTGCCAATCTGCTAAAAAGTAACAAGTATTAACTCCGAGTTTTTGAAGTTCGCGTACAACAAGCCCAGAAGCCAAACCAGTCCCTAAGTGGACAAGTCCTGAAATTTCAAATCCTATGTAGTGGTTAAGTGTTTCTTTGCGGTCTAAAAACGATTGAAGCTCTTCGGCTCCGATAATTTCTTCTGTAACTTTATTAAGGTCTGTGAGTTGATCCATCGAAGATATTATAAGAATTATAAGTATTTATAACAACTACCATCTGGTTGTAAATCTCAATAGCTGAAAGCATCCTTTACCCAGCCTATTGCTTATATTCCCTAGGCAAAGTAAATTATTCACATAGATATTTATTTAAATTAAATTCTAGGTGGTGATTATTTAATGGCAGAAACTCCAAAAGGACTCGCAAAACCAATGAATCTTAGCGCAGAGCTAGAAGAAGTAGTTGGAAAAGGCCCAATGCCTAGAACCGAAGTTACTAAGAAATTGTGGGAATACATAAAGAAAAATGACTTACAGGATTCAGCAAATAAAAGAAATATAAATGCTGATGACAAATTAAAGCCAATTTTTGGTGGAAAAGATCAGGTTTCAATGTTTGAAATGACAAAACTTGTTTCAGCACACCTTTCGTAATTAACTTACAAAAGGCCGATCGCAAGACCGGCCTTTTTTGTTTACTTTTTATTACCAGCAGTACATAATTCTAGTATGGCTGACCTAATTCCTTATTTAAAATTTACCGGAAATTGTCGTGAAGCAATGACTTTTTATCAAAGTTGCTTAGGTGGAGAAGTTAATTTCATGACCTTTAGAGGAACCCCTATGGAATCAAATGTCCCGGTGCAAAATAAAGACAATATTATGCATTCGATTTTAAATAGTGGAAATATAATGTTGATGGGTTCAGATATGGCGGATGAAAACCCGATAATGGGAAATCGTCTTGATATTACACTCGTTTGTACGAGTGAAGATGAACTTAAAATGCGTTTCGAAAAGCTTTCTAGTGGTGGGAATATTATTATGCCTCTAGAGAAAATGTTTTTTGGCTGGTTTGGAGCTTTTACAGATCAATATGGGTTCCGCTGGTCGCTTCAATATAGCGCTGATAATAAAGCTACAGAATAATTCAATTAATTTAATCCAATATTTTTGGTAAAATTACAGCATCGTTTTTAATTTCCCAAATGTAAATAGTATGAAAACTTTCTATAACCTTTTAGTGAATACAGTGATCGGTGGTATTACGAATATGACCGTGTGGTTTGCGATTATCTTTTTTGGATATTTGCAGACAGGCTCAGTTTTGGTTACTTCTATTGCTTCTGGAATCTACCTTTTAGCAACTGCTTTATCAGGATTTTGGTTTGGTAGCATAGTCGATCACAATAGAAAAAAAGACGTAATGATGGCTTCGAGCTTAATATCAGGCTTACTATTTTTAGTTGGTTTCATAATTTATCAAATAGTAGGAGCAAACGGATTTACCGATATTAACAAGCCAATTTTATGGATTTTTATTGTCGTACTTCTATTTGGAGTTATTTCGGGCAATTTACGCGGAATCGCGATTCCAACAATAGTTACAATTTTAGTCCCTGCAGATACCAGAGACAAAGCCAACGGTATGCTAGGAATGGTAAATGGAATAGCTTTTATGGGGGTCTCTGTAATTAGCTCTTTTTTAGTGGCCCATTCAGGAATGTTTCACGTTCTAATTATCGGCGTTATAGCTAGCCTTATTTCTGTTGTTCATATGTATTTTATAAATATTCCTGAAAATAAAATTGTACATCTCGAAGGTGAAGCCGCAAATATGGGTAAACTTGATATAAAGGGAACTTTTAAAATTATCAATGCGGTACCTGGTTTATTTGCGCTGATTCTGTTTGCGACAATTAACAACTTTTTAGGCGGAGTTTTTATGTCGCTTATGGACGCCTACGGTTTATCTTTAGTTTCGGTTCAAACATGGGGATTATTATTCGCGATTTTAAGTACATCATTCATGTTAGGAGGTTTCATAATTTCAAAATGGGGACTTGGGAAAGATCCCTTACGGGCTTTGTTTTTAGCAAATGTTGTTATTTGGGTAATTAGTATTTTCTTTACAGTTCAGCCATGGATCTGGCTTTTAGGTATCGGCATGTTTATTTATATGGCGGTTGTACCTTATATTGAAGCTGCTGAACAAACTATTATTCAAAAAGTAGTTCCGTCTGATAGACAGGGTAGGGTATTTGGATTTTCGCAAAGTGTTGAACAAATGGCATCTCCACTAACAGCATTTTTAATTGGACCAATTACACAATTTATATTTATTCCATTTATGAGCGAAGGAGGACTAGGAGCTGAACTAATAGGAGATTGGTATGGAGTTGGTGCAAATCGTGGAATGGCAATTGTGTTCACCTTAACAGGAATTATAGGTTTGGCTATTACCCTATATGCGATGCATTCTAAATACTCAAAAATGCTGACTGAAAGATATCTTCAAGAAAAAGCTTAGTGCTAAAATACACTCATGTTCGGAATTAAAAAATTCTGGGGAGATAAATACATTTTTACTGATAATGCTTTTAAAAAAATGCGCGAGCATAAAGTAAGCATGGATTTGGCAAAAAAAGTTCTAAAAGACTACAAAAGATCAGAGGAAGGTTTTATTCCCGGCTCGAAAATGTATTCTATGAAGGTTAGTGAACGACAGGAAGTTGGCGTTATGGCTAAAAGAAACTATGAAGGAACCGACAAGACTATGATTTTTTCGGTTTGGAGAAGGGCGCTTTATAAATAATTATCCTTATTGAATTCCAAATTTTTACTCTATAATAACTACAATATTTCAACTCGAAGTATGATTGGTACATTTCACAACTGGGAGGCAATATGTCCAGAGTAACAGTTGATATGACTGGCAAGCTTAAGCCAAGTTCGCAGTTTAAGCTAACTGACGGAACTTCAGTTATGGCAACTTTCGATGTCACTGACAATATTTGCACAATTTGGTGCTACATGAAAAATGGGGATAACCCGATTTTTCTTATGACGCATACGAATTATGCAGCAAAGTCAGAGATATCCGACATTTGTGATCTAAAATCATATCCTGATCATATGCGTGATGACGCAATAAAGGCACTTCCACATGATCTGAAAGTTTCTATCGGCGTAAGGGACGTAATGAATTTTCAGAAAGGTATTTATGGCGAACTATCCACGCCGCTTGGACAGTCATGGCATATCCCAGTCTGGTTTGCTATAGCTGGGTCTCCACGTTTAGAGTATCTGCGTAGGTTCCTGGAGATTGATCCTAGGCTTGAGGGAATAATTGCAGGGTTGATGCCTACGGATGCCTAAGGTTTGTGCCTATCTATGGTTGTACCCAGATCTATTTTATTACCGAACTTTTGGTAACGAAATAGGTCTGGGCTTTTTGTTTAAAATATTGCAAGTTTTACCATTGCTTCATATGTGACGCTTTTCTCAGTTAGTTCGTTAGCTAGATCTAAGCCAAGTTCTTCAGCCAAATTTTTGATAATTGGTATTGCGAAGTCTCTACCTTTATTTGTCATTATTTCTATTTCAACTCCCGTCGCAAAATTTTTGATATCATCAATTACAACTTTTATATCTTTAAGTTTATAAATTAGTCTATCTTTTTCTATAGTTATAAACTCTTTAAAATTCATAAGTCTTAATAATCTATCTGTTTCATCATATGAAGTAACTGGGATTTCCTGTTCTATGCATGTATCATGCTGAAAGGGTGTTACTAGTCTTTTAACCTCAAGGCTTGTGTTCATTTTTCCAACATAGTCATTGTCTTGCTCGCGTATCCTTAGTCCGAACCCTTTTCCTGTATCAAAATATTCATTCTTCTCTTCTAGATTTTTTATTTCGTTCGGGATATACCAGTGGTCAATAACAAGTGCATGGTAGCTTACTTTTGCTCCCATCTTTAACAATTTTTCCTCTATTTGAGTTCTTTTTTCTGTTAGAAATCTCAACTCTATTTCAACATTCTCGGATTCAGAAGAAGTACCATTTAATAGTCTTATTACATCTGACTCCCTAATCCTTATATTTTTTCCAATCTTGGAAGCAGGAAGCTTTCCGCTATTTATATAATTTCGAACGGTTTGCCAGTGTATGTTTAGAAGTTGGCTAGCTTCTTTTATATTTAAGATTTTATCACTCATTATAAAAATAAATAAATAATAATTATATTATATTAGTATTATCTTCTGGATCAATAGGGTATACTCACTTTATGGCATATAACAAACTTACCGATGATCAAAAATACATAATTGAACAAAAAGGGACCGAAGCTCCATTCTCCGGCGAATATGATAATTTTTATGAAAAGGGAACCTTTATTTGCAGACGTTGTAATAACCCACTTTTTTCTTCGAAGGCAAAGTTCGATGCTCACTGCGGTTGGCCAGCCTTTGATGACACTTTTCCAGAGGCAGTACTTGAAGAAACTGATGCAGATGGATACCGCACAGAAATTTTATGCGCAAACTGTGGAGCACATTTAGGCCATGTCTTTCGAGGGGAACACATTACTGATAAAGACACTCGTCATTGTGTAAATTCTCCATCTATTAAATTTATTCAAGAAGGGCAACCATTACCGGAGGTTTTATATGAAGACTGAAATAGCAACATTTGCAGGCGGATGCTTTTGGTGCACAGAAGCGGTTTTTAAAAGATTAAAAGGGGTTAACTCAGTTTTACCTGGGTATGCCGGCGGTCATGTTGATAACCCAAGTTACGATCAGGTTTCTATGGGTAGAACGGGCCATGCTGAAGCAATTCAGATTGAATTTGATCCGTCTGTAATTTCATATGAAAAATTATTAGATGTTCATTTTAATACACATAATCCGACAACATTAAACCGCCAGGGAAACGATGTCGGTCCACAGTATCGTTCGGTAATTTTTTATCACGATGAAAAACAAAAAGATTTAGCAGAAAAAGCAAAACTAGAAATTCAAAAAATTTATAGAGATCAAATAGTTACTGAAATTGTTCCGTATACTAACTTTTTTGTGGCAGAAGATTACCATAAGAATTATTATGATAATCATAAAGATGCCGCTTACTGTGATATTGTGATTAGCCCCAAAATCCATAAGCTTATGGAAAAGTACTCAGCAGATTTAAAAGAAAGTTTCAGCGGGCAATAGTAACGATAAAAATATATTGACAAACGATAAATAACGTATTAAGATTTGGTTAGTTAATTATTTATTTATCTATGAAACCTATTTCCACATTTTTTTTAAAGGTTGTTATTATACTTATTACTCTTGCAGCAATTGCTGGCTTGATTATGTTCCCGCTAAATGAAGGAAGGGCCCAAAATTTAGATTTAATTAACATTTATACTGATCCATTTATAATTTATGGATACATCGCTTCGATCCCATTTTTTATTGGACTTTACCAATCATTTAAACTTTTGGAATATGTAGACGATAATAATGTCTTTTCTGAGGCAGCTATAAAAGCGGTTAAAAAAATAAAATATTGTGCAATTGCATTGCCTGTATTCATTTTCTTTGGTGAAGGTTATATTATTCTGAACGCTAAAGCTAATGGTGAAGATGCAGCAGGTGTTGCTGCTTTAGGCATATATACTACTTTTATATTTGTAGTAATCGCTACGTTTGCAACTGTCGTTCAAAGAATTTTACAAAACGGAATAGATTTAAAATCAGAAAACGATTTAACAGTTTAAGAGGATCAAAATGATAATAATAAATATTGATGTTATGTTGGCAAAACGAAAGATGAGTGTTACAGAATTAGCTGAGAAGGTTGGCATTACAATGGCAAATATTTCTATATTAAAAAACGGCAAGGCCAAAGCTATTCGTTTGTCGACTCTAGAAGCGATTTGCAAAGCTTTAGATTGTCAGCCCGCTGATATTTTGGAGTATAAGAAATAAATCTTGGTTGGCTGTTGTAGAGGGTGTTCGAACTAGTTTTAGCTAATAGCTCTGAGGATTGGTTCTAATAATTTATCTATGAGTTCTTTTGGTAATTCTGTATCTGGTGTAAGCTTTGATACAATTTCATCTGACAATGAATTTTTCTTTCGACTAATACTCCTAACTTCGATATCATCATTATTTATTTGTAATTCATTTAAAATTTTTTCAGGTGATATTCCAAATATTTCTCCTAGGATGTTCGGAGGATATAAATATTCAATGCCATTTTTATCCCAAGATATGAATTTATCTCCAATAATACCTTTTTGTGCAAGAATAGCTTTTAATCCAGGGGAAGTAACTGAGTCGTTTACAACAAATAATCTATCTTTATAAGGGCTTTTATTGAGATCTCCACCTAAAGTCTCGATAGTCGAATTTACGACCCTTTTTACATCACCTTGACCATCTGCAATTGTTATTCTTTTGTCAGGAAATTTCAACTCGATGAGTCTTTTTAAATATTTAAAATCACTTGGACCTTCAACTATAACGAAGGCTGATGGTAGAAAAATTCTTTCTAGTGAGTTTCCTAATAGATTAAATTGAAGCCTATGCAGCTCGCTAATTGTTTTAATTTTTGTGATTGAAACTGTATTCCCGTTCTTAGAAATTATAAAGTTATTTTCTGGATCCTTTCTATCTAAGAAAAGGTGAGAGTGAGTAGCAATATAAATATTTTCTAGATGTGGAAATATTTGAGATCTACGACTCTCATTAAATAAGAAATCAGAAAAAGCTTCCTGGATCTTAGGACTTAATCCCAGTTCAGGTTCATCAATTAAAATTGTAGTAAACCTTTTATCCATACATATTCCGAGCATAGTCATTAATAGACGAGTTCCAGTACTTCCCAACCCCAAATTTTGTCCATCCATATCTATATACCTCATACTCATTATGTTATTAGGGTCAGTTTGTTTTAATGTAAATTTTGATCCGATGAGTTCGCCACATATTTCAAATAATTTATTTCTATCTGTATCAGAAAGATTTATAAGGATATTTGTTAAGTTAAGGAAATTTTGTTCGTGATTTGTATTGGTTTGTGTAAATTGTTGCTGAAATTGAGATTCGAGGTTATGTAGCTCGTTAGGATCTTTTTCTTGCGAGGCAAGTTGATGTACATGATAAAAACGTACAGGTCCAATTAAGTAGGCTGATACTCCCAATTGTGCTTTGATCCTTTTTAGAACTGCAGATTTACCTGAATTATTAACACCACTTAGTACAGTAATATGTTTAGAAGATCTTTCGGCTTGAAAGATAGATATGTCTGGGTTAATAGTTAATCCGTCGCTCATGATTTAATCTGGCTGCCAGACATGGACTCGAACCATGATTGACGGCTTCAAAGGCCGCTGTCCTACCATTAGACGATCTGGCAATAAGGATCTACAAGATTACTGCATAATTATATACGACTTCAGCCTTTTATAAAATTACAGAAATCGTCAAAATATCACCCAAATGACTTGCGAAAGAGGGGATTTTGGTCAAATTTGTCAGCGAAGAACCTATAGACACATATTGCGGATGAATTTAAAATATACGCAGAGTCTTATAGTTAGACTTTTACCTCCATGGACAGAAGGCAAAAAAAACTCAAAAAAAATAAGAAAACTGTGAAAGTAACTAAGATTATCCCATGGTATAAAAAACACTTCATTTTCGAGGTTTTATACTATATTCCGTTAGTATACATAAACCTGTTTAGGTTCCTGTTCAAATTGGCTAAGAATTTGTACACTGCGGGAATTAACTGGGTTAAAACCTATAGCACATCGTTTTGGGGTGCTATTAATACTAAAATAAAGGCAGTAAAGAAAAGCCTTAAATTGCCTAAATTTGAAGCACCTAAATTAACAATTCCTAAAATTGATATACCTAAAGTTCAGGCGCCAACTATTGCAGTGCCTCAGGTACAAATGCCAAAAATGCCTGAAATTCCTAAGGTTTCTATTCCGAGTTTAGACATAAAAAAATATTTTGTTTCAGAATGGAAAGCTTTAATTGCTGAATTAAAGGATTTAGCTGGCTTGTTTATAAAAGGTTATTTAGTATCTAGGACCCAAATAGTTCGCCTTGCAAAGGTAAAAATTGAGATTCCTGATATTACTATAAATACTCCTAAAATTGCTTGGCCAGAGGTAAGGATGCCAAAGATCCAAGTGCCGGCGTTAAGAATGCCAAAGTTTGCTCTGCCTTCAATAACTTTCGCAATTCCATCTATTTTTAAATCAAAGAAGAAGGTAAAGGTTAGTAAAGCAGCAATAAAACCAGTTACCCCAGTTAAAATTGTCCAAACTAAAGCAAAGGTCGCTGGAAAGAAACAGAAAAAGCCATTCTTTCTTGGGTTTACTCAGTTTTTATCAAATGTTATAAAGACGACTCTCTTAGGTATTTTGAATGTACTTCTATGGCCATTTCGCACTATTTATAAAGTCCTTAAGGCTATTTTTAGCTTTGAAGTTAAGTTCAAGCTTTTTTCATTTAGAACTTTCCTATTTATAGCCTTCTTTATTGGAATATATCTAGGAACAGCATTTTATTTTGTTGTTTGGGAAGACCTTCCCAAAGTTGAGAATTTATCAATAAATGAACCTCGTCAGACAACTACAATTTACGACCGAAAAGGCAATGTTTTATACCGTTTATATAACGATGAAGATCGATCAATAGTTCCGCTTTCTAGCATTCCCGAAAATCTCCTTCACGCGACAATTGCTATCGAGGATGCAAATTTCTATGAGCACAATGGTCTTTCTATAAGAGGTATTATTCGTGCGGCCAAAAAGACATTTTTAGAAGACGATATGGAAGGAGGATCAACTATTACTCAACAATTGGTAAAAAATTCTCTATTAACTTCAGAAAGAACCTATGAAAGAAAGGCAAAAGAAGCCGTAATGGCAGTCGAAGTCGAAAGAATGTATAGCAAAGACCAGATTTTAGAAATGTATTTAAACCGAATTTCATATGGGGGAACTGCATACGGTATTAAGGCCGCTGCTAAACGCTATTTTGGTAAGGATCTTGAAAGTTTAAGTTTAGGTGAAAGCGCATTTTTAGCTGGACTTCCAGCTTCGCCATCAAAATATTCTCCATTTGTTGGAAATTATGAAGCTGGCAAAATTCGTCAGAAATTGGTTTTGGATCGAATGGTTGCTAGCGGATATATTTCTCAGCAAGACTCAGATAATGCATTTAATGAGCAACTTGAATTTAAGAGCCCTAGTGAACGAATTATAGCTCCACATTTTGTTAATTATGTAATTTCTGAATTAGAAGACAAATATGGCCAATTGATGGTTATGCAAGGCGGACTAGACGTATTTACAAGCATTGATATCGATCTTCAAACAGAGCTAGAAAGCATAGTTGAATCTGAGGTATCAAAATTAGGCAAAAACCGTGTTTCAAACGGCGCTGCTTTAATTACTGATCCAAAAACTGGCGAGATTTTGGCAATGGTAGGTTCTAAAGACTATTGGGATACAGAAAATGATGGGAATGTTAATATAACAATTTCTCCACGTCAGCCTGGTTCATCTATAAAACCCGTCACTTATGCAATGGCTCTAGAGAATGGTTATACAATCAGTACTGTTATAGAAGATAATCCAATTACATTCAAACTCGGTGCCAATAATACATATAAGCCTGTTAACTACGATGGTAAATTTCATGGCCGGGTAACTTTGAAACAAGCTTTAGCTAATTCATATAATATTCCAGCTGTTAAGCTTCTAGATAAATTTGGAGTTCAGGCTTTAGTTGACCAGGCTAAAAGTATGGGTATCTCAACTTGGAATGATTCATCCAGATTTGGACTATCTTTAACTTTAGGAGCTGGTGAGGTCAAAATGACAGACATGGCAGTTGTTTATGGTGTGTTTGCAAATGGCGGATACCGAAAAGACCTTAATCCAATTCTAAAGATTTATGATTCATATGGAAATATAATTGAACAGAATGATTGTGTAGATTTCTTAGATGAAGATACATCAATTTTAACTAGAAGAGCTTGGTTTGAAACAAATGCAATGGCTGCAACTATGACCACTGAAAATATTCCGCATAATACATGTGCAAAAGATAAAGTTTTGAGTGAATATACCGCTTATATGATCAGTAATGTCTTAACTGATAACAGAGCTCGATCAGCAGCTTTTGGATCAAATTCTGAATTAAACGTAACTAAGAAACAATTCGCAGTAAAGACAGGTACTACAAATGAAGAAAAGGATAACTGGGCGATCGGATATAACGACGACTATGTTGTCGCAACTTGGGTCGGAAATAACTATAACAAACCAATGGTCGGTTTAGCCTCCGGATATGTCGGATCTTCGACTATTTGGCGCAAAGCAGTCGACTATTTAATTGATAGCCGTCCAATGGCTAGCTCTATAACCAGGCCAGCTGGTTTAATTGAAGTTGATATTTGCCCATTAACAAATACATTGGCTTGTTCCGGATGTCCAAATGTAACTCAGCTATACGAAAAAGGAAAAGAGCCTAAAGTTGCATGTGATCCGAAAGTTGTTAGGGATATATTAGAAAAAGAGGAACAAAAACGCAAAGAACGTGAAGAAACAGATCAGGAAGAGTCTGAGAATGACAACGAAAACTCCGATAATTAAAGCCTCAATTATCATTATTGATTTTACATTCACTAAGAGTACAATTTCCCATGGCTCAAAAGGCCGACCGCACACTACGCTTTGTATGAAGGAGAGACTGTTGGAAAAGTCATTTGATCAAGAAGATAAAGATGACGAAGTTGACCCAAGTTGTCCTTTTCCAAATCTTGAGGCTATCGATGACGATGACGAAGATGATGCAGAAGGGGATAGTTCCGACTACTCGTACATGCCACCACTGCCCACTGCTGACTAGCAAGACGGTATAGTTAGTGCGTTTTACCGGCAGGGTAATTATCTGACAAATTCATCGTCACTTAATTGCTCTGCCTATTTTTTTCCACGAATCTTTAATTTTTAATATTTGAAATCTATATGGTTGGAGCTCGCTCTATATGGCCATCCGGCCATAAGTAGCACTAAAGCTAACTTTTATAAGATCTTTCACAAAAGTTAGCTAAGTGCTGCTTTAGTTGCGAGCCCCGGGAAGGTATTACTGCTATTATTCGCAGGTTACTTGTAGAGTTTGTCCAACTTTCAAGTAATTTTTTCTCATATTAGCTTTGTAGAAAGACTCGTTTCCACAAACCTTCAATGAAATACTATAGTAATTATCTCCATTAACAGTTGTGTATGTAACTACAGAACTTGTATTTGGAAGTTTTTCAACTGATCCTAAACCACCAACAGCTGGTGTATTTTCACTATTATTCTGGTCTGTATTGTTTGCCATCTGTTCGTTTGTATTAGTCTCATTTGTTGCTGGTTCCTGTCCTTGTTGCATTTTTTCGACTACGTTCTGAACTGTCTCTTTTAAGTTCAATCCGCCGTTCTGATCAGGTGTCATAGCTTGAGTATCTGCTCCATTTGCATTTGTTTCGTCACCTTGCATAGCTGCTGTTTCTTCAGCTGCTGGGTTAGTTTCCTGCATGTCTGCTGTTTCTAACTCATTAGATACTTCCTGACCTTTTGTTGTCGCATAATTCCAAGCAATAACTGCGGCTGGAATCAATAAAACGGCAATAACTGTAGCAACAGCTTTTGCTGTATCTGTTTCCCACCATGCTTTTAGCTTGTCTTGAAAAGATTGCTCTTCTGGTTTTTTAGTAGTAGGCATTGTTTAAAGTCACCTCCTTAGATAACTTCTGAATTACTTAAACTGTATGTATCTATTCGTTTGGCTTTTACTAAGAGTCGGTATTCGTCATTAATTCCTTCACATGTAAAAAGTGTTAGTTGGTGGTCTCCGAAAGACTTAATTTTGTCAATTTCGTCTGGTAGGATTTTTTCTATCGAAGTCACTTTATATGTGTACATATTCTTTTCACCCAAAACCGAGATAGTATCGCCATCTTTAACGTCTATAAGCGGTTTAAATAGTCCCCAGCGCGCGTGAGCAAATATTACTGAGTTTCCATGTTCTTCATCTAAATAGGCGCTTCCTTCGGCAAATCCAGCCGCATGCTCAGGTACAGCCCATGTGCCATTTTCGATTCCTGAATCTTCGACATTTACATTTATGCCTATATTGGCGATTCTAATTCTAAGGGGTTTTTCATCTATAATTTTGGGAATTGTTAAAGCTACAGCCTCGTTTGAAGTTGGCTCTTGGATTTCTGTTTGAGCTTCAGATACTAAAGGGGCAGTAACCATTATTGCCACAATGATAAGTATAAAAGATATATGTCTAAGTAAACGGTTGCTAACCATAAATGGCTCGGTTTTAGGCAGGAAATTTATCTATTTTTTTTAGAATTTGGGCTTCTAATTTAGGCTTATTCTCTAACAATATGCCCTATCTTGGCAAGGTCTTTTTCTTGAACCCAACCACGTCTTGCAACATCTATTCCATATTTCATATTCTCTAGTTCAATAACCGCATGAGAATCAGTGTTTATAACAATTTTACATCCCATATCTACCGCCAATTTCGTTAGATTATCGTTTAAATCTAACCTAGATGGATGAGCATTTATTTCTAAAGCAACGCCCTCTTCGCGAGCTACTTTAAAAACCTCTCGGTGGTCGAATTCAAAGCTTGGTCTTTGGCCTACAATTCGGCCGGTAGGGTGGGCTAAAATTTTTGTTAATGGGTTTTTTAGGGCGGTAATTATTCTTTTTGTCATTTCGGTTCTATCCATCTTTGTGGAAAAGTGAACGGATGCAATTACGTAGTCTAATTCTTTTAACATATCTTCTGGAAACTCAAGTTCTCCTTCTTTTCCAATCTCAATTTCACCTGAAGCATAAATGCGAATGCCTTTTACTTTTTCGTCAGCTTCACGAATGGATTTTAAGTACGCCTTAAATTCAGGTGGATCAATTGCTCCAGCAATTTTTAGTTTGCCGAAGTGGTCGGTTATTCCTAAATATTCGTAGCCAAGTGCTTTACATTTTAAGGCCATTTCTTCGATAGAATTATTTCCGTCGCTATTGGTTGTATGCATTTGAAGATCTCCCTTAATATCTTTTATGCTGATAAGTTCCGGTAATTCGTTTTTTTGTGCGGCCTCAATTTCCCCTAAATTTTCACGAAGTTCCGGGACTATGTACTGGCCAACAAGGCGCTTATATATTTTAACTTCGTCGTCGCCCTCAACCATTTCTCCTTCTTCGTCATTTTTTAAGCGTTTGAAAAGTCCATAATCTGATAATTTATAACCTTGAGATATGGCTATGTTTCGAAGTTTTACATTATGTTCTTTGCTACCGGTAAAGTATTGTAGTGCAGCGCCAAAACTTTCATTGGGAAGTGCTCGCATATCTACTTGCATTTTAGATCTTAGCCATACTGAAACCTTTGTTTCGCCTTGCCCAAGAATTTTTTCAACTTCTTTGTATTTTGCAAAATTTTCCATACTGGCTTTTGCATCTTTAGAACAAATTAAAACATCAATGTCACCAATTGTTTCTTTTCGTCGGCGGTACGATCCACCGAATTCTATTTTTGTAATATTTTTGTCTTTAGCTAAAAATTCTTTTAGAAGGTTAACTTGATTTTCTGCTGCCGCGATTGAAACACGGTCTTTATTTCGAATAGCAAAATTAAGACTTTCTAAAATGTTTTGTTCTTTCTTTTTGCCAAAACCGTCTAATTCAGCAATCTTGCCAGATTCTGCTGCAGCTTTTAATGTCTCGATATTCGTAACGTTAAGTTCTTTATAAAGTTTTAAAATGGTTTTTGGACCAACGCTTTGAACTTTTAATAATTCTTCAAGATCAACGGGGGATTCCTTTTTCATATTTTCGTAGTCCTGTATTTTGCCAGTTTCGACGAATTCTTTAATATGTTCCGCTGTGCGAGGCCCAATACCTTCAAGCTTTTTCATTCTATCGATATCTAATCCCCACTCTGGGCTAGCAAAGTCGAACGGAAACTTATCGACTACTTCTGCAGCTTTTTTAAAAGCGCGTCCTCTAAAAAATGCATTTCGATCACTACTCATTTCGCAATATGCCGCCATATTATTAAAGATTTCGGCAATTTGCTGGTTAATCATTTTAAAAAAGCTCCTCCAATGCTTTTTTCTGCTGTTTATTTAGTTTTTTTGGAATTTCAACTTTAATTATTAAATAGTGGTCACCTCTGCCAAAGCCATTTGGATTAGGCATGCCGTATCCGCGAAGTCTTATTTGAGCACCTGATTGGGTTCCAGATGGAATATTCACTGTAATTTCAGATATACCAGTTTTACTTTGTGGGTCAACAACTTTTACTTGTAATTTTGTTCCAAGTGCAGCTTGTGCCATCGAAATTGTTTTTTCTGAGATAGTTTCCATACCTTGTCTTTCAAAGTCTGGATGAGGTTTTATGCTTACTACTAAATATAAATCGCCTGGAGCTCTACCGTCTGTGCCAGCTTCGCCTTGGCCTGTGAATTTTATTTGTGTTCCATCTCGAACTCCTTGTGGAAGTTTTACCTTGAGCTTTTTTCCATCAACGTTTATGGTTTCTTCATATCCTTTTACTGCATCAACAAAATCGATTGCTAGTGTATATCGAAGAGATCTGCCTTTCCGTTCACCGCCGAATCCACGGAAACCGAATACTTGTTCAAAAATATCGAATGGATCTTCAAATCCAGCGCCTCCAGATGATGAGTATGACCATTGAAATGGACCATTACCTCCAAAACCTGAGAACGGATCGCCTTGATATCCTGCGCCGCCGGCAGCATTTCCGTTAAATGCTGCGTATCCAAATTGGTCGTACTTTGCGCGCTTTTCTTTGTTCCCTAGAATTTGATAGGCCTCATTTATATCTTTGAATTTTTTTTCTGCGTCGGGTTTGTCTTTGGCAACATCTGGATGCCACTCACGTGCGAGTTTTCGATATGCACTTTTTATTTCTGCATCTGATGCTGTTTTGTTGACTCCGAGTGTTTGATAGAGATCTTTTTGTGACATATAGAATCAAAAAGTTGGAACCATTATAAAAGCATTATAAACGATTCCAACTTTCTGTCTTAAAGAAGAGTAGGTTAGTTGTTTTCTTCAACTTGGCCTTCAATTACGTCTTCGTCAGGTTTTTTGTTATCACCTTTTGGCTGATCATTTTCTGGCTGTGGTTGAGCCTGAGTACCAGCTTGCTGATATGCAGCTGCTCCGATTTCTTGAAGTTTTGCACTTAAAGCATCGGTTTTTGCTTTTAGTTCATCAGCATTCTGAGAGGTCTTTAATAACTCTTTTAATTCACTTGCCATTTTCTCAGCTTCAGCTTTTTTAGTTGCATCAACTTTGTCTCCTAAATCTTTAATAGATTTTTCGGTTGTATAAACTAAATTTTCAGCCTGATTTTTTACTTCGACCAATTGTTTTCGTTTTTCATCCTCAGCTTTATGGCTTTCGGCATCTTTGACCATTTTGTCGATTTCTTCGTCTGATAAGCCGGTGCTTCCCTGAATAGTTATCTTTTGTTCTTTATTTGTCGCTTTATCTTTTGCTGAAACATTCAAAATACCATTAGCGTCGATATCGAAAGTAACTTCAATTTGTGGAACTCCACGTGGTGCAGGAGCGATTCCATCCAATATAAATGTTCCTAGGGATTTATTATCTGAAGCCATGTTTCTTTCGCCTTGTAAAACGTGAACCTGAACGCTAGTCTGGGTGTCTGCAGCTGTACTAAACACCTGAGAAGCACTTGTAGGTATAGTTGTATTACGTTTTATAAGTGGAGTAGAGACTCCTCCTAATGTTTCGATACCAAGTGTAAGTGGAGTGACATCAAGTAAAACAACGTCTTTAACATCTCCAGTTAAAACCCCACCTTGAATTGCTGCACCGACAGCAACAACTTCATCTGGGTTAACACCTTTGTGCGGTTCTTTTCCAAAGAAGTCTTTAACAATTTGAATGACTTTTGGTGTACGTGTCATTCCTCCAACTAAAACGACTTCATCAATATCAGTTTTTGCAAAACCAGAGTCTTTGATTGCTTGTTCTACCGGACCTAATGTTTTATTTAAAAGGCCATCTACTAACTGTTCATATTTAGCACGTGTTAAATTAACGTCTAAATGTTTTGGCCCACTAGCATCAGCTGTGATAAATGGAATATTTATTTGTGTGCTATCAACACTAGAAAGCTCGATTTTAGCTTTTTCGGCAGCATCTTTTAGACGTTGCATAGCTTGTTTGTCACCGGCTAAATCGACCCCATTATCTTTTTTAAACTCTTCGATTAACCAGTTGATAATTTCACGATCGAAATCATCTCCGCCTAAAAGGGTGTCTCCGTTTGTAGACTTAACTTCGAAAACGCCATCACCAATTTCGAGAACAGAAATGTCGAAGGTTCCTCCGCCTAAATCGTAAACTGCAATTTCTTCGTTAGATTTTTTATCAAGTCCATATGCAAGTGAAGCAGCTGTCGGTTCATTAATAATTCTTTCGACCTCTAAACCTGCAATTTTTCCGGCTTCTTTTGTTGCGTTTCTTTGCGCATCATTAAAATATGCTGGAACGGTAATAACAGCTTTAGTAACGGCTTCTCCAAGGTAAGACTCTGCATCGCGTTTTAATTTTATTAAAACCTGAGCTGAAATCTCTTGTGGAGTGTATGTCTTTCCATCGACTTCTACGACTGCCATTTCATTTTGGCCAGACTTGATAGTGTAGGGCACCTCTTTCATTATTTTCTGTACTTCCGGATCGCTAAATTTGCGGCCCATGATACTTTTTACAGAATAAATAGTGTTTTTTGGATTTATAACTGCTTGTCTTTTTGCAGATACTCCAACTGTATATTGACCGTTAGAGATTGTAACAACTGATGGGGTTGTACGATTCCCTTCTGCATTTTCGATTATTTTTGCTTGACCACCTTCCATCACAGCCATCGCGCTGTTGGTTGTTCCTAGGTCGATTCCTAATATTTTAGACATGATATATTTATCCTTTTTTGCCGCTTCCGACAGCAACTATTGCTGTACGTAGAGGCTTATTAAAAAACTTATAACCTTTACGATGTACTTTTATAACTTTATTTGTTTCACCTTCGACAGATTCGATAGCTTCGTGTATTTCTGGATCAAAATCTTTTCCTTCAGATTCAACTTCTTCGACCCCATTGTCATTTAAAAATTTCTTGAATTTATCTACAACTTTGCTTAAACCCTCGTCTTTTATATGTTTTTGAGATTGTTCGAGATCGTCGAAAATCTCTAAAATTTTTACGATTAAAACTTCGTTTGCAAATTTAATAAATTTTTCTTTCTCTTCTTCTGAGCGTCTTTGCAAATTTGTGTAATCAGCTAAAGCTCTTTTATATTTATTTTCAAAATCTTCTGCTTTTTGCTGAAGTAGCTCGATTTCCTTACTTTTATGTTGTTCATTTTTATTATTATGTTTTTCAGACATTTTATAAACTTTCCCCAGTCTCTTCGAGCAGATTAGACATATACTTAATAATTGGAATTAGTTTGCCATATTCTGCGCGGGCTGGTCCAATAACTCCTATAAAACAATTTTTGTCGGCAACTTTTGTAAATGCCGAAACAATAGAAACAGGTTCCATATTTGCTAGGCCGATTTCTCTTCCTATTAATATAGAAATATTTCGCGAATTAGAATGTGTTTTTTGCAAAATTGATAAAGTTAATTCATAGTCGTCAATAAGTCTTAAAACGGACTTTGTAACTTCAATTTCATAAAACTCTGGTATATCGAGAATTTTTCCAACACCTGAAAAGGCGTAATAGCCGTCTGATGTCAGTGCAATTCCTAAACAACCTGAAGCATCTGATAATGCTTGAGCAGAACTTCTTAAAAGTTTTTCTAGCTCATATCGTGAGTTCCAGACTTTTTGTTTTAATGCGACTTCGTCTAAAACGCTAATTTCGCTTTCAGACATTAAATCATTTATGTAGTAGCGATATGCCATATCTGTTGGAGTTCTTCCGCTAGATACATGAAGCATTTGAAGGTAACCCATATCGACCAAATCGGACATTATGTTTCGAACTGTTGCTCCGCTAACGGGGAGTCTTCTTCGTTCAACAAGTTCTACTGAAGCGACCGGTTCTGCGCTGGCAATGTATTCTTCGATGATTGCTTTTAAAATTTGACTTTGTCTTAATGTTAGTGACATGGCTATCAGAATAATAGGGGGAGTGACAGAAAAAATCAAGAGGAAATTTATCAAAAAAACTAACGGACTGATTTAAAACCCATAGCATTGTAAATTCTCAAATTTTCATTATAATTTGCGCATCTTTGCTGTTAGCAAGATATCGCACACACAAAAGAGAATAGGAGTTTGAGATGAGAGAGTATGGCACTAGTTTGGCCACATTGCTTCCTTTTAGCTGGGGGCCGTGGGGTTATGAGCGGGCTGTTGAACTTGCAAAAGACTGCGGTTTTACCGGCAGGCGCAAGTTTCAGGTTTTGCCTATCTGGGGTTTGAACGTAGCTCGAAGAGATCTCGATGAGACAACAATCTCATACGAAGATGCATGGGAATATTATCACCTTATAGAGACAATTAGGAACACCGTGAGGGATAAAAAGCTCTCACACATCAGGAATTGGTTATTGTTCAGTCGTGAGACGATGCGATGGATAGATAACGCACAATGTTCTGTGCATCACTTTTATGATGTAGCTGGTACACATCCTGATCTGAATTGCGTTTCCGAAATTCATCCCGAACTCAGTCTCAGCATCGCCGATTATGTTGACTTTGCAAGTGGAGGCGGCCATTTATGTTGGGACACCAGGCATGTTCGACGCAAGCATCGCGATGGTAGTCCGAACTTGGATTGGCGATCTTTGCTAGAAGCTTTGCCAAGCGACTCTATCAAACTGATTCACGTTCAACCTCTCACTGACTATGAGAAGGTGAATTTTGCTTCAGTGGGTAGGCTTACCGAACTTGGTGCAATGCTCATTGCGCTTCGCGAGAAGGTTGGGGAGGATGTTCCAGCGATTATCGAGATCCAACCGCCGCTTTTTCAGCGTCGTAGCACGATGGTTAAATACCTTTCGGCATTTTTGGCTAAGACCAAACAACTCCTTCGGTAGTGCGTTTCCACTATGCTAGTGGTATTGATCTGAAAAGATCGTATCATTTAGCATAGTGGTTTTGTTTATTTATGGTAATTTACATTAGTGGAAAAATTTAGAGTCAATAAAAAAAACGTAGTTCCTAAAAAATCTCTCGGACAAAATTTCTTAACAAATATTTCTGTTGCAGCTGATATGGCGCGTCATCTTGAAATTTCTGAATCAGACCATGTATTAGAAATTGGAGGAGGACAAGGTGCCGTAACAGCTTTCTTAGTTCGATATCCATGTGCATCTCTAGATGTTTACGAACTCGACAAGTCACTTGTTCCTATTTTAAATAGAGAATTCAAAGAAAATAATATTAATGTAATTAATGAGAATTTTTTAGATGCCGATTTAAGCCATTACAACGGTGATTTTAAAGTGGTCGGATCGATCCCATATTACATAACATCTCCCATTATTCATAAATTACTTGAACTTCCAATAAACCAGCGTCCGAAAAAGATAGTTTTGATGATGCAAAAAGAAGTAGGAGAAAAATTGTTATCTGATATTCCATCTGCAAATTATTGGTCATTTATTACTTTGGGCTATAAGGTTGAGCATGTACGATTTGTTTCAGAAAAAGATTTTTATCCTGAGCCGATGGTTAAAAGTATTGTTATAAAAATGACACGCGAAGATAAAGCTGCGAAACAAATTGAAAAAATTGGATTTAAAAACTGGTCAAAGTTTTTACATCATGTTTACAAAAATCCGAGAAAAATGATTAACAAAGTTTACGACAAAGAATTTTTAGAAAGTGTAAAGGTTGAATCAACTTTAAGACCACAAAACATTGACTTACTAAAGTGGCTTGAGATATATTCAAAAACGCATTCCAATTAGGTGTAAAATTGTTTAACAACATGAAAAACCAACTTGACGTACATATTGTGCAAACTCCTGAATGGGGAGAATTTAAAACAAAAATGGGCACACCTTCTGTAAAAGTTGGTGATATTCAGTTTACAAAACATGCAATTCCATTTACCCCATACTTTGTTGGATATGCTCCAAAGGTTAATTTTGAGTTACAGAAATTTAGCTGGAATGCATTAAGAGCCGCAGCCCGTGAAGAACGGTGTATTGTTGTTCGTTTTGATATTCCGAATGTTCTAAAAGACGAAAATAGCAAAAGAATTGAAGACAAATTAAAATCTAATTGTCGCCGGTCACCAAGAGATACATTTACAAAATGGAATATTTTAGTAGATTTAGACAGACCCGAAGAAGAAATTATTGCAGGATTTGAGCAAAAGACGCGTTACAATTCCAGGTTAGCGGCACGTAGGGGTGTCGTTGTTTCAATTGAGAATAATTCAAAAGGGTTAAAAACATTTTTAGATTTACACAATGAAACAGCAAAAAGGCAAGGATTTTTGACACATTCAGATAAATATTTCACTGAAGCATTTGAAACTTTAAACGAACACGATAAAGCAAATATTTTAGTCGCTGAATACAATGGCGAACCTCTTGCTGCTTGGATGCTATTTAATAATGAAAATACTATTTATTATACATATGGAGGTTCATCGACCGAATATAAAGATCTGATGGCTTCTAATTTAATGGCATATGAAGCAATAAAACTAGGTAAGAAACTAGGTTGTAAAATATTCGATATGTGGGGAGCAACCAACGACAAAAATAATGAATATTGGGGTTTTACTAAATTCAAATTAGGCTATGGCGGTGAACTAGTCGAACATATCGATTCATATGATTTTGTTATAAATCCGTTTGTTTATCACTTATTCAATTTTTCTTATTCATTATTTTGGAAAATACGAAAATTTAAATTGAAAGGACAAGCTGCTCAGTAGAACTTTCAGCTTCTTGGGTTGTTGTCTGAGGGATTCCATCCGGCCAGCAGTGATATCTGAATTTACAATTCTCACAAATACTGTAATTTTTAGTGCGCATGAATTTTAATTCATGAATATTTTTATATACATTTCTGATTGTTTCTTTTAAGGTTTCTAAATCATTCTCGTTAATTGTAAAAAGTTCACGTTTCGGTTTTCCTCCGCGGTTTCCAATGTAGTCGAGTTCAACTTCCTGAACTTTATAACCAAATGATTTATCCAGTTCTAATAAAAGTTTATAGAAAAGTAATTGTCGATATTGGCTAGGGTCGGCATATTTAGTATTGCCCAATATTTCATTCCTTGTATGTGGTTTTCCGGTTTTATAATCGACGACACGAATAGTTTTAGCAGCAGGGTCGAGTGTCAAAATCTTATCAACTTTACCTTGTAAGTGAATGCTTCCATCAAGTAATGGCTTGCTCCATCCCCAACCAAAGAATTTTTCTAAAAATAAAATGTTATGCGTCGGGTTTTCAAATTCCTTTAGATAAGTCTCATAATAAATTTTCATTATCGATACACCTTCGGATTCGATTTCCATGTATTCTTTTTCAGACAATAATTCTTTTTTAAGTTCTGTCTTAAATTCTTTTACAATATATTCATAAGATGGAACTCTTTTTGCCATTGATTCTTTGTGCGCCATTTCAAGTGCCTTGTGGACTGCAATTCCTAATATAAGAGCACGAACCTTAGGTGCCGGAGTCTTGAATAAAAACTCTAATTTAAATTTGTATGCGCAGTCTAAATAGCTATTTAATGACGACGCGCTAAGCTTAAAATCTTTTAATGAATTTTTTAAAAATGCTTCTTCGTCGGTTTCGATTCTTGTATTATCAGGCGCAGGTTTTACAAGTTCTCTTAGAATTTCAGCTGTATTTTGCTCATATTTTGTAGAGTCTAGAACTTCAATATTATCTTCAGGCAATTCGTGATAGAACATACTCGGAATTCCTTCTTTTGAATATGTATTCGTCTGATAGTTTTTTGCCGATGTCATATAAATATGATCTTTTGCACGCGTTAAAACGACAAAAAACAGACGTCGATCATCTTCTTCTTGGTGAACTTTTTCTTCTATTTTAGTGAACTCGCCAATTGTAGACAAAATAGTCGTTGGTAATTTAATTAAATCGCGTGTTACCGTGTTACTCCACTTTTTATCAATAAATTTCGGAATAAACACATATTTAAATTCAAGACCTTTTGACTTATGCGCGGTCATTAATCTAACGGCATTCTTTTCTATATAAATTGTTTCTTCCGAAATCGAAATATTATTTTCGATCATCAAATCAATATAATTTAAAAATTCCTCTAACTTTAGTTCACGGTTTGTGTAATTTAAGCGTTTAACTTCAGATAAGAAAGAGTTTAATTTATTCAGATATTCGTAGTTGGCCGGTTGTCCCAGTATCCAGTTTAGATAGCCTGATTCTTCCATTATTTGTTCAATTAATTCTGTGATTGTGCAAGTTGAACAATGTTCATTCCAGGAAACTATTTTTTCGTAAAAGCTGGTGATTGACTCTAAATTTTCTAGCCCAGCAGCTTTGATATCAGAATGTGATAATGCTTCAAAAAAATTGATTTTATGGCTTGATGCAAATCTGGAAAGTTTTAAAACATCTAGTGGCTTTACTTTTGTAAATTCGTAATTCAGTAAAGTGAAAATATCCAAATCTTCATCCATAATTCGGACTTTTTGTGTTACACGTAATAGATGCATTAAACGAACGATTATTCCATTCTGTAAAACGTTTTCTCCGCCTTCTAATGTGTATTCAACACCAAGTCTCGATAACATATCAGCAATATCAATAGAGTCAGAATTATTTCTATAAATTACGGCAATTTCACTGCCATCAATTCCATTGTCTATTAATTCTTTAATAGTTGATGCAATAAAGTGATTTTCAGTATACGAAGACGAAAATTCCGAAAAACTGATTGAAATTTCAGAATCATGGCTTTGGTTAGCTTTCTGATCTTTGCTAATTGCTAGCTTATTACTGATTCTTTGCGAATTTTTACCGATAACTTTTTGAGCTGCATCTAAAATTGGTTGAATACTTCTGTAGTTTTCTACCAATGCAATTTTTGCCGAATCGGGATATTTCTCATTAAATTTAATTATATTTTCAATCGAAGCACCTTGAAATCTATAAATGGATTGGTCATCATCACCAACTACAAACAAATTAGGTGCAGGATCCCAATATGAACTTAACAAATATAAAAGTTCTGCCTGTGCCGAGTTGGTATCTTGAAATTCATCAACCAAGAAATATAAAAAGCGTTCCTGATACTTTTGCAAAAGGTTAGGGGAAGTTTTAAAACGATCGATTACGAAATTAATCATGTCTTCGAAGTCGTATCTGCCATATAACTTTAGCTTTTCTTGGTATAACGTATAAACCTGTTGCAGTTCTTGGTTTTTTAAATAATCTTTTTCCTCTAATTTATCTTTTGATTCTTCTATGTGCTTTAAATATTCCAGCGGATCAACCGCTTCGCGTTTTAGGTCTTTTATTTTTGAAATTGCAGTTTGCAAGTAAAAGTATGGAGCATTAAAGGGTTTGATATTTTGTAAATCTAGTTCATCAAATATTTCTTTAAAAATTCTGACACGTTCTAAATCTGATAATGATTCGAGTTGAGCTGAGATTATAAATTCATCTGGATTTGCCCTTATTATTTCGCTGGCAAATGAATGAAATGTGTGAATACTCACATAGTATGCAGTTGGCCCGATAATCGAAAGAAGACGTTCACGCATGGCGCGAACTCCTGATTCTGTAAAAGTTAAAGCCAAAATTGCATCGGGTGGAGTATCAGTTTTTAATAAAATATTTGCGATTCTTGCAGTTAAAACTTGTGTCTTGCCGGTACCTGGCCCAGCTAAAACTAAAACAGGACCATCGATTACATCAACAGCTTTGCGCTGTTCTGTATTTAATCCGGTATATATTTTTTGGAATTTATCGCCATACTCGGGCATGATTACTGAATAATAACACGAAAGTTCTTATGTTGGGAGTTATTCGGGTGCGGATTTTTATAAAAAAAAACCGTAAACGGATGTATGAATTTCCGTTTACGGAAGTGTGACCAAATTCATAAGGGTACTAGGGTAAGCCATAATAAACCCTTATGACGTATAAGCATAAAAAATACGCAAAAACAGTGCCAGATATACCCGAAATCCAGTTATATCTTTTATCATCCGCCAGCATATAGGCTAAAGTAAAAGATGGGATGATGATCTCACAAAACAGCAAAACTCCTAGTGCAATAAGACACACAGTTATATGAATCCAACTGTTTAGACTTGCACCAGGCAAAAACAGAACGATTTGATGCATCTTTTTAATACCTTTCTGTATCAGGATTCTAGTAATCTTGGGGTACTATACTATGGAGCTATTGATTTGCCAACTTGCGCCTTGTTGATTCACGCCATTTTTCAACTTCTTTATGATTTCCTGAAAGTAATATTTCTGGCACTTTCAAACCACGAAAATCTTCGGGGCGAGTATATTGAGGATAATCTAATTGGGTTCGATCATTTGGATTAGAAAAAGACTCGCTATTGTTAAATTCTTCATTTTTTATAACACCTGGTACAAGTCTGGTGATCGAGTCAACTAAAACCATTGCTGGAATTTCACCGCCGCTTAAGACATAGTCACCGATTGAAATTTCTTCGTCTACTAATTCATCAATTACACGTTGGTCAATTCCTTCGTATCTTCCACATATTAAAATCAAATGTTGGTTTTTAGATAGTTCTTCGGAAATTTGTTGACTAAACTTTCGGCCTGATGGTGTTAAAAAGATAACTATAGAAGAATCAGTTTTTAGGCTTTCGATTGCTTGAAATAATGGTTCTGGCATTAAAACCATTCCTGCACCACCACCAAAAGGGCGGTCGTCAACTTGATTGTGTCTATAGTTTGTATAGTCTCTTAAATTGCGTATATTTATTTCAACTAAGCCTGATTTTAAAGCTTGACCAAGAATGCCGCCCTTAAAAACCTCGCCAAACATTTCAGGGAATATAGTGATTATGTCGATTTTCATTGATGTAATTATATCTTAAAAAGATTAAAGAAATCTTACCTCAGGGTGGTTTTATAGTATCTAGTTTAAACTAGAACTTAAAACCACCCCTCGGTAGTATGAAGAAGAGATCCTGTAATGGACGCGGCGTCCATTTAGGGTGGCAAAAACAGAAAAAATCTACAAAAAGGTTTAAAGACTTTTTCTGTTTTTGATATCAGAAATATACCATGATATAGGCTTTTAGGGAAATTCTATGGTGGGATAACTTTTTTGACCCCGAAGTAAAACTAAGTGAAGGTTCTCCACTAATACTAACTTTCGTTGATTTGGATGTTTGTATGAAAAGGACTTAATAGATATTTGTGAAGTTACTTATACCAGTCAAACTCTCCGACCGTGCCTGAAGCCGATAAGGGAGGTATTGCAGTTCCACTTGCTGAAGATGATAAATATCCCACTCTAACTTGTTTCACCGGCATAATAATTGGCTTGCTTTGATAGTAGTGATATAAATTTAGTTTCAATTTATTATCACTCTTAAGATCAGCTTCATATTGATTAATAGCAGTTTCTAAATCTCGAATTGAACAACCTAGATGAAGAATAATTCCTCTTTCTGTTTGTAAAAGATGAAATTTACGCGCCTGCTCAATTTCATTTTCATGCATCAGAAGAAAATGGTTTGGAGAGTAATAGTGCAGGAGAGACCATCTCAAATCTATAATCAGATCGGCGTCATAAATAGGCATATACTTCCCGATAAAAGCGGCCATTCGATGTTTTGTACCTCCACCTGCATCTGAGTTTGAAGTCAGTAGTCCTCCATAATAATCAATCGCACAGCACCATAATATGAAAGCTCCAACTAACGCTCCATTATCACTGCAAGTGCCATCAGGGTTAAAATTACAGCATCTTTTAATATCACCAATAGCCCAATCTCTTATCCTATCAAAATGTTTTTCGATCAATATATTTGATTGCTGTATTTCAGTCATTCCGTTTTGCGGGTTTTAGTTGAACCTCAATATCCTCTCTACATAGGTATATATCAGATTTTTTTGCAATTAATTGCACCAAGCCTATTAAATCAGATTGTCTTTCGGATTGATGTCCGACATTATTTGCAAATTTATATTTTAGTTCTCTTAATCTAGTCATAATTTCCTTATCATCATTATGTATTATCGCTATACTATTGAACCTTTTAGTTAAAGGGGAAGGATTTCCGCCGTCAGTAGCTTCATTCATATCGAAGAGAATATCGTGTATTAAATTTTCTCTCCTTTCTCTTTGAAATTTAATTTTATCTAGAAGGAAAATTGAAATTACTGCGGGTACCAGGAATTTAAGAATTTCTGGTATTAAGTCAATAGCAAAATACCATCCATAATAGAACCCATATATACTCAGCAATATTACTATTATTATAGATAAATATAAGTAATTTTTCATAATTTTATTAAATAAGTTTCGACAAATATAGTAAATGGTGAGCGCGACAGGAATCGAACCTGTAACCTACTGGTTAAGAGCCAGTTGCTCTGCCAATTGAGCTACGCGCCCGAAGGGGCATTAAATGGCAATTTTGAACCGTTAAATTATATAGTAAATTAAACTACTTAAATAGAGTGTCGTAAGCATCCAAATATTCCATAAAAGATAGCCCTAAATCTGTAAAAAGATAATTTTCGTCAGTATTATATAAATATGCTGAGTTTCTGTCTTTAAATAACTTCTTTTCTGCGAGTTTTTGAACAATATCCGCAACTAAAACAACAAATTTTAGGTCACTGATTTCGGCTATCTCGCGATAAACGTCGTCTATATCGATTTTGTCTCGTAATTTACCCTCGTATAAGCGTTCCTTTGCGGCGTTCAAAACTATGATTTCACTCCCTGTCAGGTTTTTGGCAATTTTAAAATATTCGTATGATAGTAGTTCCTCACTTGGTTTTGACTCTTTCGATAAAGAAACCATTATCAATTTCTCAATTAACAATGCATTATCTTCATTTAAGTTTGGATGGTCGAGCATTTTTATAAGCTCTATTAGACTGCTTTTTAGAATTTTTTTATAGTTTCTCTTAAGAAGGTTGCGTTTCTTAAGATCCGCAATTCTAGTACTTAAGCTATCAAAGATTGGCTTCATTATAAGCAAATTGGCGATATTCGATGCGCTTTGGTGGATTAAATTTTCGTAATTTTGTGGGTTTTCTAATTCGTTTTGTAAGGATTCTTTGATCAGATCTAGTTCGTTCATATTCAACTCCAAATAATTGGCATGGTGCACCCGGCAGGAATCGAACCTGCAACCTTTTGTTCCGAAGACAAACGCTCTATCCAATTGAGCTACGGATGCAAAATACTGAGTAATTATATAGCAATATGACGAAGCAGGGGAGATTATAGAAAAATGAACTGGTGGCCGAGCTATGCCTGCACCCCAAATTCTAGTCGCTCGCTAATCCCTCTTGCGAAGAATTTGGTGCCGCGGGAGAGAGTCGAACTCTCACACCTCGCGGTACACGATTTTAAGTCGTGCGTGTCTACCATTCCACCACCGCGGCCGATGCAAAGCGCCCAAAGGCACTTGTATGTCTGATATTTTAGCTAATTTACCGATCTTTTGTATAGTGCAAAAATCCCAAACTTAGTATAATTAAGAAATGGCATATACATCAGATCAAGAATACGAGTTAGAACAGCAAAAAGGTAAATGGATAAAAAGAGCAGAATTTGCTTTAGTTCAGCTAATTAGGGTAATTGTTTACCTTATAACTCTTCTCTTAAAAGTAGTCTGGGGAGTAATCGCCAGTATACTAAGAGGATTCGGAATTAACGTTCGTGGCTAGTAAATTTATCAATTCTGATATATAGTTATTACTCGTTAAAGACCCACAAAAACACTCGGGGTGGACGCTCACTACGTTCGCTAACACCCCGCTGGAAACACCTATCGGGGTGTAGCGCAGTTGGCTAGCGCGCCGCTTTTGGGAAGCGGAGGTCACTGGTTCAAGTCCAGTCTCCCCGACCATATAAATTAAATGTCTCATACACACACTCATACAAAGACTTTTCAGGATGGAACAACAATAGATATTTTTAAATTAATCGAGAACCTAGAAAGCAGAGCTCCAATAAATATAGGCATTAGTCTTATTAAGGGACCTAGTCGAAGCAAAAAGTCAGGATTTTCATCTAAAAGGTATGAAAAAGCCGACACACAGTATCCTTTAATAATTAATGAAGAAAACCTTTTGATTGATGGCCGACATCGGTTATATAAATTAATCGATCAGGGAAATAAAACTGCTAGCGTAATTATTGCTACAAAATCTGATTTAGAAAACGTAATTGTTAAAGAGGATTAATCCAAATATCCTTTTTTCTGTAAATCGTAAGCTTCTTTATAAATTCCGTTCAACGCAACAAGTTCTGAGTGAGACCCTTCTTCGACAATTCGTCCTTCGTTCATAACTAAAATTCTATCTGCGTTTCGTACAGTACTGAATCTATGAGAAATAATTATTACAGTTTTATCTTTTGCGTACGTGAACAATCTTTCAAAGATTTCTGATTCAGCTTTTGGATCAATTGCACTTGTCGGTTCATCTAGAATCAAAATTGGAGCATCTTTATAGAATGCCCTTGATAACGCAATCTTTTGCCATTGACCTTCGCTTGGCTCTATTCCACCAGTAAATTGTTTATTTAAAATCTGATCATAGCCTTTCTCATATTTTTCAATAAATTTGTCTGACCCGCTAAATTTTGAAGCTTCTATTATTGCAAGAAGATTATTTATATGTTCAATATTCCCAAGTCCAATATTTGTTTTTGCATCATAGTGATATTTAGCAAAATCCTGACCTAGTAGCGCGATGTTTTTATAATAAGAGTCAAGTTTAAAGTCTTTTAGATCAGTTCCATTAATTAAAATAGATCCGTCTGTAGCGTCGTAAAACCTCAATAACAAATTTATCAATGTAGATTTACCGGCTCCATTTTCTCCAACAATTGCAATATGTTCGCCAGGCTTTATTTCTAAATTAAATCCTTTAAAAACATATTGACTCGAGTGTGGATATTTAAAATCGACATTTTTAAATTCAATTGTAGGAGATGTATTTGGCTCTAAAACTACTTCTCCATCTTTAACTAATTTAGGCAGGTTCATTATTTTAAAGTAGTCACTAACAAAAAGCGCATTTTCGTATAAAGTGGTAAACCGTTTAAACATAGAGTTTAAGGTTGAAGAAAAAGTATTTAACGTTGAAAAATAAAAGGTAAAAAGCCCAATTGTAATAATTCCTGCGACAACCTGATTCACTAAAAAATAAAAGCTATAAGCAAAAACTAAAAATGGTATTCCTCTTAAAATTATTTCGTATTTAAAGCGCTTCTTTTCTACATTTACTTGATACTCAATAAATTCATTAAAAAGCTTTTCAACTATGCTATATAAAAAGTTCCTAGCTCTAAAAACGCGAACTTCTTTTAAAGAATTTTGTCTAATCAAAATATCTCGTGTCCAACTTTGGTTTCTAAAATCTTCGGGTTTGTAATCCCAAATTCCCCATATACTTTTACCAAGTTTTCCCTCGGCTATTAACGTTGGAATATTAGAAATAATAATCAGAAACAAAATAAAAGGAGAAAAAGTAAGTACAATTCCTATGCTTGCAATTAAAGCCGCAAAATCTCCAATTAAGTATTGTGTCGTGATATATAACATTCGAGCTTTGTATTCATTGCTTGAGACTTTTTGCAATAGATCGCTTGTTTTGGGGTCTTCGAAATATTCAAGATCGAGCTGGGAATATTTGTTAATTATGCTTAAATCAATTTTTTTATCGAAGTCAAAAATGATTTTGCTCTCAATGAAATCGCTATAAAGAGCAACGATAGTTCTTAAAAAGAACGCAGTTAAAAATATTGACACAATCAGTGTCGCATCGCGAGTAAGAGTTTTTTCGACAGCAGACAAAACCAATCGGTCAATTAATAAACTCTGAAGATAATTTATTCCAATTGGGGTTAGATAAATAACCACATATGTAAATGAGTAAAGTACAGTAGCAATAGGTGCAATTTCATAGCCTAATTTTAATGTTTTTGCTAAGGTATTAAAAAATATGGCTATCTCCTTAGCCCCCTTTTTAAGTTTTATGATGGTGGATGCTTTTTCCATGCGTGTATAATGATTATAACTTATAGTTAAGAAATTATGACCCCTCAACCTAGCAAAAATGTCCCAATGGCTTCGGCCCCGTTTGTGTATGATGAAAATGGAAACGTAGCATGGAATAAAATGTGGGACAGCTATTGCAATTTAGCGATTGAAGGGGGCCCTCCACATAGAGGTGATATGCTAAACAGCAAAGGAACTTCAAATGATTTTAATTCAGAAAATTATAAAAATGCAGTAACCGAAATCGAACGTGCATTTAATATGATAGTTCCGTATAAACATAAATCACTAAATAACGGCTATATGCAGGTAACATTAAATAGTGAACATATGGCGAAATGGTTTTGTGAAATCATAAATAAAGAAAATGTTGAATGCCAAGTGAATAATAAAAACATTTTCTTGCCGGTAAACGATGATTTTACTTTGGAAAAGGAAATCAAAAATGTAGTTACAGTTTTAGGAAAAGCTTTTCACTATTGGTCTAAACATAGAAATTGGTTTGAAAAATTAACAATCAATTGGTTTGGAAAAGACTTAAGAATTTTAATTTTGAGCCGCAGCGTCTCGAAGGCGGTGTAAGAAATCAATTTTACCCTGAACCGAAGGGTCCCAATTTGAAGGATCGAGAGTGGTTTCCATATCTATATAATCAGTTTCCTTTAAATCATTGGCAACAGCTGGGATAATATCTTCCGGTTTACTAAATTGTCCGTCTATGTGCTCGTTATAATGAGCCATTCGTGAATTAGGGTAGTCATCTAGCGATGCTAATAAAATTAGCTCTTCTATAGCTCTTTGTTCCTCGTCCAGATCATCGAAGCTTTCGATTCCAAGTTCGCGTTGAATTAAATATTCACGATACCTAATGTTTGCGGTAAAAAGCTTTAACCCAAAATCTAAGTCTCTTTGCTGATCTACGATTTGTGCCTCAAGATTTCTTGCGGAACTTACAAAATTATCAGAAGTTACTTTTGATGGAATTCCTACGGTACGTTCGTCTTTTAATTCTGCAGATAACTGTGTGACTACTTCAGCCTGTCTTGAAAAATCATTTCCAAAATAGTTTTTTCCTAGCCGCTCATTTTCTATGACGGCAGCGACTGCGTGTGCGTTTACCTCTGCAGATGCATCATTGGGACCTACCGACCTAACGCGTTTAGATCCAATTTTTCTTAAATAATCTGGAATAACACCATCTAAAGCGCTCGAACTATAAATACTTTGAATCGCCTTTAGGTTAGGGTTAATAGTGCCTAAACTTTTATCTATAATGTTATTGTCGAGCTCGGCTGCTATTGTGGTTTGAGCAAGATTTGTAGCATCCTCAAGCAAAACTCTGTCTTCAGTTCTAATTTTTTCTCCTCCCCAAAAAGATGCAGCCAAAACTAAATTTCGTGAATCTACATTCATATCAGCTGCTATTGGTTGCATTGTAGTTAGACCTTCAGCCAGAGACTTTCCAAAATATAATCCGAAAAATTTGTCTAACCCCGGAGCTAAAATGTCAGTCCATTCTCCTTCTGTTGAGGCAATAAATGAAGCATGTTCATTGTATAAACTTGAATACTCAGAAGGTTGGTACTCAGGATCAGTAGCCGCCATTCGAGCTGTATCTTCTAATAGTGTACTCACATGACTATTAAAAGTTGGATCAGATTGCTGATAAATGGCAGCCTTCGTTGCCGCCGAAGCTAGAGCAACACCCGCTCCAAATGCTAGTTTTCCAAAATCACGCCTTGAAAATTTGTTATCAGGTTGATTTTCACTTTGTTCAATATCTGGGTTTATAGAAGAAATTTCGTCAGTCATAGGCAGTACTTAGTAATGATATAATAGTAAAAGCATTTATCCCATGATTAATCCGAAGGACCCCTTAGATAGATTTTTAATGTTTGTACCAGGTTTTACTTCCTGGGTAATGATATTAATGCCAATATGGCTAGGATTTTTAGCCCCTCGAGCTGCCGCATTTTTACTTACTTTTATTGCAGTTTATTGGGTGTATTTGGCTTTCGCACATGCGGTCGGCTTAGTTCGTGGTTATTTAATTTTTAAAAAAGAAACCGCTATCGACTGGTATAAAAAATGTGAAGAGCTTAACTTTGATGACCTTCCAAATAAAGAATCACTACCTGATAGTCTAAAAAATACAAAGCACTTAATTTTAATTCCGACTGTTAAAGAAAGTTTTGCGATTCTAAAAGATACATTTCGCGCTCTAGTAAACTCAAATTATCCTAAAGAGAATATTCTCGTTGTTGTTAGTACCGAAGAAATTGGTGAGGCGGAGGTTACGGAAGCACTAGACCAAGTTAGAAAAGAGTATGGAGATAAATTGCCTCGAATCATGCAATTTATTCATCCTCGCGGAATTCCTGGTGAAATCGTTGGAGTTGCATCTCCGAATCGAAAATGGGGTGCAGTTCATGCAGTTGAAGCATTAAAAAAAGAAGGGGAGGATATAAAAAATTATATCTTCACTACATATGATTCAGATTGGCTTTTGCACAAAGAATTTTTGCCCCGTTTAACTTATGCATATTTAACCGACGGTAAACGTTTTAATCGTTTCTACGAAACAGTTGTGCATTTGTTTAGCAATAATGTTTGGAGCGTTCCAATTTTATCTCGGATCGAGTCTCACAACATTACTTTAGGAATGCTTTCAAATTGGACTTCATCTCCTTTATATAAGGAATCATTTTCGTGCTATTCATGTGCGCTAGACACTTTAGTGGCTGCAGATTATTGGGATACAACTATGA
Organism: uncultured Candidatus Saccharibacteria bacterium; assembly: GCA_965230915.1. Classification (GTDB taxonomy): domain Bacteria; phylum Patescibacteriota; class WWE3; order 2-01-FULL-39-13; family 2-01-FULL-39-13; genus CAYHDM01. Next base: position 507,054 of record OZ246395.1, on the reverse strand, counting down.
TCGACGACACAGTTTTTTATTGGAGAGCTTTGTATGCTCGTCGCGGTGATTTTTCTAGCGAAAAATTCTATATACCAATCTATGGAGATGCGACAGGCGGGACTTCTTATTTAAATGCGCACAAGAATTTATATAAACAATTAGTAAGATGGGGCTGGGGAAGTGTAACTTCGGTTATTGCCATGAAATATATGGTGAAAACATTACGACGTGAAACAAATATTGAAGATAAAGTTCTCTGGGTTTTTTCAAAACTAGAACGTCATTTACTTTTGCGCACTAGCGTTTTTTTGATTACATTTGGATTCTCATTAGTTACCCTAGTTAACGTTACATTCAGAAATTCATCTACTGTTTATGCATTGCCAAACGTTTTAAGTTTAATTTTGACCTTAACACTTATTAGTTTTATTCCAGTCGGATACGTTAAATACAAATTATACGAAGACAGCCGCCCTGGCGGATGGAATCTATGGAAGAAAATTTTGGTTTATTTAGAGGGCCCAATTATTATGATTAACCTTTTAACCTTTTCCTTTATCCCATGGCTTTATGCCGAAACCCGAATGATGTTTGGCGAAATGCCAAAGGTCACTTTCTATACTCCAAAGAGCAGGTAAAATTTATTGAAAATATTTAAAAGAAGAATACAATCAAGCTAACTGTTAATGTGTGGTTCTTTCAATTCGAAAGGATTCCAGCATGAAAGGCGATGTGCAAGAGGAAGCTGCAGATGTAAGCATTCCGGAATTGCGTGAGTTATACGCACGTTCTATTGAAGCTCAGTGGCCAGATCTAGATAAAGATAAAGTGTATGAGGTCGTTGAGGCTTGTTTTGACAGACAATCCTTACTCAAAATTTATCAAATGGACATGGATACCGCTGCCGGGCGAATAGCATTAAGAAATGCGCTAAATCACACAATTGAAGTAGCGAACTATGTTAATCGACTCTTATAAAAGGAGGCCAGCGTGAGGAAAATAGCCGCATTGTTGCTTCTAATCGCGATTACAGCGGTAGTTACGGTGCAGGTCAGTTTTGGTTTTGTTGAAGTCAGCGATTCAATCGGAATTGCTGATTAATGTTCACATGCAGAATGGTAAGTGAAGCCGCATCAACACAATTGCGAACTTCACTTACCAGCTTTATCTTGTAATATAAATTAGTGCCAAGCCAAACTCCAAACAAAAAAATCGAACTGTCAGAAGACCAAGAAAAAGCGCTTAAGCTATTGTTAGAATGGTATAAATCTCCAAAGAGATCCCAATTTATAACTTTAGGAGGATACGCTGGTACTGGTAAAACAACTTTAATTTCTATTTTTCGAAAAGAGCTAAATCAAATTCAAAAGGGATTAAAAGTTGCGTTTGTAAGTTATACCGGCAAAGCTACAAGAGTCTTACAAGCCAAAATAGACGACAATCATTCAAGTTTTTTAAAAGATACAGTTAGCACAATTCATTCTTTAATATATTCCCCGCAGGTCAACGACAAGGAAGAAATCACTGGGTGGAAATTAAAAGAAGAACTTGATGCCGATTTAATAATTATCGACGAGGCTTCAATGGTCGACGAAAAAATTTGGAATGATTTGCTTTCATTTGATGTTCCTATAATTGCAGTTGGCGATCATGGACAACTTCCACCAATAAATGGAAATTTTAATTTAATGTCTAATCCTCAAATCAAATTAGAAAGAATTCATCGCCAGGCAGAAGGAAATCCAATAATTCATATCGCAACAATTGCTCGAAGCGACGGAATAATCCCAATTGGTAAACAGTCAGACACAGTTATGAAATTCTCACGTGCAGATTATGAATCTTCAGAAATTATGATGGATCATCTTCGTGCATATACAACAAGCACATTAGTTTTATGCGGATATAACAATACGCGAATAAAACTTAATAATTTTATTAGAAATGCTTTAGAAATCTATGAACAAACTCCTCAGGTAGGTGACCGTGTAATTTGTCTTAGAAATAATCATGCAAAAGAAATTGCAAACGGCATGCTAGGAACCATCGAAAAAATTACAGATCAGAACGAAATGTCTCCAGTTTATGAAGTCGAGATTAGAATGGATGGCCAAAAGGGTTTATATAAAGGGCAAATTTTTAAGGCGCAATTTAATAATCCTCAAAGTCTAAATTTTACAGACATGCGCCGAACTATTGGTGATGCCGACTTATTTGATTTCGGATATGCCCTTACAGTTCATAAAGCTCAGGGTAGTCAGGCAAAAAAAGTAATCTTATTCGAAGAGAGATTCAAAAACACCGATGATTCAATGTGGAAACGCTGGCTCTACACTGGAATTACACGAGCAGAAGAAGAACTTTACATCCTTGGACAATAAGTATAAGGTGGAATTATGTCCGACACTCCAGATTTTCCGCAATTAGAAGATGCAAAATCAAATGCAGGAACAATGATAGCCGTCGGAGTTGGTATATTGGTTCTTTTAGGCGCAATATATTATTTTATGCGTCCAGATTCGATGCCAACACCTATAACTCCAGCAGATGATACATCTGCCAATGAATCTGATTCTACAAATAATGAGGTCAGAGAAATATTGCCCAATCAACTAGAAAACACACAGTGGAGCTTAGTAAGTTATTCAGATAAAAATAGTCGAGAAGTTAAGGTCCCTTCAGATTCTGGAGCGGATTCAAATTTTACAACTAACCGGATAGACGGATCTGGCGGATGTAACAATTATTTTGGATCATATAGTTCGACCGGTAATACAGTTTCAGTAGGACCACTTGGAATGACATTTAAATCTTGTGGTATTACAAGAGATACTAGTGAGTCTGAGTTTATGCGGAATTTATCGAATTCAACAACTTTTGAAATATCTGGTAATGTGTTGACTATGTATGATAACTCTGGAAAAGTAACTTTGAAATATAGCAGGGAGAACTAGGGAAAGTTAGTGATTACAACCGCAGTTTCCGCCACAAGCACATGCGTGATCTTCCTTGTGAGCGTGGCTATGTCCGCCGCAACAGCTTTGAGACTGATTTAAAGCTTCTAAAACTTCTTCAACTGTCATAGTTTTGCCATTTGCTTCTTCTTCATCCATTTGAGCATTTAGCTTTTTATGAGTACCATCGCAGGTACGATCTTCATTTAATGTATTACCGCATGCGCAGATTTCAATCTCTTTACCATCGATTTCTATAACTATTGGTTCAAAACGTTGTCTTTTTGTTGTTGCCATACGTCCATTATCATATCATAATTTTTATATGGATCTTCGCCCCCTCAAAAAAAATATTCTTCCTGAAGCGCCTAAATCTTTGGCGAAAATGGTTGGCCCAAGCCTTATTTTAGTCGGGCTCGGACTGGGCACAGGCGAACTTATTTTATGGCCATACCTATCTGCTAATTGGGGACTAGGCATAATTTGGGGAGCAATTTTAGGTATCACTATTCAATTTTTCTTAAATACTGAAATCGAACGTTATACGTTGGCAAACGGAGAAAGCATTTTCGTCGGATTTGCACGTATTTTTAGATGGATTCCAATCTGGTTTGCTATATCTACAATAATCGCTTGGACCTGGCCGGCCTTTGCTGCTGCGTCAGTCGGAGCTTTAAAACCTTTTGGAATATCAAATAATGAAGAATTCCCACTAGCTACCGTCGCAACAATTGTAGAATTACTTTTAGTTGGAGCTATTTTAACTTTGGGGCCTGTTCTATATAAAACTGTAGAAACCTTTCAGAAAATCTTAATTTCAATCGGGATACCTTTAATCATCTTTGTTGCGGTAAATGTTGTTACTTGGGATGCAGTACAGGCTTTATTTCTAGGAATTCTGGGATTCGGAGATGGCTACAGATTTTTTCCTACCAATCCAGATTTTCCATTCATGGGTTTTTTGGCTGCCTTCGCATATGCTGGAGCAGGTGGAAATTTACTTTTAGCCCAATCTTTTTATGTTAAAGAAAAGGGTTATGCGATGGGTAAGTACTCGGGCCGTATAACAAGCTTAATTACCGGAAAAGCCGAGGATGTAGATATACAGGGTTCAACTTTCGAGCCCAAGCCGGAAGAAATAGCTAAATTTAATCAATGGTGGAGAAAAGCCAACGCAGAACACCTTTTGGTTTTCTGGGGGCTTGGACTTTTTACAATGCTTTTGTTAGCCTTGATCTCCTACTCAACAGCCTATGGTCATGCTGGAAATGCCGAGGGAATAAACTTTTTATATACTCAAGCCGCAATGATTAATGCCTCAACAAATCCGTTCGTAGGCAATGCACTACTAATAGTTACAGCTTTAATGCTTTTTGCTACGCAATTAACAGTTATAGATGGAGCAGGGCGTATTATTACAGAAAATATTGTTTTAATGACAAAAGGCCCAACTACTGCAAGAAAAGTTCAGGTAACATTCTATGCATCAATCTGGATTCTTTTGCTTTTTGGAATAATAGTTTTATTGGCTGGAGTAACTCAACCACAATATTTAATTGTTACAGGTGCCGTTATAAATGCTGTTTGTATGACTGTATTTTCTGGAATTCTAATAAAAACAAACATGCGCCTAGTTCCAAGTGCTGCACATCCAAGAATGTGGCGAAAAGCAGTAGTGGCACTTTGCTTTGGCATTTTATTTGTATTTACAACTATGGTTTTGGTAGATAGCTTTACAGATATTGATGTTTTTGGAACTATAAGAGGTTTATTTTAAAATTTTTGCTATAATAATTTCTGTTAAATTAAGCTGAAAGGCTTTAGCCACGCGGGTATCGTATAGTGGCTTTTATGAGACCCTTCCAAGGTCTAGAGGCGGGTTCGATTCCCGCTACCCGCTCCACTTAAAAATGAAATCTTTTAAAACTGTCGACGAATATATAAAAAGCTTCCCAAAAGACATTCAAACAAAACTATCAGAAATTAGATCAATAATAAAAGATGTTGCGCCGCAGGAAGCTTCAGAAAAGATTAGCTATGGAATTCCAACTTTTTCATTAAATGGTAATTTAGTGCATTTTGGAGGATTCAAAGATCATATTAGCTTCTTTCCCGGCTCAGAAGCTGTTGAATTATTCAGTGACAAATTAAAAAAATTCGAGACTACCAAAGGTACGATAAAATTCCCTCTAGATAAAAATATTCCAACTACTTTGATAAAGCAAATAACCAAATTTAGGGTAAAACAGAACCTAGAAAAGAAGAAATAAAAACCTTTAAATAGAAGGCTTTAGACTGTTATAATATCGCTTGTCCGCTAAATTCCGGTTAGATACTCAAGCGGGTATCGTATAGTGGCTATTATACTTCCTTGCCAAGGAAGAGATACGGGTCCGATTCCCGTTACCCGCTCCATTTAAAGAAATAACCCATTTAATACTCGATAGTAGGGCAAAAATTAAGCCTTAACACTTCAGAGAAAACATAAAAAATAAATTGACATTAATATGAATATATCGGAAGATATCGACAGATAAAACCCATAGCGGGTAGATATTTTGTTCTTTTAAAATTAAAAACTAGAATTTGAAATGAGATTTGTATGACCGACAGGGATTAGATATATGCTGATTCGTGCCGGTCATATAAAGATTAATTCATAAACAAAGAAAGGGTCACACTAATATAACTTCTCTTCGGATGTACCTTGAGTCCCTCGTGTTTGTCATTCGCAATGGAGGCCACTTGTGTCGACAAGATTTAAGATTTTCCTCGCCTTGTTCCTTGGGCGTAGCAAACTTGCTATTGCCACAGTCTCGGCAGTTTTCCTAATGATATTTTTTGCACCTTCTGCTTTTGCCCACAATCTTGGAGGTGACGGCACAGCTGAGTGCCAGACAAATGGCACTTACAAAGTCACTGCCACATTCACATCGTGGAAGCCAAAGCAATTTGGCGGTTCAAATAGCGATATAGGCGTCAAGAAGAACATCAACAATGTTGGTTACGGCGACTATTTTTATCATGGCGCCTTCACACAACAGAGTGGGTCGTTCACAATCAACGAGATTCTTCCTGGTTCGACTACGAGCGCGCGATACCGTGCTACGGCAATTGCCGATTGGGACGATGGTGTAGATGGCGGGCAGTCTCAAACCGTCACACTTGACTTGCCAAAGCCATGTGTTCCACAAAAAGGCCACATTCGCATCGTCAAGACAGTGGTCAACGGATACGGCGGTAATTTAACCGCTGATCAAGTCGAACTGTTCATCAACGGAGTTAAAGTTTCCAACAACACCTACCTGGACGTCGACCCTGGCACCTACACCGCAAGCGAAAACCCCGTAGTCAACTACACGGGTTCCGCATGGTCGGGAGATTGCGATTCGAACGGTAGCGTAACGGTGAAAGCTGGGGAAAGCAAAACCTGTAGGATCACCAATACGCAAAACCCCAACGAAGGGCCTAGCCCTGCCTGCAAAGTCTGGGACCTTAATGAAAACAAGGAACCGGACAGCGATGAACAACGCCTCTCAGGCTGGACAATCAGATGGACCAAGAACACCACATCCAAAGATGATGACGTCACCAAGGTCACAGACGAGAATGGTTGTACCGAGTTCACCTTGCCATATGGAACGCATCAACTTTGTGAGGATATGCAACCTGGCTGGGTGACGACTACTCAACAGTGCTACTCGGTAACTATAACCCCAAAACCGCCGGAGACAGTCACTTTCTTGAACCGCAAAAGGCGCGGGGATATGGATCTTCTTAAGATCAATGATCTCAACGCCAATGGCGCGAAAGATGGCAACGAGGTTGGGCAAAGCGGCATAACGATGACTGTGTATATTTCTGGTAGCACCCAGGTTGTGACGACCGGGGTTACGGCAGACGACGGCTACTTGCACATCAAAAGACTGCCAGAAGGCAGTTATAGCGTATGCGAGACTATCCCACCTGGATGGAAGCCCACCAGCGCGGTTTGCCAAATTGTCGAAATCAAAGAAGGCGAGACGGGTCTTTTAGTGTTCACAAACACAAAGGAGATTCCGACCAATCTGCCTGAAGATGAACAGCCTGATCAAAACGATCAAGAAGTATATCTTCCTTCTCTTCGCAGGTAGCAACAAGTTCTAGTTTTTAGATGATTGCCGGAAAGCAAAAGTAAGCGAAACTCAAAATCGCAAAAACTTAGCTTTCCGGCAATCTACACAAATCCAATCAATAATTACCTATAAATACATGCGCCATTAACACACGCTTGGCCTCTATCACATTCACGGGCTGTTAAGGCTATTTTAGAGGAAGTTGGATGCGTGCAATAAACCTCTCCAACCCCACTAAAACCTATTGGTGCCGATATGTTATCGCAGGAATCATAATACTTGGCAGCACGGCTTGTTGAAGGTGTTACATATCCCAGAGTACTAGGATTAATTCCCCATTCTGAATCTGCGCACCAAGTTGTGCCAGTAGTTAGAAATTTCCACATGTTAAGCCTACCTGCTCCAAGTTTATTAACATACGAAGGATTAACAGCATTAATGTTGTCTGCGTAGGTAGCAGATCCGATACGAGTTCTTAATGCTACTACCTGAGCAGAAGTAGAAACAGGATAAAGACTTTCATATAGAGCCAAAGCCCCGGCAACAATTGGCGCGGCCATTGATGTACCGCTACAGTATGCGTATTGGCTAGTATTGCCGCTTTTACATAGTCCACCAGTACCAGATAGTGACGTAGATAAAATATCAGTTCCTGGGGCAGATATATTTACCCACTTAGAACCATCATCAAAGTTACTGCTTCCACGCTTTTTATCATTAGGATCAGTTGAGGCAACTCCAACTACATTTGTATAAGCTGCAGGGTAAAACTTTGTGCTTGAACCATTGTTACCGGCAGCAGCAACAACTATCACACCGCTTTGCTGTGCTGCATTTATAGCTGCAAATAATGTTTCAGAATAAACTTGATTACCCCAGCTTATATTTATCACTTTAGCCCCGTGGTCTTTAGCATAATAAATGCCGTTCGCACCTCTAGATATAGATCCATAACCATATTTATCTAAAACTTTAATACTCATTAATTTACAATTAGGACAAACACCTGCAATACCTTTTGAATTATTTATATTTGCCGCGATAATACCTGCAATATGAGTGCCGTGACCGTTATCATCTATCGGATCTGCATCATTATTAACAAAATCATATCCTCCGATTACTTTATAACCTGGTCCGATACCTGCGCCTAAATCTGGATGTTTATAATAAATACCAGAATCCAACACTGCTACCACAATACTTGTTGATCCTCTGGATATATTCCATGAATCAAGGGCTTTAATATCTGCACCCTTAACATATCCAGTACGATTACCAGGATTATTTAGATACCACTGATTTATTGCAGTAGTTGTAGTTGAAAAATATGGATCATTGGGAATAAGAGTCGGACTAACCAAATAATTTGGTTCTGCGTATTCTACATTTGGGTCTTTTTTTAATTCATTAATAACATCCTTTATAATAGCGTTATCATCTATTTTGAATTTGTAAATTCGCGACAAGTCATTCTTTTTTACATCATCCTCTTTAAAAGAGCTGCTTCTGGCATTTGAACTTTCGTTTAATTGCTTTTTCATTTTTTGTATTTCCGCCTCTGGTGACTGTGCTTGTGGAAATACTTTTTCAACTCTTTTTAGGTGATGCTTTTTGCTTAGATCATTAATACTTTTAGGTAATTTAGTCTTATCTAGCCCAGCATATTCCATAACCGCAGCTTTAGAGTCAGGACCGGTAACTGTTTTTTTTGAAAATTCATTTATTGGTTGTTTTAGTTTTACGATTACCTCGCCTGCTACAAAAGTTTCGTCTCCATCAACTGCACTACTCTTAGCAGCCAGAACTGCCTTTTGATCGTGGGTGGGAGATATGTCTTTTCTGTAGTAAAAGAAATAAATGGAATATATAAGTACGAGGACAAAAACAGTTAAAGGCAAAGTCAGGTTAAATTTCTGACTTTTTTTCCTTATTTTTCTTTTGGGCATGTACATATTATTAGTGAAAAAAAGCCTTTTATCAAGCGGTTTTATGTTTGACAAGGAACATTAATTATGGGATTATATTACTAAGAAGCCTATAGTAATCAGACGCCAAGAAAGGGGCAAATTGTGAAAAACTTAATAATTATAGGGCTTATAATCGCTCTATTAATGGCATTGGTTCCCAGGCCAGTTTTTGCAAATGAAAGCAAAAAACACGGCCAAATAGAGGTCGTCTTGTTTAGCGACGACAACTCGAATGGGACAAAAGACAGCGAGGAAGATTACCTTCCCGGGCAAATGGACCTTACGTCGCTTAGCGACCCAGAGGCAGTATTTCTCGGAGCTACGGTCTACGAAGATGGACATGCAAAAGTGAAAGTTCCACTCGGAACATATCAAGTATGCATCAGTCCTAATGGTTCAGAAAACTGGACCATCACTGGGTTCGACTCCCTTTGTAGGGAAATAGTAGTCACAAACACTAATAAGAATGTGACAGTTTTATTCCCGATTAAACAGGAGCCGATCATTACAGAAACCGTAAAATTATTCATGCCGTTGTTAGGTGCGCGTGAATAACCACTGCCGTTTGGGTAGCAATAAGCCGCAAGCTTAAAACTATCCCAAACGGCAAAGAATTTTCCATTTAAAAATTTAGACAAACATATATATAAGTAGTACTCTTTGAGTAATATGGATCGATCCCTTATTTTAGAAAGTTCAATAAAAATAAAAGCACCTGCTCCAAAAGTTTGGGATGCTCTTATAAATCCCGATATCATTAGGCAATACTTATTTGGTACAAATGCAATTTCTGATTGGGAAGAGGGCAGCACGTTAATTTTTAAAGGCGAATGGCAAGGACACCAATACGAAGATAAGGGCGTGATTACAAAATTACAAGAAGAAAAAGTTTTTCAATATACATATTGGTCAGGGTTCACAGGACTCGAAGACAAACCTGAAAACTACAGTGAAATCACTTTTAGCCTTTCCGAGTGGCTGGGTACAACTGAACTAAAACTTAGGCAAGTTGGTTTCATTGATAAAGACGCATTAGAGCATTCAAGAAAAAATTGGAGCAATGTTTTACAGCACATAAAAAAGATTGTAGAGGGCTAAACTTGCCCGTATTTACAATAAGTGCTAAAAGTTACTTATGAAATACGAATTACCGAAACTTCCTTACGCATACGACGCACTCGAACCTTACATCGATTCAAAAACGATGGAAATTCACCACACAAAACATCACCAAGCCTATACTGATAAATTAAATGCTGCTTTAGATAAATATCCTGAAATAGCTGATAAATCTTTAGAAGAACTATTAAGTGATATCGAAGCATTACCAATAGATGTAAGAACCGCAATTCGTAATAATGGTGGGGGTTACAAGAATCACAATTTATTTTGGGAAGCTATGGATCCAAATTCAAACCGTGAACCATCAGGAGAATTAATGAAAGCAATTAATTCTGCATTTCAATCATTCGATAACTTTAAAGAAAAATTTAACGAAGCCGCAGCTAACCGCTTTGGTAGCGGCTGGGCATGGCTTATCGTTTTAGAAGGCGGAGTTGTAGATATTATATCAACTGCAAATCAGGACAACCCAATTATGGAAGGCAAAAATGCAATTTTAGGATTAGATGTTTGGGAACACGCTTACTATTTAAATTACCAAAATCGCAGGCCAGAATACATTCAAAACTGGTGGAACATTGTTAACTGGCGAAAAGTCGGTGAACTATACTCCCAATATAAATAAAAAATGCCAGCGAAGCGGAAGGTAAATTAAGAAAATACCTGAACGCCTCTACCAGCATTTATAGAGAAAAGAGTGAAGCTATTTTTTGAAATTTACTCTTTCGCGAATCCTTTACTCGGTCACAATTTCAACACTCTCTATATAAACCTTTTCTGTTGGTTGAGAGTTTTCTCCCATAGCTGAATAAGTAACAGGAGTATTTGCGATTGCATCAACTGTTTCTAAACCTTCTTCAACTTTTCCAAATATTACATAATTTTTTGGAAGTGGAGTGTTTCCATCCATTATGAAAAATTGGCTACCATTCGTATTTGGACCAGCGTTTGCCATAGCAACGGTTCCGCGAACATATTCGCCTTCGAATGGTTCGTCATCAAATTTATAACCAGGACCACCAGAACCGGTTCCCGTTGGATCACCAGTTTGAATCATGAATCCTTTTATAATTCTGTGAAAAATCACATTGCTATAGAATTGATTGTTAGCTAAATAAACAAAATTATTGACCGTATTTGGAGCAGTTTTCTCTGCTAGGTCAATTTTCATAACACCTTTGTTGGTTGTAACTATAGCTTTGTAGTCTTTTGACGTATCTATAGTCATTTCAGGTTTTTGTAGTTGTGGCATATCTGAATCTAAAATATCCCCTTTCTCAACTTTGCTGGGGATTGAACTAGGTTTACTTGTGGTATTTGATCCGGAAGGTGCGCTAAGTGTTGTATTTGGAGCACCTGTATTAGTATACATGTCGTTTGGTTTTGAATATTTAAGTGAAATTGCGATTAAAACTAAGGCGAAAAGCCCTGCACATACTGTTAGTAGAAGGTTCTTATTAGTCATGTAAATATTAATACCACAACAAATATTATTGTGCTAGAATTTCCACAGTCCTAAATTGAGCAATTAGACTGATTCTAAGCTTAATACGGGCGATTAGCTCAGCTGGCTAGAGCATCTCGCTTACATCGAGAGGGTCGGAGGTTCGAATCCTTCATCGCCCACCATTTTATGCAAACAAATACTGATACAGAATTTGAAGCAAAATTTTATCCCGTAGAACCTAACGTCATTCGTACAAAACTCCAAGAGATCGGGGCTACATTAGAGCAGCCAGAACGTCTAATGCGAATGCAAGTTTTTAATAAACACCTAAATCCAAATATCGATTGTGATTATATTCGCGTTAGGGATGAGGGAGATAAAGTCACAATGAGCGCAAAAACTCATGCAAAAGCTGAGGGCAATTTAGCTGATCAAAAAGAAATAAATATTATTGTTTCAGATTTTGAAACCGCTGTCGCACTATTAGAAAAAGCCGGTTTAGTAAAGGGAGACTATCAAGAAAAGCTAAGAGAAACCTGGACTCTTGATGATGCGGAAATCGTTATAGATACATGGCCCAGCTTAGAGCCCTATGTTGAAGTTGAAGCACCATCAGAAGAGAAAGTTAGAGTGGTAGCTGAAAAACTAGGGCTTTCTTGGGAAGACAGGATTATTACATCTGTTATGGAAATCTATTCAACTAAATATGGTCTATCTCGTGATGAAGTGCAGGAAAAGATAAGGTATTCAACTTTCGAATGTCCTCCGTTTTAAGTCATGGCAAAACCTATATACAATGAAAATATCCAAATAGAGGGTAAGGAAACTAAAATTGAGATTTTCAAATACGACCCTAAAATCACAATGGCATATAAAAGTGCAAAAACCATTGCTTTTGTCGATGAAGATAATATTTGCATCTTTATAGATAACAATGACCACCCATCTTTACCGGGAGGAAAGCTAGAGCAAAAGGAAACACCTGAACAAGCTTTAAATAGGGAAGTAAAAGAAGAAATTAATGCAAACGTCATTCATTCTACGCCACTGGCGGTGATCAGATATCATTTCTTGATTACTGGCCGAATAGATTGCATGCTTATATATAAATCTAAAGTATCTTTATTGGAAGGTGATCTAAATGACCCTGATGGAGATGTTAAGAACCGATTAATAATCCCAAAAGATCAATTAATTGAAACTTTTCATAATAGCTCACATATCCAGGTCCTATATTCTTTACTAGATTAAAAAGCCATAAATACAATGTTATACTTTAGCAGTTAAATTTTCATGCGAACGTGGCCTCATCGAAGATGCGCCACGGACATTGTGTTTTTACTTGCGGACGTGGCGGAATTGGTATACGCGCTATCTTGAGGTGGTAGTGCCTTTGGCTTGGAGGTTCGAGTCCTCTCGTCCGCACCATTTAATTTGCCGAGGTGGTGAAACTGGCAGACACGCAGTCTTCAGACGGCTGTGCCGCAAGGTATGGAGGTTCAAGTCCTCTCCTCGGCACCAAGCGATTTTTATTGTAAAATAATCAACGTGTACTTTCTAATCGTGCGTCTGTAGCTCAGTTGGATAGAGCAATTGCCTTCTAAGCAGTAGGTCATAGGTTCGAATCCTATCAGACGCGCCATTTAAGAATTTTCCACATTTTAGATAAATTTCCTCAAAGTAGTTTTTTGTCATATTTCATTACGTCATCTTTCTGTTCCAAATTTGGCGCAATTTAAACGAAAAATAAATCTTCGGTAACCACCCGAAAAGTCAGATTGCGACATTTGCCTTTAAAAAACCCGTTTGCTACACTGACTTTCAGAATGAACAACGTACCAAGTGTTAGACTGGTTTTACTGCCATTCATATATTTTTATGTGCTCTCCTTCATGCTGATTTTTGTTTCAGCATATTGGTTAGTAATGACTCCGGGTAAGGTCCGTCAGACTTATGCCCAAACAGAGAATTTCCAACAAGACGAAGTAGATATTGCAGTTAGTGAACCTGAAGGTAGCGTTTTAGCCGCATCTACTGAAAATTGTGCCTTTGGAGATGAAAGAGCCGAAAAAATCGATGCCTTTTTTGAAGGACATAAAGCTCCGTTATCCGGACAGGGCTGCCACTTTGTAAGAGAAGGGGAAGTTAATGATGTGAATCCAAATTTGGTCGCAGCAATAGCAATGTGTGAAAGTACTGGCGGGAAATTTACTCCAAAAATTTCGGGCGAATCATACAATGCATGGGGTTGGGCTATGTACGATAGTAAAGAAGCAACTTTAGCCGAACAGGGCTACAACTGCGATTCATGGGAACACTGTATTGGTAGAGTAACTAGAGGTATAGCATCTAAAACAAAATCTAGAGGCTTAACCTTAGCTCCTGAAGATATCGTTACTTGGTATACTCCAGCTTCAGTTGCAAAAGGTGGAGGAGATCCAGAAAAAGCACCATGGACCACTTGCGTAAAAGGTTTTATGGATAAGATCGCTGCTACTGATATTTCCACTAATTAATCAATAGAAATTTCTGTATAATATGTGAATTGTGTCTCCTCATGCCGAGGTGGCGAAATTGGTAGACGCGCATGCCTTAGGAGCATGTGCCGCAAGGTTTGGAGGTTCGAGTCCTCTCCTCGGCACCACATTTCAGTTAACAAATAAGCTTAGTATTTAAGCAAACCACTAAGGATTTGTCCTGCTTTTCACCATATTTTTCGGCAAAAATTAGCGTATAATATTGCCGACCTACTTTTTATAACCCATTTCGAAGAAAGGGCACGTATATGTCACAAAAGATTCTCCATGTAGAGGACAGGCTAAGTAAATTAGAAATTACACGATTATATCTAGAGGGTTATGGTTATGAGGTGGTGTCTGAAAGCGACCTGACGCCTGAGTTAACCGAGAAGCTTCTCAGCGGCGACCATGATTTCGACGTTATTATTTTGGATGGAACGATCCGGAGTGCCGACGACGGTCGCAATTTAGCGACTCAACTACACGCCATGGGCCAAAAAGTTATTTTTGCTTCTGGTGGCCGGCCACATGAAACTGTCCCGAATTCTCCTGATCCAAACTCTGAAAAAAGGTTGATTCAAATCGTGCGTGAAATTCTTGGCGAATAATCGCCAAGGTCTGCATCCTCTAGATGACAACATACATCTAGAGGGTGCGCATTTTTTATTTTCTGCTAAATTGTAATTATGAGAAAATTCCTTGCAACATTAACTCTATTATTGTTATTTATTTTTTTACCAACACAAAGTTTCGCAACGACTATCCAAGGTCCAGCTCCACATTTTATAAATGAAGATGATATTAGAATATCCAAAGAGGTTAACGGTGAAACTATATTGATAGGTACAAATATCTCAGTTGATGCTCCAATTAATGGAGATGTTTTAATAATTGGGGACAATGTTTCAATTGCAGCTCCAATCAATGGAGACTTAAGAGTCGTAGGTTCACAAACTGAAATAGAATCACAGGTTTCGGGATCTTTTGCATTCATATCAGAAAAGGTTGTTATTACTTCAGTCGGAGAAGTAAGCAAAGATGCTTACGGAATTAGCCAAGGTTTTAGCTTATATGGCAGAGTAGGTGGAGATTTAAATTTAGGATATGCAAAAGATGCAAACATTTTAATAGACGGAAATGTTGCAGGTAATATTCATTATTTAAACTCAATTCCAAATTTAACAGATAAATCATTTTTAGGAGGAAAGTTAGTACAAACTGATACTTCAAAAGTCGAAGAAAACGAAGAATTCATGAGACTTAAAGTCATTATCGGCAAAATTATTCATTCACTATCTTTAATTCTAATGGGACTACTCATAATAAACTTTTTTCCTAAGATATTTGAAAAAGGCCTTAATTCTTATACAAAAAACATTTCCCAGAATTTATTGTACGGATTACTTTCTTTAGTACTAATTCCGCTTGTAATAATTTTGCTTTTGGCTTCGGTAATTGCTGCCCCTATAGCTCTGGTAATAACAGGTATAGTGATTTTCTTAATTTACATTGCACCGCTTTATCCTGCCATGTTTATCGGGAAAAAACTTTTGCCTAATGCAAAAGGGGTTCTTATTCAATTAATTTGTGGTATTTTTATATTTGATGTAATAAGCATGGGTCCGTATATTGGGTCTATACTTTACATGTTCAGTATAATTACATTCTTAGGTCTGGTACTCAAATTCTTGCTGGGTCTACGTGGCAAAAAAATATCTAAATGAAATTTACTAGAAAACGAATAATCATAACAATTATAGTATTGGCAGTATTAGGAATTGCTGCATTTATGTGGTACTCAAGCCAACAACCTAAAACGGTTCAGGTTGAAACTGTACCAGTCGAAAATGTACAGGTTCGTGAAAGTGTTTCTGCAAGCGGAACCGTTTCTGCAGAAAATTATGCCGATTTAAATTTTTTAGGTGGAGGCAAAATTAGTTCTATAACTGTAACGAAAGGTGCAATTGTGAATGCCGGTCAAATTTTGGCAACACTTGATGCAACATCTGTTGCTCAAAGCTCAAAGGCTGCAAAAGATGCGCGAGATATCGCTTTAAGAAACCGCGATTTATTTGTAGAACAAACAATTGATAAAGATGCAGTTGGTGGAGCTGAAGTTTATGATATTAGGCTTAGAACTTTAAATGAAGAAATTAGCCGAGCAGAAGCAAACTACCGAGCGCAATTAGCAAATATTAACGATTTAAATATCCGTGCTCCATTTGCAGGAACCGTAGTTGATGTTCTAAAGAAAGTTGGTGAACCAGCCGGACCAACTGAAACTGTAGTAAAACTTGCAGATTTAGGCGGATTATATTTTGAAGTCGGGTTAGACCAAGAAGATTTTGGTAAAGTTAAGTTAGATGCTCCTGCTGAAGTAGAAATCGACGCCTATCCAGATGAAATTTTTTACGGAAAAGTAATTGAACTTCCAAAATATATTGATTCAGCAAATAGCTCCGAATTTAAAGTAAAAGTTGCGCTGGATGCTAAAGATGACAGACCAATTTTACTTGGTATGGCGGGTGACGGAACAATAATTTCAAGCCAAACTTCTGAGACAGTACAGGCAATTTCATATGATGCTGTATTTACCGACGACAACGACAAGACATATGTTTGGGTTTTAGATAATGGTGTTTTAAAGAAAAAATATGTTCAAATCGGAATTGTCGGAGATGTATACACAGAAGTAATCGATAGTTTGGAAGGTCAAACCGTTGTGATTCCTTCAGATTCTAGCATCGAAGTAGCAGAAGGAGATAAAGGTCAGATCGCCAAAGAATAGCGTCGCGATGCTCCTTGCATTTTGCTGCGCAAAAAGTAATACAAATGGCAAAGACTCAATCTAAATCAAGCTCCAAAGCAGAAAAACTAATACTAGAAACAAAGGATGTTAAAAAATCCTACACCATTGGAGAAAACAAAATTCACGCACTAAAAGGCATATCAATAAAAATTCACGAAGGCGAATACATTGCAATTGTAGGAAAATCGGGCTCGGGCAAATCTACCTTAATGCACTTAATTGGCCTTTTAGATACTCCAACTAGCGGACATATTTACCTGAACGGAAAAGACGTAAGTAATCTTTCGCAAAAAGAACTGGCGCACATCCGAAATGCTGAAATCGGATTCGTTTTTCAGTCTTTTAATCTTTTACAACGAACAAACGTTTTGGATAATGTTATTTTGCCTCTTAAATACAGCAAAGTTCCAAAAAAAGAATGGGAATCGCGAGCAATCGAGGCTATCAAATTAGTAGGTCTCGAAGAGCGTATGTATAACAAATCAAATGAGTTGTCAGGCGGACAAAAACAACGCGTGGCGATTGCAAGAGCACTAATTAATAATCCATCAATTATTCTGGCAGATGAACCAACCGGAAACCTTGATACAAAAACGGGAGATGAAATCGTAAAACTTTTTGCAAAATTGCATGATCAAGGAAAAACAATAATTATCGTTACACACGATGACGACTTGGCAGAAATTGCAAAACGAAAAATAGTTATTCAAGACGGCGAAATTTTAAATAAATGAACTTATTAGAAACCTTTAATACATCAATTGTTGCGCTAACCGCAAACAAGGTCAGATCAGTTTTAACAATGCTAGGCGTTATTATCGGAGTCACTGCGGTTATTCTTTTAATTTCGATCGGACGCGGTGTCCAAAACTATATTACAGATCAATTTGAAGCATTGGGCTCTAATCTTGTATTTGTTCAGCCAGGAAAAGTAGACTTCGGCCGTGACCCAGCTGAATCAGTTTTAAGTAATAAACTAGACGAAAAACATGTTCGTTTAATAGAAAGATATGCAGGTCCTTATATTTCTGAAATTACGGGAACAATGCAGGCTGGTGCAAATACAGAATTCAAAACTAAATCTTACTACACAAGTTTTTACGGATTAAACGAAGATGGCTTTGATATTTATAATTTTGAAATCGATGAAGGCCGATATTTTACAAAATCTGAAGTTCGCGCCAAAACGAAAGCCGTTATTTTAGGCTCAAAAGTAGTCGAAGAATTATTTGGATCACAAAGCCCACTTGGCCAACGCGTAAAAATTAACGACGAATCATATGAAGTAATTGGAACCTACAAACCAAAGGGCCAGGGGTTCGACGAAGCCGCGGTTATTCCATATACATCCGGTTTAGAAACTTTCGACCAACCACGAATTAGCGGTATCGCTATGAAAGTTAGAAATCCTGATAATATGAGTACCGCAATTAGACAAGTTCAGCGGGCTTTATTACGCGATCTAAAAGACGATGAATTTACAGTTATGTCTCAAGAAGATATTTTATCTTCGATTCAAGACATTTTAGGAATGCTAACTCTAGGCTTAGGAGCAATCGCTGCAATTTCGTTGTTAGTTGGAGGAATCGGCATTATGAACATAATGCTTGTGTCAGTAACCGAACGTACACGAGAAATTGGTCTAAGAAAGGCATTGGGTGCAACTCCAAATGAAGTTGCCACACAATTCTTGGTCGAATCGATGTTACTTAGTATCGCAGGGGGACTTATCGGAATACTTTTAGGTTGGCTTGGATCACTTGCTATGCGAGGCTTTTTGAGAACAGAAGTTCCATGGTGGGCGGTTTTATTAGCCTTTTCTTTTTCAGCAGTTGTTGGAATAATTTTTGGAACTTATCCAGCCATTCAAGCTAGCAGAAAAGACCCAATCGAAGCCTTAAGATACGAGTAAAATACCAGGAAGAACCAAGTTTAAAAGCTTAGTCCTTCCTATAGGGAACAATCACGTAATTTAGGCTATATCATTAGAGATATATACATCACCGCAGAGATCGCCATAAAAACCAGATAAAGCGCAAATAGCACAACAAACACAATGCTCGATTTCGGGTTCTCTAAAACCTGTATTAGCCAAAGCCGTACTTCTACGCTGAAGGCTACGGCTAAAAGTGCAAAAACACCAATCAAAGAAATAACTGTAATCAAGCCCAAATATGCCAGTGACAATTGTTCAACCGCCAAAGCTGGCATGGTTCGTGCGATTCCCCTAAGACTATTAAACAGCATTAAGGTAAGCAGAACTTCCAAAAGTACGGTAATCTTGAAGATAGTAACACCCAGTTTTGCATTTTTCTTTCTGGTGAGAATTACCACAGCACAGAATAGAAAGGTTACAGTCAAAATTACCCAATCGATCGGATGGGTCTTCATCGAAAAAAGAATTGCATTCATTTCCTTTTCCTTTCGTACTGGTATTCCTAAATACGTTGATAAGCTAGGATTTTAGCACAAAATGGGTAAGCCTTAAAAAAAATTATCAATCCAGCTTCCATTTTGATTGCAAGATAGGTATAATCTGCTTTTATGGAAATCAAAGTCAACAAAGATAAAAACAACACATATAAGATCGATGTTACAGTCGAAAAAGCCCACGTAGAACAACATATTATCGAAGCTCTAGAGCACGAGACAAAAAACCTTGAAGTTAAAGGATTTAGAAAAGGTAAGGCTCCATTAGATGTAGCTAAAAAACATATAGATATGAATCACCTAAGAAGCCACGCTATGAACCATATTTTAGAAGAGGTTCAGCGACAGGTTTTATCTGAAAATAAATTCACACCGATTGTTTATCCAAGATTTGAAATTAAAGAATTCGAGGAAGGCAAAGACCTAAAGTTGGTCATGATAATTATCGAAAAACCAGAAATTGAAATCGGCGACTATACAAAAGCTATCAAAGAAAAGAAAGCAGAAAAAGCTAAGGCAAAAACCGAACCTAAGGAGGGTGAAACAGAGGCAGAAAGTAAAGAATTAACAACCGAAGACATAATCGACGCAGTATTAACTGTTTCAAAGATCGATGTTTCTGAACAGTTAATAAACGAAGAAACCGATCGTATGATGCAATCAATGCTAGACCAACTAGGCCAAATGGGTATAACAATCGATAAATATCTCGAAGCTATAAACAAAAAAGCTGAAGAGGTTCGAGCTGAATATATAAAAGTAGCAGAAAGAAATATTAAATCAGATTTTGCTATCACAGAAATTGCAACAAAAGAAAAAGTTGAAGTAACAGAACAAGATGTCGAACAGACAATTGCTGGAATTCCAGATGAAAAAAGCCGGGAAGCATTGTCAAAGCCAGATCAAAAAATGTATATTAAAGCAGTTCTATTAAAGAACAAAACACTTCAAAAGCTAGCTGATGCTGCTGTTGGCGACGCAAAGGAAGATCGCAAGTCAGACGAAAAAATAGTTACAAAGGAAAATTAAAAATGAGCGTACTCGTACCAATGGTCGTAGAAAAAGATCCAAAAGGATTTGAAAGATCATACGACATATATTCAAGATTATTAGAAGACAGAATCGTGTTCTTAGGTGGGCCAATCGACGAAGCAAGTGCAAACACAGTTATTGCGCAACTTTTGTTCTTACAGGCAAAAGATCCTAAAAAAGATATAAACATGTACATAAGCTCCCCAGGTGGAGTTGTTTATTACGGACTCGCAATTTACGACACAATGAAAAGCTTAAAATGCGATGTTTCAACAATCTGTATCGGTCTTGCAGCTTCAATGGCTTCAATAATTTTAGCCGGCGGAACAAAAGGCAAAAGATTTGCACTTCCACATTCTATGGTTATGATTCACCAGCCACATGGTGGAGCAGAAGGTCAGGCAACTGATATCGAAATTCAGGCAAAAGAAATTCTAAGACTTCGAAAAATTTCTTATGAACTATTGTCAAAAGATACAGGTCAACCTGTTAAGAAATTAGAAGCCGATGCAGAACGCGATTACCACATGGACGCAGATGCAGCCGTTAAATACGGTATGGTTGATAAGATTCTACGATAATTACCCAGACGCCGGCTTCGGCTGGCGTCGCCTATGTTATAATTTCCCCACATCTAAACTTGATGTCTCTATAGCGTTTGTTATAGGGTAGGCAGGACATTCAAAAGGAGCAAATATGAGCAGTGCTTTTAGTGGCTCAAAAGTTGTTGCAAGCAGGGAAGTCCAGTTTGCTGGCGATGACGCTGGAAACGAGAAATTTCTTCGGATTCAATATGAAAGAGTCGAGGAAAACGGCGTCACAAGCGACCGGTACTTCTGGATCCGCGGCGACTTTGTTGTAATTGTCGCCCAGGACGAACGTGGACGGTTTATCTGCGTTAGGGAATATAAACATGCAGCAAAAGAAGTGCTGTTTGGGTTTCCAGCCGGAGGTATTAATAAGAAGACCGGCGAATTACCGGCCGAAGCTGCACTCCGTGAGTTAAAAGAGGAAACCGGGTACGTCGGCAACTTACAGGACTGTGTGGTATTTGGACCTTATCGCGAAGGTCCCGATAAGACCACGGCTAGGCAGTTCATCGTCTACATTCCAAACGTGAAGAAGGAAGGTGCGCCTACGCCAGAATCGACGGAGGTAATCCTCGGCGTCCAACTTGCAAGTTTGGAAACGGTCATGCGGAATGTTGGTATTGTGTTGCACCTTGCAGCTATTTACCGCGTCACCGACTATCTCGAAGCGATCAATAACCGAGTTATTGAGGCTAAGATCGCGGCATAAAAGACTTTGTGCTATGTTCTGAATGTTTTCGCCTTATGGGTCAATAAAAACCTGTAAGGCGATTTTTTTAATACCTCGAGTCTTTAAGCCTAAAATGCTAAAATAATGTAGTTTAAAATCTTCGACTACACGGGGGGTTAGCTCAGCTGGCTAGAGCGACACATTGACATTGTGTAGGTCACTGGTTCAAGTCCAGTACCTCCCACCATTAAAATAAAACACCCATTCTTTATTAACCTAATTTGATGTATACATGAACTATGGGGAAAATTGTTAGGCTAAAAGAGCTTGTTCTTGAGCTTAAAACAAGAAATCCAAATGAAAAAGTTGGTTTTGCGTCAGGCTGTTTTGATCTTCCTCATAATGGACATGTGAATTTGTTTCGATTTGCTAAAAACCATGTTGATACATTAATAATAGCTATTGATAACGACCTTTCTATCAGAAGATCAAAAGGTAAGACACGTCCAATTCATACACAAGAAGCTAGGGCAAAAATATTGTCAGAATTTATTAGTATTGATTACGTACTCTTACTTGAGAACTCATATAATTTTAGTACTTCAAGAGCAAATAAATATTACGACAAAATAATAAAAAACCTAAAACCCAATTATCTAATTACAAATATTGAAGCGGATAAATATTGGGAAATTAAAAAGAATCGAATTGAGGCAGTTAACGGATCTTTATTACTTTTCGACGATGTAAGAGAAAATAGTACGACTGCGATAATTGAAAAGATTGTAGGCCTACATTCAGCTAATTCTCAAAATACAATATAGACAAGTAATTTGTTTTAAATCAGAATTATCTTGTGAACGAACAATACCTCAAAGCAATAATCATCGTCTTAATCGCATTCATAGTTGCAGGTATAATGGCCTGGCATAAACCTATTCCTAATGAACTTCCCAAAATGTATGAAAATCCTGAAGCACTTACTGGTGTAGGGTACTTAGTAAAACCAGTACCTCAACCAACTCCCGAACCTACAATAGATCCATCAAGCAATGACGACATTATTGATTATAAACCAGATGGCAAAGGCGAAAAAATAATAACAAAAATTGACGATACAACTTATAAATTAACTTGGAACTATTACAAAATCGATTACGAAGGCGGAAGTTATGATGAAGAACAATTTAGATACAATCTTAGGAGCCCAGTTAATTATGTTATCGAAAAAGACGGTTCGGAAGAAGTAATCGCACTCGAAGACCTAGAACTAAGCAGCGGAGAAGGAACAGGCTTCTTTTCTATTCAACCATTAAATTCACTTAAAATGGCACTTATAGGCCAGGGTCACGAAGGGTCAGATGCTTATAGCGAATATCTTTTAGATCTTCAAAGAGGAGAATTAAAACCTACATACGAATTGTATTATGGTCGAGGCCACGCCGGATGTTACACAATAGGCATTAACAAGAATTTTGAGAATTATTATTTATACACATGTACCGAAGAAGATGGAAAAGAAGCTTTATATGCATATAATGTCGTCGACCAAAAAGAAATTGCTATCGAAGGACTTAAAACCGAAGAAACATTTACGTGCAATAACGGGCAACTTTCAATGGAATATGAATTAACATCTTCTGGAATCGATCTTGAAGTCTGCTCTAGAGATCCAAATTCTTACGGAATTGAAAAAGTAAGAACGCTAAACATTAACTTGCGTGATATTGAATAAATCAAAACTCTTTTGACTCGTATAAACAAACCTGTTTAAATTTAACTACATGGAAAGTTTTAATTTAAAAACCCTGCCTTTTGCGATTGCCGCAGTTATCTTTGCATTTTTAACCTTTCAAGTTTGTTCAAAATTAATGACCGAAATTGAAATTGTATTTGATATAAACCAAATGCTTAATTTTTTTATAATGCTAATAGCTTTTACAAGTATTACGGCATTATCAATTGGATTATTTTTATCCCAAAATAAAAATCTATATTATCGAATCGGATTTTTTGCACTTCTATTTTTGCCTTACGCATCTGTCTTTCTACTACAATACACATTAACTCCACTTATGATGCTTTTTGTTTTCGTTTTATATATTGGTATGGCTTATTCGATAATGCACGAATTTGATTCACTTTACGGAAACCAAATCAAAACTTATATTCAAGTTCCAGCCCGTGCAAACGCAAGAACAATTATCTTTATTACGGCCTTTATATCAGCGCTAATTTTTCTACAAGTAAATAATACCGAAAAGGCACAACAACAATTAAGCGAAAAAATTAAAATAAAATTGTCTGAGGTTGTTGCTCAAACAGTAGAACAAACTAACTTAATTGAAAGCCTTACTGGGAATGTAAATTTAGATTCGGCAAACGGCATGGGTAGCGAATTCATAAATTCTGCAGTTAATTCTGCCGTAAAGCCAAAAATTACAGATATGATCACACAACAAATTAATACAATGATCGATCCATATTTACAATATATAGTTTACATTGCGACGTTTATAATTTTTTCTACAATTGCTGGAACCACAACATTTGTATCAATAGTTACATCATTATTTGGGATGCTCACAATTAAGCTTCTAAAGTCACTCGGCTACGCAAAAGAGGTCAAGCAAACTATTGAAGTCACTCGAATCACCATGTAGGATGCGAATAATATGAAGATCATTATTTTCGCAGGCGGAACAGGAAAACGCTTCTGGCCAGTAAGCCGTAAAAAATCCCCGAAACAATTTCAGTCAGTTATAGACAATAAACCTTTAATAAAACTTAAGTACGATTATTTACGTTTAAAATTTAAAGCCGAAGATATTTTTTTAAGCACCGGCTCACAATACAAAACTGAAGTCGAAGAAATTTTATATGAACTGCCTAAAGAGAACTTCATTTTCGAACCTGCAATGATCGATAACGGCGCGGCAGTAGCTTTAGCTGTTTCGTATGTTCAGTCTAAATTTCCAGACGAAGTTATAAGTATTCAATGGTCAGATCACTATGTTAAAGAGCCCAAAATTTTTGCCGACGCTTTATACGAAGCAGGGAAGTTAGCGGAACAAAATGGCAAAACAATAGTTATCGGAGTCCCAGCACGTTATCCATCGCCATCACTAGGCTACATTCATTTTGGTCAAAAACTTCAAGAAATAAAGCCTAATGTAATCTTGTATGAATTCGAAAAATTCGTCGAAAAACCAACTGCCGAGGTTGCCGAGCAATATTTAGAATCAAAAAGCTACCTCTGGAACCCAGGGTATATGGTAATGAATCCCAATAAGATTTTAGAAAAATATCAGAAGTATTCTCCCGAAATATTCGAAGGAATCCAAAAAATTGTACAATCAAATTTTTCACAAGAGGCAATGGCATCCTATATAAATCTCCCAAAAATCGGATTCGACAAAATCTTTTCAGAGAATCTATCAAAAGATGAAGCCCAAGTTATGTCGGTTGAAATGGGATGGAACGACGTAGGTGAATGGACCATGCTTAAAGAAGCTCTTGAAACATCGTCGGATTCAAATGTGACACTTGGAAACGTCATCGATATGAACTCTAAAAACTCGATAATTTATAACTACGAAGACAAAAAGCTTATCTCAACGATTAATTTAAAAGACATGGTAGTGGTTAATACCCCAGACGCGATCGCAATTTTTCACAGAAATGATAATGGCGCTTTAAAGGACTATCTAAAACTTTTAGAAGAAAGAGGCTATACAAACTATTTGTGATATCATTTCATTTAATGAATGAAGGCATGTTATATATAAATTCTAAACAGGTTCTTAACCCTATGGGCGATATGCGCCTTATTGCGGAAACAACCCCTTTGGGGTAATAACTATTCTACCTAACCCTATGGTCAGGCTGACCAAATCAATCATTTATATAGTATTATTAATAAGTATATGAAAAACAATGAAAAAGGGCATAACCCCGACTATTTACACAAAGTTAGACATTCTGCCGAGCACATATTTAATCAAGCTATCGAAGAACTATTCCCGGGAAAAGTTATGAGAGCAATAGGTCCGGCAATAGACGATGGCTTTTATAATGATTCAAGATGGGAAACACAAATTTCAGAAGAAGATTTCCCTAAGATAGAGGCTAAAATGCAAGAAATTGTAGATGCAAACCTACCGTTTATTGAAAAAGTTGTAAGTGCAGACAAAGCTCGAGAAATGTTTAAGCATAACCCGTTTAAACAGGAGCTTATCGACGAATTTACATCTAATGGTGAGCAAATTACTGTTTATTATACTGGCGACCCGGACAAAGGCGAATCAGTATTCGTAGACCTTTGTGCAGGTCCTCATGTTGATAAAACTGGCGAAGTTAAGGCTTTTAAAATTTTAAGCATTGCAGGAGCATATTGGCGCGGAAATGAAAAAAATGAAATGTTAACTCGAGTTTATGGCACAGCATTTGATTCCAAAGAAGAGTTAGACAAATATTTAACACTTTTAGAAGAAGCAAAAAAGCGCGACCACAAAAAGCTAGGCAAAGAACTGGGTTTATTCATGTTCCACGAGACTTCTCCTGGTATGCCTTATTGGTTACCAAAAGGGCTAAAACTCTATAACGAGCTGGTCAAATATTGGAGAGACGAACACGAAAAACATAATTATCAAGAAATAGTCAGTCCTCTTCTAAACAAGACTGATCTTTATGTAACTTCAGGCCATTGGGATCACTACAAAGAAGATATGTTCATTGCCGATATGGGCGAAAACGAAGTTTATGGAGTAAAACCAATGAACTGTCCGAATGCAATGTTAGTTTTTGGATCAAGAACACGTAGCTATAAGGATCTGCCTTTAAGACTTTCAGATACTGATAGATTACATAGGTACGAAAGATCCGGAACTTTAAATGGATTATTAAGAGTCAGGTCATTCCAGCAAGACGACTCACATAACTACATAACCGAAGACATGATAGAAGACGAATACCAGCATGTATTTGAGCTATGCGAGCAATTCTATTCAATTTTTGGACTTGAATACTCATTTAGGCTTGGAACTCGTCCTGAAAAATTCATGGGCGAACCAGCCACATGGGACAAAGCCGAAGAAGCTCTTAAGAAAGTACTAGAAAAGTCAGGAAAAGACTTCTTTATATTAGAAGGTGACGGTGCATTTTACGGCCCAAAAGTCGATATTTTAATGAATGACTCTATCGGACGCCAATGGCAGATGGGAACTATTCAGTTAGACTTCCAGCAACCCGCCAGGTTCGGTCTTAAATACGCTGCAGCCGATGGAACCGAGAAAACACCTGTCGTTATCCATCGTGTAATTTATGGATCCTTAGAGCGCTTTATAGGGATAATTATCGAGCATTTCGCCGGAGCTTTTCCAGTTTGGATAGCACCTGTCCAAGTAGCGATAATTCCTATCTCTGACAAGTTCAATGACTATGCTCAGAAAGTAGCTCAGCAGCTTAAAAAAGAAGGTGTTCGACTAGAGATTGATGGAAATGCTGAAACAATGGGTAATAAGATAAGAAAAGCTCAAGAGCAGAAAATTCCATATATGCTTATTGTTGGTGGAAAAGAAGAAGAAGGTGGAACTGTCTCTATTAGATACCGCGATGGAAGACAAGCCAATCTCGTAGATTTGGCCGTCTTTACTGAAGAAATTAAACATAATATAATTTCAAAAGCTATTACAACAGAAGAGCAAAGTAAGTAAACTAATTCAAGTTTATGGCTTCTCAGACGGAAATCATTTCGTCCTGAAAAGCCATAGCTTATAAATCATAGACATTAAACACAGAATAAATAACCAGATAAGAGCTAATGAGGTTCAAGTTATAGATCATAACGGCAATAACCTTGGGGTAATAAAGCTTCAGGATGCCATTAGAATCGCTCAAGAAGCCAATTTAGAACTGGTTGAAGTATCAGGAGGAGCGAATCCTCCCGTTTGCCGTATCATGGACTATAACAAGTACTTATACGAACAAAAGACCAAAAGTAAGCAGGGAAAAGCAAAAAAAACCGAACTAAAAGAGTTCCAACTTGGGCCAACCACAGGAGAGGGAGACCTTAAACTTAGAATTGATCGGGGAAGAAAGTTCCTATTAGAAGGAAATGTGGTAAAATATACAGTGAAATTTAAAGGTAGAGCTAAATTATTCCCCGAACTCGGTGAAACCAAGCTAAAGATTATCCAATCTGAGCTATCTGACGTTTCAAGAGTAGAGAAACCGGCCCAATTATTAGGTAATATAATGAGTATGACCTTAGCCCCATCTGGCAAAGGTAGTTAGTTTAAACACGAAAAATGCCAAAACAGAAATCAAGAAAAGTTGCAGTAAAGAGATTTAAAGTAACAAAAACAGGAAAATTAAAAAGAAAACACAGTGCGACAACGCATTTGGCTAGAAAGCATGATTCTGACAACAGAAATCGCAAAAAAAAGCCACAAACTGTCGGAAAAGGTTTTAGAAAGAAAATTAAGAGTTTCATAATTAAATCCAAATAAATAACATGCCAAGAGTAAAAACAGGCGTAGTAAGAAGACGCAGACACAAAAAAATATTAGAAGCTACAAAAGGATATTCAGGATCAAGAAGTAAGCTATTCAGAAATGCATATCAGGCTTTCATTAGAGCTGGCGAACATGCCTTTGCAGGAAGAAAACTTAAAAAACGCGACATGAGATCACTTTGGATTATCCGAATTAATGCCGCTCTAAGTCCACTGGGCATTAGATATTCACAATTTATTAAAGACTTAAATTCGAGTAAACTAGATATTGATAGAAAAGTTTTATCAGAATTAGCTGTTAATCAACCAGAAGCATTTAAGGCTATCGTGGAAAAAGTCAGCTCCAAATAAGCTGAAAATTATAACCTGCCATAAATCGCTTCTTTTGTCTTCATGGAACACGAAGATATATTAAAGAACATAAAAGATCTCAGAAAAAAATACACAGAAGATTTAAAAAATCTAGACCTGGATGCCGTATACCTAAAATATCTCGGTAAAAAAGGTGAAATTAACTCCCAATTTAAAAATATTGTACATTTAGCTGACGAAGCAAAAGTTAAGGCTGCCAAGGAATTAAATGAAATTAAAGCCAAAATAGAAGAAGAAATTGTCGAACTTCGAGAAAAAGCAGCCAAAAAACAAGATGAAGATCAAAACATTGATCTAACCGTTCCAGTTGCCCCTACAAAAACTGGCAATTTAAACCCTATTACCATTGTTACACGAGATTTGTATCAATTCTTTCATTATTATGGATTTTCAGTTCATGACGGACCAGAAATCGAGGATGATAAACATAACTTTGAAATAATGGGCGTTCCAAAAGACCACCCTGCACGGGAAATGCAGGATACTTTTTATTTGATGGAACCTGAATTCTTGTTGCGAACTCAAACTTCTAGCGTAGAAGCTCGCGAATTAGAAAAACAAGATCCTCCAATTAGGTTCGTATTTGGTGGAAAAGTCTTCAGAAATGAAACAGTCAGCAAAAGTAATGGCGCGATGTTCCACCAATTTCAGGGGGTTTGCGTCGACAAAGACTTAAACCTCGGAAATTTAAAATGGATTTTTACTAAATCTCTAAAACATATTTTAGGAGAAGACACACAAATTAGATTTCGGGCAAAATATTATCCGGAAGTTGAACCTGGTATGAGTCCAGATGTTTTGTGTACTTTCTGTAAAGGTGAAGGCTGTGAAATTTGCAAATATAGAGGTTGGATCGAGATTGCAGGAGGAGGGATGATTCACCCAAATACTTTAAAAGCCGCAGGAATTGACCCAGATATTTATTCAGGATTCGCATTCGGCTGGGGACTAGACCGTATTGCAATGCAACGATTTAAAATTCGCGACTTACGTTTACTTACTAACGGCAACATAGTTTATCGCTAAAACAAAATGAAAATACCATTAAGCTGGCTATCAAAATACGTAAAACTAGAACACAATCCGAAAGAATTTTCTAACATAATGACTTTATTAGGTTTTATGCCCGAAGGTAAGGTTGAAGAAGTTCAAGGCGAAAGTATTTTCGACTTTGATACAAAATCAAATCGACCAGACATGCTTTCAATAATTGGCGCCGCACGGGAATATGCTGCATACATCGATAAACCAGTTACTTATCCTGAAAGTTTAGATGAAATTCCAGTTGATTGGACGGAACCGGAAAAAAATCTTTCAGTTACAGCAAAAGATATTACAAAAAGATTCTGCACAGTCGAAATCGAAGACGTAAAAGTCGAGAAATCTCCTGACTGGATGGTAAAAGATTTGGAGCTTTACGGAATTCCATCAATTAATAATATTGTCGACATAACAAATTATGTAATGCTTGAATATGGGCTTCCACTACATGCATTTGACCGCGATAAATTAGCTGCAGAAAAAGGATCGACATTATTAACAATTAGAAGAGCTACCGAAGGTGAAACATTCGAAACCTGGCAAAAAACTAAAATTGAATTAACAAAGGAAGATCTAGTTGTAGCTGATACACAAAAGCCAGTCGCAATAGCTGGGGTTATCGGTGGAGCAAACTCTGATATCGACAACACCACAAAAAATATTATTTTAGAATCTGCAGTTTATGACCAAGGAACGATTAGAAGAACATCACTGCGTCATAATATTAGAACTGATGCGTCTACAAGACATGAAAAATTCTTGAATCCTAATATGGTTGAAGTTGCTATAAAGCGAGCTTTGCAATTAATAAATGCATTAGCAGATGGCAAAATTGTAAAGATAGAAGACTTTTATGAAAAGTTAGAAGAGCCAACTGTTATCGAATTTAACGTCTTTGAAATTGAGAGATTGGGTGGAGTTCAGGTTACAATTCAAGATGCTCGACTATTATTAGAGCGGCTCGGGTTTATTGTATTAGAGCAAAAAGAAGCTATCGGGCTCGATAAAAGTTTACTAACAATTCGTGTTCCCGATTGGAGAACCGACGTTAAACTAGAAGCTGACTTGGTGGAAGAAGTCCTAAGGCTATGGGGATACGAAAATATTCCATTAACCCCACTAATGTCGGCAGCACCAGATTTTTCGACTCCACAATATTTATTGCTTGAAGAAAAAATCAGAGATATTTTAGTAAATATGGGACTTGATGAATACATTACAAGCCCGCTTGTTACTTATAATGAGAAAGATTCAGAACAAATACTCTTAGAAAATCCATTAAATAAATATCAAAATGCGTTGCGTACGAGTATAAAATTGACTTTACTAGACGTCGTTGATTTTAATAAAAAGGCAGGCCGTGAACAGGTTGCAGTATTTGAAGTCGGAAAGATCTATTACAAAAAGCGAATAGGAGAATTCCTAGAAGAGCGTAGAATTCAAACTTTATACTCTGGATATGACTTTGCAATTGTAAAAGCCGACTTTACAGCTTTGATGACCAAACTTGGAATCGTAAATAAATTACAGTGGAAAGAATCAGATAAAAAGCTAGTATATGCAATAAATGATCAGACAATCGCTAAACTTTCCTCAAGCGGTTATGAACTATTCACAGAAAATCTTTTAGAAGTTGTCAGCGTTCAAGAAATTCCATCCCTTAGCTTTCAAACTGGTCTTACACAAAGAATTTTAGAAGAAGTTTCGCTAGTTATTGACCAAAAAGAACCATTAGGAAGAGTAGCAGCAATTATGAGTGCAGCGAGCGACTACATTAAGCAAGTTGAAGTAAAAGATGTTTATGAAGATGCTAAATTAGGAGCAGATAAAATTTCTACTACCTTTCAAATATTATTCGAAGATGCTGAAAATAAATTAACACGTGAGAATATAGAAGAAATCAAAAATGATATGCTAGGTACTCTAAAGAGGGTAGGAGCAAAGCTTAGAAGTTAAATTTTATTTTTCAATTTCTAATCATCGTCATCTTCTTCACAGTTATCGGTATCAAATTTGTCTGGTTTATCCTTCTTTTCAACTTCTGGACCACGATATTTATACCTTTCATCATCGTTATCTTTATATTTATCATCGATCCAAGCATCAACATATTTCTGCCACTCTGGCTTTTCAGCTTTGTATTCGATATAAAGTTTGTCTTCAACATCTCCATCATCACAGATTTTTACTCGTTGGAACATATCTGATTTTGTTTTAGGTTCTGTACCTTCAACAAAATATTCAAGACGTTGTTCTTCTTTATCTTCATATGGAAGCATTCCAGATAGAGTTCCTACCATAACTTCCTTTATGCCTTCTGGCTGTTTAAATTCTTTATGTGGATGCTCTGTTAAAAATGAAACTATAGCACGATGCCAAATTGGTGCAGCTCCAGTTAAGCCGGATGCCAAACGATTATTCATTTGTTTACCATCGTTATTTCCAACCCAAACCCCAATTGCGATTTCATCTGTATAACCAACTGTCCAGTTGTCTTTAAGGTCATTTGAAGTTCCAGTTTTTACTGCTACTTTATTATTTGGAATGTAAAGCTGTGATCCAGTACCAAAAGCCGCAGCGCGAGCGTTATTGTCTGACAAAATAGTGCTAATTACATAAACATATCTTGGATCAACAACTCTTTTACCCTCAGAATCTTGGTGATGTTCTAAAACTTTTCCTGACCCATCTTTTACTTCTAAAACAGCAACAGAATCTTTATAAACACCTTCAGCAGCAAGTGATGCGTATCCGCTTGTTAAGTCTAATAAGGTGACTTCGCCTCCACCAAGTGTTAAGGCCAATCCATGCTTTGAAGGATCGTAGTACAAGGATTTAACCCCTAAATTGTTTGCCAAGTTAACCATATTTTGAATCCCTACAAGATCTAGCATTTTTACCGCTGTAACGTTAACAGAGTTCGCTAAAGCATATCGAACCTGTATTGGTCCTCTAAAACCCCATCCGCCATAGTTTTGCGGGTCATAAGGCGCTTGACCTGCGCCGCCATCAAATTGAGTGTATACATCATACATAACTGTAGAAGCTGTATAACCTTGTAAAAATCCCGTTAAGTAAGTTATTGGCTTTAACGTAGATCCTGGCTGACGCTTTCCTAAAGCTACATTAAATTGTCCATCAATATCTTCACTAAAATAATCAACAGATCCCACCATTGCTAAAATTTCACGTGTTTTTGGATCGATTGCAACTAAGCCCGCGTTTGAAACATCAAGATTTTTTGCTTTTTCGACTTCTTCTTTAACAATGTTTTGATATTCATCATATATTTTTAAGTCTAAAGAAGTTTTTACTTGTAATCCTCCACTTTCAACCATTGCATCGCCATATCTTTCTCGAAGTAAATTCAAAACATACATTACAAAATGAGGAGCTCTAAAGGTACCGTTAAAACTCGCATAATTTAATGGCTCTTCGATAGCTTTGTTATATTCTTCGTCGGAAATATATTGTCTTGATCCATCCGGAGAAACCCAACCACGAGTGTGCATTAAATATAAAACATATTTTTGACGGTCTTTTGCGGCTTCTGGATCTCTAAAAGGTGAATATCTAGTCGGAGACTGTGGCAAACCTGCAATTAAAGCTGATTCAGCTAAAGTTAAATCTGCAGCACTTTTACCAAAGTAAGTTTTTGATGCAGCTTCGACTCCCCAGGTTGTTCCTCCATATGGAACTTCGTTCAAATACATCTGTAAAATTTCATCTTTGGAGTACTTCTTTTCGATCTGAAGAGCGAGCACAATATCTTTAATCTTACGTGTGATAGTTCGATCTTGAGTAAGAAGCGCATTTTTTGCAACCTGTTGAGTTAAAGTAGAACCTCCTTGTTTACCGCGTGTAGTAATTGTTACAAGAATTCCGCGGGCCGTTCCTAGTGGATCGATACCTTGGTGATAGTAAAAATCTCCATCTTCAGTCGCAAGTGTTGCATGAATTAAATATGGAGAAACCTGACTTAGCGTAACTAGAGTACGGTTTTTAGCATCGAATACTGAATATAATAGTTCTCCATTACGATCATATATCTTGGTTGATTGTTCAATTGAACGGTTAGTTAGCTTCCCAGGAGAGGGTAGAGTACTCGAAAAAGCTGTAAAAACGAAGATTAATCCTATGGCTCCAACAATACTGGCAAAAAGGCCTAGCCCCGAAATCACGGCTATTATATATAGTACCTTTTCTGAAAAGTCGCCAGACAATTTGGGTAATTTTGTTGGGATTCCAACCCTTTTTCCATACCTAGCATTGGAAACGAGTTTTTTCATACCAGTCCATTCTAGCATAAAAGGAATTGCTAAAACCCCTTTATATAGCTAGTCTCAGGACACTAATAAGAGCATTGAAAGTGTTTATCGGAAAAGTCGATAAAATCTGATAAAATATTTGCTGTTCTAACTACCCAGAGGTGGCGGAGCGGTCAATCGCATCAGACTGTAAATCTGACGGGTCTATCCCTACGTAGGTTCAAATCCTACCCTCTGGACCAGATTTGAGATATACTCCAAAAGAACATATATGAGAGAACTGCCCGGATTTTCCAAAGTAAAATTTGTAGTCTTATTTACCCTTATCACGGGACTTGTTGCAGGATTATTTGTTTTCTATCATTTTTATTCTAAAACATCTGCAGTAGTAATAGATTCTCCGATGGCAGAAAATGCAGATCAACCGCCAGAAAATGAACCAGAACATGAAGGCATAGTTCCAGATGACTCGACAGGTATTATTGCCGACAAAACTTCAGAAAAGGCTGCACTAGCAATTCAAAAGGAAGCAAAAAATCCGAGTGATACAAATTCAGAATTTAACATTTTAGTTTTAGGAATCGACCGCCGATACGGTGAGCAGAAAGGCTGGAGAACAGATGTTATTCAACTTTTAACTTTATCTAAAGACCGCAAAAAAGCTGTAGTTACGCATATTCCCCGTGATGTATGGGCCGACACATATAAAATAAATGCCGTTTATAACTTACAAGGTCCAGATGCGATTAAAGATCAAATTCAAAAAATTACTGGCCAAAGACCTGACCGTATTATCCGTATAGATTTTGATGCTTTTGTCTGGGGAGTCGAC
Organism: uncultured Candidatus Saccharibacteria bacterium; assembly: GCA_965230915.1. Taxonomy (GTDB): domain Bacteria; phylum Patescibacteriota; class WWE3; order 2-01-FULL-39-13; family 2-01-FULL-39-13; genus CAYHDM01. The sequence goes on along the minus strand of OZ246395.1, from coordinate 472,387 downwards.
GGCCTTGGCGGAATAAACGTTGATGTACCAAATAGTTTTATAGACGAATCATATCCGGATGATAGAAGTGGCGGAGACGGAATTGAAACCATCGAATTTAAGTCTGGGCCGCAAGTCATGGATGGCGAAACTGCACTAACTTACGTCAGATCTAGAAAAGGTACAAATGGCGAGGGAAGCGATTATGCACGCGGAACGAGACAACAAATTATTATGGAAGCAGTTGTCAAAGATTTCTTTAAACCGGGCAATTTGTTTAGCCCAAAGACCGCAAAAACACTTTACGACATCGCAACCCAAAAGTTATACACCGACTTAAGTCTCGCGGATACGGAAATTTTATTCGAAGTAATGAAAAATTATACAAACATCTCTGTAAAAAAGGTAAGTCTAGATACCTCTAATTTCTTAGAAGTTCCAGTCGATAAAAGCTCTTACGGCGGAGCCTGGACGTTAGTTGCAAAAAACAATGACTATTCTGCCATTCATGCCGCAATTAGAGACGCACTTAAGTAACCTATAACTTCTTGCTAGCTTCATTAAAATCTGTATAATTTCGAACACTTCAATCGCGAAGTAGCGTTTTTCTGTCAAGAAAGGCACATTTCATGCACAGGGGGCAAACTAGTCCGCAGGTCTTACCCGCTGATCATCTGTATACGGGTGAAATTCGGAAGTATTTTGAACAAGAAGATCAGCAAACTGGGGAAACGAAACAGTTTGGCTTTATTACTTGTGAAGAGATTCCAAGTAGGAGAGGTAACATCTACTATGGATTGCGGATGCAGCGGAAAGTTGATTTCCGAGGTATCGCCCCAAGGCTAACAATGCTTGGACATAGCGAGCTAAGAATCCCAAAGCTTAACGAACCCGTTGTTTTTATTCTAAGCGAAACAACGCGCGGATTACGGGCGCAGCCATGGGCATTTTTAGATGTTTACGACAAGGCGCTAGAATCCATTCCAAGTTTCAGAATTATGAGCAATATAACAGGTCTCGCCTTGTGGGAAGGAGGTATAACAGCCAAAAATAGGCCAAAAGAACTTCTTAATATCCTGAAATATTACGATAACCACCAGGTGACCTGGCAACGTTTTTGGAACGGCGATTGGGTAATTTGCGAAAATCCAATTAAGTCGGTCGGACAACGTGCACTTGCTTAGCGGTTCGCTCAAAGGAAGCTCTTGATAACGATTTATCTTTCAAGGGCTTCCTGTTGTATTTTATTCAACCTTTTTTAATGGAGCAGTTGCAGGACCTCCCATTACAGATCCGTCACTTAAAAAGCGACTTCCATGACAAGGACAATCCCAAGATTTTTGATCGTCATTCCAATTAACAATACACCCTAAATGAGTGCATACAGCTGATAATTTAGTAACTGTGCCATCTTTGGATTTATAAACTGCAATCTTTTTACCGTTTTCATCAAACACTTTTCCTGCATCGATTTTTAAAGAGTCGACATCAATATCAGAGAATTTTCCGAGATATTTTCGTAAATATTCACGAATAATTGTTGCTCCATTTTCAATAACCTGGTCGATGCCTTTCACACGCACAACGGGATACAGTTTTGTTAGTTCATTTTCTTTTTCATTAATAAGATCAGTAATTATGCGTGCAGAAATTGTGCCTAGGGTTAATCCGGCGCCTGCAAATCCCGTTGCAACTAGGGTATGTTTTTTCTCTGGTAAAAATCCGACAAAGGGTAATCCATCAACTGACTCTATTACTTGTCCGCTCCATCTTAATTGAATTTTATATTCAACTCCAGGCAAAATTTCTTTTAAGTGCCTTTCTAATTGTGAATACTTTTCGCTGGCATCATTAACTGTTTCTCCAGTTTTATGGTCAGCACCACCTAACAACAAAATAGTTTTGCCGTCCGAAGTTTTTTCTATGCGAGTGTAATAATATGGATCATTTGTATCCCAATATAAGTTTTCAGGTAAATTCTTGTTCTCGATTTCAGCTGAAATTACATAAGTCTCGTATGGTTGAATCTCACTTTGAACTAAAAGTGGTCCGCCAAAAGTAATGTGTGTTGCCATAACAGCATTCTTTGCTGTAATTGTATTCCCATTTTCTGTAGTAACTACTACCCCATCATTATTATCATCAAGATTTGTAACCAAAGTGTTTTCATAAATTTCTACGCCGTTTTTGCCTAATACATCCGATAATTTTGATAAATATTTAAGTGGATGAAATTTGGCCTGGTTAGGCAGTTCTAAATATCCCGAATTTTCGAAGGGCAATGCAGAATCGCTTTTGAAATGGAATTTATAACCCGCTTGTCTTGCAATCTTTGATTCACTTTCTAAATCTTCTGCATGCGAACTGTTAATGGCATAAATAAAAACAGGACAGCGTTTAAAGTCACAATCGATATTTTCATCTTTTGAAATTTTTTCGATAATATTTATTGACTCGTCGCCTGATCTTAAAACCCATTTAACCTTTTCAATATCCCATTTATGTTCAATTGAGGAAAGCTTAGCATCAGGAAAACTAGTTAAAAAGGCGGTTGTATAAGCTGTTTCACCCGAATGAAGTGACCCTTTATCGACCAAGGCAACCTTTTTGCCCGACCTTGAAAGTAGATAAGCAGTAGTAATGCCGGTGATTCCACCCCCAACTACAACTACATCGACTGAAATATTTTTTTCTAGAGAAGGAAATTTTTGCTTTTTATCTGATGAAAAGGTTTCTATCCAGTAAGAGTTATCGGCCATAACTAAGTTATAGCATATCCACACAAGACTTAGGTTTACATGTACATTAGTAAGACAGAATATTCTCCTAATAAAAATATTGCAAAAAAGAATTAAGTTCCACCATATATAATTGAAAATATGAATAGCGAACACATACCTGGATTTATTATTGAAACTTTTACCGCCTCAAAAGACCTAAACTTGCCCGAAAACAATGAAGATGCTTATAGTATTTCTCAAAATACAATTGTTCTATCTGACGGCGCTTCAAGTAAAGGGGATAAAATAAATTTCAACGGCATAACGGGCGGGAAAGTTGCAGCAGATATAGTGATCCACACATGCGAAACAAGTACTCAGATAGGATATAAACTAGTTAATGCCGCTAATCAAGCACTTAAGAAATTTTACTTCTCAACTGGAATTGATCAATCAACAGCATTTAATAGAATTGCCGCTTCACTCTTGTGTGTAAGAAAAGTGGAAGAAAACCTAGTGATCACACAGGTAAACAACACTGGATTTAGAGTAAACGCATCAACTTTATATTTACCCGAAACACTATGTGATAAATTACATTCTTCGGCAAGGTCTGATTATATAAAGACCACAAAAGACATTAAAGGCTCCAGAGATTACATCTTACCCTTACTAGAAAGACAATTGTTGTATTACCAAAATAATTCTAGCCACCCATTGGGATATGGTGTGATAGACGGCACAAAAACTCCAAAAAAATTTATAGGCGTATATACGATACCTATATCAGAAATAAATACTTTAGAACTTTTCACAGACGGATACCCTCTAATTCCAAAAGGCTCAAGCATTAATAATTGGGAAGAAGCATTTGAGGAAGTTCAGGCCAACGACCCTGACCGATATCTTAAATACCCATCAACCAAATCTTCTGATGATAGAACTTTGATAATAATAAAACGGATAAAAGAGTAGGTTATCTTATGGTGACCCCGGCGGGATTCGAACCCGCGATCTTCAGGATGAAAACCTGATGTCCTAAACCGCTAGACGACGGGGCCACATGAGAGGATTAGGCACAAAATACTTTCTGCACTAATTACCTGCGTAATTATATCAAAGAAAAGCCTATTATAAAGCGCTTAAATTGGCGTTTTTATCTGGCTTTAATATCAAAATTTAAGTCTAAATTATCATCAACAGTCGAAACATTTACCAGCGATGGTGGGCTTATCCCAAAATCGCTCATTTTTATTGTAGTAGTACCTTTTGCGGTTAATCCTGAGCTGTTAATTAGTCCTTTTACTTTAAAGGTCACGACTTTAGTGACACCATTTAAAGTAAGATTGCCTAGGGCATCGGTTTCGAAATCTTGACCAGGAGTTATGGTTGTAAAAGGCAAATATGACTCAAAAACAACATTATGATCGGTAAAAAGCTTCTGTACATCATTGTCTCGCTTAGAATTATCAGTTTTCACACTATCTATGTTTAATTTAACCATTACATAAGCACTTTTAGCTGGTTCATAATACCAGCCTTCTCCTGAAATCTGGTCTGAGGTTCCCGTTACCTGCTCCTCAGGCTTATTAAAGAAATTTTTTAAAGCTTTGTAACTTACAGTTGAGCCTTCTGCAATTTTAAATTTACGTGCTGATTCCGAATATTCTCCAAGCACCTCTTCTATAGGCATAGGCTCAGATTTTACAGGAGATGCTGTGGCTTCAGGTTCAGGTTTAGGTTGTGGTTTTAAAAACTGAAAATAGGCGAAAAACGCCAATCCGATGGCTATTACTAGTGGAAAAAGGGCAGCTAATTTTTTCATATATGACTATATATTAGCGATTTCGGCGCAAATATCCATATCTCACGATTCTTCCCAAAATCATAAAGGATAATCCCAAAAAAAATGACGAAACAACTACCATATTTAAGCATGAACCGAAGAAAAATAAAGCTACGGGGGAGGCAACCATCATAGTTCCGTGAAATTTACCCGAATTAGTAGATTTCATCGAAAAAAGCATTGAGTGGGCCAAAAATTGTGCCAACAGCAAAGCCTGTAAGGCAAACGTGTATTCACACATATTGGCAGACAGATTTATTAAGTTTTCAAGAACCATATGCTTTATTTTTGGGAGGAATTTAAAACGCAGGTTTAGCGAGAAAGATCCTAGCACCGGCAATTTTATTTGTCAATTTAGTCCGTTAGAACTAGAATTAATTAATGCGAAAACAAGCGAAAATCATAAAATATGCCGCTATTTCAGCTATTTTACTGGGGCTTACTATATATATATTTATAGCCATCTATATAGCTAAAAATGTTTACTTTGATAATAAAACCCAGTCAGATGCAGTAATTGTGCTTGGCGCTAGAAGTTTCGTTAACAATGAAGTAAACCAGTGCGTCGTCGCAAGAGTTACACATGCCGTTGATTTATATAACGACGGATATGCAAAAAAGATTATTCTATCTGGCGGAACTGATAAAAGACCTACCTTTAAAGATACGAACGAAGCTTTAGAAATGAAAAAGATAGCCCTTAGCTATGATGAAAATTTAAGAGAAGAAAATATCTTAATAGAAGATGACTCCACATCAACATATGAAAATTTGGCTTTCTCACAAAAAATCATGAATGAAAATGACCTGCATTCGGCAATAATAGTGACAGAGCCATTTCATTCTCCACGTGCAAAACTTATAGCAGAGAGAATGGGCCTGAACTTTTACATATCTCCAACTTTAACAAGCCCATGTTGGAATAAATGGACTTATTTCTCAACTTATTTTTTCCGTGAACCAATAGCACTAATTGCATATAAAATTCTAGGACAAATTTAAAATCCCTCCATAAAATTGACATACTTTCTGATAACTGATAAAACGGAATTATGAAAAGTGCAGTTATTACAATTTTTATAATTATTGCTGTTTTACTATTTGGAATTGCAGGTTATAAATGGTTCAAAAGCACAGAAGAGCCCACACCAGAAACAGAAACTACATACCAAGCTACAGAAACCACAAACAGTGAAACCACAGAAAAATTAACACCTAAAAATTTAGCCTCATTACTACAATCAGGCGAAAACAAAACCTGTACATACGAACTTATGCAAGACAATAAAACAATCTCTGGTGCAGTTTTCATCTCCGGAGATAATATGCGAACCAATTATGAGATCACAAGTGATGAGCCAACTCAAAATATGACCGGTAGCATGATCAAAATGGGAGATAAAATGTATATCTGGAGTTCCCAAATGCAACAGGGTGTAATGATGCAATATGATTTAGAAGAACTTCAGGCACAATATGAGAAAAGTGAAAGCCAGCCAGGTCAACCATCGAACCCTGCTCCGTTTGATATAAATAAAGAAATGGAATACAAATGCGATAGCTGGAATGTAGATGATAATATGTTTACTCCACCTAGCGATATAGAATTTATAGATATGTCAGCAATGATGAATGATATACCTAAAATGCAAGACCCATGTGCGGTATGCAATAGCTTACCTGGAGATAAAACTGCTTGCTTAAAACAATTCAATTGTGCCCAATAATATAAACCCATCGAATATCCACATTTTTGCATTCAAAGGTAATATTTCCGAAGATGTTTTGAAGTTACTTTCAGTAAAAAATAAATATTTTATTGATTCAAATGCCGAAACTATACGAAAATTTGCAAAATATATAACAAGTAGTATATCAGCCACCGACTTAGTTTTAGGATTGGGAAAGACAAATGGAACAAAAGAATTGCATATTGAGTCCGAATGTACCAATATATTTAGAAACAGCACCCGAAGATCTTTGGAGAAAATAAAAATCGCAGACTTTATTACTAATGCAAAAAAACATAAATCTATGGGGTCTTCTTATTGCAACTTAATTTCATACCTTATTTCTTCGAATATGAGCTCAAATAATTACGCATTCATTCATATCCCCTCAAACTATAACTTAAATAAGGCGGCGGAAGAAATTGCAAATCTTTTATCTTAAAGCTTGTTGGCACTTAGCCAAAATCCCATGAATTTCGATGATAGCTCTTTGATCGGCAATATAATATCCAATAAATGCAGCAAATATTATACATACAACTAAAAATGGAACTAATGCCGATGGCCTGTTCGATTTTGGTTCAGTAACTTTCATTGACTTTGAACTAGAAGACTTTTTAGCACGGGTAGATTTTGGGGCAGATTTTTGTGGCATATCTATATCTTAAATAGATATTTTTTGAATGTAAACATTTGCTTTGGATAGTATAATCTAGCAATGACTTTTACGATTAACAAATTACTTACAATATTAGTTATAACAACAGCTATTTGTCTTTTAGTTCTAGGAATATTAGATAAAATTAGGTCAGAAAAATCAGAAGATAATAAATTAGAATATTCCGAAAGGTATTTTAACTAGCAGGTTGTTCTAAAATTTCACCTTCAATAATTCCGTTATTACTGCTTTTGGCAAAGTCTTCAAGAATTTTTAAATTCTTAATATTGGCCTTATAAAATACATCGGCTACATCTCCGAGAATTGGGACATATCCAATAACTGTATCTACAATTATGTTCATTATCATTTGCCCAATTTTATCCGCAGGAAGCTTCATTTGAACGCCAATCCATACAAGGTAAAAAGATAGAACCATAGAAAGAAGATCTCCGACCCATGGAAAAAGACCGATGATGCTGTCTATACCGATTCCGATTCCCATGATCTGGAACTGGTTATCCATCGTTTTTGCAAATATGCGTGCAGCTTTTAGATGGTCTGTTGGATTCATAGCAATAAAATTAACTGATGGGTTTATATTAACAGAAATTGACATTTAAGCGCATATATTTTGCTATTATATAGGTATGAAAATTGCGACAAGTCAGCTAATGAACATTTTTTTAGTCATTGGAGCTGTAATACTATCGATTATTGCATTCATTGCATTTTCAAAAATGCCGAAGGAATCTGACGCCAGCATAACATACCCGATGGACCTTATCGGATCCAAAAATTGGAAACTAACTTTACCGATCGATGACGGCAAAGAGATTAAAATAAGCTCATCACCAAGCCTAAAAACTTATGCAGACGAGTGGTTTTATCTAAATGAAGCTGCAAATGGGGTAGTTTTTAAGGTTCGAACAGATGGCGAAACGACCTCAGGTTCTAATAATCCGAGGTCGGAACTTCGAGAAATGAAAAATGATGGAAAAGATAACGCATCGTGGTCTTCGACTTCCGGAAATCACTCAATGATTATCGAACAATCTGTAGACATCTTACCAATTGGCGATAAACCGGTTGTAGTTGCCGGGCAAATTCATGATTCGGATGACGATGTAACTGTCTTTAGAATCGAATCAAATAAATATGGAGGTAACACAGGTGATGGCAATCTAAATAGCATTTGGATCACCGATGGCGATACGACCCATGGATATTTAGTAACAAATAGTTATGCTTTAGGGCACAAATTCTCGATAGGATTTAAAGTATCAAATGGAAAAATCAATTACGTATACAATGGAGCAGACCTTCCATATGTTAAAAATAAAACCTTTAGCGGCGCTTATTTTAAAGCTGGAGCATACAACCAATCGGGCGATAATTGCACAAAACTTACCGATGGACCTGATGCAGGTGAATGCGATTTTGCACAAGTAACAATTTATGGATTACAAGTTTGTCATAATGGAACATGTACCGGAAATGGAGCAGGTACATCTGGTGAAGTTTCTGAAACTGAAAACACTACAGAATCAGAAGTTACTGAACCTGAACAAATTGTAATTACAGATGATGCATTTGATGAAAGATTCGCAAGTTTAAAAGTTGGAGATTACAAAAAGCCAACAAATCTTAAATGGTCAGCCGTTGCAGGTGGAATAAAACTTTCGTGGAAAGCAGCTCCCGGCGAAGACGACGCCGAAATAATTGGCTATAAAATTTATGAAAAGACATCGTCATCAGATTATAAATATGTTTTGATCTCAACAAATACTGACGCAACAGTTCAAAAACCTGCAGGATCATATTCTTATAAAGTATCTGCTGTGTATCAAAATGATGAGGACAGCGAGTTAGGCGAGTCTAAGATGCCTTCGGCTGTGAGTGTGGTGGTGAAATAAAAATTTCCTAAAATCATGAAGGGCTTGTAGTAACGCGATTAAAATGCATAATATATATGTAAATTATGAAGGTTGTAATAGAAAAAAACTTAAAAGCTGGCAGCTATCTAGTTAATGTCGAGATAACAGAGTATTCGGAAGACGAAATTGATCGTGTGAAAAGATTCGGAGCGCCTTCTATATCGATAGCGCCAGAAACTATATATTATAACGGACGGGCGAGAAGCGTAATCCCCGTTACAAGCCTAAATACAAGCTTTCAATTTTCTGATGAACAAAGCGCAGAGGATTTCATCAAGCTTCTAAAATCGAGAATAAAAAGTGCCGTAGATGAATTGAAAGGTAAGACGGACAATTTTAGCGGGAGGGATGAAATTGAACTTTAAAAGCAACCTCCCAGAAATAATATTAGGTTTAGCTATACTATCACTAGCCTACTTTGCGTGGAGAAGTATAGATGAATTTTCTAGATACGATGGTGTGATAAATGCTGTTTTCACCTTAGTCTTCGTATATCTTACTTATAAAACTCTTCTGCATACAATTCATAGTGAAGTACTTCCTTACATTAAAGTTAAATTTATTTTAGCAAGCAAAATTGATGATGCGTTTATTTCTAAATATCCCATTTTGGCCACAAAAGATAATGTCCGTAATTTAATTAATGATTTTCAACGAGCAGATCCACCAAATAAAAATTTAGTCTTTATCCTAGTTGAAAACATAGAAGAAAAAACGGCAGTAGAAGTTACTGTTGATGTTAAGTTCACTCATACTGCATATGACAGACCTGAGGGTAGGGATACAAAGGTAAAGTGTGGCACTCTAAACAAAGGGGAAAAACATATAGAGCTGATCGATACCTTTGATCAACCGGCTGAAGGTAACTCCTTTGAAATTAAATCAGTGAAGACCAATTTTAATACTTCCAGTGGGAAAAATTTCGATGAACCAGCTAAAAAAGTTGATTCCATGAGTGATTCTACCTCAGAAGTTTACGGTGAAAATATAACGATACTTTTCAAAACAAATAAATAGGTTGATTTGTATAAACTATTTTAAATGGCAAGATCTAAAATTCTAGATCGATTATCATAATTCACTATATAGACTTAAATATTTCAATTGTTACAATTTTATTAATGCTTTTTCTTTCTGCCAAAAGATTTTTATCCGCAATATTTATTCTAATCCTCGCCATATTTTATATGACTAAACCGGTACTTGCCGCTGACAACCATAAATATAATTTTACAAAAACATATCCGGGAACAGATACAACTTTTTTCGAAAGAATATCCCACGATTCCGATGAAAATATTGTGACCATGGGACGATTTAAAGGAACAACGGATTTTGATCCGGGTTCTGGAGTTCATAATTTGACTGCTGTGACATCCAGATACAATGTCTTTATTAGTAAAACTGATAAAAATGGCAATGAAATTTGGACAAAAGGAATAATTGGCGACGGGGATGCTAATTCTACGCGCATAGCAGTTGATAAAAATAAGAATATATATATAGCATTTTATTTTGATGGGACTTTCGATCTTGATCCAAATTCAGGCACAACGAATGTAACACCAAATGATGATGCAGCACTTGTTTTTGCTAAATATGATAAGAATGGCACCTTGCTTTGGTATAAAGCTTATGACACTGGTGTGGTAGAACCAAGTGACATAGCTGTTGATCAGAATGGCGATAATATCTATCTTGTCGGAGATTTTGGTGGAATCGATATAGATATGGATGCTACATCAGGTATAGATTTACTTACAGGAGAGAATTATGAAGGTTTCATATCCAAATACGATAAAGATGGCAATTATAAATGGACAAGAACTTTAGGTGGGCTAGACAATGATTATGTTTATGGCGTAGCAATTGATAAGAACGGATACATTTATGCTGTCGGTTCGTATTCTGATGGCGCAGATCTAGATGGAACTCCAGGTACATCATCAGTTACTTCAAATGGCGGCCTGGATGGGTTTTTGGTTAAGTATAACTCCAATGGAAATTTTATCTGGAGCAAAACTTTTGGGGGTACTGGGAATGACCTTCCTCAACTTGTAAGGCTTGATAATAAAGGAAATGTATATAGTGGAGGATACATTAGATCTGGTTATATAGATTTTGATCCTACAGATAGCGAAGATATACATACGGTTGCTGAACCTGCTAATTCAGATGTATATGTTAGTAAATTTTCTACAGACGGCACATATAGATGGACTGTAACATACGGAACTGATGATGTAGAAAATTTGGAAAGCATGGCAGTCACAAGCGACGGCAATGTATACCTGGGGAGCAATTATAACCTGTTTATGGATTTTGACCCGGGTCCATCTGACGCAATATACGATGCTGATGCCAGGGCTGGTTATATTCTTGCTCTCGATGAAAATGGCAATTTCAGATGGGTTCATTCTTACTATAGTGAAGAGGCCGGATCATTGGTTCAATCAATAGATTTTAATGAAAAAAATGGATACATATATGCAGCAGGCGCATTCTCAAAAGAAACTGACTTCAACCATTATCTAGGTGGGGATACTAGAGAACCCAATATTGATGATAATTATGATGGTTATCTCTTAAGATTAGAAGATTCTGATGCTGCATCTTTAGGAGCAACGGCAATAACAAATACTAAGAAAAAATATTCCTATGAAGATAGTAGCGGCCGCGAGAAGAAACAATACCCAACTTTAAATAATGGGTACAGCAAATCAGATGATGTAACTGTAGTTTGGAATAAGGTTACAGCAGCCGTAAAGTATGATATTCATCTTAAGCGAATTGGAAAAGATAAAACTTTTAACCGAATAGCCAGCACAGATAAAGATCGAACAAATTATACATTTACTAATTTAAAAGACGGGAAATATGAATGGTATATAAGTTCTATTGATGCGACTAATATTTCTGTTAAATCTGAAATATATAAGTTTACTGTCGATACTAAAACTCCAACAGAATTTACAATATCAAAAATAAACTCTAAAAATATAACAAACGCAGTTACTATCAAAATTAGTCCATCTAAAACTTTAAATATCGAAGGGTCTTCAAATGATAAGGGTACCTTAAATATTGATATTTATAATGCAGACAAGTCTATTAAATTCACAAATTTATCTTGCGGCTTAGAGGATGAGGGTAATTTTACCTGCACATTGCCGGCAGATATTAACGGCTCGAAATATGTCTTTGATGTATATATAAAAGATAGAGCAGGGAATAAGTCCGAGATTAAGACTATCAAAGTTAATTAGATTAAATGGTGAGCCAGGAAGGATTTGAACCTTCGACACCCTGCTTAAAAGGCAGGTGCTCTAACCAACTGAGCTACTGGCCCGCGAAGCGGAAAAAATGTGGGAACCCACTTAAAAGTACCGAAATATTATAGCATTCATAAGCCTAATTTTTAAAGCCGCCAAATCAGCCTTTTTTGCCATTTTAGGGTAATTCATATAATAAAATCGTTGAAATCACCTAGATTACGGGCTAAAGTTATTAAAGTTATGCCCAAATTCAAGTGGAGCTTCATTTATATACCAGTAGCTCTTGCTCCAATAATAGTAGTTTCGGCGCTTATGTACCGGACTTTTTCTAATAAAGACTTTGATTCCCCCGTCGAATTTTCGGATATTTCACAAACAGTAGAACAAATATTAACAACCGGCCCGAACGATTATATTAAGGAATCAAGCCCATCAGGCAAAATCGTAAAAGTAGGATCAACTGATGATAATAAAGGCTTAGGATATACGGGTCAGGATAAAGTAGCGATAAATAGTAACGGCGAAATCTTTACAGCTTACAGAGCAAAAACTAAAGAAGACTTCGAAATATATATATCTAAATCAAAAAACGGTAAATTAATATCCAATAAAGTCGTAACTGATTCAGATGGGGCAACCCAACGCGTTCCATCGATTGCGGTAGATCAAAACGACACAATTCATGTAGTTTGGTATGGCCTTACTGAAGGCAGCAATAATGGTCGACAGGTTAAGTATATTCGCTCCATTGATAACGGAAAATCATGGTCGAAACCAACTATTCCAAGTTTAGTTGAAGGATACACTGATGATGAAGATTACTGGCAGGAGCACCCGCAGATACTAACAGAAGGCGACAACCTCTACATAGTTTGGGAAGGGAAGGATTCGGAAAATAGAAACCAGCAAGCTAAATTTATAAAATCAAATGATGGTGGTAAAACTTGGTCACAATGGAAAAACATTAATACAAGTCCGAATAACACTCAATCCCGACCATATTTATTATTGGATTCTAATAATAATTTAAATTTATTTTTCTATTCAAGCCGTGAAAGCAATGACCAACAAATCTGGCACGCAATTTCTTATGATAAAGGTGAAACATGGAGCGATTGGAAAAACATAAGTAATGGGTTTGATGACTCACGTCATGTGTCCGCCGTAAAATACAATGACAAAATCATTGCGACTTGGAGAAGTGATGTTGATGATAAAGCCGAATTATATTTTTCTATCTTAGAAAACCGCAATTGGACAAAGCCTCAAACGGTATTAGAAAGTGATGCCTATCAGTTCTTTCCTGTACTCGGAACAAATAAAAATGATGAAGTCGGTATTGTTTGGCTAGAAAACCAAAATAAGAGTGAATTCCCGAGAGAAGACCCGATCGATTCTAAAGGATATTTTTCAAAGTTCGACTCGCTCGAAAATAAGTTTACATACAAAATTTTATTAGGAGAAAATATTTACTATCCTCATTTAGCCGCGAAAAATAATTATGATAATAATTTTTATATCGTATATGAACAACCAACCGAAGGAACTTCAACAACAAATAAGAAATTCGACATAAAATTATTGACTGAAAAATAATTCGGGTGATACACTCCAAAAGATTTCACTGCCTAAATCAATTTCAAATATATGATCAAAATAAATGTTATCGGTTCAGGAGTAGTTGGTTATGCTACAGGCAGAGGATTCCTCAAACGTGGATTTGACGTCACATTCGTTGATGTTAATCCGATTAGAATTGAGCAAATTAAAGCAGAAGGCTATAAGGCAATTTCCGCTGAAGAATTAAAATCCACAAAATACAAAAAAGGTGAGGAGATCGTAAACTTTTTAGCGGTCCCAACTCCGACTGTAAATAAAAGTGTAGATCTTCAATATTTACAAAGTGCGGTCGCAGAACTTGGAGTTGTCATAAAAAATAACAAAAACTATCAAGTTATAGTTACACGAAGCACACTTCCACCAGGAACAACAGTTGAACTTTCAAAAAAAGCTGAAGAAGTTTCAGGCAAAAAAGTCGGCGAAGATTTTGGACTTTGTATGAATCCGGAATATTTACGAGCATATAAAGCAGTTGAAGACTTTGATAACCCTTGGATTGTAGTTGTCGGAGCTTACGATGACAGATCTTTTGAAATCTTGCAAAAAGTTTATAAAGACTTTGCTCCTGAAGTTCATCGATTAACAATAGAAGAAGCAGAATTCCAAAAATATGTTCATAATTTATTGAACGCTGCAAAAATTTCTTTCTTTAATGAAATGAGAGAAATTGGAAAATCCCTAAAACTAGATACTGAAAAAGTTTTTGATTTGGTAACAAAGAGTGCAGAGGCACTTTGGAATCCGAAATATGGAACAAAAGACATGGGTCCATTCGGAGGAGTTTGCTTACCAAAAGATACGCAAGGATTTTTAACCTGGGCCGAAAGCCAAGGACACGATCCTATTCATTTAAGAGCTACAGTCGAAGTTAACAACAGACTTATTCAACAAAGCACGCCCGTAAATGTAGAGGAGAAAGCAGATGATATCGTTCTCTGAAATTCCTTATGTTGAGTATCTTCCAATAGGTTTGATTGGATTATGGCGCTGGAGCGTCTGGGGATACAAAAAAATCTGTGGCCACCTTTACTACAAAGTAAAAACAACAGAATATAATGCAAAAGTTTCGGTTATTACTCCAGTTTATAATGAAGATCCAATTGGATTTAGAAAAGCGCTAGATTCTTGGGCCAAAGAAAAACCTTCAGAAATTATTGCTGTTATCGACTATACAGACGAATCTTCGATAAAAGTTTTTAAAGACTTTCAGAAAAAATATAAAAACGGAGTTTTAGAAATTACAAAAATCCCCGGAAAACGAGAAGCTTTAGCAACAGGAATGAAACTTGCAAAATATGAAATTGTTGCACTTATCGATAGTGATACAGAATGGACAGAAGGGGTTATGAAAAATGCACTTGCTCCATTTGCTGACGAAAAAGTCGGAGGAGTTGCAACAAGGCAAAACGTTACTAATCCAAATACTTTAACTCGAATTTTATTCGATATACTTTTAGACCTTCGTTACTTCGACGAAATGCCATATTTATCTGGAATGGGAAATGCACTTTCATGCTTATCGGGAAGAACTGCATTTTACAGAACTTCAGCTGTAAAACCATTACTCGACCAACTTACAAACGAACATTTCTGGGGGAAGAAATCAATTAGCGGTGATGATAAATGCTTAACAAATCTAGTCCAAGCAGACGGATGGAAAACTGTTTATCAGAAAAATGCAGTTGTATTAACACCAGGAACAGAAGATTTTCAAACATTCGCAAAACAAAAAATTCGTTGGGCACGAAATAGCTGGAGAGCAGACACTAAAGCACTTAGTAGCAAATGGATTCGCAAACACCCACATCTATTATTCTTTTTGGTAGATAGATTTATTGCTCCTTTTACAATGGTTTACGGATTTGCATTCTTTGCAATTTCATTAGCATACGGACACTTTATTTCAGCTGCGGTACTTTTGGCTTGGTGGTTAATTACCCGTACTATAAAAGTATATCCACATTTAAAAAGATATCCGATGCATATAATTCATATTCCTACTTATATTATTTATTCATACTGGTCAGGCGTAATACGTATTTTTGCTTTAATAACTATCAGAACACAAGGTTGGTTAACACGCTGGGATATTTCTAGAATGAGCAAAACCAATATTATTAATACAGCTGGAGCATACATTTATACTGCTTATGTCTTAATTGCTGTTGCATCAATTCCTTATCTTCACTTTCATGATATGGAAGTGAAAGCTAATGCTGCTCGAATGACAATTGCTCAAAATCTAAAAGAAGATTCAGCTCTTACCACTAAAGATATTTCTGCAAATTTAGACGAATTAAATAAACTTGATACATCTCCAAGCTTAATTCGCCGCGAAGTAAAAGGTGGCGAAAGCCTTTCACAGATTGCTGCTGAATATAATATTCCTGTTTCCGAGATTGTGAAATTCAATTTCCCAATTTTGCCAAACTGGGACCGTGTAAACCCTGGAGATATTTTGACTATTCCACTTAAACCGGTTAAATATGAACCTTTAACAATGTTCAATTACCAAAGAAAAACTCCAACTGCGAGAGGACAAAGATATGATGCGGCAACTAATACAATTTATCTTTCCGGTCGCGGACACAAATTCACAATTGCTGACATTGCTGCGAAAGACGGATATACACATTTAACCAAAGAATCTGATGGCATATGGGTTTTATCTGCAAATATATATATGGAAAGCGGAACATCACTAGATATCGTTTCGCCAGATGTAACATGGCTAAAAATGAAAAGTACCACTTCAGGATTTGCGACTTTAATTGGATATAATGGCCGTTTAACAATTCGGGATACAAAAGTAACTTCCTGGGATACCGACAAAAATAATTTCGACGAAGAATATAATGATGGCCGAAGCTATGTTTTAATGAAGGCAAATTCTAGACTTGATATTTATAACTCAGAAATGGCTTGGCTCGGTTATAAAGAAAAAGATTTAACAACTGCAGGAGGAACATACGGAGTTTCATGGAGAATCCCATCCAGAACATATCCTCACTATGTTTCGACAGGAGAATCAATCGGAAATAATTATCACCATAATTATTTTGGAGCATATACTTATGGGGCTACCGGAATCGTCTGGAAAAACAATAAATTTAACGACAACGTTGTATACGGTCTAGATCCACATGACGATTCGAATAACTTTATTGTTGAAAATAATATTGCTGAAAGAAATGGCATACATGGAATTATTTTTTCAAAAAGGTGCTACAACAATATAATCGTTAATAATATTTCACGCGATAATAAGCTGCATGGAATAATGTTGCATATGGCTTCAAACGATAATATCGTGCGCAACAATATCATAGAAAATAATAATGATGGAATCGCAATTTGGGCTTCTACTGGAAATCTAATCGAAGGAAACAAAGTAAATAATAGCGTAAATGGCATTCGTCTAAACGAAGATAGCGGCAAAAATTATGTTCTTAATAATGAAGTTCTGCGAAGTAGCCGACACGGAATTTATGTTTATGGAAATTCAAACGGAAATATTTTCAGATCTAACGTATTAGCTGACAATACAAATGCCGCATATATTAAAACAAGCGACAATGAAATTAGCTTGAATTCAATTACAAATAATAAAACTGCAATTTACCTTTTAGATAAGGCTTCTAATAACTTTATTATTTCAAATGATTTAAATTCGAATGGCGTTGCAACAAAAGTTAAAACATCTCCAGAAGTTATTAACTTCTATAAGCTTACAAACTTGTTAAGCTCGAATAATTAAATTGAAACTGAATCAGAGATTTTAAAATCTCCAACTTGCGTGCGCTTTATAGTTAAGGTGCACGCACCTGTTTCAAGTTTATTTCCTAAATCATTAGCTAATCCACGAATATAAGTTCCTTTTGAAACTTTCGCGCGAAGTCTGGCCGTCAAAAATTCTGTCTGATTAGTATTTGATAAAGTTTCTTCCCACGACTTTAAAACCTGATCTTTTCTAAAACGTGAATTAACCAAGTTAACAAGTTCATTAACTTTTACGTGCAAATCCGATTTTGAAACTACATTGGTGGACATCAACTCGTGTTCCAAAACTTCAATATTATTTTCGGGAATCTCCACTCGATCAATTTGTCCATCAAGATACCAACGGTACAAAGGTTTTCCGTTAACTTTAGATGCGCTAAATGGCGGAAGTTTCTGTTTTAATTTTCTAGTTTGCAGGTTATTTTTTATTTTTGCTTCAATGTCATTTGGAGTATATTCTCTTGAAGCATTAACAAGACCTAAAACATCATAAGTATCGGTGTCGAATCCAAATACCATTTCATACTCATACTCCTTAACAACTCCCATAAATTCTGACTGGCGCTTGGTATCTTGTTTGCCTACAAGGCAAATTAAAATACCTTCAGCCAAAGGGTCTAGCGTTCCTGCGTGACCAATTCTTTCTCCTGGGTATTGCTTTTTTAGTCTTCGAATAACGTCGTAGCTTGTGATTCCAAGAGGCTTATTTATGTTTAAAACCATGAATATAATTATACATTAGCCCCATAGTTATACCCGATCGATAATAGGTCTTTTCATTGACAACACTATTTGCATTGTGCAGAATGCAAACATATGACACCAATTAATCCATCAATTTTTAAAGCATACGATGTTCGAGGTGTTTTTCCCGATGAAATAAATGAAGATACTGCATATGCAGTAGGCCGCGCATTTGTAGATTATTTTAAAGTCAAAGAAGTTGCAGTCGGTTACGATATGCGTATTTCATCCCCATCTATGTGGGAAGCACTTACTCAAGGTATCGCCGATGCCGATGCGCTAGTAGTAAATTTAGGTCGTGTTCCAACAGAAGTAATGTATTTTACAGTCGGAAAGTTCGGCTTAGAGGCTGGAATAATGATTACTGCCTCTCATAACCCAAAACAATACAACGGATTCAAAATGGTAACAAAAGGCTCAGTTCCAGTTGGAGCTGACACTGGAATGTATGATTTTCGTGACTTTGTAGCAAAACAAAACTATGAAATGCTAAAAAAGGAAATTCAGGTTCGTGATTTAGATCCGTATGTTCCTTTTCGCGAGGCGATTCATGAAATCGTTAATTTACACGAACTTCCAAAATTAAAAGTTGTAGTTGATGCTGCAAATGGAATGGGCGGTGAAATGTTCGAGCGAGTATTTGGCGGAACAAATTTAGAAGTCGTTCCGATGTATTTTGAACCCGATGGAACTTTTCCAAACCATGAAGCAAATCCAATTAAAGAAGAAAATGTTGCCGACTTAAAAAACCGAGTTATCGAAGAAAAAGCCGACCTGGGAATTGCTCTAGATGGTGATGCAGATCGTTGCTTCTTTATTGACGAAAAGGGCGAATTTTCTTTGGGCTACTTTATAATCTGTCTTTTAGGTAAAAAAGTCTTAGAAAAATTCCCGCATGCAAAAATAGTGCACGAAAACCGCTTAAAATGGGCGATTCAAGATACGGTTACAGCGGCAGGTGGAATTCCAGTCGAATATATTGCAGGACACGCATTTCTAAAAGCCAAAATGCGCGAAATCGATTCAGTATTTGGTGGAGAAACCAGCTCTCATTTCTTTTATAAAGATTTATATTACGCAGATAGTTCAGCTCTAACAATTGCTCTAATTCTTGAACTTATCAAAGATTCAGGTAAGTCGCTGGGCGAAATGTTAGCCGAATACAAATCAAAATACTTTATTAGTGGAGAAATAAACTACGAAGTTGAAGATGCCAATGAAGTTTTAGAAAAAGTCGAAGCTCATTATAAAGAAGCGGGGCTTCCAATAGATAAACTTGATGGAGTTGCAGTAGATTCAGACCGCGACTGGAGGTTTTCTTTACGAAAATCAAATACCGAACCGGTTGTTCGTTTAAATGTAGAAGCAAAATCCCAAAATTTGGTTGATGAAAAAGTAAAAGAGGTTGAAAACCTGATAAAATCATAATATGGACATTTCCTCATTACTACCAATAATCTTTGCGGTTCTCGCACTCGTTTTAGTCGGCGGATTATTTTTACTCGCCAAACCTAAAAAATCTGCTTGGAAAGATAAAGCACTCGCAAACTTAGCCGAGCTCGAAAATCGTATTCAAAGTGGGGACTTTTTACACAAAAAGTCAGCCTTAATAGACGCTGATAAACTTTTAGACTTTGTTATGAAATCAAGCGGACTTCGTGGAGAAACAATGGGCGATCGACTAAAAAATGCTGAAAAACGATTCGAAAGAAATATGTACAACAAAATCTGGGAAGCTCATAAGCTAAGAAACAGACTTGTTCACGAAATCGATTCAAATTTCAACGAAAATGTAATTAGAAATGGATTCTCTGATCTAAGAGCTGCAATTCGAAAATTGGCGTCTTAAACTTTCCCGATAGCGGATTTTGGTGCTATCATTTTAGTAATGCCTAAAGATACAAAATCCAACCATTATACTCTTCCATTTTCTGATATTTCTAAAAAAGACCTTCCTATTGCAGGTGGAAAAGGTGCAAACCTTGGCGAAATGTTCAGAGCAAACATACCTGTACCTGATGGTTACGTTGTAACTTCACATGCATATTACGAATTTATAGAAAAAACAGGTTTAATGAAGAAAATTAAGGCAGAATTAAAAGGGCTAGATGTCGAAAACTCTAAAAAACTTCAATCAAAAGCAGAAAAAGTCCAAAAAATGATATTGGGCGAAAAAATGCCAGAAGACATTAAGCTTTCTATTAAAGATTCATATCATATGCTATGCGGCAACACAGACAAACCTGTAGCCGTCCGCTCATCTGCAACCGCAGAAGATTTACCTGATGCAAGTTTTGCCGGTCAACAAGAGACATACCTAAATATTATTGGATGGAACGAAGTTGTTAAGTACACACAAGAATGCTGGGCTTCATTATTTGGAGCACGTGCAATTTACTATCGTGTTCAGCAGAAATTCGACCATTTTAAGATTGGTATCGCAGTTCCAGTTCAACTAATGGTTCAAAGCGAAACCTCCGGAATCATGTTCACGGTTAATCCACTTACATACAATAAAGATGAAATCTCAATTGAAGCCGCGTATGGGCTAGGTCAAACAGTTGTTTCTGGAGAAATTACGCCTGATCAATATATTGTTTCAAAAAACGGTTTTAAAATTCAAAAGAAAAATATTGTTCCACAAACATGGCAATTAACTAAAAAAGGGCGTATAAAAATTTCGCGCGACTTCCAGAAAGCTCAAAAATTATCCGATAAACATATCGTTCAACTTGCCCACATTGGTAAACAACTTGAGGACCATTATAACCACCCTCAAGATATTGAATGGGGTATGGCAGGGAACAAACTATATATCGTACAAACACGCCCAATTACGACTTTAAATCAGAAAAACAAAGTTAATGTTGGAAATGAAGGCTCAAATGATGAAGTTTCGATCAGCGACTTACTATTTGAGGGAATGCCTGCATCTCCAGGCTACGGTTCCGGAAAAGTTCGGATAATCCACGAGGCAAAAGAAATTAATAAAGTAAAACAAGGTGAAATATTAGTCACCGAAATGACTAATCCTGACTTTGTTCCTGCTATGCGACGTGCCGCAGCTATTGTTACTGACAAAGGCGGAGCGACATCTCACGCAGCTATTGTTTCGAGAGAACTTGGTATTCCGGCGGTTGTCGGAACTAGCGTTGCAACAACAATGCTTAAAAACGGCGAAATTATTACAGTTAATGGTTATAAAGGAAAAATCTATTCCGGAGATCATGCTAAAAAGTTAAAAGATGCAAAACCGGAGCAAGATTATTCTGAATACAGAAATACAAAGACAGCTACAAAAGTTTATGTAAACTTAGGCGAACCGGAACAAGCTCCAGAAATTGCAAAAATGGGAGTCGACGGTGTTGGACTACTACGCGCTGAATTCATGATTGCCGAAAAAATAGGTAAGCACCCAAAGAAATTTATCGAAGAAGGCAAGGGTAAACAATTCACAGACAAACTGGTAGAAAACCTAGAAGTTTTTGTAAAGGCATTTGATGGAAAACCAGTTATTTACCGCGCAACCGACTTTAAAACCAATGAATACCGGTCACTAAAAGGTGGAGATAAATACGAAGGTGAAGAATCAAACCCATTAATCGGATACCGTGGAGTTTCAAGATATTTAATTGATACCGAAGTATTTAAACTAGAAGTCGAGGCGATTAAAATAATTCGAAACAAAAAAGGTTATAAAAACTTACATTTAATGTTGCCTTTCGTTCGCACTGTTGACGAATTAAAAGAAATCAAAAAACTTTTAACAACATATGGACTAAATAGAGGTGGAAGTTTTGAACTTTATATGATGGTGGAAATTCCTTCAGCTGTAATTTTATTAGAAGAATTCATAAAAGTCGGAATAGATGGAATCTCTATCGGTTCAAATGATTTGACTATGTTAATTCTTGGTGTCGACCGCGATAACGAAAAAATCGCACATATATATGATGAGCGAAACCCTGCAGTCTTGTGGGCTCTTGAACATGCTATAACAACAGCAAAAAAACATAATATTAAGTCATCGATTTGCGGACAAGCTCCATCAAGATATCCTGACCTAACCAAAAAATTAGTCGCATGGGGAGCAACATCAGTTTCGGTTTCAGCCGATGTAGCTTATTTAACCAGAAAAATAGTTTCAGAATCTGAATTCGAACTGGCACATAAGAAAAAATAGGAGGAAGTCATGATAATCAAAGATATTTCCAGTCGAAAAATATTAAATTCCGGAGCTAAATGGACCATTGAAACTAAGATCACTCTAGAAGATGGATCTATTGGCGTTGCATCGGTACCCGGAGGAATCTCCCGCGGTGAACGCGAAGTTGTTTCAATTGAACCTGAAAATGCGATTGAAAATATTGAAACTCTAAAAGATAAACTAATAGGTGTAAATTTTTCATCTCAGAGGCAGTTCGATGAACTTTTGATAAAAACTGATGGATCACACGATAAATCCAATTTAGGCGGAAACACATTGCTCTCATTATCAATTGCATTTTGCAAAGCCACAGCTAAATCTAAAAAGATAGAAACATATCAATACATTCACACGATTGTTGAACCTGAAATTTCACTCGACGAAATTACTTTTACAATGCCACAAATGCTCATGCTTATTTTCGAAGGTGGAGTTCATGGAGATAGCGGAGCATCGATTCAAGAATTTATGGCCGTAGTTGATACTGTTGGCCAAGGCGCAAAAATCTACAATGAAGTTAAAACAGCACTTCAAGAGGCCGGCAAAACAACTAATGTAGGAGCAGAAGGAGCATTTTCACCTGAAGGTTTTGACAACTTTAAAACACTCAAATTTCTAAATGCTCATCTAAATGGAGCAAAAATTGCTCTAGATGTTGCAGCCAGCGAAATTAAGAATCCGGCAGATATCCCCGATTACGAGACTATGCTTGACGTATTTCCAATAATTTCGGTCGAAGACCCTTATTCTGAAAATGACTGGGGCAGCTGGGAAAGTTTCTCGCGAAAATACAAAGATAAAATAAATGTAGTAACAGATGATTTAACCACGACAAATATAAAGACATTACGAGAATGTATTCAGCGTGACGTAGGTAATTCTATTTTAGTAAAACCAAATCAAATAGGTACATTAACAGAAACACTAGATGTTATTATGCAAGCTCAAGAATCAAATTGGAGAGTCATTATTTCTCATCGAGGAACCGACACAAATGATGACTTCATTGCAGATTTAGCCATTGGAGCTAAAGCCGACTACACAAAATTTGGATCACCTGCTAGGGGCGAAAGAGTTTCGAAATATAATAGATTACTGGAAATTATTAATAATTAATTTACAATTTTATTAATGGATCAAAACACAAAAACCTCAGTCAAGAAATTAAGACGTTCATCTCATGGTGCAATTCTTGGTGGGGTCTGTGCAGGCCTAGGGAAATATTTCGATCTTGACCCATGGGTATTTAGAATAATTTTTCTTTTGCTTTCCGGGGCTGGTGGTGGCGGGTTTTTAATATATATTGCCTTGTGGTTGCTTGTGCCATCTGAGGACTCTAAATTAGAATCTAGCGTTTCCTGTGCTAGAATTTTTGCCTTGCTGGGAATAATAATTACAATAACAATTGTATTCTCTTTTATCGTAGCACTTATCGCAAGCTCTACAAATTAAGTCAATTACTTAAAAAATTTCTTATTCGGAATAAAAAGCTTCTTCAAATAATCTAAAGGTAATTTTTTCTCTGATTGCTGCTCTGTTTTGTTACGCACAACATATTCTGCATAATCTTGAGCCAACGGATTTTCTAAAGTAAGTTCTTCTACAATCGATAATTTTTCAAAATACCTTCTAATAGCACGCATAGAATTCCCATGGCAAGAAATTGCGATATTCATATTGTTTCTTCTGGCACGTTCCACAACTTCATCGCAAAAAGGGAAAACACGTTCTTCAACCATCTTTAAAGATTCGCCATTAGGTGGAGGAAAATCGTACCCCCGTCTATATTTAACTGCAAGTTCGGGGTGCTCTTTCATCCAGATTTCTTTGCTTTGGCCTGTTAAATCTCCATAATTTCTTTCCATAATGCGCTGATCAATTTCAAACACAATATCCTTGTGGTACTTAAGAGCAATTCTTGCAGTATCTTTTGAACGAATTTGAGGAGACATTATACAAAGCTGAATATTTTTTCTCTTTAACTTTTCGGCTAACACCTCTGCCTGTTCACGGCCCTTTTCGGTTAAATTCGCATCTCTCCAACCGGAAAATATTTTTCTTACATTATCTTCACTTTCTCCGTGGCGAAATACATAAATTTCAGGATCAGTAGGGGATTCATCTTTTGGAAGTGGCTTATCGTTTTGCCCCGGGTTTTTAATTGAATCTTCAGAAGCTTTCTTTATTTGTTCGAATAATTTGTCATCCATCTATAATGAGAATTCGGCGCCTCCGCTATCGCTTAGGCTACCAATTGTATCTGAATTAATCTTATAAATTACAATTGAAAAGGAGAACTATTTCTCCTCGCATGTCGATTTTTTTGCCTTCGACCATCTCTATTATGTCCGAAACATTTCCATATTCAATACTTTCGTGAAGTTTAGTTAATTCACGACACAAACATACTGATGTATTTTTTCCAAGTATTTCTTTTATAAAGTTGAGCGTACTTAAAATTCTGTGCTGAGTATCAAACATTATGTATGTAGCCTTTATATGGTTTGCCGACTTTTTTACTTGTCTTAATAGTTTTTTCTTATCAGCAGGCTTATGAGAAGCGAATCCCAAAAATGTAAATTTATCAGTTGGAAATCCGCTAGATACCAGAGCTGTAGTAATTGATGATGCCCCTGGTAAAACTTCTATTTTAATATCGGCAAAATCATCGCTATCTGTTTTTTGTAACTTTCTAATTTCGCGAATAAGTGGAAATCCAGGATCACTAAGCAACGGAGTTCCGGCATCCGAAACCAAGGCAATATCTTGACCGCTTTTTAAAAGTTCGATTACAAAACCGGTCTTTTGACGTTCATTATGCT
The DNA here is from genome assembly GCA_965230915.1 of uncultured Candidatus Saccharibacteria bacterium. GTDB lineage: Bacteria > Patescibacteriota > WWE3 > 2-01-FULL-39-13 > 2-01-FULL-39-13 > CAYHDM01. Next base: position 447,069 of record OZ246395.1, on the reverse strand, counting down.
CAAAAAAGCTAATAAAATTCTTATTAGCCTCTATGCCTAATAGTGAAAATAACTTACGGGTCATACGGGTATCTTCGCTTAAGATGGTATTAGTCTGTTCCAAAATTTCTTTTGCTCTTACAGTTATATCTTTTATGTTCCCAATTGGGGTCGGCACTATATATAGAATACTCATTCACATATTATAGGGTTTTAAGATCTTATTGGCCACAAGGCAGTAATCAGTTTAGTAATTATTAGTTTAGTGCTAAAATTCCCTAATGCTTAGCGAATTACTACAACCACTCATTCAATTTTTTTCCGACTTAATAGTCAGATTTGGATACATTGGAATTTTTATAATTACCTTTTTAGAAAATATTATCGCGCCTATTCCGTCAGAATTTGTATTTCCCTGGGCTGGATTTTTGGCATCGCAAGGGAGATTGAATATTCTTTTAATTTCACTAAGCGGAGCGTTAGGATCACTTTTAGCGGCATGGGTTTTATATTATCTTGGAACTAGATTTAACGGACCAAAAACACGCGCTTTTGTCGATAAGTATGGTAGGTTTCTATTTATCACTCTTGAAGATCTAGAAAAATCCGAAAAATGGTTTGAAAAATACGGACCCTGGACAATTTTATTATTTAGGGTTGTTCCACTTGGTAGAAGTTTAATTTCTATACCAGCCGGATTTGTACGCATGAACTTTTTTATATTCAGCGTATTTACATTCGTTGGAACATTTGTATGGTGTTTTATATTAACGTACGCAGGTTTTGTTTTAGGAAATAATTGGAATGCTGTGGTCGAATTTTCATCAGGTTACGAACATTTCGTTCTACTTGCAATTGTTATCGCGCTTCTAGCATTTCTTTACTACAAAAGAGATAGAGTTATTGCGATGTTTAAGCCTAAAGCTGCTACAGAGACTTCACAATTCGAGGAGAAATAAAAAAAGCCGTAATATTTCTATTAACGGCAATTCTTATTATCATCATAAAAAGCGTTTAATACTTTCGTATTACACCGATCACCCGACCCTTAATTTCAACATTCGTTGCGTATATAGGTTCCATTTGTGAATTTGATGGCTGTAATCTTATTCTTCCGTTCTCTTTATAAAATCTCTTTAAGGTCGCGTAATCTGAATCTACAACGGCTACAACAATTTCTCCTTCAGCAACATCACTGACTTGCTCAACAATAACCTGATCGCCATCCACGATATAATCTTCAATCATTGAATCTCCAACAACCTGTAAAACAAAAGTTCTTTTTGTTCTACTAACCATATCTGAGGGAATACTGATTGTTTCAGTATGATCTTCATTAATCTCAATTGGCTTTCCGGCAGCAATGTAACCTAAAACAGGAACTTCGATGCTTTCTACTGGATCGTAAATTGCATTTGATTCTTCCAGAATTCGTATACCTCTAGCCTCGCCAAAAACTCTTTCGATAAGTCCCTTTTTCTCGAGAGCATATAAGTGTTCTGAGACAGTTGCCAACGAACTTAAGTTCATTGCTTCCGCAATCTGTTTTAGAGTAGGGGAAGTTCCTACTTTTTGAATATATTGTTTTATAAAGTCATAGATTTCTCTTTGACGTGGGTAAAGATATACAGGCATAGTAGATCTAATGTACCGAACATGACCCGAACGGTCAACGACCAAATAAGACCCGTAACTCAATGTTTTAGAAAGTATTAAAAAATATATTGGAGAAATCAGAGAGAACACAGATCAGCTTAAAAAGCTGTTTTCAACCAGATGGTTGAGACCTGTGTTCTCTGTACAAACAATCACATGGACGACAACTGACTAAGGCTATTCACCCCAGTCTTCCTCCTCTTCGGGAGCAACCTCTAATCGCCATTCCCCTTCGATCTTTCGGATCTCGAGATCTGTCCCACATCCTTGGCATTGAAGGATTTCATTGGACTGAGTCTTCGCGGGAATCGTCACATCGTCAAAGCATTCCGGGCACTCAAGCTCCCTTACGGGTGCAAATTTCTCCGACTGCTCGGATGGTGCTTCGACTTGAGCCACAGTCGCAACTGTCCAGCCCACCAAAGGTGGACTTTCAATCATGACATCAGACATAATCGGAATCCTTTCACTAACACCTTCACATTACGAAATACGTTATAATTCTATCTGATTTCATCATTTTCACAATGAATAAACCAGAAATTTATATTGCCCTAGAAAATATAAGAAGCTTATACAATATCGGCGCGATCATCCGTACTGCCGAATTCTTTGGAATAAAAAAGGTTATTCTTATTGGATATTCTGGAATCGATAAAAATGAGCCAGATATGATTCATAGAAAGTTAAAGAAGACTTCACTTGGAGCGATGCCAAAAGTCGAAATTGAAACCGCTGAAAAAGTTGAGGACTTAAAGAAATACAAGCTTCCAATTGTAGCTATCGAAAACAATAAAGATAACGTTAAAAATCTATATGATTGGACTCCACCTAAAAATGCTATTTATCTTTTTGGAAACGAAGTCGACGGAATAACTCCAGAAGGTTTGTCAATCGCGTCAGAAATCGTTGAAATACCTAGGATAGGGACCCATTCATCTTTAAACGTAGCAACAGCATGTGGTATCGTGATAAGTGAATTAGTCAATCGACCATAATTTTATGTTTAATCTAAAAGGAAATTACAAGCCAGCCGGAGGCCAACCAGATGCAATTGCAAAATTGGTGGAAGGCGCACATAAAGGTAACAAAGAACAGACGCTCTTAGGAGTAACCGGATCTGGGAAAACCTTTGTGACTGCAAATGTAATTCAAGAAGTTCAAAAACCAACTTTAATAATTTCTCATAACAAAACTTTGGCTGCTCAGCTATATCAGGAATTCAGAGATTTCTTTCCTGATAATGCAGTTGAATATTTTGTTAGTTATTACGATTATTTCCAACCTGAAAGTTATTTACCTGCAACCGATACATATATAGAAAAGGATTCCGATATAAATGAAGAAATCGACAAAATGCGTTTATCAGCTACGGCTTCATTAATGACCAGAAAAGATGTTATCGTTGTGTCTTCGGTTTCATGTATATATTCTTTGGGATCTCCAGTCGAATACCAGAAGCAAATTATTAATTTAGTTGAAGGTATGAAATATCGCCAACAAGACTTAATGCTTCGACTAACTCAGCTCTATTATGAAAGAAATGACTTCGATTTTAAGCGTGGAGTTTTTAGAGTAAAAGGTGACACTATCGACATTTTTCCTGCCTACCAAGATTTTGGACTACGTGTTGAGTTTTTAGGAGATAAAATTTCTTCTCTAAGATACTTTGACCCGATGTCGGGGGATTATTTACAAGGCGAACAAAAAGGGGACAAGCTAAGTCGAGCACAAGAAGATTTCAAAAAGAATAATCAGTACGAACCAAAATCAAATTCAGCAACTTTATACCCGGCAAAACACTATGTGGCTCCGAAAGAAATGTTTACACAAGCAATTAATGAAATTCAAAAAGACTTACAAATTCAACTAGAAAAATTGAATAAAGAAGGTAAAAAATTAGAAGCTTACAGATTAGGGCAAAGAACCAACTATGATCTTGAAATGATTCAAGAAATTGGCTACTGCAAAGGTATCGAAAACTATTCAAGATATTTTGACGGTAGAAAAGTCGGTGACCCTCCATATTCATTATTAGACTTCTTTCCAAAAGATTATTTACTGGTGATTGATGAATCTCATATTACAGTTCCACAAATTCGCGGAATGTATAACGGCGACCGCGCACGTAAAACTACTTTAGTAGACTACGGATTTAGGTTGCCATCAGCGCTCGATAACCGTCCTTTAAAATTTGATGAATTTGAACGCCGAATGGGTCAAACTCTTTATACATCGGCAACTCCAAATGACTGGGAATTACAACGTAGCAAACAAGTCGTTGAACTATTAGTTCGACCAACCGGATTAGTCGACCCAGAAATTACAATTCTTCCGTCGGCAGGACAAATTCAGGATCTTGAAAAACGGATTGCTGCAAAAGTAGCTTCAGGACAGAGAACTTTAGTAACCACTTTAACAAAACGTATGTCTGAAGAATTATCAGACTATCTCAAAGAAAAAGGCTTCAAAGTTGCATATTTGCATAGCGATATCGAAACCTTAGAGCGTTCTGACATTTTGGATGACCTCCGAAAGGGAGCTTACGATGTTTTAGTCGGAATCAATCTATTAAGAGAAGGTCTAGACTTACCCGAAGTTTCGTTAGTCGCTATTTTAGACGCCGATAAAGAAGGATTTTTAAGAAGTGACACCTCATTAATTCAGACAATGGGAAGAGCCGCTCGTCATGTCGATGGAGAAGTTGTGATGTATGCCGACAAAATAACAGATTCGATGCAGCGGGCAATCGACGAGGGTAAACGTCGCCGTGAAGTACAACTACAATACAATAAAGACAATAATATAACTCCGAAAACTATTTCTAAACCAATTCGCGAGCGCTTAATGGAAAAACAAGTCGAAGAAACACTCGGACTTTTAGAAGAAGAAAATGTTGCTGATTATGAATTTAAGACAATGAGCAAGAAAAACCAACGAACATTAATTAAGGACCTTGAAAATAAAATGCGCACAGCCGCAGAATTAATGGAGTTCGAAACAGCTGCCCAAATAAGAGATAAGATTAAAGAACTGAAAAGCGCCTAAAATTTTGTTGGGTTGAATTACTAAACTTAACCGTCTAAAATAATTAGTAATGTCCAAATCACTTTTTATTGTAACAACTTCGTTAGCAGTTTTCTTATCATTATCTACCGTCGCATTTGCACAAGATTTTGATGGATTCGCTCCTGAGACAACACCCCCAACTACTACCACACCAGAACCAGCACTTATGGTAGACAGAACCCAATTATTAGCAGGGTTAAAAACAGATGAGCAAACCAAACTTCAAAGCCAAAGGGAAAAATATACAGCTGGCTTACAAATGCAATCTGATCCATCTGTTCAGCCCAATGCATCAAGCTATAAATTAGCTGCCATTATGGTTTCCGCGAGACACCATAAAACTTTAGAAGCATATATAAATTACTTACAAAATATCGATATTGTAAACCAAGGTTCAGGTGTTAATAGCGGAATGCAACCAGCAATTACTGAAGCTGACTTAAATAGTGCCTCCCAAGAAATGGTTAAAATTGCAACTTTAATAAACGATTATGATGCAACAGTAGATGCATTTAGCGGATCAATGGATACTGAACTTGCAACATCAGCACCATTATTAAGAGCAAAATCTGCAGCCATAACAGCTCAATTACTAGCAACAAAAGCGACATTATCAAAATTAGTTACACAACTACAATAAAATGGATACTCCACAGACACCTAACAATCAAAATAATTCAGGCATATCAGGATTCGGCTCAATTCCCGTAAACAATGTGCCAACTGGAACCCCAACACCTCCAGCACAACCAGCCGTACAAGGATTTCCGGAAGCAAAGCCCGCTATGCCGGCAGAGCCTGTTTCTTCGGACCCTATGACTTCTATGCCTGCGAGTCCAATGCCAGCTCAGAGTATATCTACAGCACCTGTAAAACCAATGGCCGAGCCAGCTAGTATTCCGTCTAATCCATTCAGCAGTCCAGATCCGACACCAGCTGGTAATTTAGCCAATCAAACATTAGTAGGAGGAGTTGAAGAAAATCAAGATAAGCATAAAAAATTTTCTTTTTCATCAGTAACATCTGGCCCACAGACGGGTTCAACAATGCAAGCTCCACCATCCACAGGCACAAACGCATATAATGAAGTAACCGCTCCAGCATCTAGAAATAAATTTGCGATGATAGCCATTATTGCCGGAATTGCCTTATTAGTATTAGCAGGTGGAGGATATTATTACTTAACAATGATGAAACCGGCTGAAACTCCTGAACAACCCGAACCAGTAGTTGAACAGCCACAAGAGCAACCAGTAGTAGAGACAAGCCCAATTGACATTGACCCATATATAATGGAAATGACGCAAAGGGAGGCGACATCAACGCCTGAAACAATGAGTTTGAACGAGCATATAAGATCAATAGATTTCACAAATATAGACAATGAATTGCAGACTAGTGCGGGCGAAGCTCAGACTGTTCCAACAGGAGCTGAAGAGCCAAGTAACCCAATCATAGAAACCGAACCGGTACCAATGCCGTAGGCATAATCCCGAACTTTACCCAAACACTTTTCTATGTTAAATTTAATTTTTGACGAAGCCTTTTTATCGAAGCTAATAATCCTCGGCACCGAGTTCCGTGCGAATAAAGTGAGCACATGGAACGAGGGGTACTCGGAGAGTGCACAACCTTGGATCTGTAATACTAACTTTCTTAGCCTGCGGAAGCTTCTCCAAAAAGTTTCGTAGAAATTAATTCAATTAAAAGAAATGGCAGAACAATTTATCAAAGTTCGTGGCGCTAAAGAACACAATCTTCAGAACGTAAGCATCGATATTCCAAAAAATAAATTAGTTATATTCACGGGAGTTTCCGGGTCAGGAAAGTCATCTCTTGCAATGGACACTATTTATGCAGAAGGACAAAGAAGATACGTTGAATCGCTATCTTCATATGCTCGCCAATTTTTGGGAGTTATGAAAAAACCTGAAGTAGAATCTATAGAAGGGTTATCTCCCGCTATTGCTATAGACCAAAAAACCGTTTCTCATAATCCACGATCTACAGTAGGAACTGTTACCGAAATTTACGATTACCTACGTTTGCTTTACGCAAGAATAGGGCACCCACATTGTCCAATTTGCGGACGCGAAATTTCACATTTATCAGTAGACCAAATAGTAAATCTAATGCTTTCTACAGGTGCAGATTCTAAAAAGCAAAAGAGATTTTTGATTTTGGCTCCCATTGTTAAAGATAGAAAAGGCGAATATTCTCAACTTTTCAAAAACCTACAAAAGCAGGGTTTTACGAGAGCAAGAATAGACGGAAGAATTTACAGATTAGATACCGAAATAAATTTAATAAAAACAAACAAACATACTATTGAAGCTGTTATAGATAGAATCATTATTGAACCAAAAAAAGCTCCAGAGCCAGAAACCATTACTAGAGTCTCACAATCAGTTGAAACCGCACTCGGACTTGGAAACGGATATGTAATCGCAGCTGAAGTTTTAGACAATTCTTTTGACTTTCCTGAAATGCCAGAAAAAATGGAAGACCATTTATATAGTGAGCGATTTGCTTGTCCTGTAGATAATATTTCATTGCCTGAAATCGAACCTAGAACATTCTCATTTAACTCCCCACACGGAGCCTGCGAGGTTTGTACAGGTCTCGGAACACAATTAAAAGTCGATGAAGCTGCTTTATTAGCCCCAGAGCTGAGCATTTTAGAAGGTGGCATTATTCCCTGGGCTTCATTAATGGAGAAAAATTCATGGAACCGTACAATTATCGAAGCCGTCGCCCGAGAATACAAAATTGACCTAAATAAAGCCGTTTCTAAACTCCCAAAAGAACATTTAAAGATCTTCTTTAATGGAGTAGGCGACCAAAAATTCAAAGTAATGTACAAAGGGCGCGTATTCGACGCAAGATTTGAAGGCGTTATAAAAAATCTAGAAAGAAGATATACAGAAACTAATTCAGATTATATTCGAACAGAAATTGAAAGATTTATGGTTAAGGAACCTTGCCCAAAATGTAAAGGTACGCGCTTAAATGAAAAAGCATTGGCAGTGACTATAAAAGATCAAAATATCGCTGTAACTTCTGATTTAGCAATAAAAGAATGTCTGGACTGGATAAATACTTTAAGTGATGCGCCGGAATCAAAGCGCGAACAAGAAATTGCGACACCAATTATTAAAGAAATTCAGTCACGCCTAGCCTTTTTAGTCGATGTTGGGCTTACATATTTAACAATTAGCCGAACCTCATCAACATTAGCAGGGGGAGAAGCCCAACGTATTCGTTTGGCCTCACAAATTGGTTCAAAATTATCAGGTGTTTTGTATGTTTTAGACGAACCTTCAATTGGTTTGCATCCACGCGACCACAAACAATTAATAAAAACCTTAAAAGAGTTAAGGGACTTGGGAAACACAGTCGTTGTAGTCGAACACGACGACACAACAATGTATGAATCAGACTACATTTTTGATTTTGGTCCCGGAGCCGGTCACAAAGGTGGAAACGTGACTGCACATGGAACTCCTGAAGAAATTATGAAAGATCCTAACTCGTTAACAGGAGCATATCTATCGGGTCGAAAAAAAGTTGATATCATGGATTATTTGACTGCCGACGAAAAAGAAGGTTTAGCAAAAAGGGGACCAGGTAAAGACACCCAATCAATTCAATTATTAGGCGCCAGTGGACATAATTTAAAAAACATCGACGTTGAATTTCCACTTCATAAATTTGTATGTATAACTGGAGTTTCAGGGTCTGGTAAATCTACTTTAATTAACGAAACTTTGTTAGCCGAATTACGCCAAGCAAAAGGGCTAAAAAATGATGAAAAACCTGCAGAAAATAAAGGAATTATAGGTGCCGATGAAATCGATAAAATAATTAGCATAGATCAAACACCAATTGGTAGAACACCAAGAAGTAATGCTGCTACTTATACAAAAGTTTTTGACGACATTCGCGAACTTTTCACCCAAACAACAGCAGCAAAAATGCGGGGTTATAAATCTGGACGTTTCTCGTTTAATGTAAAAGGAGGTCGCTGCGAAGCTTGCCAAGGCGAAGGTCAAATTAAAATCGAAATGCAATTTATGCCAGATGTTTATGTAGACTGCGAAGTTTGTGCAGGAAAACGCTATAACCGTGAAACTTTAGAAGTTGAATATAAGGGCAAAAATATTGCTGAGGTTCTAGACTTAACCGTCGAAGATGCATTGGGATTTTTCTCAAATCATCCACAAATTTATCATCGTTTAACAACTTTATATGATGTTGGATTAAGTTACATGAGACTTGGCCAACCAGCTCCGACATTATCTGGCGGAGAAGCCCAACGTATAAAACTAGCCTCAGAATTGGCTAAAAAGGGTACAGGTAAAACTTTCTATATATTAGATGAACCAACAACCGGTTTGCATTTTGCTGATTTAGAAAGATTAATCGCAATTATTAAGCGCTTAGTATTAAAAGGGAACACAGTCTTAGTTATCGAACACAACCTCGACGTTATTAAAAATGCCGACTGGATTATTGATCTTGGCCCGGAAGGCGGAAAATATGGCGGAGAAATCATTACAAAAGGAACTTTAGAAGAAGTTATTAAACATCCGACTTCATATACAGCGATTGCACTAAGGGAATCATTAGAAAAGAAGAAATAACCCATAGCATTACACACGTGGTAATGTATAATATCCCAATCAGCCATTCAGGACTAAATAGGAGAATACGGACATGCTTATTCTGGTAAAGGCTACTTTCGCTACAATAAAGGGCGATGAACCCAATGTGCTAGAAAATTTTGGGCGAATGACAGAATTAAATGTAGTGAAGCATGGATTCATTGCAAAGGATTTTCCTCCAGACGATCTGGAACCTATTTTTTTTAGAAAGTGGTGCCAATCAAGAGGACTATCAAATAGAGTGACCACTGCGCTCGGAAGGAACAAAATATCTTCTCTTCGTGAACTTTTTGAGCTAACAGCGGAGAGAATATTATCTCTGAGGGCTATTGGTGAATCGGGCTTGCGTGAAATAATGATACTACAAGCAAGAATGCGGCTAGAAGGGCCTGGGCCTGAATACGCCAATAAGAAGGCGTAAAAGTTTTAAACAAACGCGTTGTAGACACAACAAAAAGTGTCTGCAGCGCGTTTTTTCTTTTATTAACATCGCGTCTTAAGAAATATTCTGTGGCATAATATGCCTAATGATAGACATCAATCAGTACGAAATTCCAGAAACTCCGGGCGTCTACATCTTTAGAAATAGCAAAAATCGTGTTATTTATGTCGGTAAAGCCATAAATCTTAAAAACCGCGTAAAAAGCTATTTCCAGAAATTTGATGCTTTGGCTCCAAAAACTCAAGCTTTAGTTGAGAAAATTGAAAAATTTGAATTTATTAAAGTTGAAAACGAAGTTGAGGCCTTACTTTTAGAAGCGGATTTAATCAAGAAATATAAACCTCCATATAACATCGATCTCAAAGACGATAAATTCTATAAATACATAAAAATTGAAGGCACTAAATTATCTTTACCTAACCAAGAAGATAAAACAGAAGTAGAGAAATCTTTGTTAACTATTACACAAACTCGAACTAAACGTGACGATAAAGCACAATATTTCGGGCCTTTTCCTGAAGGGTCATCAGTAAATCTAATTATAAAAAGTTTACGTAGAGTTTTTCCATATCGTGACTGCACAATTCAAAAATTTAATCGCTATAAAAAAGCCGGCAGACCGTGTTTGTATGGACACATTGGGCTTTGTCCCGCTCCGTGCCAAAATGTTGAAGCTGGCGAAACCAATAATGAAAATGTAAAAAAGATTGGCGAATATTTAAAGGGAGATAAAAAAAGGCTATTTCAGAGATTAGAAAAGGAAATGAAGGATGCCTCAAAACGGGAAGATTTTGAAACAGCCGCTTATCTAAGGGATCAGATTAATAGCTACAACTATTTAACCCAGCAGAGGCGTGATGTTAAAGAATATATAAATGCTCCTAATTTGATAGAAGACCGCGCTGAAAAGGGATTACAGGCCTTACTAGACATACTGGAAATAGAAGCGGGATTTTTGTTTGATCCATATGAAATTGAAAGTTTTAGAATCGAAATTTTTGATATTTCTAATATGCAGGGGTCAAATGCAGTAGGATCGATGGTCGTAATGACCGGTGGGTCTCCGGATAAAAAAGAATATCGCCGATTTAAGATTCAGACAAAAGATACTCCTGATGACTTTCACATGATGCAGGAAATGTTACGTCGTCGATTAAAACGGGTAAATATCGATGCTGAAGATAAGTGGATTGACCCAAATCTAATAGTTATAGATGGAGGAAAAGGCCAATTGTCCTCAGCAATCGAAATTCTTGAAGAATACGGCATAAATATTCCAATAATAGGCTTGGCAAAGAGGGAAGAAGAAATTGTAATTAAGACTCCAACTGATTTTAAAATCGTGAAGTTACCTGATAACTCTGACGCATTAAATATATTAAAACGTGGTCGAGATGAAGCTCATAGATTTGGAATAACTTACTATAGAAAATTACACCGTAAAAATATGTATAATTAAAATATGGTTAAGAACTTCATAAGAAGTATTGTCGCAACTGGATTAGCGCTCGTTTTAACTCCATTTATAGTCACAGCCTTTCAAATAGATAATAGTGTGGCGACTGTTGTAATAGCTGCCGTTGTGCTGGTTTTAGTCAATTTCTTTATAAAACCAGTAGTCACATTGGTTTCGTTTCCAATAAATTTCATCACATTGGGGTTTTTTAGTGTAGTTATTAGCGCTGCCATGCTTTTTTTAACTTCTTATTTGGTTGGAGGAATAAATATAGCCGAAACGGGTATTTTGACCATAAATTATTTTGGCATAAACCTTCCAACTATTGCACTGTCTTCTTGGTATTTAAATATAATCTCCGCGGCGATGGTTATTAGCACAATAACTTGGATATTAAGGAAAATTGTTTTATAGGAGCCCAACGACGTTTTCTTTATATAGTAAAACGTATATAATAACTGAAGTTTATGACTATACAAGACATAATTAACATCTTATTAATAGTAATATCAATCGCAATAATATTTCTAGTGATAATCCAGCAACAGGAATCAGGTTTTTATTCTAATACCTCAAACATAAATAGAACTCGCAGAGGTGCCGACAAATTGGTTTATAACTTAACCATGGTCTTCGGATTCCTTTTCATCGTGCTTTCACTGGCTGGACTCTTTATTTAGATATGAAGACTACATTTAATTTCGAAAAGCTTACACTCGCAAGCGAGTGCGCGCGCAACGGCCCAAAAGACTTATATTTCAAAACAAAGGTTGTGCCGAGGAACTTATTAGCTTTTAAAAATTAAACGTACGTCTGAATCTTATGCTTTTTTTTGAAGCGATAAAAATAACAATTTTGAATATTTTTCTTGCTATTGCAACCTTATGGCCTCAAAGCTCAATTTCAATTGGGCTAACGGGAAATCCCATAAGTTTTCTTCCACATGAATCGCAAATAACTAGCGAGCAAATGGTTTCTGACCTCGTTTTTAGAAAATTATTTAAATACCGTGACGGAGAATTAATAAATGATCTAGTTGAGGACTGGAGCACATCAGAGGATAAAAAATCATATAACATTAAGCTAAAAGACGGCATTTACTGGCAAGATGGAGAATCAATAACTTCAAATGATGTTATTTACACTTTAACAATGAATAGAAGTTTAAGAGACGAAATAGAAATTGAAAAAATAAGCGATAAAGAAGTTTCCATTTCACTAAAAACTCCAAATGCAATTTTACCTTCATTATTAACCTTTGGAATCGAGCCTGCACATATTCCGAACCAACAAAAATTAATGCCTATCGGATCAACCAGTTATCGAATATCACGCGTGATTATGGAACGCGATAAATTACAGGGAATAATTTTACAGTCGTTCAAAAAGGGCAAACAGTACAATAAAATATACTTTTCTTTTTACGATACAGATAATGACTTAAAGACAGCTTATAAATTAGGCGAAATATCAGCTTTTTTTAGTAATACTGAATTTGATTATCCACATGTTAAAGCTGAACCGGTAACCTTTATTGGAAGAACATTTTCTTTAAACTTCAATACAAGGTCTAGCGCACTTTCAGCGCCAGAAGTTAGAACTATTATGGCAAAAGCTATTAATGTGGAAGAACTTATTAAACGAAACTATTTTAAAAATAGTATTTTGGCACAAGGTCCGATTAGCTATTCTTCATATACACGAGAAACATTTAAAAAGCCATATTATGACCCGACAGCAAAATTAACTGAGAGCCAAAAAGCATTATTTGAAGATCCATTAAAGATTCTTCTTCCCAATAATCAGGATGGCCGTCAGCTTGAAGACTTTTTAAAAACAAGTTGGGAGCAACAACTTGGTCTAAAATTAGAATTTCAGTATTACGACATTGACGAATTAATCGATAGTGGAAGAGCAGGAGAGTTTGATGTGATTTTGATTGGACATGAAGTAACTCCGGATCCCGATCGTTATACATTTTGGCATTCAACTCAAACAAGGAATTTAAACATAGCAAACTTTGTTGACCTTCGTGCAGATAAAGCTCTAGAAGAAGGTCGGCATGTTTTCAGTTTCGATGATCGTTTATTGCACTACAATATTTTCCAAGATGTTATGTATACAAAAGTTCCGGCAGTTTTCTTATATCATCCGGGAACATTTTTATATACATCAGAAAAGACACCGATTCCATTGCCCAAACAGGTATATACTCCATCTGATATCCTAGAAAACTTATAATATGAACTTCGAAACTCCAATGATGCAACAATACGAAAAGATAAAGGAAAAATATCCCGATTGTCTGCTTTTTTTTAGATTGGGTGATTTTTACGAATTATTTTTAGAAGACGCCGAAATTGGATCAAAAGTTCTAGATATAACACTAACCGCACGATCAAAAGGCAAAGACGGAAAAATTCCGATGTGTGGGGTTCCATTTCACTCAATCGATTCATATTTATCTAAAATTGTTAAAGCCGGCTATAAAGCCGCGATTTGCGAACAAACATCTAAACCATCTAAAGGGCCAGAAATTGTAGAACGCGAAGTGGTTCGAATAATTACCCCGGGAACAATTACAGATGAAAAGATGCTCGATGGCAAGTCTAATAATTTTATTCTGACTTTGAGCAATTCTAATAATGAAGTCGCATTTGCTTATGCCGATATAAGCACGGGAGACTTTATTTTGAATAAAGTTGCATTTAAAAAAGCAGATGAGCTTTTGGCAACAATCACAAATGGTGTAAAAAAGATTGGCCCTTCAGAAATCATTTTAAAGCCTGATTTATATGATAATTTTTCACTTATCAAAGAATTAAGGAATATTGATCAGGCAAATATTTATCCACTAAGAGAAGATTTCAAAAAGACAGAAACTCAGTGTGATTGGCTAAAAGATTTTTTTAATATTAAATCTCTTAGCATTTATGGAATCGAAGAAACCGACAAAGTTTCAATAGAAGCTATATATAATTTATTGGCTTACCTAAATTACACACAAAAAGATAATTTATTCCACATAAAAAGTATTAAAAATAATACCGATTTAAATTGCGTACGAATTGACCCTGAAACTTTTAAGAATTTAGAAATTTTTGAATCATCTAGAACTTCATATGCAAATAAAAAAGCTAATAGCTTGTTCGACGTGATCGATAAAACCTCAACTCCAATGGGAGCAAGGTTATTAAAAACATGGCTAGTTTATCCGTCAAACAATAAAGAAATAATTGAAGAAAGGTATAAAAGCGTAGAGGGATTTATTGCAAATCACAAATTAAGATCAGAATCTATAAATGTATTAAGCCGTATTTTGGATATTGAAAGATTATTCGCCAGACTAGGAACTGGAACCGTTAACGGACGCGATTTATATGGCTTAAGTATCTCAATGAGAAATTCTGCTGAGCTTATTAAGATCTTAAAAGAAACTGAAATGGCAGAATCTCTACTTCCACATTATGTGGCTGAGATTATCGATTCTTCTGAAACAATTTACAACAATATAAGTTCTAAATTAAAGAATGATCCGCCGTTTTCTGTTCGCGAAGGCGGACTAATAAAAGACGGAGTCAACGAAGATTTAGACAATATTAAGCAAAGTATTTCAGAAAGCCAAAAATGGATCGCCGAACTTGAATCTCAGGAACGCGAAAAAACCGGTATAAATACTTTAAAAGTCGGATTTAATTCTGTATTTGGATATTACATCGAAGTAAGTAAAGCCAATGCGAATTTAGTTCCCGCTAATTATGTTCGTAAACAAACTTTAGTAAATGCCGAAAGATTTATTACTCAAGAATTAAAAGCTCATGAAGATATAGTTTTGAATGCGAAAGAAAAAATTGATGAACTGGAATACGAGATTTTTATTGCATTAGTTAGAGAAGTTTTACAGGATGCCGAAAAAATTCAAGAACTCGCAAAGGTTATAGCAAAAATTGATTGTATTGTAAGTTTTGCAGAAAATGCATCGGCCTCAAATTATGTAAAACCAGTTTTGCTAGATTCTACCGATTACAAATTAAATTTAATTGAAGCACGTCATCCGGTAGTCGAAAAAGTTTTACCAGCAGGAGAATTCACACCTAATTCAACATTATTAGATGAAAAACATTTTATACAGATAATTACAGGCCCTAATATGGCCGGTAAATCGACTTATATTCGTCAGGTTGCGATTATTCAGTTAATGGCTCAGATCGGATCGTTTGTTCCTGCACAAAAAGCAGAAATTGCTATTGTCGATGGAATCTACACTCGTATCGGATCAGGCGACGCGCTTTCGCAAGGCTTAAGTACTTTTATGGTCGAAATGATCGAAACCGCAAAAATTCTAAACAATGCTACAAAAAATTCTTTGATAATTTTAGACGAAGTCGGACGTGGAACTTCTACAATAGATGGGTTCAGCATCGCACGTTCAGTTCTCGAATATATTCACAATAAAATTGAAGCAAAAACTTTATTCGCAACACACTTTCATGAATTAGTCGGATTAGACCAACGCTTTAAGAAAATCGAAAATTACCATGTAAAAGTTTCAGAAGATAATGGAGAAATTAAATTTCTACACAAAGTAGAGAAGGGCGGAACAAATAAAAGTTATGGTATTGAAGTCGCAAAATTAGCAGGGATTCCGGATGAAGTTGTGAATCGAGCAAAGGAAATATTACAGCAGAATACTAGTGCGCAGATGAAACTAGATATTTAAGCAGCATATATTAAGTGCTAACATAAACTTAATGTTAATTTATTCGCTTGTACCGATTTTAGCCGCTGCAGCAGCGGGGTCTTCAGGACATATGAGTACCACTACAAAAGCCGGTGTATTAATCTTCTTTGGAGTACTTTTCTTCTTTTTTTATGAGCTTATAGATGCTCTACTTTTACTAGAGAAAAAGAAGGCAAAAACAAACCCCACCAAAAATATAAAAATGTTTATGAAAATTCTAGGAATTATACTCTTCTTAGGCGGGTTATATTATTATAGCCAGACTTAAATTATAAACTTCTTATCCTACATCAATAATATAAAAAGCTTTCGCAAAAGTCATAAAAAAAAGCGGCGCATTTAGCGCCGCTTATCGAAAATCTTAGTTAAGTTCAAACGTCACAACCACACTCTGTGAAACAGTAGTAGATCCCGGTTCTAAACCAATTCCACCGCCGCCCATTCCAGCTGCTCGGTCATACATTGCCATTGGATAAACGTTTGAAGTTCCACCTTCGGTAATTGATAAAACTTTTCCGAGCGTTTTACCTGAAGCTTTTGCAGCTTCTTCTGCTTTTCCGCGTGCATCTTCAATAGCAGCAGACATTAATGCTTTTTGTGCATCTCTAGAATCACCGGTTGTAAAGTTAGGTCCCCAAACATTGTTCGCACCTGTTGATGCAAGTAAGTTTGCTAAATCATTTGCTTTAGCTACATCATTTAGTGTTATTTCGATACTGTTGCTTACGCTCCATTGACCGAGTCTGTATTTGGTAACTCCATTTTCGGTATATGGTTCCTGATTTTGATAAATATTCATGTTCTGAGTTTTTATATCCTCAGCGGCAATACCAAAATCTTTAACTTTAGTTACGATTTCGTTTGTTTTATTGTTAACTTCATCCATAGCTGTTTGTTTGTCGTCGTTAACGGCCGAAACTCCAGCTGTAAATGTAGCTTTTTGATTGCCTTGTTGGGAATCGGCATATCCTGTGACAGTTACTACTTCGCCAGGTTGCATATTAAGCGTGCCCCAGTTGATGTTTTTCCATGGAAAAAAGTAGACGAGTATGAACAAAACGAAAATTCCGATCAGGGTTGAGAGTAATGATTTATGATGTTCCATGTTTAAACCTTACATGGAGAAAATTAATTCGTCAACACGATTGACTTCGGGTTATATTCGGGTATATATTCGATGCATGGTCACTGAATTTTACAATTTGAAATTCAATACAGCTCCTTCGACAGTTTTGCACATTGATATTAATTCTGCATTCGCGACAATCGAGCAACAATATAATCCATCACTTCGCTATAAGCCCGTTGCAGTTGTTACACGCGAAGGACCAAGCGGATGTATTCTTGCCGCATCAATCGAAGCAAAAAGACTGGGGGTAAAAGGCGGCATGCGAATGTTCGAAGTAAAACATATTTGCCCACAATTAATCACACTAACTCCAAGTCCGGATCTTTATAGAAAAGTTCACAAACAATTAAAAAATTTATTGCTCGATTACACCGCAAAGGTTATTCCAAAATCTATTGATGAATTTGTTTTACATATGGAAAATTATCCATACATAAAAAAGCACAGCATGTTTGATTTGGCCGACGAAATTAAATTTAGAATAAATGCTGAAATAGGTGAATACATAACAACATCGATCGGAATTGCTCCAAATAGATTTTTAGCAAAAACCGGAGCAGGTTTAATAAAACCAAATGGTTTAAACGAAATTAATCAATATAACCACAAAGAAATTTTTTCGAAAATGAAATTAAAAGATTTATGTGGAATATCGCGCGGCAATTCTGCGATGCTCGAAAGAGTCGGCATTATGAATGTAACCGATTTTTATAACGCCAGCTTTTTTAAATTAAGATCGGCGTTTCAATCAATAGCCGCATATTATTGGTATTTAAAATTACGCGGCTGGGAAATCGACGATTTCGAAACTCATCGTGGAAGTTTTTCACATTCATATATGTTAAATAAACCAATTTCTACCGAAATGGAAATCGGTCGTTTATTGCAAAAATTAGTCGAAAAAGTTGCGTTCAAAATGCGTCAAGAAGGCTATAAAGCTAGAGGAGTTTTTGTAAATATAAAATATGAAAAATTAAACACTCCAATTGATAACTTAAATTTAAAATCACGATCACATTGGGGCAAACAGCATTTATATTGGGGAGACGCGCACACCGGCATGAAAGAAATTTTCGATTCGATCGATTTATATCATGCAGCAAAACAAATCCTTGATGCACGGCCATTAAAAATGCCGATTCGCCAAATTGTTATCGGAACTTTTTTCGTTACAAAAAACGAAGGATTACAATTAGAATTTTTCGATGACGTTTTAAAGAAAGATAATTATATGAAATCGATTGATTCTATAAATGAAAAATTTGGAAAGTTCACGGTGAAACCGGCACAGATGTTGGCAACCGAGAATCTTGCACCCGATGCGATTGCGTTTGGGAGGTAGAAAATCTAAAGCAACCTAAATTACAATTAGGGTTTACTATCTATAGCTAATAATTCCTTTGAAAATTCACTTGCCAATAGAATCATGTCATTCAGAGATACAAACTGAGTGAAAATCTGTCGACCTTGTAAACTTCTCTCAATTTTTTTATTATGCCAAACAATAGGTTTTTTCTCACTTATTTTCCAATTACCATCTTCATCTATTAAATTAAAACAATTGTTATGCGCGGCTCCATTTCTAATGTGTCTTAAAAATCTCATCTTACTAGTATTTTTTAACTTAGAATTATAGTCCGAAGCGCGAATATAATCGAACAAAAGAGTAGCTATTGCTTTCCCAAGAAATATCATCTGGCTTTGTATGTTTAATGTTGCAATATATTCGTTACTGTCCTCATTCTTGATGAAATTAATCCCAACCAATTGATTATATTTCTTTATATAAGGTGAAAACACTTCATCCGCCAATAATATCTTTTGCGTATCGAATAAAGTCAGTGCTCTATTTGACAATAAGAAAAATAAGATTACATTTTCCACATCTCTCAATACAGGATGAAAATTAAAATCATCTACCGTTAGCTCATATGCATTACCATCTCCTATATTTATATAAAGTGTTTGATTCATATATAACTTATAAGCCTAGTGCTACAATAATTCCATGGGAAAAATTAAAGTCTTACCTCAAGAATTGGTCAACCGAATCGCCGCAGGAGAAGTAGTAGAAAAACCAGCCTCAATTGTCAAAGAACTTTTAGATAATTCATTCGACGCCGGAGCAAACCAAATTTCAATCGATATCGAAGAAGGTGGAATTAAAAAAATTCATATCGTCGATAATGGTTCGGGAATGGATCCCGATGATGCTAAGTTAGCATTTCAAGCCCACGCAACTTCAAAAATTTCATCAGACGATGACTTACTTAATATCAAATCATTCGGATTTCGCGGAGAAGCCCTCGCATCAATAGCTGCAGTTTCAAAAGTAACATTAAAAACCCGCACATCACAAGCAAATATGGCAACCGAAATAAAAATCGAAGGCGGCCAGATAATAAGCGAAACAGAAACGGGTGGAGCAGTCGGCACTTCACTTTTAATCGAAGATCTTTTTTATAATGTTCCGGCCCGCAAACAATTTTTACGAGCTGCTGCATCCGAATACAAAGATATTTTAGAAGTAGTAAATGCTCATGCAATGGCGAAACCCGAAGTTGGACTCACATTAATAAATAATGCTCGAACTGTTTTTAGCTTTCCAAAAAATCATCAGCTCGAAGATCGTGTCCGAGAAATTCTCGGTAACGATTACTACGAAAAATTAATTCCACTATTTTTTGAGCATCCGCATCTAGAAATTTATGGATACGTAGGAAAACCGGAACTCGCAAGTGAAAGAAAAAAGCATCAATATATTTTTGTTAACAAACGAAACATTGAAAATAAATCAATCGCATTTGCTGCAAAAGATGCATATAGCAGTTTAATTCCCAAAAATACTTATCCAGTTTTTGTACTTTTTATAGATGTTGCATCGAATATTGTTGATGTGAATGTTCATCCAAGAAAAGAAGAAGTTAAATTCACAAACGATCATTTGATTTTTGATTCAGTAAAATCTGCCGTTAAAAAATCGCTAGATCGCGCAAATTTAACACCAGGTTCATTGCCGGGCAGTGGAGGAAGTTTTGCTGCGCAAAATAGTTCAGGTTCAGCAATGCCTCAAATGCCGAATGCTCCTCAATTTAGTTCGCCTTTTGCTGGTAACCCGCAAATGCCAAGAAGTCCGATGCAAAATTCACCGTTTGCAAAACCAAATCCATTTAATACGCCGTTTCCGAGACCTGCAAGTCCATTTAATAAACCTGCCGCACAACAAAGTGATAGTTTGTGGGATAAATTGCCTTGGGAAGAAGACGACACAGCTAGTACAAACACTCAAATAGCTCCAAAAAGCCAGCCGAAAATATTATCGGTGCATCATTTATATTTTATTGTGGAATCAGAAAGCGGAATTGATATTTATGATCAGCATGCAGTCCATGAAAGAATTTTATACGAGAAATTAACAAAAAAACATGCCGAAGATAATTTAGATACAGCTGCACAACCATTGTTCACTCCAATTGTTATTAATTTATCAATTAATGAATCGGAATTTATAAATCCGATTTTACCTAAACTTGCTGAAGCCGGTTTTATTTTAGAAGAATTTGGCCCGAATACTTATAAAGTTACACAGATACCGGTTGTAATGCAGAAAGTTGATATAAAAACTTTGGTTCACGAGCTAATCGAAGATCTACAACATTCAGACAACAAAGAAATTGATTCACAATCAAATAAAATTTTAACTTATCTATCTTGTCGATTGGCTTATAAAGCAGGAGATACAATTCCATTAGAAGAGATCGCGGAATTAATTTCACAACTCGATACGATGGACAATAAATATACTTGTCCTCACGGTAGACCTGTAAAAGTTGAGATTTCGCTAAAAGAATTATCGAAGATGTTTAAACGAACGTAAGAAAAATTAAAATCCTTCTTCAAAATTTAACTTTCAAGCAAATTTCTCAGAATTATTTTAATTTTTATGCTGCACTCAAGTGAAAAGGAAAAGAGCACTCGCTACGCTCCCTGCTTTTTCTTTCGTCCGTTGGGGAAAGGAAAAGCGCCGCTCTACTGAACGGCGCTTTGAAGTCTGCATAAAACATGACTTTGCCTCCTCACTTATTGGAACGTATTAAACAATCAATTGTCACGTTTTAAATTTAAATGTAATATTTTATTAATGTCATATGAAGCTTCCACTGAAAAATTAGTAAAAACACTTCAAAGAACAAATTATCTTCTAGGAAAACGTCAGGCATTTTTACGTGGAGTACTAGGCGGATTAGGCGCGACAATAGGTGTTACCTTAATTCTAGGCTTAGCTATATGGATTCTTAACGAATTACAATATATACCTGTAGTAGGTGACATCGCCAAACCCGCAAGCGAAATAATAAAACAATCTGTGCCTAACCCAATCAATTAAAGCCTTTAATCTCTCATTCTCTGGTAAAATATTACCGTCATGATCAAAAGAACCGTCACACTGATAAGGCGACGTATAAATATAACTAATATAAAAAGAAAAAAACCAAAAACCAGAATAGGGTGGATCATATTATTAATAGTCTCACTCCTATTATTATTCTTCACTTATGATTCAATTAGAGTTTCTACAATAATCGTAAAAAATTTCGGAAAAGAAGACTACAATCAACAAGCGGCCATTCCAATAGATAATAAGGAACAGGTTTGCGAATATAAAGATCTTGTTCAAAAAGTTGTCTCTGAGCCAAGTCGCGAAGACGATGTTCAGGATATTATCGGATACCAAAACAATAAAGTCGGATTATATATTTATGCCGAGGTCGAAGAATTCACAAATGTTGCAGCAGAACTTGCAAATTCAAATGGTGGAGACTGGGGATACGTTTTAGTTCCATATAATGTAAAAGATCGAGATACAGATAGATGGGGCAAATTATTTCAAAATTTAAGTGAAGCGCATTTAATTCCGATTGTTCAGCTATGGGATCTCGATCTCGAACACAAAGAAAAGCGAGAAGAACAAATAAAAGATTCGGCAAAATTTTTAAACAGTCTGCAGTGGCCAATAAAAAATCGTTATATTTCAGTTTACAACGAAGTAAATGATGCAAAATTTTGGAAAGGTGATGTTAACCCAGAAGAATATGCTGAAGTTTTAGATGAAACAATAGATGCGTTCAATAATTTAAACGAAGAGTTTTTTATGATGAATGGCGCGTTTAATGCATCAGCACGAACTGGAGGAGACTACCTAGATGAAGAAAGCTTTTTGATTCGCATGAATTCTGAAGTTCCAGGTATTTTTGAAAAATTAGACGGATGGGCATCGCACCCTTATCCTCAACCAAATTTTGCGGGGTCTCCATATGCAACTGGGCGAGATAGCATTCGTGCATACGATTGGGAATTATCGATATTAAAGCGCCGATTTGGAATCGATACTTCAAAATTGCCAGTTTTTATTACTGAAACAGGGTGGGCTCACCGTGAAACCGAATCCGAAGACGGATCAATGGGAGGCAACTATCCGTTAAATCAATATCAAGCGGCAGATTATTATCGAATTGCATTTGAAGATGTTTGGCTAAAAGATGATAAAGTTGTTGCAGTAACTCCATTTACAATTAGGTACAATCCTCCACACGATCATTTTAGTTGGATTACAAAAGGAAGTACTCCATACCCACAATTTACTGCGATTAAAGATATGAAAAAAGTTGAAGGAAAACCGCCCGTAGTAAGTTATGTGAAATCAAAAGTAGTTGTGTGCGAGTAGGTGATAAAATACCAATATGAACAGATTCTTTCATAAAAATGAAAAAGTAATAAAAATGACTCTTGTTGTTATTATCATTGCATCAATTGTCATGTCCACAATTCTTCCTTTTATAATGTAACCTAAAAAATCTGATATTCTGTGAGTATGAAATTAACCGATTCGGTCACAGAAATTTCTGGTATAGGCAATAAATATAAAATTCTTCTTGAAAAATTAGATATTAAAACTGTAGAAGATTTATTGTGGCATATTCCATTTAGATACGAAGACCGAAGCAATATAAAAAAAATATCTGAACTAGTTGCTAACGAAAAGGCTGTTGTAATCGTGACTTGTGAAAAAATCGACAATGTTTTTACACGCTACGGCAAAAAATTAACAAAAGGTGTTTTTAGCGATGAAACAGGTAAATTAGAAGCCATGTGGTTCAATCAAATTTATCTTAAGAAATCTATACCTGTCGGATCAACCGTAAAATTATATGGTCAGCTTAGTAACGATTCAAAGAAGCCACAGTTCATAAGCCCCGAATGGGAATTATTTTCAGATGATGAAAATGAAAAATACATACCAATGTATTCAACTACAAATGGTGTATCAAATAATTTTTTACGCACAAAAATTCAAGCAGTTTTAGCAAAATATGAAATTAACGATTCACTAAAAGAAGAAATATTACAGAAACATAAACTTTTAGATTTCAAACATTCATTAAACATTTTGCATAATCCTGAAAACCTCGATGAAATTCCAAATGCAAAAAGACGTTTGGCGTTTGAAGAATTATTATTTTTACATTTACATGGTTTATATATTCGAAACAGATGGAGTCAAAAGAAAAATAGTCACATAATAAAAATTTCAGATAAAAGGCTAGGGGAGTTCAAGAAAAATCTTCCATTCGAATTAACCGGCGCACAAGAAAGATCGTTAAATGAAATACTAAACGACCTTAACGAACAATCTCCCATGAATCGTTTATTGCAAGGCGATGTCGGTAGCGGAAAAACAGTTGTTGCCGCTGGTGCAATTTTAGCCGCTGCAGAATCAAATTTTAATTCAATAATAATTGCTCCGACACAAATTTTGGCTGAACAACATTATAAAACTCTTCAAAAAGTTTTAGGACAATTTAATATTTCGACCGTTCTTTTAACAGGTAAAGATAAACCTAAAAATTTAAAGGCTCCGTATGTTGTCGTTGCAACACACGCAATTTTGCACAACCTAGAAAGTTTTAACGACATCGGATTAATTATCGTCGATGAACAACACAAATTTGGCGTAGAACAGCGAACCATTGTTGTCGACCACTACACAAAAAAGGGCAACCTTGTCGATACACTTCCGAACTTGTTAACAATGACCGCAACACCGATTCCTAGAAGTTTAGCTTTAACTTTTTATGGAGATCTCGATTTATCTGTCATCGATGAAATTCCTAAAAATAGAAAAGGCGTTAAAACATGGTTAGTTAGCGAACAAAAACGACGAGGGGCGTATCAATGGATCGAAGAACAAGTTTTAACAAAACGTACTCAAGTTTTTGTCGTATGTCCGTTTATAGAAGAATCAGAGAATGAACAATTTCAAAATGTAAAAGCGGCTGAAATTGAATTCGAAAAACTAAAAAAAATATTTCCAAATTTAAAATTGGGATTAATGCACGGTCGTTTAAAAAGCGATGAAAAAGATAAAGTTATAAAACAAATGCTCGACCATAAAATAGATATTTTAGTTACAACTCCTGTTATCGAAGTTGGAGTAGATATTCCAAACGCAAATATCATTTTGATCGAAACCCCCGAACGCTTTGGACTCGCGTCGCTTCATCAATTAAGGGGAAGAGTCGGTCGTGGTAACGAAGAAGGATTTTGCTTACTTATGACCTCTACAAATTCAGGGCAATCAATTCAACGCCTCAAATACATGGAAACAATACATAACGGTAACAAATTGGCCGAAATCGATCTGGAAATTCGTGGCCCCGGAGATATTTATGGAACCAACCAAAGTGGCTTTGGCAACCTAAAAGCGGCAAATATTACTGATATTGAGCTGGTTAAAGAAACAAAGGAAACTGCCACAGAAGTATTTAGCCAAATTAATGATTACCCTGAAATAGCTGAAAAACTCAAAAAACGGCTATATGTGGAGGAGAATTAAAGCTATAATAGCGACCAATGGAACTAAGAATCTCCGCCGGTCAATATAAAAACAAGAAATTAAAAGTGCCAAAATCAGCTAGCCCCGTACGTGAAAGGGTTAAATTGGCTGTATTTTCGATGTTAGACGATAAAATTAACAATTCTGAAGTTATCGATATATGCGCTGGAACCGGAAATCTTGGCCTTGAAGCCATAAGCCGTGGTGCTAAAAATGCCACATTCGTAGAGGAAGATTTTGATGCTGTAGCCGCTATAAAAGACAACATAAAGTCAGTTTTAGGACTAGAAGCAAATCCAAACAAATTTCATGAAACCGATATAGCCAAGTTGATAAAAAGTGATATGACTCGTTTTATAGCCAACGATTCAAATCGATACGACATCGTTTTCTGGGATCCTCCATATGAACTTCCTGTAAAACACGCCTTAAAATATATTCATGATCTTATTAAAAAGGATGGAATAATAGTCTATTTTCACGCCACGGATAGTGAAATCAACTTAGCCGAAACGAATCCAGCCCTAAAAGTCGTCGATTCGCGAGAATATGGCGTCACGACTGTTGATTTTATAACTATAGTATAATAAACTTACCGACATGGGTGTACCAAAGAAGAGAACCTCAAAATCAAGAAGAGATCAGCGAAGATCACATCATAAAGCTATAAGCGCAACTAGCGTTGCTTGCAGCAAATGTGGAGCACAAACAAAGCATCACACTATCTGTAAAAAGTGTGGCACTTACAACAAATAAGTTGGTAGCGAAATCGAAGAATTCGCGTCTAATAAATAATTCTGGCGCTGACAACCTCACCGCCTAAATCTATAGATGAAAACATCAAATGATCCTAGGCACCAAGCCAGGCGTTTAGCTATAAGCATCATATATTCCTCAGAAGTATCTAATCCTACAGCTTTAATTGTTCCTACAGATGAAATTGTTGAGACCTCAAAAGAAGGCTTAGAAATCGACCGATATGATAAAGATATGCTTTTATCCATATTAAGTGGAGTCAATGCTCACAAAGCTGAAATCCGTGAAATTATCCTTAAAAATTCGATCGATTGGGCAATCGATAAAATCTATAAGATCGACCTATCCATTCTTTATAGCGCTATCTGGGAGATAAAATTCGGCCAAACTCCAATGAAAGTAGTTATAGATGAATCCGTCGAACTGGCCAAAGAATTCGGAGAAACCGAGTCTCCTAAATTTATAAATGGTATACTAGCAGGTGTTGTTAAAGATTTATGAGCTCTGCCGATTTCAACCACGAAAGCCTAGAAAAGGCTATCAAAATCAAATTCAAAGACCAAAATATTCTAAGACAGGCCTTTATACATAGGTCTTATTTAAACGAAAATAATACCGGAGTCACATCATCAAATGAACGTTTAGAATTCTTAGGCGATGCCGTGCTTCAATTCCTAACCTCAGAGCACATATACGAGCATTACAGCGACTATACCGAAGGAAACCTAACAAACCTCAGATCGAGAATTGTGAACACTGAATCACTCGCACAGGAGGCCTCACGCCTAAATTTAAGCGATTACCTAATGATCTCAAAAGGCGAACGAGAAACCGCAGCCGAAAGCAGCTATATTTTGGCCGACACATTCGAAGCTTTACTCGGCGCAATATACCTCGACTCGAAAGATATCGAATTATGCCGAAAATACCTAAGCAAACAGCTCTACTACAAGATTCCTCAGATACTAGAAGAAGGGGAGCTAAAAGACTCAAAAAGCCTTTACCAAGAGATCGCCCAAGAGAAATATGGCATAACGCCTACATATAAAGTTCTCGACGACGAAGGCCCAGACCATCAAAAAACCTTTAAAGTTGGCGTATATTTAGACAATCAACTAATAGCTTTTGGAACGGGAGCAAGCAAACGCAAAGCCCAGCAATCAGCCGCGCAGGCAGCTATAGAAAAAGAAGAGTCAGGAGAAGGGCCCAAAATGTCGTTATTATCGTAAATTTGATGATGACAATAAATTAGATATATCTTATAATATTCCCCATGGTAAGAATTAGATTAACAAGAGCTGGCAGAAAAAATGCTCCAGCATATAGGATAGTGGTCAACGATAGAAAAGCCAAAAGAGACGGCCAATATATCGAATTGATTGGACACTATAATCCAACAGAAAACCCTGATAAAGTAGTATTAAAGCAAGATAGATACGATTACTGGCTATCAGTAGGAGCACAACCAAGCGAAGCTATTACAAAATTAGTCGCTGGAACATACAAATTTAAAAAGTATGACCCAAACGCTAAAGAAGAAGTCGCTGAAGTAGCAGCTGAAACTGAAACACCAACAGAAGCAGCAGAAACCACAGAAGCAGCTTCAGAATAAAACTTATGCAATTACTTTTAGAATATATTGTTAAAAATATAGTAGCTAATCCCGATGATGTTAGTATCGAAAGATCAGAGGAGACTATTCCTAGCGGCAATACTTTAGAAGTTTATACAATCAACTTAAATTCCCAAGACATAGGAGCCGTAATAGGCAAAAAGGGTCAAACTATAAGAAGTATCAGATCTATTGCTAAAGTTAAAGCTATAAAAGAGAAATCTTACGTAGATGTTAGAGTTGCTGGGACCCCAGAGCACAAATTAGAAGAAGTTTCGGAATAAACTTATTTCCCGCTTAATTCAATTTAATTACTGAATCCGCTAGAATCGTCGTCCTCATTGTCAGTTTGATTGGTTTCTGTCTGATTTTCCTCTTGAGCACTTGAAGTAGATTCACCCACACCGAAAGGATCAGGTCTTCCAAATTCAATGTCAGTCGGCTTCGTTTCATAAAAATCCATGCTGTTTAGCTTCTCAATTACTTTATCGTAATTTGGTGAATTAGCTAATGCTGATAAATCTACATTTTCAGATTCAGCCTCAGGCTTTAAATATGCTCTTAAAGACATGGTAGCTTCTTCTTGAGTCGTTGTTGTAGTTATAATTTCTCCGCTATCAGTTGTTGTTGTATCACTTGTTTCTTGATTTGAAATTTGGAAATTTGAAACATCAACAATCGTTCGAGCCTTTTCTAGGCTATAAATAAAAGCTTGGATACTATCGTGTGGACCGGTGACGCTTAATTGAATCATAACGGTTCTTAAGTTATCAGCCGAACCTTGTTCAGGGTCAGTTATTCCACTCAAACTTAATGTATCAACAGAAACTCCGCTTTTATCCGCAATTTGAACAATTTGGTCGAGTGTATATGGAACCTTCTCTTCGTTACTTGGCAAAGCCTGATAAGCAAGCTCAATTTTCTTTTCAAGTTCGTCTTTTAATCCAACTAGGCTCTGTAAGTATTCACCTTGTTTTGTAAGTTCACCAAGCTCGGTTTGAACTGAAGTGTATTCTGAACTAACTGTGGAAATTTGTTCGTATTGTGGAATTATTAATAAAAATACTGCAGCTAAACATATTGCAGTACAGACTATTATCACAATGTAATCCTTTAAATCATCCATACTAAACGAAGATTTACTTGCTTCATTAGTTTGTAAAGCTTCAGCCTGAACTGACGGAGCAGGGGCAGGTTGAGCTTCCTGGTGATGTGGTTTTAGTTTTTCAATTGTTTCCTCAACTGTTTCAGATAGGCTCATGGACTTTTGTTAAATCAATTACGAATTCTAATGTAAAAGATACACTTCCAGTTGTCTTTTCTAGAGCTGCTGATCTTAATCTTATTTTTGTAAAATACTGGCTATCAGAAGCTTTTAAATTATCTTGAAAAGTAGCTATTGGAATATAATTTGGAACAGCGATCCCGGTCAAAATAACACTTCCTTCATCATCTACCTGAATATCTTTTATACCGACACCTTCTGGAACTTGATTATAAAGTTCTTCAACAATTTTTCCGTAATAAGGCCTTTCACTTAGAATAGTTTTTACGCTAGATAACCTAAGACCAAGTTTATAACCATCTTTAGCAAATTCATTCAATTCCTGAATCTCAGATTGCTTCTTTGTAACATCAGTTTTTAAAGTTGTGATTTTATTTTTTGTATAAAGGTTATAACCAAAAAGTCCGCCGCCAACTATCAATGCTAATATCATTGCACCAACGGCTAGTTTATTAAGGCTCTTTACTTGAGAATTGCGTTTTCTGTCTGAAACGACTTCATCGGGAATGAAGTTTACATCACTAAAAGCATTGGGCATGGTTACTAATATTGTACATAAATTAAACTGCTAAGCAAAGATCACTTAATGGCAGCTCCAACGGCTGGCGCAAAAAGCGGTCCTAATGTTTCTAATTGTTTCCTAGCTTGTTCTGTAATTCCTGACATATCCACTAATTTCCACGGATTAGCATATTGAACTTCCGGCTTTACTTCAGAAGCCATGTAATACATTAAATCTGGAACTAAAGCTCCGCCACCGGTTAAAACTACACGGCGAATTCCGCCATAATCATTTTCAGAAAAATATTGAGAGCGATTTTCTACATATTTTTGAGTTTTTCTTAATTCATCTGCAATTAAAGAAAATACAGGTGTGATAACTTGTTTTATTTTTCCGCCTAATTCACCTTCGCGAAATCCGTAAGTAAATAAGTATTCACCGGCTTGTATAGGTGAAATATTTAATTCTTTTTCGATTGCTTTTATTACACTGGATATTCCAAAACTAGTGGTATTAACAAATCTTAAATTGTTTTCGAGTGAAAAATAGAAATCAATACTAGTTTGACCCAGATTTACTATTATAGATGGAACAGCAAGTTCTTTAGCCGTAGCAGTTGATCTTATAACTGAAATTGAAATTGGCTCAAGTCCTAAAGTTTCAAGACCGGCCCTGGAAAATATTTTCATATATCGATCTACTAAAGTTTTTGGCGCCGCAACCAATAGAACTTCCATAGTACCGAATTCTTCAGTGTCGTTGCCCGTTACTTTGCCGCGAACGACATCGAGCAAATCTTTAGCTGGAGCTTTTTTAGTTTCATCTTCTTTTAAAAGCGTATATTTTAAATAAACTTCTGATATCGGATTTGGAATATGTTGTTCGGCTTCCCACTTAATTGCTTCTTCAAATTCTTTACCTTTAAGCATTGGCATACTTATAACTTTGCTAAAGACTTTGGTTTCAGGTAAAACAGCAACAACTTGGCCGGTACTTGGAAAGCCTGCATCGTGCAAAAATTCTCTTATAAATGCTGATGCATCTTCTGCGTCTTGTTCTGTTCCCGAAAAAACTTTTTCACCGAGGTTGGCTGAGGGTACCATCGCATACCTCAATAATTTATTGGGGTTAGTGCTTTTATCAACGTATATAGCCTTTAAATGGCTACTTCCTATGTCGAGGCCTAAAACAGTTTGCGGCATGGGCAGAATTAAATCTCTGGATGAATGATAGCATAAGAGAAGTCTCACTAAAACGCGCTTATTTAAAAATTATTTCGCAGTACTTCATGCAATAAAGAAGGCAAAATACAATTAACTATTTTGCTGTTATAAGAGCTCCATAAACTTTTACTTTTTTTGTTTTTGAAGTGGATTTAATAATAAAAATTTCGTAGGTGCTGTAATCCCGAAGCGGATCAACTTTCTTATCAAGTTTTTTAAACAAACGCCGAAGGTAATAAAAAAATTCTTGTTTTGATTCATCTACCACTATTGTTGGCATATAATTGCAATCTAACACAAATCTTTTTCTTGAGTCAAATACTTGCGTCATGTAAAATGATTTTATATGACAAGTACTTTGGGCGGATTAATAAAAGATTTTCGTTTACAAAAAAATTTATCTCAATTAGAAATAGCCGCAGCCATGGGATGGAAGGACGGCTCGATATTAAGCCGAATTGAACAAAGCGTTGTAGAAAAACCCGCGCGCGATGTAATCGAAAAACTATCAGAAATACTCGCTTTAACCTTGCGAGAGAAAAATGAAATTTTACTTGCCGGAAATTACTTACCAGATAAAAACGAACTTATCAAAATTCGGGCAAATATAGATCACCTTTTAAACGGCTGGAAGTATCCTGCTACGGCATATGACCTTTCTTGGAGAATCATCCACGAAAATAAAATCTGCAAATATATTTATTATGAAAATGACTCCCAGGCAAAAGAAGTTGAAAAAAATACTCCGAATATTTTTGAACTTGTGTTTAGCGAAGAATATCCCCTAAATAAATATGCAACCGATTCGAATGGCCCCGAAAATGAATTGATACTAGCCTTAACACAATATCGTATTGACCAAAAAAGAATAGGTGGGGAAGAAAATGTTAACAATCTAATAAAAAAACTTTTGCCAAACCAAGCGTTTAGAAATGCCTGGGCCAAAACGCAAAATATTGACCACGAAAAAATGATTGATAATTATACATTTTCTGACTACGTAACCCCGGCACGCGGGAAAAAAGAAAATCTATCATTTCACTTATTTAATGTGCCATTGCTAGATGACCCAAGAATAAATATCGAATTTCACACTCCGGCCGATAAAAAGACATTTGAATATTTCGAACAAGCGGATTTTGGCTTATAATACGATAAATTTGATATGAAATTCACACAACTTTTTACAAAAACCCGAAAAGAATCTCCAAAGGATGAACCAAGTAAAAACGCACAGCTTTTAATTAGAGCCGGATTCGTTTACAAAGAAATGGCCGGAGTTTATGCATATTTGCCTTTAGGATTACGAGTCGTAGACAAAATCAAACAAATAACCCGTGAAGAGATGAATAAAATAGGCGGGCAAGAAATCATAATGACCGCATTACAACGCAAAGAATTATGGGAAGTAACAGACCGCTGGGATGATGAAAAAGTCGATGTCTGGTTTAAATCCAAACTCAAAAACGACACAGAAGTCGGATTCGGCTGGTCTCACGAAGAACCAATTAGCGAAATGATGAAGAACTATATAAGTAGTTACAAAGATTTACCGATTTTCGTTTACCAGTTTCAGACTAAACTCCGTAACGAACTAAGGGCCAAAAGTGGAATTATGCGTGGCCGCGAATTTGTTATGAAAGACATGTATTCATATGCAATCGATGCCGATCAGCATAATAAATTTTACAATGCCACAATAGATGCTTACATGAATGTTTTTATGCGCGTGGGGCTTGGCGACAACACTTTCGTAACTTTTGCATCAGGTGGAGCTTTCACAGAATTTAGCCACGAATTTCAAACTATTACCGATGCAGGTGAAGATGTTATCTATATAAACAGAGAGAGAAATATCGCAATTAACGAAGAAGTCCTAAACGAAAAAACGTTAAAAGACCTGGGAATTTCTCGCGAGGATCTCGAAGAAGTAAAAACAGCAGAAGTCGGAAACATTTTTAATTTCGGAACAACAAAGTCCGAACAAATGAATCTTAACTTTATTGATGAAAATGGCAAAGAAGTTCCTGTTCACTTGGGTTCATATGGAATTGGAATCACACGTTTAATGGGAGTTTTAGTCGAACATTTTTCTGATGACAAAGGTATTAAGTGGCCAATGTCTGTTGCTCCATATAGTATTCATATTGTTGGGCTTAATTTAGACAATCAGGAAGTTAAAGCAAAAGCCGAAAAAGTTTATGAAACTTTAAATAATAGGGGAATCGAAGTAATTTTTGATGACCGCGAAGGTGTGAATGCAGGCGAAAAATTCGCAGACGCAGACCTAATGGGAATGCCTTATCGATTAGTAGTTTCAGCAAAAAGCGAAGGCGATATATTCGAAGTAAAAAACAGAATGACTGACGAAGTTACTAATATGAGCCTAGTGGATCTTATTAGTAAACTTGGCTAAACCACAAACTTTCTCATCAAAATCTCAATATATTCGTCATCTAACTTTATATTTCTTAAGAATTTTATATCTGGAACAAATCGATATTTTTCTATATCAAAGGCGTAATCATTACTAATTTTTAGGCCCTCAGATTCTAGGAAATCTTTCTGATCATCTGGTGTAAAAACCGACCCTTTAATAGTTAATCGACCAGAATTATTAACCACTCTCCACCAGGGAATTTCGGTTTCACCATCGTATTTATTCAAAACATTTCCGACATGGCGAGCCATTCGGGGCATTCCTGCCATTACGGCAATTTGGCCATAACTGGCAACTTTTCCGTATGGAATTAAATTCACTATTTCAATAACTTTTTGTTTGAATTGAGACATAAACTACGGTGGATGAAAGTTTTAATTTTCATCCACCTATGAATAAAGGATAGTCTATACTATAAATCATCTTCAATCTTTATATAGACTTCCGACCCACAGTTAGAACATTTGCCTTTGCCATGATCAGAATCGGATCTGCAATAAGCACACTTGTACTTTTCTTTATTGGGCCTATCAGGAACCTCCGCGTCTAACTGATCCGAGATAGATTCGGAACTCAGGAAGCATATCCCGGCCAATATAAACAACATAATCATAGCCGGAGCTACAATCTTTGGATTCCATTCGAAGGCCGGAGCAAACAATATCAAAGATAGGCCTCCAAATCCCAAAACACCCGCAAGAACCCTTAACGCTATAGCTAATTTGCGCATTTTAGCCCCTCTATGAACATGGTAATTTAAAGTTCAAGTGCCAATATTATAGGATATATTATGAAAATTAAAAGGTGCTTAAAATGCTAGGACTGCTATAATTCGCACATATGGACTGCATTTTTTGTGATATAGCCAATAAAGTTGCCCGGGCTAAAATCGTTTACGAAACAGATAAATTTATAGCTTTCGATAATATTAATAAAAGTGCTCCAGTTCATGTAATGCTGATTCCGAAAGAACATATTGATAAAAAAGACTCAATTTCAGGCAAACATCCGGAATTATGGTCAGAAATGATGCTTGAGGCCAATAACATAATTAAAAAGCTAAAGCTTGATGAAACCGGCTACAGAATAGTCAATAATGGTGCAGGTTTTCACGCAATCGACCACGAACATATTCATATAATGGGAGGTAATTCATGGAAACCTTCGGACAACCTATAATTTCAAGTCATACCTTGAATATCTGTCGGTTGTGATATACTTTGCCGTCCTTTATAATAGTCTCAACAGTTTAAGTTCCCTTAATTAGTATATTTTTTAGGAGGTGTGCTCTTTTTATGGCACAAAAAGGTGTTGCAATAGATTTAAAAGAATCAAAGAAATCTATCGAACAGGCTCTTCGTGAGCTTAAATCAATAATGGAAGAAGATATCAATGCTTTGAAAGAAAGACGATATTATGTAAAGCCAACCAAGCTCAGACGCGAAAAAGAAAAGAAAAAACGCGCCAATATTAATAAATATAATAAATACAATTAATATGCTTATTGAAAAAATCAAAGCAGATCAAACGGAATCATTAAGAAATAAAGACGCAGTTCGACTCAGTACATTGCGAATGCTCTCAGCAGAGATTATGAATGCTGAAATCGGGTTGCGTCCTTCCGGGAAAACTATGACCGACGAAGAAGTTCTTAAGGTCATCACAAAAGAAGCGAAAAAACGCAAAGAATCCATCGAAATTTTCTCCGCACAAAACAGATCCGATTTAGCCGACAAAGAAAAGGCTGAATTAGCTGTTTTAGAAGAATACTTACCAGAACAAATGTCAGAAGTGGAAATTGAATCTATTATAAAAGCTACAGTTGATGCAAATCCTGGAGTCGCTTTCGGAGATTTAATGAAAATTATAATGCCCGAATTTAAAGGTAAAGCTGACGGAAAACTCGTATCACAGATCGCTAATAAACTTATATCAGCTTCCTAGGCTTGAAAAACCTCTAAAAAATTTATAGAAACATTCCACAATCTTTAGAATTTTGCTAAAAATCCGTTTGTAGGTGAGGACGTTTCGAAGAATTTTTTAGAGGTTTTTCACCTAATCGTCGTGCTCGTGATGAATCCCCATTAAATGAAGCATTCCATGTTCTACTAATTGAGCAATTTCGTGCCTTACATCTGTATTGCCATAATCTCTCATCTGGCGCTCGGCCTCATCTACGTTTACGATAATGTCCCCCAAGTAATATTCTCCATCAGGAAGCTTTTCATCTATGTTAAAAGACAAAACGTCGGTAGGGTAATCTTTGCCCATATGCTGCTTGTTAAGCCTTTGTATTTCGGCGTCTCCAACTAGGTGAACATTTATTTTTGTGTTTTTATGGGGAATTTCCATGAGCATATTCTAGCAAAAATGCTTATAATATCCCATTAATGGAACCCTTGGCAGAAGAACCAATTGATTTAGAATATGAAACTGATTCCAGGTATATTTGGGACCAGGTATTTTTAACCGCTGATGCTGCGGGCTGCCTTGAATCCGGCAATAGGAATGGAATATCATACGAAGTTATAAATGTAGAAGAACCTTCTACATCGGACGATGAAGATCCTAAGGCAGTAACAATTAGCAGATTCACAAATCGACCATATGTTGGAGTAACTATATGCACATCTTCAGATGAGCAAAACACCGATAAAAATCACTTTCTAGAATTCTTTCCTAATCCCGAATCTAATAGGTCAACTCTTTTAGAACCAGATCAGAGAAATATTCATCACATGACCGACACAGAAAAGAGACAGTTCGATCTTATATTAGCTTCACTGGCAAAAAAGGTAGAGCCAGATCTAAGAATGTTTGGAAATAATTTTAAAGTTATCAGTTTTGAAAGTTTGCCCGAACGAGGGCTACTTAAGGGCATAGATATATTAGAGGTAATCTCTTCTAGGCCAAAACAAATCGAACTATTTGGAGGGAAGAATAGACAGTTTGAACTATTGGTCGAAGTAAACTCAGGATGGAAAATAACACGAGAGGTAATATCCTTCGCAGCTGAAAATAAATATTCCGTTTTGCCCATGAGAAAAATAACTGTAGCAAATTTACGCCTTCGTAGAGCTATAATAGAATCATGAATTTAATCTTTGGGCTTGGCAATCCGGAACCCGAACATACAAATCAAAGACACAATATCGGCAAAGACGTTTTAAACGCCTATATAAAAAAGAAATTCTCCGAGCCACAATGGAAAACTAAAAAAGAATGGCATTGTGAATATATAGATATACACGATAAGGCACTGGCTGTTAAGCCGACTAATTATATGAACGACGCGGGATTAGCAATTTCTTCAATTTCCAAATACTACAAAGTTGTACCTAGTAATATTTTAATAATTTATGATGAGCTCGATTTAGTTATTGGAGAATACAAAATTAACCATTCAAAAGGTTCGAGAATTCATAATGGAGTTATTTCAATTAACGAACACTTAAATTCAAATGACTTCTGGCATTTACGAGTTGGAGTTCGTGATGAACACATTGCAGGTAGTGTGCAAAAAAGTGGCAGAAATCCAGCGGAATACGTTTTGTCTCCTTTTAGCATGACCGATAAAAAAAAGATCTCTGAACTAGTAGAAAACTCACTTATTAGTGAGATTAATAACTGGTTGGCTCGATTCGAGTAAATAAATGAAACTTACTCCAATTTCTCATTAGTGTTAAAAATTACATACAGTGAAGGCAGGATAAATTTATTTTGTTTTGCACTAACTCATCCGCCCAAGATGGTCGGGATACTATGCCATGTTTTATACCGAGTACAGACCTCAAAAATTTAAGGAACTAATTGGTGCAGACCACATCGTGGCATCGATGACTGCAACTTTGGCGAAAGAAACTCCGGCGCATGCGTATTTTTTCACCGGCTCACGTGGAACAGGAAAAACGACCACTGCCAGGCTGCTAGCGAAAGCTTTAAACTGTCAGAATCCGAAAATTTCGGATGCGGTCGCTGTTAAATATGAGCCGTGTGGAGAATGTGATAGTTGTCTTGCCATTAAAAATGGAAATCACCTCGACTTAATAGAAATCGATGCTGCATCAAATCGCGGTATCGATAATATTCGTGAACTTCGTGATGGTGTAAATTTATCTCCTTCAATGGGAAAGCGAAAAATTTATATTATTGATGAAGTTCATATGCTAACAACCGAAGCTTCTAATGCATTATTAAAGACCCTAGAAGAACCCCCAGAGCATGTTTATTTTATTTTGTGTACAACTAACCCTGAAAAAGTTTTAGACACAATTAAATCAAGATGCCTTCAATTTCAGTTCAAAAGACCATCAATGGATGATCTAGTATCAAAACTAGCCAGAATTGCAAAAGATAAAAATTATCAAATTTCTGAGGGCGATTTAAAAATGATTGCTATTGCAGCAAAAGGAGCATACCGTGATGCAGAAACCCTATTGGAACAATTTATGGCGGATGAATCTCAATTTCAGGAATTAATTGCATCATCAACAAATGATTACAGCGCATTTTTTAAATTCGTTTTAGAAAGTAATAGAGCAGAGGCAATAAATTCAATTCATAAAGTTTATGAATCAGGAGTAAATATAGAATCGTGGACCGAAAAACTTTTAGGATATCTACGAACATTAATGCTTCAAAAAATAGGAGTTAAAATTAATGACGCAAACTTTGTGCTTACAGAAGCTGATAATGAAATTATTAAATTAACTTCAGAAAATAAATTTAAGAAGTCTTTAGAAATATTTTCTGGGTCAATGTCAGAATTTAGAACTGCAGTTATTCCGACACTCCCGCTTGAAATCGCAATTATTGAATTGACTCAAAATGAAATAACCGAAAACGAGAATGAAGCTCCACAAATAAAAGAAAGAGTTGTTGAACAAAAACTGGAAGTAAAAACGGTTACTGTTACAACAAAAACAGAGGAACCCAAACTCGATATAAGACTAAAGAAATCAGATATTAAGAGTCCCGCGCCAAAAGTACCAGTGCCGGAAGAAAAAATTACAAAACCAACAAAATCAGTAAATTTTTCATACAAACAATTAATCGAAGCGGTAAAGCCAAAACATCAGGCTATACATTTAATAATGCATCCATGTGAATTTATTAACTTTGACGGAAAATATTTAGATCTGCGAGCAAATTATTCATTCCATAAAGAAAGAATTATGAGCACAAAAATTCGTGAAATGATTCAAGACACCGCTTCAGAAATGGTCGGTGCACCAGTTGTTTTAAGATGCGAATTATCAAGTAAGAATCCAAACGCCGAAAAATTAACTGACAAAAATATTGTTAACCCTCCCCAAAAAGCAGACTTAGAAGACGTTTTTGAAAAAGTTTTTGGGGAAGACCTCGCAACCTCTGCAGAATAATACTTTGATATACTCTTATTTATGAATTTACCTAAATCAATGCAAAATGTAGCTGATGCGTTTGCATCGCTTCCTGGCATTGGCCCAAAAAGTGCAAACCGATTAGCTTTTTACTTGCTGAGAATTCCGAAAGAAGATGTACTTAGATTTTCTGATGCACTTCGAGACCTAAAAGAAAAAACACAAATTTGTGAAAGATGTTTTAACGTAGGCGATAGCACATTATGTAATATTTGCGCTGATCCAGCACGCGATAATACAACAATTTGTGTAGTTGAAACTCCACTTGATTTAATAGCAATCGACAAATCAGGATACAAAGGCGTTTATCATGTTTTGCATGGAGTAATAAATCCGATGGCCGGAATTGGTCCAGATGAAATCTTTATTGCACAACTTTTAAAACGCATTCGTGATGCAAAAGCAAATGATAATAAAGTTAGAGAAATAATTTTAGCAACTAGCACATCATTAGAAGGCGAATCAACTTGTATGTATATAAGCAAAGAAATACACAAAGATTTTGATAGCGAAATCGCTGTTACAAGAATAGGCAAGGGACTACCAATTGGAGCAGACATTGAATATACAGATGAACGAACAATCAACGATGCATTAAGTGGAAGAGTTTCATATAACTAACATGTCTAATGAAGGTCCTGAGTTAAACCAAATCGAAGAACCAGAAATAATGGCAGAAGAAAATATACATCCTCAAGATAAGCCTAGCAATGAACCCGCAATTTCAACAATAGAGCAACGCGCATATACTTTACTTAGAGGATTAGCCGAAGAATGCCTATCAGGAACAGATATTTCAAGTGAATCAATCAGATCACTACATATCGAAAATTTATCGTTGGTGGTAGAACCTGAAAGTTGTTGCGTAATAGGAAGAGGTATACCTGATGAATTGGGGAATATAGAAGCATATACAGTCTCTATGGGATCTGACCCTGAATTATCATACATAGGTATAACCAAAAACATGCCCACAGCAAGATACTCATCTATTAGAAGATATTACGATACAACAAAACAAATCGATTTAGCGAACGATAATACGCGAAAATTAGTGAATGTCTTAAGGTCTATAAAAGGAATAGACCCAGCAGGTAAGTCAAAAGCCGCAAATAGAATAAATGTTAGTGCCTTATACCTATTTGCAATGTCTGAATTTTTTGAATATTTAGAACTAATGCTCCCTACTGAAAATAAGCCATAATTCCTCTATAATAGGCTTTAATGGAAACTCAACTCCAAATCTATAACTCACTACATCGAAAGAAAGAAGACTTTGAACCAATGAATCCACCTAAAGTTGGAATGTATACTTGCGGACCTACTATCTATAGTTACGCCACAATAGGTAATTGGAGAACATATACCTTAGGTGACATTGTTTATAGAACATTAATTTTGTTTGGTTATGATGTTAACTACGTAATGAATCTAACAGACGTGGGACACTTAACAGGCGACAATGAAGGTGATTCAAGTACAGGTGATGATAGGTTAGAGAAAGCCGCTAAGAAAGAAGGTAAAACAGCCTGGGATGTAGCCGCATTTTATGGCGCCGATTTTTTAGATTCTTTAAAGGATTTAAATATTGTGCACCCGACGATAATTGCAAAGGCAACCGAACATATTTCTGAACAAATTGATTTAGTTCAAAAAATAGAAGCAAGAGGCTTAACTTATAAAACTTCAGACGGAATTTATTTTGATGTCGCCAAATACGAAAGCGAAGGCAATAAATATGGAGAACTTTCTACACTGGACAAAATTATGGAAGGTGCTCGTGTCGAAATAAATCCGGAAAAGAAAGATCCAAGAGATTTTGCATTATGGAAATTTTCTCCAACCAACGAAAAACGTGATATGGAATGGGATTCCCCATGGGGAATTGGATTTCCAGGTTGGCATATCGAATGTTCTGCAATGGGAATGAAATATCTCGGTGAACAATTCGATCTACATTTAGGCGGAGAAGATTTACGAAGTACTCATCATCCAAATGAAATTGCACAAAGCGAAGCCGGAACCGGTCATAAACCATTTGTTAAATATTGGATGCACGGAGCATTTTTATTGGTCGACGGTGGTCGTATGGGGAAAAGCTTAGGAAACGCATATACGATTCATGATGTAATTAATCGCGGATACAATCCACTCGCACTTCGATATTTTTATTTGACAGGGCATTACCGTCGTCAAATAAATTTTACATGGGAAGCACTAGATGCCTCTCAAAAGGCTTTAGAAAATTTATGGAAGGTTAGTTTGCGAATAAAAAATTTAACAAGTGGAGATTCTCCAAGCAAAACAGCAATCGAAAATTGGAAATTATTTTTATCTGCACTTGCCGATGATATAAATATGCCACAGGCCTTAGCCGCCCTTCAAAAGGGAATAACCGAAGCTGAAGGCGATGAGGATTTAGTTTTTTTACTAGAAAACGCAGATAAAGTTTTAGGCCTAGATTTAACAGAACCTCCAGAATTGAACGATTCTGCCTTGAGAGAAGATGAAATCCCATTCGAAATTAAAGAACTACTAAGTAAACGCGAAGAGTATAGAAAACAAAAAGATTTTACAAAATCTGATGAGATTCGAGATCAAATATCACAAATGGGTTATAAAATCTCTGACAATAAAAACACTGGAAAGGTAGAACTTTTTAAGGCTTAGCTTCTTACACACATCTTAATTCATTCTTAATAAATTCTCACATTAACGGATTAAATTATGTATAGTTCGCAAAATCAAATATAGAGGGCAGCGCCAGCCAAATCCACTCTATCTATAAGACCCACTCAACTAGCTGCCCTCTCCATAAAAGCTAATAAAATTTTTAAACTCTTTAATGTCAACTTCATGCTGATTTGATAAAATGTGTGTTTATATAAAGGATTTATGCAATTAAAAGTAGGAATCGTTGGGCTCCCAAACGTAGGAAAATCAACATTATTTAACGCTATATTACGAAAAGAACAAGCTTTGAGCGCAAATTATCCATTTGCCACAATAGAGCCCAATGTTGGAGTTGTCGATGTTATAGATCGCCGCCTCGATAAATTAGCTGACATCGTCGAAAAGCACGAAGGCAAAAAGCCTCCAATTGTTTATGCAAATATCGAATTCGTCGACATAGCCGGTTTAGTAGCTGGTGCAAGCAAAGGGGAAGGGTTAGGAAATCAATTTTTAGCCAACATTCGAGAGGTCGATATGATCATTCAGGTGGTTCGAGACTTTGCTGATCCAGATATTGTTAGGGAGCATAGCAAGAACCCTGATGACGACACTGACGTAATTAACAGTGAACTAGCAATAAAAGATTTGGAAAGCATTGAAAAGAAAATTAAATCTCTCGGAAAGGACCCTAAAAAAGCTAAAGAAATTGAAATTCTAAATAAGTATATGACCCATCTTGATTCAGGAGGTTTCGCATATGACCTGCGCGACACTTTAGATCAAAAAGACTATTTAGAATTTGTTCGTCCTTTATTTCTACTTACAGATAAGGAAATAATTTATATATTTAATGTCGCAGAAGACGACGAAAGATTAAAAACTAATTCTCCGACAGAATTTAAAGGAAAGCCAGTCGTTTATGTAAGTGCCAAAATCGAATTCGAACTGGCATCACTATCTTCAGAGGACCAAATAGCATATTTAAAAGATTTGGGAATTTCTGAATCCGGCCTCGATAAAATCTCTCGAAGCTGCTTTAACAAGCTCGGATTAATTTCATTTTTTACAGCAGGAATAATTGAAGTTCGCGCATGGCAAATTAAAAATGGATCAACTGCCGCAAAAGCATCTGCTGCAATTCATACTGACTTCGAAAAAAATTTCATTAAAGCAGAAGTTGTTGCTTATGATGATTACATTACATACGAAACAAAATTAAAAGCAAAAGATGCCGGGAAATTACGATTAGAAGGAAAAGATTACATTGTAAAAGATGGAGATGTGATCGAATTTAAGATCGGTGCGTAGGTGGCAAAAAGGTTGATTCTATGCTACTATTCGCTAAATAAGTAAGAGTTTTCAGCCCCATATCTGCCCTTGGGAAGACTACAAATGTCCAAGGCAAGACGCATAAAAATATTCAATTTAGCCCCAAAACTCAAGATAATTAACCTTAATTCAAAGACAAAAAAGCTGAACTTCTACCTATATCCTATAGCCGCCGTGAAGACTGAATCTAATGATGAGTAATTTCTAAAAGGATTGGCTCGAAATCCTCTCGGTAATGTTTCTCAAAAACTCTATCTTGTCCATTTTAGCCTGGCCATCTAGTAATTGAGGTTGCCCATAATCTTCAATTAAAATAGGATACACATTTGCATCTATTAAATTATTCTTTTTAAATACATATTCGACTAAAACGCCTTCTCGCGTTTTCTGTGACCACATTTGATCGAAAACTAGATTTCCATGTGAATACATAACTAACTTATCTTTATACATTTCGAAAGGTTGAATCCAATGTGGATGATTTCCCAAAATTAAATCTGCACCTGCGTCAATTGATAGGTGAGCTATTTCGACTTGGCGCTCATTTGGATAATCTTTATATTCTGCTCCCCAATGGTACATAACAATAACTAAGTCAGAATTATCTTTTGCAACAGAAATTTCAGACTTAATTTTTTCGTAGTCAACACATGCAACACCTGGATAACATTCTATATCCGTGTAGGCTAATAGAGCGACCTTTTGACCCTTAA
Organism: uncultured Candidatus Saccharibacteria bacterium; assembly: GCA_965230915.1. Lineage (GTDB taxonomy): Bacteria > Patescibacteriota > WWE3 > 2-01-FULL-39-13 > 2-01-FULL-39-13 > CAYHDM01. Next base: position 404,104 of record OZ246395.1, on the reverse strand, counting down.
TATCTACATATGCAGGATTTTGAATTCCGACAGCTGTAATACTGTTTTCAGCTAAATAATTTAGTGTTGTCTCGAGTCCATCTTTTCCTTGATTTAACATATGGTTATTGGCAACGCTAGCTGCATTAATTCCAGCTTTGGACATTGAGGCGATATGATTAACCTTTCCACAGAAAATCATTCCATCATTTTTTATTGGACAGCTTTCTGTAACAGGTGATTCTAAGTTTATGAAGTTAAAATCCATTTTTGAAAATAGGTCGGTTAATTTTTCGTAGGGCCAATCAAAATTACCATAGGTTATTGCTTTATAATTGACTGTGCGACCGATCATTACGTCCCCTCCGACCAACAAAGACCATGTATCTCCATCGTTTGATCTGGCATCGATTCCATCAAATATTTTTTCAATAGTCATAGATTCTTGATGATACGAAGGGCTAATAGCTTCTTCAATCGCTTCTGGAATAAGCTCAATTTCAGAACTGATTTTCTCCGGAATCGAAATATGAAGCCTGGATATTAGAAATAAAAGAGAGGTAATCGTGAGAACAATTATTAAAACAAGGCTAGTTGGAAAACGGCGCATACATTAATTATATAGCGTGGTTATGAGGAAGGGTAAAGAATTAAAAAAAGCACTCGAGATGCTTGTGTTTTTATTGCTAAAGTAATTAAAAAAGCGGCTCCAACGTTTGAGGCAGGATACCGCTTTTTAGGATGATAATAAGAATCAACTAAAAGATTATTTTCTTTTTGCTGTTTTTCTCTTTGTTGTCTTCTTTGCTGTTGTTTTTCTTTTAACAGTTTTTCTCTTAACAGTTTTCTTTGCTGCTGGTTTTCTTTTAGCAGCTGTTTTTCTTTTTGCTGGCATTTATATTCACCTCCAATAAAATAAAAAAACACCTTACGTTAAACGCGTGGTGTTCTATTTAAAAAAATATTAACTTCGGGCAGGCAGTAAGAAATCATTCGTAATACTATTATGTTGTAGCATGATGAAGAATATGTCAAGAACTTTTTGTAGTTTTAAAACAATTTATCCTAAATAATCATAACTAAGAAAATATTTTGATGACAATCGCACCAGAAAATAATTTCTTGATTTAAATATTTAGTTATAATAGACGAATGAAAGAATTTTATAATTGCTTTATCGGATTTCCAATAAATCCTGAGTTCAAACACGAATTGCAAATTGTACAAAAGAAGCTACAAGCATACATGCCTAATATGTCGGCTGTAGCCGCTGGCGAAGCTCATATTACTCTATATTATTTAGGCAAGCAGAATACAAAAAGTTTAAATGAAATTGCAGAAATTCTACATGAAGAAAAAGAAATAATTGTTGGTGATGAAATTAAGCTAAATGGACTCGGCATATTTAATCGCGAGTCGAAAGTAGAAAAAACTCCGTATGTTTTATACATGAAAGTCGAACACTCAGATAAACTTATTACATTGCGAGAACACTTAGCATCCCATTTAGATTCATATAATAGGGATGAAGAACGCGGATTCATTCCACATTTAACTTTAGGAAGACTAAAAACTACAGAATCTGAAATCCAATTTGCTGAGCATAGAAAAATGATTGAGAACCTATTAACAACTATTGAATGGAAAACTAAATTAAAAGAAGTCTATATATACGGAAAAGAGAATCTGGAGAGTCCGAAATTTCAGGATGTTTTGTATAAGATTCCTTTGATATAAAGGTTGAGCCCGCTTTCAATTTGAAAGCGGGCTTCAGTTCACTTGTTAATTACCCTGATCATTCATACCGTCATCGTCTGTCGACATCACATCTTGTCTTAACCTTTCTAATAAGCTACTTATATTAGCTAAAGCAGCTGCTGTATCCTGACGAACCTGCATTTCAAGTTCTGCTAAATCAGAATCCATTTCATCTACTTGTTCTTTAGCTTCATCAGAAGCATTAGCATAAGTATTTCTTAAATCTGTCCTTAAATCCTGAACTTCTTTCACAGTATTATCTGTAACATTGTTGGCGTTCACTTCAGATTGAATTTGAATCAATCTAGCTTCAAGTTCTGCTCGAGTTCTCATTTCGGCCGCATTTTGAGCGATGTCATTTCCGACATCCGCCATTTTACTTCCAACTTGAGCGGTGGTGTCTTGCGCTTCATCAACAACATCAGCAGTTTTCTTTTCTACTGTTGTGCTAATGTCTTCACCGGAACGGTTGTATGCTACAACTGCGATAGGCAGAGCAAGAGCCCCGATTAAAAGTGCAATCCAAGAGACAACAGAGTTTGTGTTTTCTTGTACGTCTGCCATTTTTTATTTTCCTCCAAATTAAAAAACTAATTACGCGATAACCTTAACTAACCAAATAACGATTACTGCACCTAGTATTGCAACTAGTAAGCTGTATAAGTTAAAGCCAGAAACATCTCCAAAACCTAGAAGTGTCATTATGAACCCACCGACTACAGCACCGATAATTCCGACTACTATATTTGCGAGTGGTCCCATACTTGCATCGGTTCCCATAATCATTGAAGCGATCCATCCTGCTAAAGCACCTAGTATTATCCAAAGTATTACTCCTAACATTTGAAATTCACCTCCTAAAACTAAACTAATTAATTAGTATAAGAGTAGGGAATGAGCTTTAAAATTCAGTTAAATTTATGTAAGAAGAAAGTAAGAAGAATCAATCTTTTATGCAGTAACCAAAGCCAGGTACAGTCTCGATCAATTTTATCTTTTCTTTGGAATCAATTTTCTCGCGTAGGTATCCAATATAAACATCGACAATTCTATCTGAAACATCTGTAACAGTTCCCCAGACTTTGCTTAAAATGCTATCACGGGATAAAACCGTATTCTTATTGAACATTAAGTATTCGAGTAGATTATATTCTTTAGGAGTTAGTGCAATTGTTCGACTTCCACGAGTAACATTTTTTGTTTTTGTATTTAATATTAAATCTTTAATTTTTACGCTATCAGGATTTTTTCTATTGATAGATAAATTTACTGGGGTGGTCAAAACTTTAACTCGTGCCAATAGCTCTTCTGTAACAACAGGCTTTAGCATAAAATCACAATTAGGATATTTCAAAAGTGAAGCTATTAGCTCCGGATCTCTTTGGGAGCTTACGAATAAGACCGGGATATCCGGGTAGTCCTCCGTAATTTTATTGAAAAACGAAGTTCCATCTAAATTTTGAAGATTATAAGAAGAAATGATTAGGTCAGGATTTAGCTCATCTAAATGGTTCAAGACTTCGATATCACTCTTTGCTCTTTTTATTATGTAGTTATGGTCAGAGAGAAGCTTGTAAAGGAATTCCTCATACTCTTCATTGTTCTGAAGCAAAACGATTATTTTATCCATAGTTACCCACCAAGCCAAAATCGACTTCCTCTATATTATAGCCAAAACCAGAAAATACCAAACACAATTTGCCTTCAAATTGCCTATTGCATATAAAGTGGCTATGGAACTATACTATCGCCACTGCGAAGAGCAGGTGAGCCGTGGGCTCTATTTATCCATCCGACTGATGCCAAATCGGCAGAAAGGTTTTTCCCATGTGTAGGAAAGCTAGGAAATGTAGGGTTTTGGTAAATTATTCAGCCACAAGCAGCGCCTGACGACGCCGAGCGGCCACCCCTTGGGGTGAAGCCATAGAGCGGTAGGCTCGTAGATTTTTAGCCTATCGCTAAAACTTTAAGGGAGGGTTTCTTAAGATTACCGAATTCGTTCGGACCAATCTTGAGAGATTCCTCCCTGTTTTACTTTAAGATAAGCACCTCTAGCTTTTATCCACCAAAACATAAAATTAAGAAATTGCTCAAATTGGGGTATTGCAAAAATGGCTTTGTTGCTCGTATAATTCTTTTCATACTACAAACGGGTAGTATGGTAGAGAAATGAGGCTCGATTGATTCTGCTTAACGAAGTCTCACGGAAATCATTCAGGCGCTGAAACTTCACTTGAGAGGTACGCCATGATCAGAGATCCCACTACGTAGTTCCGTTTGTTGGTTCAAAGCGACTTGGCCATGCAGGGCCCTACGCAAGCCAAATGGCAAGCCGCTTCAGGGGTGTTCCTAGAATATAACCAAATCTAGGACCCCCTGCTTTTTTTACCCCTATTAACAAAGCTCATAGTCTGATATATAATTTACACAGTGCATAATGATCTGTTCGAACGTAAATACGCTAGTTTAACCTCGCAAAATTTTCACGGTTTAACAGAAATTATTATTTGGGCGGTGATATTTAATGTCTAAAAAATTATTTGTAGGAGGAATTCCATATTCTACTACTGAAGCTGAACTTAGAGACTACTTCGCACAATGCGGAAATGTCGTTAGCGCAAGCATAATAATCGATCGTGCTACTAACAGAAGCAAAGGATTCGGTTTCGTAGAATTCGAAACAGAAGAAGAAGCTCAAAAAGCAGTCGATACCTTAAACGGTACAGAATTAGGAGGAAGATCAATCGTTGTTAACATAGCTAGACCAAAAGAAGAAGGTTCTAGAGGTAATGGCGGTTTCAGAAACTAATTTCTAAACCCATAAATTACGCCTTGTTTGTCGAAAGACAAGCAGGCGTTTTTTATTTGAAATATATAGGGATTTCAAACTCTTTCTTGTTCGCCTCATCTCCACTTGGATTCGCATTTTCAATTACCAACTTACCTTTTTGAGGATCTGGCTGGGTAAAGGTTAAAGTGCCTGTAAATGGTACTAAATTGGTGGTCATCCAATCAGAAGTAGTTGTAATTACACCTTCAGCCACTAAGTTATTGTCGGTATCATAAAGCTTCATCGACGATTGGGCCTCAAACAACCAAGTACCAGAAATTTGACCCGTAACCTGGAGAGTTTGTTCAATTAATTGATTTGGGATAGGATTAGTCACCTGAATTTCTTTTGAGTAATCATGTTGGGGGTCAATTTCCTGCGAAAAGGTTTGCCCATCTTCAGTCATGCACTGAGGAGGATAAGATTCGAGAATTTTATTTCCGGCAGTAACACATTCATCATAAGACGAAATGACCTGACTTTCGTTTTCAGTAACTTCATTGAAATAATAAGCAAAAGCGCCTACAACAAGGGCAATAAGTACAATTGCAATTATAAAAAAGATTGTGCGGTGACGGGCTTTAATATTAAGCATACCCTAGCAGTATAAAGGAATATATTAGAAAGGCAAAACTTATAATAAGGCCGTAATTAGCCTTTTCTGGCAGCTTTAGCCCTAAGTGTAGCATCGAGAATTTTCTTTCGAAGCCTTAAACTTTCAGGTGTAATTTCAAGAAGTTCGTCATCCTCTAAAAAGCCAAAACATTGCTCTAAAGTCATTTTAATCGGTGCATTTAGAATGATTCCATCTTCACCTTTTGAACGCATATTTGTTAAGTGTTTAGCCTTACATACGTTTACTTCAAGGTCCATATCGCGTGAATTTAACCCAACAATCATTCCTCCATAGACCATTACGCCCGGCTCTATGAATAGAGGGCCACGTTCTTGAGCGGCGTTTAATCCGTATGCTGTAGCTTTACCAGTTTCGAAGGCAATTAGTACTCCGCGTCGAAGTTTTTTGTTATCTCCGGATACTTTTTGATACCTTAAGAAGTTTGAGTTAGCTACACCTGTTCCTTTCGAAAGGGTTAAAATCACACTTCGTAAACCTAAAATATTTCTAGTAGGAACTTCAAATACTAATCTTGTTTGGCCTGGGGTGTCTTCGGTATGAGAGCTCATCATGGCGTTTCTTTTTCCCATTTCGCTTGTGATTGCTCCTACAAATTCAGTAGGAACATCAATTGTATATTCTTCGACAGGTTCCATTTCTACTCTGTCTACCATTTTTGTTATAACGCGTGGTTTACCGATTTCGATTTCAAAACCTTCACGACTAAGTGTTTCTAAGAAAACACAGATGTGCAATTCTCCACGACCTGACAATATATATTGCCCATTTTCGATATTTAAACGCATTGCAACGTTAGTTTGGAGTTCTTTTTCAATTCTTTCTAAAATTTGACGGCCTGTTAAAAGTGATCCTTCTTTACCCATAAAAGGGGAAGTGTTTGGCCCGATAGAAATGCTAAGAGTTGGCTCGCTAATTTGAATAGTAGGCAAGGCTTCAGGATTTGCAGCATCGGCTAAAGTATCACCAATTTCGGCGGTTTTTACTCCGGTTATAGCAACGATATCTCCTGACAAGGCTTCAGCAGCTTCGACACGTTTTAAACCCTGATTAACAAAAACTTTGTCGACTTTTGTCTTTTCTGAAGTACCATTAGGTTTCATGATAACGATGTCTGATCCTGGTGAAACTTTTCCTCGTTTAACACGGCCGACCGCGTATTTGCCTTTATAACTATCCCAATCTAAAGAAGAGACTAACATTTGAAATGGTCCATTTTCATCAACGGCTGGGGAAGGGAAGTATTTTAAAATTGCATCAAAAACCGGCGTTAAATCAGCTGGAGCTGTCATATCTGTTGGAAGATTATCCCAAGCTTTACCGTCGCGACCAATTGCATATAAAACCGGGAAATCTAATTGAGCTTCTGTAGTAGCAAGTTCCAAGAAAAGATCATAAACACGACTTAAGGTTTTATCAATAATTGCATCTTTTTTATCGATTTTATTGACTAAAACGATTATTTTTAAACCCAATTCTAAAGCTTTTCTTAAAACAAACTTAGTTTGAGGCATTGGACCTTCTTGAGCATCAACCAATAAAATAGCCCCATCGGCCATATTTAGGGTACGTTCAACTTCACCGCTAAAGTCGGCGTGTCCTGGGGTATCAACAATGTTGATTTTTACATCTTTATATGTGACTGCTGTATTTTTTGCCAAAATCGTGATTCCACGTTCTCTTTCTTGGTCGTTAGAATCCATAATAAGGTCCTGACCCATCATGGCTTCATTTTCGCGAAAAGTCTTAGATTGTTTTAGCAAACCATCAACAAGTGTGGTTTTACCGTGGTCAACGTGAGCGATAATAGCGATATTTCGGAGTTCCATAGGTATAAGATTATATATTAGAGAACAGGTTAGGGGAAGCACAGAAAAAGCCCTATAGTTTGCCATCCTGCGAAGGCTGATTAAAATATAATCAACATACCTTACACTCTTAACAATTTCTTACAAAATTTTATCTTTATTCTTTTACGAAAGCTCTATATTAGGCCTATATGGAAGCAATCGAATTAATGTATTACACAATTACTGCCTTTCTAATAGTTTTTACTATTGCGTTAGTGTTTCTTATTTATCAATTAACACTGTTTTTCGCACTTATTAAAACTTTAATTTGGCAACTTCAAAAGTTTCCACTTTTAGCAGCTGGAACAATTCAGGCCGGTTTTATGTCGTTCATTCTTAAGTTAATTAGACCAAATAAAGATAAAGGAGGTGTTTAGAATGCCAAGATACGATGAATACAATAACTCAAGCAATTCATTCATGACTTTTGTCATGGGAGCTGTTGCAGGTGCAATTGCAGTAATGTTTTTAGACAAGGATATGCGCGCTAAGGTTGAAACAAAACTTCAAGACGCAAAATCTGTGGCAGAAGAAGAAGTAGAAAAAGTGAAAACTAAAGCAATGAGGATGCGCGACGATATAGAAGATAAAGCCGAAGAGAAGCTAGTTGAAGCTCAAGAAAAAATAGAAGAGAATAGAGCCAACCGAGAAGATACTAAACCAGCAAAACGTAGCGCGAAATAAAAATTACGCATGCTGGGAATACTCTCAGCATGCGATATGAAAATAAAATACATTCAATCAAACGACCCAAGATGTACCAATATAAATACCTTAATAAAAGAAAATTTTTCATACGTTCTAAGCGAAAAAAGCCCCGATATTTTATTAATAGCAGGCGGAGACGGAGCAATTCTTCACGCGATTCAGAATCACAATAATCTTCAAATTCCATTTTTTGGATATGCAAATGGAACGCTAAATTTCTTAATGAATAAAATTGATAATCTAGAAAGCACAATTGACCTTTTGCTAAAAGATAAGATAAAGCTGGATTATCTCGAAACAACTTCTATAAAAGTTGAAATTAAAAAGAAAAACAAAAAGGAATTTTTAGGCTACGCCGTTAATGAAGTTATACTGGGCACTTATATAATGGGGTACCATCATTTTTTGCTTTCGTCAGAGGATAAATCTTTTGCTAATTTCGAGATAAAAGGCAGCGGAATTTGCATATGCACGGACTTAGGTTCGACGGGCTATAACTTTAGCCTTGGCGGGTCTGTTTTACCTATTAGCAGCAACTTATGGTCAGTTAACGGGATTGTATGCAATCGATTTTTAGAAGATATTGTAAATGCACAAAATTTTGAAATTAAATTATCAGAAAAATCCCGACCTTCTAATATTTTTTTAGATGGTGTTCAGAAAGATCTAGAAATCGATTCAGAAACTTCAATATTATTATCAAAGGGAGAAATTATTAAAATTGGATTCATTGATAAAAATGACTTTTTTAATCGGCGACTAGAAATCACTTCACGATATAGAAAATAATTTTACGCGATTTTGCTTACACGTTTCTTACTTTATATTTATATCTTCTTCATACTAATAAGCTTAAATGTGTTTAGTGAATTAGTTCAAAGGAGATAAAAGATGAAAATTGATACTCCAGAAAAATTACTTGAACACTTGCTTCAAGATTTATATAGCGCAGAGCAACAGCTCATTGTTGCTCTTCCTAAAATGTCCGAAGCTGCTACGAATGCAAATCTAAAAAATGGATTTAAAATGCATTTAGAACAAACACGCACTCATGTTGCAAGATTGCAACAAGTTGCTGATTCTTTACAAATATCTTTAGGAGGAACTACATGCCATGGCATGCAAGGTCTAATAAAAGAAGGCAACGAAGCAATAGAAGATGTCGATGAAGGCGATTTAAGAGATTCATTATTAGTTGCAGGGGCAAGAACAGTAGAGCATTATGAAATTTTAAAATATGGCATGGTTATTATGATGCTAGAAGAAGATGATATAGATCTTGTAAGTATTTTGCACGAGACATTAAAAGAGGAAGAAGATACAGACAAAAAACTAGGCGAAATGATAACCACTTAGCACATTCTCAAATTGGATTCGCAGGGTAGGGAAAAGGAGCCTTTCTTTAAAATAGAAAGGCTCCTTTCTCTTTATTGCACATACCTACATAAATGATATAACTGGTGTATGACATCATTTCTTCACCATGTACAAATAAATATAGATTCTAAGAATTTGAAGTTCTATAAAGACTTGATGGACTTTTTAAAATGGACTCCTGTAATGGAAACTGAGAGTTTTGCAGGTTTCCACAGTAACGAAAAAGGTAGTGTATGGTTTATGCCAGCTCAAAAGAACGAAGAATCTGATTACGATAAAAAAGGAATGAACCATCTTTCGCTTGGAGTAGGTAGCGTTTCAGAAGTAGATGAATGTGTCGATTGGCTTGTAAAGAACAACATAAAAACATTATTTGATACCCCAAAACATAGACCTGATTTCGTACCAACACCTGAAGAAACTTATTACCAGGTAATGTTTGAATCCCCGGATAAAATTCTTTTCGAAATCGTATATACCGGAAAGAAATAGAATCGCTCCGCTCCTCGCGTTTTGCTTCGAAAAAAGAGTCTTGTAAGTTGTATTTAAAATAAAAATCATCAAAGCTAAATTTCAGACAGTAAATATGTAGCCAAATAGGGAATTTATGGTATGTTAAAAATAGATACTTAAGTTGCAAATTGCGACGTGAGATCAATTAATTACAGGGAGGTGACTTTTTAATGGAAGATAATACAACTCCACCAACTTCAACAACAGGAGGAGGCAATACAGCAATGTTTGTTATCGGTGCACTAGTGCTAGCTGGAATTCTGGGCTATGTAATATTCTCATCAAATAATAGTGATAATACTCCAGAACAACCAACAGAAACTATGGCGACCGAATCAACAGAACCAGCCGATGAACCAACTCAAGAAGGAACAGACTCTACAATGATGGCTGATGACTCAAAAATGATGGAAAATCAAGACCTAAAACTTACACTCGATAATTCTGCTGTAGTAGACACAATGGATACAAGTTCTACAGCTACAGATGTTAAAGTTTTCAATGTAGAAGCAGGCTTTCCTTACTTCAAACCTAATTTAATAACTGTAAAGAAAGGTGATACTGTAAGAATCGTAATGAATTCTGTAGATATGCAACATGATTTTGTTATTGATGAACTTAATGTTCGTATGCCAATTACAAAATCTGGCGAAACAAATACTGTTGAATTCGTAGCCGATCAGACTGGATCGTTTGAATTTTATTGTTCAGTTGGTCAACATAGACAAAACGGACAATACGGAACTCTAGTAGTTCAATAAGCTTTTTTTGATTTAATGTTTGGTCGAGCTTTGAATTTTTCAAAGCCTCGGCTAAACATTTATCAATTTTTCTTTTTCTTCTCTCGTAAGTTTTTTTATCTGATACTCACGTTTTAAAGCATCGCTTTTGGAGTCGAATTTCTCGTAATACTTTAGGGTAACTGGTCTACGGGAATGTGTGTATTTGGCGCCGTATTTTGAGGTATTATGCACTTTTATTCTGCGTTCTATACTTGTTGTATAACCACAATAAAAAGTCCTGTCTGCACACTCTAAAAGGTATACAAAATGGTCCATTAAAATCCAGGAAAGTAATCTGTAACAATATGCGAAAATCTAATTCCCATTTCGTTTATTGCTGCTTTGTAATTATCTACCATGGCATTTGGACCAGATAAATAATATTTTGCATCTTTATAATTGGGAACATTTTCCTTAATTAACTTTTCTAAATCTGTTTTACTATCGCTAACAATATAATGAGATTTCATATTAAGTTTTTGTGATGCTTCATCAAAAACATCTTTAAAAACGAAATCAGCTTCCTGCTTTGCAAAGAAAAATAATGTGATATCTTGCTTAATATTTTTATCAATGAAATATTTAATATTACTTCTAAATGGGGTAATACCGATTCCTCCAGCAATTAAAACAGCTGGCTTAGATGTATCTAATGTAAAATCTCCTGCAACTTGTGCGGCATAAATATTCTGACCAGGCTCTAAATGCTGCAATGAATCTTTAAAACTGCTTCCATGATCATGATTCACTCGAATTCCAATTTTGACATCGCTTTCGGTAGGAGATGATGCAATTGTAAAAAACCTGCGGTTTCCACGTAAGTCGGGCTTTTCATGATCTAATGTCCATTCTACATATTGCCCGGGATGGAAATTTATTTTTTTATCTGAAGTAAATATAAATTCAAAAATATCAGGAGCTAAACTTATTTTTTCTTTTAGTGTTAATAAAAATTTCCCACGCGGTCTTACTAAAAAGAAGCCTAAATTTGCCAGTAATAGAGCCATTTCTGGTGTTAAGTAAAAGGGGCCAATATGGAATCCCCATCCGAATAAAAAGCCAATTATAGCGGCGTATGTTAATTGCAAATTTTTTGTACCTGGCATTGTTAAAGGTTCGGTTAACATTACGGATGCAAAAAATATAATTGGCCAAGAAGTAAATATCTGATAAATAAATTGAATTAAATTATAATTTTGACTGTAATTAAAAATACATGCAGAGATTGTTGCAATTAGTAAAAATAAACCTACCATTTCAAATCTACGAACTTTTTTAACAATCAAAAATCCAATAATTAACACAAGCGGCAACATCGAAATGCTTCCGACCCACCATGTCGCATAATAATTTATTAAGATTGCGCTTATTACAGCTGCAAAAGCCGCTGGGTTAAATATATGAATGCGATTAAAGGCAAACAGAAACTTCGATGACATTGCAAAAAGACTTACTAAAATAATTGCGAGAAGTTCAAACCAGTTAGAGGCGGGTTGAATAATTAGAAATAAAATTAATGCTGTAATTACAGAAGATTCGCTGTTAAGAGGGACATTCAAAAGTTTTCCAATAATAAGATTAAATATATAACTCGCGAAAACAAAAACAATCAGAGTCAAAACCATAAACCAAACATTAAAAGATAATATGTTTATTCCGGATAAAATAATCCCATAAACAGCAAGTGCGAAAAGTCCGTACAAAAGAACTTTGTACATTGTGGTTTTGTTTAAAAACTCGTTAATGAAATTAAGCATAATAAATTTCAGCATTAAAATTTTCAGATTTCGAAATTGAAAAATCGGAATTTAATACCAGATATTCATAATTATAGTACGCTTTGAGAATATCCGCAGAGATTAAAAATAGGCAAGTGGCTAAAGAATCAGCAATAATAGCATTATCTGCAATAACCCATGTAGCCATAACTTCTGTTGGTGATTCGAGCATTTTAGGATCAATTATATGGTGATATTTGCCCCAGTTGCGGCGGTTTGAAGATGAAGCGCATATACTTTGATTTAAAATTGAAATTTTACCAATCGCACTAGTTTTATCTTGCGGATGTTCTAGAGCAATATCTATTTTTTTATTTTCAAGAGAGCTATGCAAGATATCACCTCCGGCATCAATCGTGAAATCAAAAATATTTTCTACTTTTAAAAGATCTCCAATAATATCGATTAAATAACCTTTGCCAATACCTCCCATATCAAATTGAACCGGCCTTTTAATTTTTATTTTAGGAAAGTTGTATTCAACTACTTCAATTAAATCTGGAATTGTTTTTAATTGTTTTACTTGCAACGAATAGTTTTTATCGTATCCAGCTTCGTTTAAATTCTGTCCAATTAACGGAGTAAAAAGTCCGTTTGTTTGTTTATATAAGTCAAAATATAAATCAAACATTGGTTTTGCATCGTTAGGCAATTCAAATTCCCCTGTTATATTAGAAATTTTTGAAATAAAAGATGTGTCTAAAAACCTCGAATAAGTTTTTTCAAAATCAGAAATACGTATGCGGATTTTTTCAGCAACTTGCAAGTCGTCTGAATTAAATTCGATAACCCAACTTGTTCCAGTTGCTTGAAATTCCAGCTTCATATTATGCCTTTGCCTGTGATTTTATATTTTCAAGTGCTTCGTTAAACCCAAGTGGAGTAAGAGATGACCCGGCAACTTTATCAACCGTAATTTCATTTATCTTTTTCCCAATAACAAGCTCCTTATAACCTTCAGCAAATTTGTCTTGGAAGAATTTTGAGGTTGGTAGATCGGCTTTTCCTACAAAATCTGCGCTTTCTACAATATCATTTTTGATTATCAATGTGACCTCGACTGTTTCAGGGCCTCCTGGAGAAACATAAGTTCCGGTTGATGTATATGTTCCATCTTTGTACTCTGTTGAAACAATTTGTTCAGATTTTTCAAATGGAGATTCCTGCTTTATATTTGTACTAGATGTGTCAAGATTTTTAGCAAGACTCTTATAAACAAATATACTAACTACAACAAATGCCAATATAGCAATAAGCATAAAATTATTTTTTTGAGTACTTGAATTCATAGAATTATTATACATAACCCAAACTGAAATGAACCTTTAATTTATAGTTAGAATTGTTGAAGAATTAGAAAATCTGGAGCAAAAATCATTAAGCCAATAAAAAGCAAAATTATAGAAATTATAAAATTTGCCCAAAAATTTTTAATTCTAAAAATCTGAAAAATTCCAGCATGAACAGCAACTATTAAAAATAGAACTGTTATGTAGTTCAAAAATAATGATTTTGATTCAGCAAGCCTTAGAAACTGTGCCTTTTCAGGCGAGTTTGGATCAATATACGCATCCGAAATGTGTCTAAAAGTTTCGGCAGATGTTTGAGCTAAAATACTTGCAATCTTTAGGCATGCAAGTGTGATTATAGGATGCGTAAGTGTGATAATTCCCACAAGAAATTTAGAGTGTGTATCAAAGTTTCGAACTGGGGAGTATGTCTTTTGTTTGTGTTCAACAAAGTGGCGCATTAAATAATAGTATAACCCAATTTTGCAAAGTTTGAATAAAAACCTCATAGTGTTAGAATATTGAGCATAAACAAATGACAACCCTAGTATTTTCTGACACTCATTTCACGAAAAGATTCGAAAAAAAGCGCTATATCAAGCTAAAAAGTTTAATTGAAAAAGCCGATAGAATAATTATAAACGGCGATTTTTGGGAAGGATTATCAGTGCCTTTCAGCGACTTTTTAAATAGCGAATGGAAAATTCTCTTCCCGCTTTTAAAATCCAAAGAAACTATTTATGTCTTTGGGAACCATGATGACCCTGCTGTTTCAGATGAAAGAATTTATGAATTTTGTAACCAGGCTGTAGCGGACTATAAGCTTGAGACTAAAACACTAAAATACTATTTCACACACGGTCAAGATTTCCTGTTTCCGAAATTAAAAGATCCACATGAAACTGCAAAACGTGCATTAAAGTTTTTAACTAAACTAGATATTTTAGTAGCTGGATTTATACAGGGAGTGCTTTTTCAATTATTCGGGCCGACGGTTTTTCCCGAAAAATTTAATAAAATGTCTTTAGAGGAGAGAAAGCGAATTGCTCCATTGGATTATTTGCTTGTATGCGGGCATTCGCACCGACCTTTATATCAGCCCAATTTGAACTTTATTGATATTGGCTTTTTCAACTATGGATGGGCAAATTACATGCTCATTAATGACCAAGGTGAATTCGACTTTATAAGCGAAAGATACTAAATCTTGATTTTCACTAGAAATATTTTTATGATTACATGGCGACTCCGTACGGCCTGTACTTGTGTTCTGTCGCACCGACCGATGGTAATCTGGTGTTTTTCTCATTAGCGTGAGATCCAGATTGCCATTGGTCATTTTTCTGCAGGACTTACCCCAATTTATCCCGAAAGTTTATTGTCTTTTATGGAATTAAGAATAATATTTGAGTTTAAGCGAAACATTGCGTTTCGGCTTGTTTTACGGAATTTTGCACACGGCCACAGGGCTACAAACATAAGAAAGGATAAACTCACTATGAGACATAGTTTTAACTGCTAGGGAAATGGCGCATTGGTCTACCACGAAAACACGTGGCCCGGAAAGTGCATCCTCTTGGGAATAGCTACTCGGAATGTAGACGTACATTTTGAGAAACCCCTCTACTAACTAGTTGGATCAACTGTTGTCGATTACGCCTTGCCTAACTGCATTACAATGTAGGTCCTCCATCCTCCTCCTTCTGTTTGAATGACCGAGAACTTGGGTATATACCCAAAACCCAAGTTCTCGGTCCGAATTTTTTATCCCATAAAAATATACAAATCCTTTCCATATATATTCATGGTGTTACAATTGAAAAAGTCAGTTACTGCTGATAAAAATTGAATTTTTAGCCGCAAAATTTTATGCCCAATCCTGTCGTAAAAATTGAGAACGTTTCATTAACCTATAATGAAGGGAAACCCACAGAGTTTAAAGCACTTCAAGATATCAACTTAGAAATATTCTCAGAAGAATTTGTAATATTCTTCGGCCCATCGGGCTCGGGCAAGTCCACGCTGCTTTATTTGATTGCAGGACTAGAAGTTCCATCAAAAGGAAAAGTTTCTGTAAACGGACAAAACGACATCACACATTTATCACAAAAAGATATGATTCAATTTCACCGATCATCGGTGGGAATGATTTTTCAAGCCTTTTATTTGATTCCAAGTTTAACCGCAAAAGATAACGTTCTATTACCAATGGTTTTTGCCGGCGCCGAGCCGGCCAAGCGGGAAGAAGTAGCTGCAAAGTTACTAGCACGATTTGGGATTACAGAATTTCAATCAAGAACGCCATCACACTTATCCGGAGGACAACAACAAAGAGTTGCTATCGCACGATCATTGGTCAATGACCCATCGTTAGTTTTAGCTGATGAGCCAGTCGGAAACCTTGACTCAAAAAACGCAGCAATCGTTTTAGACTTAATTGCCGACCTAAAACACAAAGATAAGAAAACTGTGATTTTAGTTACACATGATCCATCGTATTTACCAAAAGCAGATCGCGTTTTCTATATTCAAGATGGAAAAATTGTAAAAGTTGCCGATCAATCAAAGGAACATAAAGGTTACGATACATTTAAAGAAAAACCTGAAGATGAGTTGCAAAAGAAACCTGAAGATCGTGACACAATTCTTAAAAAGCTTGCAAAAATGTATCCTGGGCTCGATGAAAATAGATTAATGGCAAAATTATTAGTTCATGAATCGCTTGTTCCATATGATATTGAAGTTATTGATAACACCGAAATTATTATCAGCAAATTTATAAACAAAGAAATTGATGAGCACAAAATGTATAAATTGCTAGATGATTCATCAAAGGGCAATCTGAAAGGGCTGAGTTTATATCATCCGACGACTACAAAGCTAATAAAGTCTGTTATGGAAATCACAAAAGAAGTCAAAGTTATAGAATCGGTCACATCTGCATCAGGAGAGAAAACAATAACTATTTTAGCTAAATCAAAAGAAGTTGCCGACTTTGTACTTGAAAAATCTACAGTCAAATTAACCTCAACCCAAAAGAAAAAATTACATGAGGTGATCGGTTATAGAATCGAAGAAAAAATTACTGGCGAACAATTCAGACAGGTTTTAGATTTATCACTTAAAGATGGCGGAGTAGGGTTAAACTCAAGAACCGCAGCTCATTTTGCAGAAAAAACCGAAGTTATTATCGCGAAATTATTGGAGGATCGAAATGCGAATCGATGACCTTCTGAGCTTTTCATTCCAAAGCTTTAAAAACCGTAAGTCACGCGTTATTTTGACAGTCTTAGGTGTCGCAGTCGCAATTGGAGTTATTATTTTCTTGGTTTCATTAGGATATGGATTACAAAAAACAATCCTGGAAAGAATTACTACAGCTGATTCAATTTTGACACTCGATGTTTATCCACCAGATACAGAAACTATCAAACTTGATAATAATGCTGTGAAAAGCTTAAGTGAAATTGAAAATATTAAGGCTGTAAGCCCACAAGCAGTTGTTCCGGGCCAAATTACGATGAACGACCTGGTTTCTGAAACCAGTGTTAATGTTGTTGATAGCAATTTTTTTAGACTTGCAGGACTTGAAGTTACAACGGGCGAAAATTTCAAAGATGAGAAGAAGAATGCCTTAGTTGTAAGCCCAACAGTAGCCGATTTATTTGGAATTCCGGTCGGTGAAATTATCGGTAAAAAGCTTAAACTAAGTTTATATATGCCAAAAGTTGATGAAACAGGGGCTAATGCAGTTGATGTTATAAACCTAGATCAAGAATTTGAAATAATTGGCATAATCGACTCATTAGAGAGCACAAACCAAGTATTTATGCGTTATTCTGACGCCGCAAATCTTCAATTTAATGATTACCAGTTTATAAAAATCCAAGCAGCCGCTCAAAATCAAATAGAGAGTGTTCGGGAAGAAGTAATTGCAAAAGGATATCTTGTATCGGCATTATCAGATGTTGTTGAGCAAGCTAATCAAATTTTCTGGGTAATCCAGTCAATTTTAGGAGTTTTTGGTATTTTCTCACTTTTTGTCGCAGCAATCGGTCTTGTTAATACAATGACTATATCGTTGCTAGAAAGAATAAATGAGATCGGAATTATGCGCGCAATTGGTGCATCTTCATGGGATATTAAGAAAATTTTCTTAATCGAATCAACCGTCATTGGTTTCTTGGGGGGATTTGTAGGAATTATTCTTGGCTATATTGGAGGTTTTATCTTTACCGTTGGACTAAATATTTTAGCCAGTGCACTTGGGGGAAAACCAATCAGTATTTTTTACACACCGTTGTGGTTTATCTTCTTCGTTATTTTATTTTCTGGAGGAGTAGGGTTTTTATCAGGAATCTTGCCGGCCCAAAAGGCGGGTAAGCTGAATGCGCTAGAAGCCTTAAGGTATAAGTAAAAAATGGGATAACTAATGCAAATTAAACACTATAAAGAGTCAATTAAATTATTACTTGCAAAGAGGCAATATAGATTGTTATTGGTGTCTTTATTTGTTCTAACCTGTTGTACCATTTTTACGATTATTCTTTTAGACAAAGCTAATCCCGTTAAATTAAAAAACTTCGAAGTAAAGAGTCGAGATGGAAAAACTATCCAGTCAAAAATACAAATCAATAAATTTGAAGATAATACTTATTCGTATCGAATTACAAATAATCAAGCAACAATTCAAATCAATAAAGCCAATATAAACCCCGAGGAAAAAGAAAATTATATTTTTGTAGATAAACCTACTGAAACCGAAGGCGATAAAGATATAAAAACTGATATTTTATTTGTCGACGACACCGATTTTAAATTCGAATCCGCAAACGTAACGTTAAAGAAACAAAAAGACCAACCGATAAATGCAATTTTGAAGTGCGAAACCTGGGATTTTGACAAAGAAAAGGGCACTTGTAATAAATGGGAAATTTCAGATATTGTTCCTAATATATCCGGTGAAGAAATTGCCTTTGATGTAAGCCACTTTTCAGCATATGCGGGAGCTTATCTAGAAGTCTTAAATGTTCAATCTGATCTTACCGTAAATGACACTTGGGAAGTTAGATTTAGAACATATGGAACTTCGAACCTTGATATTCAAGCGACTGAAGGAACAGTATGGGGAACAGATATCAGCTATATCAATTTTTATTGCGGTGATAATGAAATTCCAAATGTATATCAAGATAACAAAGTATTTTTAGAAAATTACAATTGCGATGGACAAATATCTCGAATTCAAAATACAGCTGCAACTCCAGGTATCCATACGTTAAATTTTAAATTTGGTGAAACCGATACAATCGCCCACAACTTTGCTTGCGATTCAGGAACTTTAGCCGATACATGTAATGTTACAACTACACAGGCGATGACTAATGGATCATCGATTTCAGGAACAGGAAGCCTGGTTATCAAAAATGGAGGAAATCTTACAACTTCAAACGCGCAGTCATTTAGCATCGCAATGGATGGAAGCGTAACAATTGAAAGTGGAGGAAATATAACTGGAAATTTATCTTCATTAACTGCTGCAAGTTTAGATGTTCAGACTGGCGGAAATATTAATGCAAATAGCAAGGGTTCAACTGGCGGTACTGGAGCCAACGGTTCGGGTACTGGTCGAGGAGTTGGGTGTGGTTCTTCTGGCTGTTATGGCGGAGGTGCGGGATATGGGGGGACCGGCGGTAAAGCAACAAGTAATGCTGGAGGTCCAAGTTATGGATCAATAAAATCACCAACTGATTACGGATCTGGGGGTGGTGGTTCAAATAATAGCGGAACGGGTGGATCTGGCGGCGGTGCAGTAAAAATTGTTGTTACGGGGACATTAAATGTTGGTGGGAATATAACTGCAAACGGCGGAAATGGTGGATCAGCAACCTCCGGAGGAGGCGGAGGCGGATCAGGAGGAAGTATTTGGGTGTCTGCTGACTCTATAACGGGAAGTGGAAACATGAATGCTAACGGGGGTAACGGTAATAACACAAACACCGGTGCTGGTGGTGGTGGACGCATTGCAGTTTTTTATACTTCTTCGTTAGCGGGAACAGTGACAATGACAGCTTATGGCGGAGCAACTAGCGGAAGATATGGCGGAGCAGGAAGCATTTTTAAAAAATCCTCAGGTCAACCTAATGGGGACATAGTAATTGATAACAATAATCAATCACACACAACTTACCAATCCCCAATCGGAAATACAGAGATTGAAGAAGCCATAGTACTCGACACACTAACAGTTACAAATTATGGAGCATTACTTGTTGAATCTGGAACAGATGTATCATACACAACTCTAGATGTATCAAGCAAAGCAGTAATTATGTATACAGGTGGAACATTCACGTTATTTGATGGAACAAAAGATTTTACTGTTCCACAAACAAGTACGCTATTTTTAGATACTCCAACAACCTTTCATGATTTAACAATTGATGGAAGTGTTGTACATCATCCCAATGGATCCTCTGAAACTATAAAGCTAGATTTAACTGTGACTGGAGATATGACCGTAAGCTCAACTGGCTCCGTAAATTTAGATACAAAAGGATACACAAACAGAACCGGAGGTGACGGATATGGTCCTGGCGCAGGAAATGGCGGAAATTCTTCGGGAAACTACGGAAGTGGTGCTAGCCATGGAGGAACTGGCGGTAATTCCTCGGTTTTTGCTGCCGGTGCACAATATGGATCGATAAAATCACCGACAACCATAGGTTCAAGCGGAGGTGGTTCGGGCAATGGCGCGGTTGGTGGACTTGGAGGCGGAGCAGCAAAAATTACAGTAACCGGAACGTTAACGGTTAATGGCCCGATTACAGCAAATGCATCAAATGGAACTACTGCAACAAACGCAGGTGGGGGCGGGGGTGCCGGGGGTAGCATATGGATTACAGCAGCAAGTATTGCAGGTTCCTCATCAATCACAGCAAATGGAGGAAACGGCGGAAACACCACAAGCAGCGGAGGAGGAAGTGGAGGTCGTATAGCACTTTTTTATGGTTCATCGCTTAGCGGGTCAATTACAATCTCCGCATATGGAGGAACACCAAGCACTAGATTTGGAGCCGCCGGTACAATCTATAAAAAATCTTCGGCACAAACAAATGGTGAACTAATTATTGATAATAACAATCAATCTCATTCAACATATTTAGCTCCGGTCGGAACAACAAAAATTGAAGAAGTCATAACCCTAGATAATATTACAGTTTCAAACTATGGAGCTTGGCTAGTAAACACAGGAACCAGTGTTACACATACCGCAGCCGATTTATCTAACGAAGCGATAATTTTATATACTGGTGGAACCGCATCATTATTTTCCGGATCTTTCGACTTAAATTTAGGGTCAGGCGGAACTATTTTTGATAGTGTAGGTGCAACCTATGGAACAACAACAATAGCTGGAACTTACAATGCAAACGCTGCAGCGACTTTCGGTGCAACAACGGTGTCTGGTACTTATAATCAAAATGCCAATTCAACATTTGGCGATACAACAATATCAGGTACTTACAACATAAATAGCACTACTACTACAACATTCGGCAATGTAACTCTGTCGGGAACAATGACTCATACGGCGAATGCTTCAACCGATTTATACAAAGCAAATATTACAGCTAATGGAAATTTCACAATTACTGGCGCAGGCAGCTTAAGTGCAAATGGGAAAGGATTTGCCGCACAAAACGGAACCGGTGCTGGCGGCGCGGGCACTGCAGGGTCGGCTGGAGCCGGTGGGGGCGGATATGGAGGAGCAGGAGGTAGTGGTATCGGATCGTCAAACGCAGGTACAACTTATGGCTCATCTGAGACACCGATTTTATTGGGTAGCGGAGGAGGAAACAATTCAACAACAACAGGAGGTGCCGGAGGTGGTGCTATAAGATTAACTGTTACCGGAACGTTATCTTTAGGAACAAGTATTACTGCAAACGGGTCAAACGCTGGAACCCAATCAACATCAAGAGGCGGCGGTGGCGGTTCAGGCGGTAGCATTTATATTACAACTTATTCCTTAACTGGCACCGGAAATATTACTGCAAATGGAGGAACCGGAAGCTCAAGCACATTATCGGGACATGGCGGTGGAGGCGGTGGCGGACGCATAGAAGTTTTTGCTGCAGAAAGCTCGGGATATTCCGGATCGATTACTGTAAGTGGCGGTACTTCCAGCGGTAATGCGGGTGCAGACGGAACAACTTATGTAGACCTAATAGGCCCTGTAACAGCGTTTACAAATATATGCGATACATCCGGTAATTCATGCACAACCAGCGGCAGCAGTGCTGACCCAGAAGAAGCATTTATTGTTACATCACTTGCTGGAACAACCACGGAATCTGATACAGAAATCGACGCACTGCAAATTTCTATTAAAGATACGAACACAAACAAATGGTACAACTCATCAAACGGCCAGTTTGATCAAGATACGGAACAGAAATTTGATCTAACAGATTTGAACCAAACACTGCCTTATGCGGGAGCTGTAACATGGCAATATGATGTCTCTAGCGCGATATGGACAATTGATCATACGTATACAATTACAGCTTACTCAACAAACCCGAGAGTAACTTCTAACTACACTAAACAATTTGTTTTCAGCAACTCTCCACCGACTGTTTCAAGTGCTACAGGAGAACAAGCTTCTACAGGTGAACTAAATGTTACATACGATGTAAGCGATAACGAATCTTCTAGCACAACTATTTATCT
Organism: uncultured Candidatus Saccharibacteria bacterium; assembly: GCA_965230915.1. GTDB lineage: Bacteria > Patescibacteriota > WWE3 > 2-01-FULL-39-13 > 2-01-FULL-39-13 > CAYHDM01. Next base: position 381,870 of record OZ246395.1, on the reverse strand, counting down.
GTTATATCAGCTTGGAGCAACCTTAAGTTCTGACTTGAATACAGGTACAGGTGGTATTGTAGTCACTGACCCAACTGTATTTGATAATTCAGGAACTATAGTAATTGACGATGAAATGATTACATACACAAGCAAAGTCGGTAGCACGTTGTCAGGCATAACACGCGGGGTAAACAATACGATAAATACTTCCCATCTATCAGGTACAGATGTATGGCGAGTAGCAGAATCGGTAACGGGCAATGTCGGATCATCGATTGCAAATGGAACTGGCAAATCGCTTGTATGGAATGCTAAAGATGATATTGATGGCTTTTATCATCTTGCTGGAATTTTATTAAAGGTTTTTTCAAACGATGGAGCATCTTCATCTATGACCGGAAGCGATGAGACTGAACTGGTACCAATCGATGTAAACGACCCGGACTTTTCAGGTAATTTTAGAATAGATGCTTCACTTGCGACTCCGCTCATTTATGTTCCATGTAGTGATGAATCAGGTGTAGAAGTAAAAATTGGAACCGCATCAGATTTATCTGGTGCTAGTTGGAGATCTTATTCAAGCTCATATACTTTTGCCGCGGCCGGTGTAACTTATTCACCAGGGATGACAGTTTACGCCCAGTGTATTGATCCACTTAGTAATACAACAACCATACAGACTGCAATAATTCCTGGAATTCCGTCAAATGTTTTTTATCAAGATGTATCGAACCCAGCTCTAGAAGATTGGAGAGAATTTTTAGCATGGGGAGTAATTGATTCAACTTCTATCGCCTTCGAATCATATGAAATATATAGAAGTGAAAATGGAGGATCTTATTCTCTTTTAACAACTATAACTAATAGGCTAACTAATTATTATGTTGATACTAATTTAGATGAGACAATCGAATATAGGTATAAAATAAGATCGATCGACGCTAACGATAATATATCAGCATACTCTTCAGTAATTACAGATATACCAAACGGCGATGGTGGCACAGATTTATCTTCTCCTACAATTAGCGGCGTTTCGATAGGCAACGTCACTGCAACAACAGCCACAATTACCTGGACAACAAATAAGTTTTCAAATTCAAATGTATACTTTGAAGCGACAAACAGTTATCCAGGAAGCAACCGTTCAGACTACGATTCATCACAAGGGAACCCTTCAATGGCAACAAGTCACAGTGTAATTTTGAGCGGATTAAATTCGAGTACAACTTATTCATTTTTAACCGAGTCAACAGATGCATCAGACAATATTGCAAGTTCATCAAATAATACATATCAATTTACAACTGCTGCCGGCCCACAAATTACTAATGTTTCGGTAACGGAAATTTTTGATACTCAAGCAACTATTACATGGAAAACAAATATTGATTCAACATCCTATGTCGTTTATTCAGAAAATGCCGATCTATCTAGTCCGACAACAACTGCCGGATCAGATGACTTAACACAAAATCATTCGGTAACAATTACGGGACTGGAGGTTGGTACAGATTATTATTTTTACGTAAGATCCAAAGATGGAAGCGATAACACAACCGAAGACAAAAATATCGTAAACGGATCGGTTCAATATTATTTCTTATCGACGACAATCGACAATGAAGACCCGGTCATTTCGAATGTAGTTGTTGCACTAACTGGAGAAAAGGGTGCAACTATTACATGGTCAACTGACGAAGATGCAAATAGCACAGTAGAGTGGGGCACTTCGAGTTCACTTGGACAAACCACAGAAATTGCGGATATTTACACAACATATCATTCAATAAGTCTGACGGGATTAACTGCAAATACAAAATATTATTACAAAGTTAAATCAAAAGATCGCTCGAATAACGAATCAGAAAATGCTGTATCGGATTTCACAACGAATGATGTAACAACCGTTGATTCCAGTGAAGGTGAACCTACATTAGAAGAACAAATTGAAGATGGAATATCATCAATAATCGAAGATGCTGACCAGTCACTTTTAGAGGCTATACTTGAAGCTTTAGCAAACAATCCGAATTTAGAAGATATATCGGATGACACATTAAGCGATTATCTTTTAGAAATTACATCAAGCACATTTTCAGGTCCGACAATTGGAGGGTCAAACTTAACAATTGAACCCGGAGCAACAACTGCAACGGTATCATGGGTTACAAATCGTCCCTCAAATTCGATGGTCGCTTATGTAAAAGAATCCGAATACAATTCGGATTCCGCAAATCCATATGTAATTGAAGTTGGAGATTCCAGCGCATCAGTGACTGAACATACAGTTGTAGTTGAAGGTTTACAACCTGAAACAACATACCATATTCAAAGCAGATCAAAGGGAAGTTTTGGCCCAATGTCAGCTTCGGCAGATAATATTTTCACAACAACTTCGCAAACGGCAGATATTGACTCGATAGAAATTCGAAGCGTAAATGAGAGTGGAGCAACTTTGGCATGGAACACGACCATTCCAACAAGAAGCCGAATTATTATTACGGACACGACAACTGGCCAGGCCCAAACTGATACCAATGACAGTTTTATAACTGGCCACTCTTATACAACGGAAGAATTAACTCCTTCTACAAATTACAGTGCACAAGTTGTATCTATTGATGAAAATGGGAATGAAACGGAATCATCAATTGTAACTTTTGCGACTGTACTAAATAGTTCTCCACCGATAATTTCTGATGTTCGCGTAACCACATCGTTGGTTCCTGGAAAAGTAGAGCAAGTTCAAACGATTATTTCATGGAAAACAAATAAACCAGCTACATCAAAAATTATTTATGATGAAGGAGTTCGCTCAAATGGTGAATTAAGATTATCTGTTCCAGAAGATACGGCGTTGCGCCGCGAACATATTGTTATTTCATCCGTATTTTCATCAGGAAAAGTTTACAGTTACAAAATTCAATCAACCGATACCGGCGGCAATACTGGAGAATCACAAAATTACACACTTTTAACACCACAACCACGCGAAAGTGTTGTTGATTTGATTGTGAAGAACTTGGAAGAAATGTTCGGATTCCTAAAATAGCATTGCATTTTAACGCCACACATCATATATTGAAATTACGTCTAAGAAGATTAGAAATAGATCAACTTCTGCGTCTGGCTTAAGGCCAGAAGAATTGTGTGCCCGTGTTGCAGAGTTGAGTCTGACGTTGTGGTGCCCTCGGTTGGGCAAAACGGATAGTGGTGTTTTTGTTTTAAATCTTCTAATTTTCTTAGAGGTTTTTTGGGTAGTGAGCCGGGTAATGATCTCCCCCAGATCAAATCCCTGCTTACTACCCGCACTTCCTATCTTTTTATTATGAAAGGAATCATTCTCGCAGGCGGAAAAGGCACACGGCTTCGTCCATTAACTAAAATCACAAGCAAACAACTTCTTCCCGTATACGATAAACCGATGATCTTTTATCCACTTAATACACTATTAAATGCTGGAATAAAGGAAATTTTAATTATTGTTGCTCCTGACTACGCGGGACATTTTTTACAACTATTAGGATCCGGAAAAGAATTTGGCGCAAAATTCACATATGAAATTCAAGAAGAAGCGCGCGGACTTTCTGATGCATTTATTATTGGTAATTCTTTTATTGGCGATGATGATGTTACATTAATTCTCGGCGACAATATTTTTGAAGACGACTTAACCGAAATGATCCAGAGTTTTAAATCAGGCGGAAGGGTAGCTGCACTTGAAGTAAGCGACCCAGAAAGATTTGGGGTTGTTGAATTTGATAAAAATGGAAAAGTTTTGAGCATTGAAGAGAAACCGAAAAATCCAAAAAGCAAATATGCTATACCTGGAATTTATATTTATGACTCGCGTGTCGTTAAATTTGCAAAAGAGTTAAAACCTTCTGACAGGGGAGAACTCGAAATTGTCGACCTGCATAAAAAATATTTGGAACTTGGAGAACTTGATGTTGTTAAGTTAAACGGAAAATGGTTTGATACTGGAACTTTTGATTCGTTATTAGATGCTGCAAATTGGGTAAGAGAAAAGTCGGTGTAACGCGGGAATATAATTTAGCTAAGCTATAGTTTTATGCGAATGGCATAAACATTTTGCTTTTGCAAAAATTATATTTTGATCCCGCGTTACGGTTTGACGCTAGGCGTCTACTTGATTTTCTGGTGTGTTTTCTTGTGAGGCGGTCTTTTTCGGCCCACGGCGGTACGAAATTTCGATTTCTTCGGCGCCATCTATGATACTAATTGCATATATCTGGCCTTTGTCATCCTTCAATATGCTGATTTCGACACCGTTTGCGAGCTTCGGCCGCTTTACAGAAATCTCGACATTACCCGTTTCAGCGACGGCAAGAACATGCCGCAGGACAAGCATATTCGTTTCATTGGCGCTCAACATCTGGCTCGCGGCGGCTTCCACAAACAAGGCCAGCAAATCATGCAGACTTTGTGGTTGATTAGGTTCGTCCACTTTTTGCTCCTGATTAGGTTGTTCCTGTCTAGTTGTAGATCGCACCTCGAGAAATTGCACATCCTTTGGGGTCTCGTTCGCAACAAAGACAGTGTATAGAAAATCATACGCATGCCACAGGTTCTTGAACACGGTCCGTAATGGAGTGTGCTGGATATTGCCCAATAAAACATCGGCTTCTGTGGGGAAATTCGACGGTAACGGGCAAGCCCATACGTGACCTTGAGCCAAAAAACAATCCTCGAAAAGTTCAGCATATTCCCTGAGGACTCGCACGTATTCTTGGCGTAACACCATCTTTTCGGCATTGCCCTTTTCGAATGAGACAACAAGCTTAGGGCGTTTGGCCTTCTCTGCATTCTGACTCGGCGTGGTATTCATACGATTTAAATATTCCTCCTGTGTGGTATCTGTGATCTCTTCTTCATGTGGTCGCGCATCAAAATCTGGCTTTGTTACAAAGTCATCTGATTCTTTGGTCCTTTTACAGCTTGAAACTAAGGCGAATGGACTAATCTTGGCCATTTCCTCCACCTTTGAAAAAACACTCTTCGAAAATCACTGTGCCTTTGCATTCGCAAAGTGGCACAATCTTAACATTTAATTCAGGATAGTCAATGCTATAGGGTAGTATCTATGCTGACCTTTGAGGTCACTTCGCATTTCTCACAACACGCACTTTTATGCTTAAGTTCGCAGTTTTCGCAGCAAATAAAAAGAGAATCGCAACCTTGTCCCTGACAGTCAACGTATCTGGAAACTGGTGTTTCACAATAAATACATTTAGAAATCACTGTAGGGTTAACTGAATTAACAGGAACGTTTAATCGTTTATCAAAAACAAACATTTCGCCTTCGAAATCACGTCCGCCTGCCTTTACGCCGTACTCATGAATCCCACCATGTAATTGGCGAACTTTTGTAAATCCGCTTTCACGAAGGTAGGCTGAAGCCTTTTCGCATCGAATTCCGCCGGTACAATAGGTGATAATTTCTTTGTCTTTGGCATAATTTAGGTTTTTCTGAACAAATTCGGGAAAATCCCTAAAATTGCGAATAGGTGGAACAATAGCGTTTTTGAACTTACCGATGTCGGCTTCATAATTATTTCTGGCATCGACAATTATGAAGTCATCATTATTCGCGTATTTTTCAGCTAATTCGGCTGGCTCAATATAGTCAGCTTTATTTTCAACAGAAACATCTTTGCCGTCTTTCTTTATTCCTAAGGTAACGATTTCATTACGAACTACAACGCGTAAGCGAGGGAATACCTGTTCATCGGCCCATGAAATTTTCCATTCAATATCAGCAAATTCAGGAATTTTCGTGGTTTCTGCAATATATTCATCGACCTTATCCGGAAGCCCGGCCAATGTTCCATTAATACCTTCTTCTGAAATTAAAATTCGGCCATGTATATCTAACTGCTGGCACAAAGCTTTTTGAGCTTTAACGATTTTTTCTGGGTTATCTAGGTGAACGTATTTGTAATATAGGAGGACTTTAAATTTCTCGGACATACTTGCGAAATTTTATCTTATATATAGGGTGGATGCAAAAAGAAAGCTGGCCGAACGAGGGTTTAAATTTTTTAGGATTTAAAGCCCTCGCTCGGATTATAACTAGGTTTTAGTCAAAATCAGAATCAAGCGTACTGCTTATAACGATGAGGCCAGACTCGCGAATGCGGAAAATACGCCGCATGCGCCTCGTTGAATCTTCTTATCATCTCGTCGGTGACGAAGAGTTCAGAGTTATCGACTCGCTCAACATTAAAACCCAAGTGGCACGATGCAATGGCAATTTCACCCATTAAGTATGAGTAAGATTCTTTCCGTTCGATGGCCGCTGCCCATGCCTGGCAAACAAATGCATGGTTTATACCCAAGGGCGCTGTTGAAAATGCCGACAAAAACAAAAGCTCTTTGACGCCGCCGATCGAGTAGCAAGCCTGTTGGGACCTGAGTCCGTGATTCATAAGTGTGTAGTAGACTTCGCGCCATGGAAAATCGCATTCCAAGATGTTCGTGAGAACTTCTTCGTCGATTCTTAGCGGGTTAGTTAGGTTAGTTCTCGTCGAGCAGGGGCAAAAAACAACTGGCAATACCGACGGAGCAGAACTGTTCGACTTGGACGAATTGCGACTGCGAAAAGGACGGGTACCCATAGAACTTTCCTTTCTGATCTGTATAAAACCGTAGTGTACTTGGGCTAGGAATGTCCAAGATTATAAACCTTAGTAAACTATAGGTCAACTCCCGCCTCGGAGTGAAAAGGTGGCTTTTAAACTTAAAAACAGGTTAGAATAGAGATACTGATGTTACTGTCCCGCATCAATAAGCCTAAAAACTCAATAATTCTCGGGCTAATTTTAATTATCGCCTTATTTGGCTTCATAATTTATGTGCGTTATGAATCGAGCCAAAACCTTCAAAAGTTAGACAATAAAGTAAATGAAAAAGTAACCCAAATTGAAAAGACTTATAACAATCTTAACGAAAACCTCGACGATCAACTTTTTATAGATCATCTGGAACTCGCTGAAAAAATAAAACTCGAAGGCGAACTCGCTACACTTAATTTAGAATTAGAAGAACTAAAAAATACCGAGAAGGGGAGTACGTACACAAAAGTCAATCAAATTTATACCGACTACCAAGCCTTTCAAACAAAACTAAAACGAAACACCGACGTTAAATTAAAGACCGATTCAGCTAATGAAGCAACAAAAACATGGGGGCAACTATTAATAGACAAAAAGTTTGACGAGCTTTCAGCTTCTATATCCGACGAATCGAAAAAATTAGAAGATGATTATAAAAAATATTTGGCGACGCTTCCTCCTCCTGCGACGGCCGGCGGAAATGGTTATAGCTTTGTTACCGTAGACACAGAACGCGGAAAATTTGGCGTTTACTTAATCAAAGCATCAAAATCTTCAGTTCGCGTAAAAACTTTAGCCGCAATCGAAGACGATTGTGAAAATGATTGCGCAACAAAATCTCTGCAAGAATATATAAATGAAAATAATGCATACGCCGGAATCGCGGGCTCTTATGAATGTCCCGCCGATTATGCTGCTTGTGCTGACAAAAAATGGTCTTTTGATTTTGCTTTATACGATAGTAACGACGGCAAATGGCTAAATAAAGATGCACTTTCATGGGGAGATACAGGCCTTATTACTTTTAATGGATCAAGTGTAAAAGGTTACGAAAGCACATCTGATTTTGGCGGAGGAAGCGTTAGTGCTGCAATTTCCAATTATCCATTTCTAGTTTCAGGTGGAAACGTAGTGGTTGATTCAGGCGACATTGATTCGTCCCAATCTACAAAAGGTACCCGCGGAGTTTTAGGAATCGACGATAATAATATTTACTTAGCTTATGTTACAAAAGCAAGCGTTGTTGACGCTGCCTATGCAATTAAAGCACTGGGGGCCAAAAGTGCGCTAAACCTAGATGGAGGAGGAACAGCCGCAATGTATGTAAACGGGAAATATGTTGTTGGCCCAGGTAGGCCACTTGCTAATGCGATTATTCTAGTTAAATAATTAGCAGAATATATTTCAAAATATGTCTTATTATATTGCTGGCAAGGTAATAGTGAAGGTTGATCCTTTATTTGGCTTACTTGTAACTTCAATTTTTCCACCATACGATTCGATAATGTCTTTACTTATAGCAAGGCCCAAACCATAACCTTCGGTTTTAGATTTTGTTCTTGATATATCAGCTCTATAAAATGGATCAAATATATGGGCTAAATCTTTTTCGGCAATTCCGACTCCTTCATCTTCGATTTTCACTTCAGCTTTTTTATTATTTTGAGTTAATACGATATTTATACTTGAATCGTCTTTAGAATATTTGATCGCATTATCAATAATATTATTCAAAACCTGCTCGATGTCTTTTTGGTCACCTTTTATTTTTACATCTGCTAAGTTTTCAATAATTCTTATGTTTTTTTCTTTTGTTATTGCCGCATATTTTTTCGCAACCTTATTTATAAGGTTATTTAGTTGAAAAATATTTATATCTTTTTTATAAGAGTCAACTAATTCATGTTTGCTTGTTGCTAATAAGTTTGCAGTTATTGCAGAGAGGGAATCTATTTCTTCTAAAGTGCGATTCATAGCATCTTTAGCCTCTGATAATTCTAAATTTTTACTTCTCAAAGTTACTTCTAAATCTGCCTTTATTGCAGTAAGTGGAGTTTTAAGTTCATGTGCCGCATCAGAAATAAATCTTTTCTGCTTAAGCAACATTTGCTCTATAGGCTCTAATGTTCGACCAGCTAAATAATAACCAAGAGTTCCAGAGACTATAAAAATGAAAGCATTTACAAAAAAGAGGTTATACAAAACTTTCTCGCGAATTTCTAAAATAGCGTTTGTATTATAATCTTCGAACACTACATTTCCGCGAAACTGTGCCGGGACTCTGGATAATTGACGTTCAACACGTGCACGTTGAATATCAAGTGCGTGCTTAGTTGCTTCGTTGACTCCGTGAAAAATAAAAATGCTAAAAGAAACAGTAACAGCCATAATGATGGCTAAATACAAAGCAGTTAATTTTATTTTTGCAGAGTCAAATATATTTTTCATTTTTTCATAATTTTTAACTTATTTAGATGATATTTTATACCCAAATCCTCTGACAGTTTTAATTAAAGTTGGTTTGTGATTAAAAGGGCGGTCAATTTTATTTCTTAAATACGAAATGTATTGTTCAATTGTATTCGGTAAAATATCTGACTCGTAATCCCATAACCGACTTATTAATTGATCTTTTGTAACAATCTTTTCTTTATTTCGAAGCAAAAATTCTAAAACCGTGTATTCCTTTCGTGAAAGTTGAATTTCGGTGCCATTACGCATGACCTGAAAAGTATTTGTATCTAGGGTCAAATCTTCGTATGAAAGTTTATTGTCAGTTAAATTATTTGGGCGTCGAATTAAGGCACGAACACGAGCTAAAAGTTCTTCAAAAGCAAATGGTTTTGGCAGATAGTCATCCGCTCCAATATTTAGGCCATTAACTTTATCCTCGAGTTCCGTACGTGCTGTAAGCATAATAATCGGAGTATGCACATCTTCTTTTCTAAGTTTTTTGCATACCTCGTAACCATCTAATTTAGGAAGCATTAAGTCTAAAATAATCGCAGCATAATCGCCAGTTTCGGCAAGATCGTAACCGTCATCGCCATCGTATGCGGTATCTACTGAAAAATTTTCTTGTTCTAATCCGCGTTTAATTGCAGATGATATTTTGTGGTCGTCTTCGATAATAAGAATCTTCATAACTAATATTATAGTTTTGTTTCTGAGGTTTGGCTGAATAAAAAATAAACACCTACTGACGGTAAAAATAACCGCCAGTAGGTCAGGTGGGCACAAAGCACAGTTATTCGGGTTTGTTGCCCGGCGTATTTGCCATCCACTCGATAAACTCGATCGGATAGCGTTGCACTAATTCCGCAACTTCGTGCAAAAATGTTTCCTGCACGCTGACTTCGAGTACGGCAGATTTTGTAGGCACCCAATAGTTTGAAGTGAATTCGGCGATCTTAGTCGGCCATAAATCACCAAACTTGATCTCAAGAACGAGAAGCATAATATGGGTCACCTTAGCCTTCACCTCGGGTTTCAGAAGAAGCCTGTTTGCCCAAGGGATAAACAATTCCTTAAACCCATACATGAAAACAACGCTGCCCTCAATAAATTCCTCTTCTTTAGAACTTAAGAACATCCGAGCCATATGCCCTCCGAGCAATGCGAATAAGATCGCTAGCTCGTACTTCCAATCGTTACCAAAGATGTAGACGTAGAGCGATTTCAGACCTTTGACTTGCTCTTTGCTCAAGTCAAAACGTGCATCCGGATTGCTATCATACATTACTGGCACAAAAAACATTTGCTTTCTCCTATCTCTATATATTGGATTTACTGTGCGGCCATTATTATACCAAAAAAGACTACAGGATAATCTCAGCCACGGTTGCAATACTCGAACTATCATCTAAGGGGGTGAAAACTATATGAACAAAAAAATATTACTAGCAAGTGCAGCCGCAGTTGTAACACTCGCGACATTAGGAGTAGGGACTATAAACGCTCAATCGACGACAATGGCAGGAACGTCGATTGTAGATAGAATTGCACAAAAATTTAATCTTAATAAAGATGATGTGCAACAAGTTTTCGACGAGCACCGAGACGAAATGCACGAGACCAGATCGGCTAATCTAGAAACAAAATTAAATTCTTTGGTTAGCGAAGGGAAACTTTCCGAAGATCAAAAAACAAAATTAGTGGCAAAACTAGAAGAAAGACAAAACAATAGGCCGAATTTTGAAAGTTTAACACGCGAACAAATTAAAGAAAAAAGGGAAACCGAAAGGACAGAATTCAAAAATTGGGCAAAAGAAAATGGTATCGACTTACAGGCAATAGGCTTAGGCATGAGAATGAAACATAGCATAGGTATTAATAAATGAGAAAACAACGAAAATTAGTTTAGCAAAATTAAGCGCGATAACTGAAAAGGGCTATATAAGAGCCCTTTTCAAGTTTATAAATTGGTCGGGAAATTGTATAAATTAAGCCTAATTGTATTTCTTAACAACACCTTCACCAATAATCTTCATCTCACCATTCACAACCTGAATCGCAGAATTATCGTCTAAACAATAAAGCGTATTCTTGATCGTTTTTGCATAAGCTTCATTATTTTCGTAAGGCAGCATTTCTGGAACATGTGGAGAAACCTCGAAATCGACCAAATTCATCGCAGTTAAATCTGTTAATTTAGAATAATTAATATCACCAGGTTCAACACCTGCAATCGCAATCGTCGGAGTACAAACAATTCCTCCGGCGCTCGAACCGACATACACAAATTTATCGAGATTTTGTTTGAACCAAAGGTCGAATCCAGAATCGCGAATGCATTTTAATAGATAGAATGTGTTTCCGCCACTCATAAAAATTACATCGACTTGAGATAAGCGCTCGCGCCAATCTACATCGCTGGCGGAGATATCGATTACATCTACATAGTTATATCCGAATTTGTGAAGCCCATCGATTTGCGAAAAGAACCAGTCTTTGTTGCCGGGTTCAATATTTGCAGCGGTTGGAATGAATCCGACTTTTGTTTCAGAAGGCGATTTACCGACTAATTGTTGAAGCGAATTTGCGATTGTTTGGTTGGTGATTCCAAATGAGGAGAGGATGAGTTTCATTAAGAATCCTCAAAATAAGTTGGATTATTAGTTCCAGCAATCCTTCTTTTTTCTTCATCCAAATCATAGACATTCGGATTCATTTCGACCATTTTCAAAGAAAGTGCATCTCTAGAAAAGTTCAAAAACATTTCACCAAAAGTTCCATATTCCTCAACCGCGCCACTAGAAATTGAACTAAATTTCCAAGGCTTGTCTTCATATCCACCTTGATCTTTAAGTCGTTTAAATAGATCAATGGGGTCAATACCTGATTCCTCAATAATTCTTGAGATAACCGCAGCAGCAGCATCCCAATAGAAATATGGATGTACTGATTCGGTTCCATTTTCAGGATCTAATACTATGTAAGTATCTTTATTTTGATGGTCTTCAAGAGCTTGTTCAGCTAATAATGTTAGATCGATTTCTACAGGTTGTATTGATTCATCGTTCATAATTGCAAATTATATCAAAAAATAATGTTCATTTTGCTATACTCCGCTTATGAAAACAAAAATCGCCATAACCGAATTACAAGATCTCGCCCGCAAAATACTTATCGAAAAATTTAATTACACCGACAAAGAGGCAGAAACAATATTAAAAGTTTTAATGTACGCTCAACTTCGTGGCAGCAACCAAGGCGTTGTTAAATTAATCGGCAATGGGCTTCCAAAAAATCCTGAAGCATCTGAACCAAAAACCATAAAAGAAACTCCGGTATCAGCACTAGTTAATGGAAATCACACAAACGGAATGGTCGTCATGGATTCGTTATGCGATATCGCAATCGAGAAAGCTAAAAAATCAGGAATCGGAATTGCCGGAAATTTTAATACCGGCGAATCAACCGGAGCTCTCGGCTACTATGTTCAAAAAATTGCAGAACAAAATTTAATTGGAATCGCATTCGCGTCAGCTCCATTTAAAACGACTGCGCCGTTCGGATCTATCGAAGCAATGTTTTGCACAAATCCATTTGCATATGGAGTTCCAACCGAAGGTGATCCAATAATTTTAGATATGTCGACATCAGCAATCGCATATTACGGATTAATCGAAGCCAAGACCGCTGGTCGCAAATTACCAGAAGGCTTGGGATACGACTCTACTGGTGCCGAAACCACTGATCCAGCAGAAATTATGGACGGCGCAATAAAAACTTTCGGCGGACACAAAGGCTCTGGCCTCGCATTGATCGTTCAAATATTCGCCGGCTCTTTAGTTCAAGCCGATTCATTTGATGACGACAGCGATAATTCCGGAAATCTTGTTATCGCGATTGATCCAAATATTTTGACAAGTGCAGATGATTTTAAGAAGGAGAATTCAAGAATTGTTGGAGCTATAAAGGGAGCAAAGAAGTTAGATGGAGTGGACGAGATTTTTGTTTCCGGAGAACAGAGTAATAAAACTTTGAAGATGAATATGGAAGCAGGGGAGGTTGAAGTGGAAGAGAGGTTGTTGGAGGAGTTGAGAAAAGCTGGAAGTTAATTGTATTTCTTAACAATTCCTTCAGTCAAAATCTTTATCTCTCCGTCGACAACTTGAATCACGGATTAATCATTGAAAGCATACAAAATATTACTTAGCTTCTAATAATTTAAAAGCGTTTATATAAATTTCCCCTCGAGTTTGTGCATGTTTTATTTTCAAGTTCAGCAAATCTGATAAATTTACACGTCCTTCTAATACGAAAAGCAGATCGCTAGCATCAACTAATATTAACTGTGGCTTCTTATTATGGGTAACTCTATCAATAACTTCACTAGAGTATCCATTTATAGATATAAATATCCCTCTAGGATAGAGGGTGTTGCTTTCAATTTTATAAGCAAATTGATATAGCTGATCGTTGGCAGAAGCTAAATCTTGCCATTTAGCTTCTAAAATATAATTATTGCCCCCTAAATTTATACTTCCATCAATCTGTTCTCCTTTTAATTTAAACGGGGCGTCAATTTTTATATCAGACAAGTTAAACAAGTCCACTAAGAATTTCTCGAATTCAATCCCTCTTTTCTGCGCATTCTCAGACATTTTACATAGAACTGTAAACCTTTCATTCAAGTCTTCTAGCGTCTTTTGCTTGCTTTTAATCGATTCTAATTGAGTTTTTCTTTGAATCTCCTCTTGTTTGAGTCTATCCTGATCCGTTTTCACACTAAGAATTTTCTTTAACCTATTTTGACTTTCAATTGCAACATCCTTATCTAAGTTGCCGTTTCTAAACCAATAGGAATCAAAATCACTCCAAAAGATCAAAGTCTCAATCACAGACTTATATTGGACGACCCCTTTATCCGGCCTAGATTCAATATTTGAAAATGACATGTCGATTATTTGAGACTTTGTGAGATTTGTAGTAACCATGCGCAAATCTTGGCTCGTAAAATTACAAGATTTAAGAAATGTAATCAAGTCTTGCTTACGGTATATAAAGCATAAAAGACAGTCTTTTATCGCATTTTTCACATCTGTTGAGACTTTCGAAGCAAATATAGTTTTTGTAAACATATTCCGAAATTATACATTAAACCAGTAATTAAGTCGAGATTTGACGAAAAAACCGCGATTATTGACTAAAATCTACAGATATTGTAATATCTAGCCATGATCCATAATTATACTTTTAAAAACTTCTACTCCTTTCTTAAGGAAGCTACGGTTGATTTAGAGGTTAATAACAAAGCCCCTCTCTCAGAATCATATATAAAGTCTAGAAATAATGGACGAATAACTAAGGTTCTCGCCATAACTGGAGCTAATGCGACCGGGAAAACGAATGCCCTAAGAGTAATTCCCTTCATAAAATGGGTTCTAACAGAATCATTTAGCCAAAATAAATCTAGGTACATGCCTTTCGTGACCTTCGGACTACCTGATAATCGTAAACCTACAGACTTGTCAGTAACCTTTGAGACACAAAAGAATGTCTTTAAGTATAGTCTTACTCTAAATAAAAATATAATTGAGTCAGAGTCACTAAAAATATGGAACCATAAAACGAATCGATATGCATCTTTATTCCAAAGAGAATTTAAAAGTAATAATTATGTATATAAATTTTCAGAAGAATTGTCCTCAGTCGCTAAATTTAGGGAACTAGTGCCCCCAAATGCTTCATTTTTATCTGTTGTTGAGAAATCTAACAACAAATACATAAGCGACATATTTGATTATTGGCATTCGATTTATTGCAGCATAGCTTACACTGATATCCTTCATGAAAGAAAATCTGCAGACGATAATGAAAATAGCCTAATTGAATTCCTTGAAGAAAACAAAGCAATAAAGCTGGTTATCATTGACCTCTTGAAAAAATATGATATTGGTATGCACGACTTACTCACATTTACTGAAGATGACGAAAAACAAAAAAATAAAAAATCCAATGCGAAATATAGCGCATTTGGATTTCATAAATTCCTAAAAAATGAATTTATAATACCGTATGAACTAGAATCTAGCGGTACAAGACGGTTAATACATTTGCTGAAAATAATGCTAGTAGCAATCAAGAAAGGTAGCGTTGCCATCATAGATGAATTTGACAATGTTCTGCACCCTAATATGGTAAATGAACTGATAAATCTATTTACATCTAAAGATATAAACGAGAATAATGCCCAGTTCATATTCACAACACATCAGTACCACATATTCAATAAACTCGATAAATATCAAATATTAATGGTGGAAAAGGAGGATAGAAAAGGAAGCAGCATCGTATGGCGACTTGATAGTATTAAGGGAATAAGACCGGACGAAAATTTACATGCTAAGTACTTCTCTGGAGCGTACGGAGGACTACCTAATATATAGAATATGAGACGATTCATCCGCCCAATACTTAAAACTAAACTTGCTTATGGAGAAGGTCCGACGGAAGAAGCTTTAATGCGGTATATCAATAGCAAATATGCGAAAAAAAATGAAACTAGAATAGTAATAACAAACGGAGGTGGTGGAGGACCACATAGTGTAATAGACCACGCGATAAGGCAAGTAAAGGCGTTTGATTTCAACGAAAAGTTTATTCTGCTTGACTCTGATATGCCTATTTCAGAAAAATACCAAGCTAAAATCAAGCAGTATGATTTCCGCGTTTATTTCTCATCACCCTGTCTAGAAGGGCTTCTATTAACAATCCTCGGGCATAATATCAGTGGATACAGTAGCGATATGTGCAAAAAAGTATTCCATACACAATTTTTATCCAAAAAAGACAAATTAATCCACCATAAGTATGAACAACACTTTCCATTACATTTGTTGGAGGCTGAGAAAAGTAGAATAGAATTATTGAGTAAGCTCATACAAGAATTCACAAATTAATACTCTCTCAGCACCTTTTCAGTTTTCTAGGCGTATACTTCGCGTATGAAAAAATATTTAAAAACTAACTATAAATGGATCATTCCTGCAATCCTTATAGTAGTCGGCGGCGTAAGCTACTTCTACTATAAAAATTCCATGAGTAATTCATCTACATCAGAACTTCCAACTCTTACCAGAACTGCTGAACGTGGAACAGTTAAGTCCACAATCGCAGCATCGGGAACAATCGCAACTGCTAACTATCTAGCGGTAACAACTTCAGTAAATGGAATCATCAAAGAAGTTTTTGTAAAAGAAGGTGACACAGTTACCGAAGGTCAGAAATTAATGGAAGTAACACTAGACAACGAAGGGGAGGCGAGCCAAACAAGTTCACTCGCAAGTTACACCGGATCGCAAATTCAACTTCAAGAAGCTAAGAATCAACTCGTAAATCTTCAAAACACATTAAAGCAAAAAGAAGCGAAACTTGATGAAGTTAAAAAACGAACGAGCTATCAAACCGATGCAGAAAAATTAGAATACGATACTGCATATGCAGAATATGTTTCTGCGAAACAATCATACGATTTACAAGCCAAAAATATTTCGCAACAACAATTATCGTTAAGTTCATCATCAATAAATTACCAATCGCAATCTCCGATAATTACAGCTCCGGCTAGCGGAACAGTCGCAAACATCGTAGCAGTCGCAGGTATGAAAGTTGAAAACTCTGTATCCGAAAAATCAATTCAAACTGTCGCATCAATTAAACAAGAGGGAACTCCACTTGCAACTGTAAACATAACCGAAGTCGATATAAATAAAATAAAAGTCGGGCAAAAAGTTAACTTAACTATGAGCAGTATTAAAGATGAAACTTTCACAGGAACTGTTGTCGGAATCGACAGAATAGGCGAGTCATCAAATGGAGTTTCGAATTATCCGGTAATAATTCAATTCGAAAACGATTCTCCAAACGTTTTACCAAACATGAGCGTTGATGCCGAAATAATTGTCGAAGAAAAAGCTGATGTGGTTTCGGTTCCATCAAGTGCAGTTACAAAAGATAGAGATGGCAAATCCTATGTAACAACTTTAAATGGAAAAGTCGAAGTTCAAACTGGCTTAATCGGCGATGATAACACAGAAATTATTAGTGGGGTAAATGAAGGCGATGAAGTTATTGTAACGGCGTTTTCGACGAGTGGCTTTACGAATACAAACACACAAAACAATGTTCGTATCGGCACATTCGGAACAGGCGGAGCAGTAAGAGTTAGACAATAACATGATCGAAGTAAAACACATCACTAAAACTTACGTAAACGGAGACGTTACGACTCACGCTTTATCTGATATCAACTTTAAAATTGATAAAGGAGAATTTGTCGCGATAATCGGCCCATCTGGTTCTGGTAAATCTACACTCATGCATATACTCGGAGCTCTCGATGTTCCATCTAGCGGACAATATATTTTAAATAATCAAAACGTAGAAAATTTAAGCGACGACGAACTCGCTGAAATTCGAAACAAAGAAATTGGATTTATTTTTCAGTCATACAACTTATTACCAAGAACATCCGCATTAAAAAATGTTTCGTTGCCAATGGCTTATGGTGGACTCTCTAAATCTGAAAGATTGGAACGTGCACAGAAATATTTAAATGTTGTCGGACTTGGAAATAAACTTTCAAATAGACCTAATGAACTTTCCGGAGGTCAAAAACAAAGAGTCGCTATCGCCCGCGCTCTAACAATGGAACCATCTATATTATTAGCCGATGAACCAACCGGAAACCTTCCTACAAATCAAAGCGATGAAATAATCGACATCTTTAAGGACCTAAACAAAAAGGGACATACTATTATAGTAATTACTCACAATGATGAAATCGCACAACGTGCGAACCGAGTTATAAAACTTGTTGACGGCAAACTCGTCAGCGACACGAAAGGGAAGGGCAAAAAATGAACTTAATAGAAATTTTTGAGGAATCCATATCAGTCTTAACAACAAACAAACTGCGAACAGCACTTTCTGCACTCGGAATAATTATTGGTGTCGGATCAGTTATTGCATTAATGTCTCTTGGACAAGCAAGCCAGGAAAGCATCAAATCTCAAATACAATCTTTAGGAGCAAACTTATTAACTATTAGACCAGGTGCAAGTAGCGGTGGCGGCTTTCTTGGCGGACAATCAGGAAGCGGAACTACATTAACTTTACAAGACGCCGAAGCCATCGCGACAGAAGATCGAATAACAACAATCGATAAAGTTGCATCAGAATATTCTTCGAGGGGGCAGCTAGCATACGAAGATGCAAACATGAACGCAACTGTAATTGGAGTCAGTGAAAATTATTTTGATTTACGAAATATAGAAGTAACAATTGGATCCCCAATTACAACCGACGACATTTTATCTACAAGAAAAGTTGCAGTTATAACTCCCGATGTTGCAACCGAATTATTCGGAAATTCCAGCACAGGCGTTGGGGCACAAATAAAAATCGAAGGCAGCACTTATGACATCGTTGGAATCTCCGAAGAAGTTTCTGGATTCGGAAGTTCAAGCGAAGCCGTTTACATTCCACTTTCAACTGCACAAAATATATTATTCGGAGTCGATTACGTTTCGACAATTTATGTAACTGCAAAAGACGAAAACGTAATGGAAGCTGCACAAAACCAAATCGGTTTCTTTTTACTAGAGCGCCATAATCTAGATACTCCAGACGATGCCGATTTTTCAATCTCTTCACAAGAAGATTTACTCGACACAATCAGCGAAGTAACCGGAACCTTCACATCATTGTTAGCTGGAATCGCCGCAATCTCTTTAATAGTAGGAGGAATTGGAATCATGAATATAATGCTAGTAACCGTCACCGAGCGAACAATGGAAATAGGCCTTAGAAAAGCCCTCGGAGCAAAACGCCGAACAATCGTTACACAGTTTTTAGTCGAGGCAGTTGTGCTAACTATAACAGGAGGAATAATCGGAATCTTAATCGGGGTAGGAGCATCTTACGGAATCACCAAGTTAATGAACCTGTCATTTGTATTCGCGCCAAATGCAATTTTATTATCAGCAGGAGTCTCGTGTTTAATCGGAATAATTTTCGGATGGTACCCAGCACAAAAGGCGTCGAAATTGCAGCCGATTGAGGCGTTAAGATATGAGTAGCCTTACCAATTCCGAACCAATGAAATATAAATAATCGCGGACAACGCAAAAGAAAAAATTAAATTATAAGCTGTGAATAAATTATTTTTCATAAAAGCGCTTCTTGCCATAAGGATAATTCCAATTACAAATGCGGCAATAGAATAGGGTAGGCAAATCAGAAAATCTATTACTAACTTATATAAACCATAATCTTCTGAAGTCATAGCGAATAATCGAGTTAAATAAATAGGCAATATTGGCAAAATGCAGTATGCGAAATATCTTAATGAAGTTTCTTTAGTATTTTTATGATTAATATAAAAACCGGCGAAACAAAGGTATACAACCACAATAAAGGCTAGCGGAAATATCCCAAGTGTTAGGCTTGCAACTATTAATATTCCTGTTAACAACGAAAGCACAATAAAAAGGGAGGTAGACTTTAAATCCATAAGCTTATATTAGCAACTGAGTATCACACTAATCAAATTACTGATAAGCATCTATATAGAAGCTCTATATTCCCATAACCAAGGTGTTATTTGGGGGTTGTGCTATATAGATATGAGGATTAAGCTAAACGGAAGTTATTAAAATTCTTGTTATTTGTAAAAATGCCCTTCCGTCCACATGCTCGGAATAATCTTAATGGTTTCTTGAATTACACTGCGGGCGATGCACCGACAAAGAATCTTCGGATTCTTTTTTTTATTCTTCCACTTATTTTTGTATTTTTCACTTTAGTAAAACCGGCTTCGGCATTTGCAAGGGATTACTATGTTGATTGTAATGCTGCAAACGATAATGGCGATGGAACTTCAGGAACTCCATATAAAACTTTAAAGCGTTTTACTGGTAGAGGTGCAGATGGCACACAAGTAAATTTATCTGCTGGTGAGAATTTATACTTAAATAGAGGGTGCAATTTTACCGGATACAATATTAAAGCAGATTGGACTGGAACTAGTGAAAGTCCAATTACAATTGGGGCATATGGAACAGGCGCTCAACCAATTCTCTGGCTAGATTACCCTGATACAAGCACGGCCATCGAAGTTATTGGAACTTACATTACTATCGAGAATCTAAAACTAACGGCAGACCAGTCAACGTTGCCGCATGGTACTGAAGCAGAAGGGGGATTTACACTTTGCCCTGACATGGCATTCGGATATTTTTACGGAGTAAAAGTTGGTACAACATCTCACCATATTACTATTCAAAACAGCACCATTACGCAATTTTCTAGAGGGATAAATGTTCAAGTGAATGAAGCAGATGCGAGTGTAACTCCTCATCATCTTACTATTATATATAATGATATTTCAGAAAATACTGCAGCTGCTAACGATATTGTTCCTCAACAATCACTAAATGGAGCTAAAGCAATCGATATAAAAGGTAATGACAATATAGTTGCCTACAATTTCATGAAGGACAATAAAGCAAATTGTCCGCCCGAATCCGGAATGATCGAAAGTAATGCAATTGAAGTTTATGACGCGAAAAGAAATGTTATTCACCACAATGTTTCGATTGGGAATAGAGTTTTTTCAGAAATTGGTGGAAAAACTGACGATCTGGATTTTAATAGCGAAGATATTGTTTTCGCTTATAACGTAGTATCTACTGACCAGGATAAAGCAAGATTTATTGTTATTCATGGTAAAAACATTACATTCGGACCGACTCTCGGAGTTCGCTTATACAACAACACATATTACTCATCAAGCACGAACGATTCACAGGGAATAAGTTGTAGCGGATGCGACACAGATGTTTTGATAATGCGGAATAATATTATTTGGGCACGAACTAAAGCAATATACGTTGGAACTGGGCAGACTCCTATAGAAACAAATAACATTTTCTGGGATGGTGACGGATCGCCATTTCCATCTCAATTTACACAAAACTATACAATCGATGGAACCTCACAAAAAGTTGATCCGCTTTTCGTTGACGCCGCGAATGGAAACTTCAGATTACAATCGGGAAGCCCGGCAATTGATATAGGTTCTAATGATTCTGAAATGCTCGCTTATTCGTTCATGAATGAAGACTCTGACGGAACCTCAATACCACAAAATACAACTATGGATATCGGATCATTCGAAAATGTTGTGTCCAGCGTTCCATTTAACGGAACTACATATGTTGCAGATACATTCACAAGAACTGCGGCATCGGGATGGGGAACAACAGAAACCGGAAGCCAAACATGGACAACTGCTCAATCGGGGTCAGGAGGATCGCATTCTATAAATGGAACACAAGGTTTGTCTGTTCATGGAAGCTGTAATACAACTAATCAAGAAAGGCTAGACGGACTGGATGTATTAAATAGCGATATGACATTTAAAGTTAAATCGAATAAAGCTCCAATAACAAATGAAACACAAACTATATATGTAGTTAGTCGAAAGCAAGCTTCACTTACTAATTGGGAATATAGACACCGACTTCAGTTTTCAGGTACAAGTTTAAAACTACTAGCAGGAAAATTGCTCGGTTCAACTTCACTTACAACAATTTCGGCAGACACAACCGTATCTCGTGAAACTTTTACTGCAGATACTTTTTATAAACTAAGAGTTCAAACATACGGAACAAGTCCTACAACAATAAGAATGAAAGTATGGCAAGATGGAACAACCGAACCTACATCTTGGGACTTAACTACAACCGACTCAGAATCAAACTTACAAAATTCCGGCGCATCAGGAATTCGATCTTTTATATCTTCAACATGTTCAGCTCCAATTACTTTGACTTACGACGATGTTTCTATTAAGAGCATGTCGACACCTGCAATTAGTTTGACTGCACAATATCAAACTAACTGTACATCTGCCTTAAATATTGGCGGTTTTGTAAACGGAACAGCGATGTGTATAGGCTCAACAGTAAATGACGCAGATAATCCTGATACCCTAACTCTTCAGGCTGAAGTTCAGCCGACAACAACTGCATTTACGGGAACGGCAAACTTTTCAAGTGTACCTGTGGCAACTTCCGGATCTGAAGCAAATCCTACAATTAGTGTGACTGGTCTAACAGTTGGATTAAATTATCATTGGCAAGCCCGAGTTGTAGACTCGTTAGGAAACACTTCCGCATGGGTTCCATTTGGAGGAAACACTGAAACAAGTACTGACTTTGCAACGGCAGCAATTCCAAGTATTCAATTTACTTCAACTGCAGCAAGTGGAGATGAAGCAACAACCTCTGTTAGTTTGCCAATTTCAATTTCGACAGCAACATCACAAAATGTTTCAGTTAACTACGCCGTAACAGGTGGCACAGCATCTGGAAGCGGAACAGATTACACGCTCGCAAGTGGAACCGCAACTGTTACAGCTGGAAACACAACAACTACAATTCCAGTAACAATTGTTAATGATCAAATCGATGAAGATGACGAAACTATAATTGTTACACTTTCAAGTCCGACAAATGGTACTTTAGGATCAAACGTAATTTATACATACACGATTACAGACAACGACACAGCCGGACGAAGTATTACACCATCGACATCAATTAACGCTACAGAAGGCGGCGCAACTGCAACTTATACAATTAGATTAAATACGCAGCCAACATCTGATGTTACTGTCAGCATAAGCGGAGATTCCCAAGTACAAGTTTCACCGACAAGTTTGACTTTTACATCTTCAGACTGGAATTCAAATAAACAGATTACTGCAACAGCAATCGACGATTTAACAGCCGAAGGTGCACACAACGGAATAATTACACATACGGCAACAAGCTCCGATGCTAAATATAATGGACTTTCGTTCCCCACAAAAACTGTAAAAATCACTGATAATGATTCTGCCGGCGTTTCAGTTTCAGAAAGTTCTGGCTCAACAAATGTAACAGAAGGTGGAGCAACCGATTCGTACACAATTGCTCTTTCAACATTACCAACATCCGATGTTACGATTACGGTTTCTCCAGATTCACAAGTCAGTGTAGATAATCCAACACTTACATTTACAACATCAAATTGGAGCACACCACAAACAGTTACTATTACTGGTGTAAATGACTCGATAGTCGAAGGAACACATAGTGGAACAATAAATCATACGGCGGCGAGCTCTGACGGAAATTACAACAATATTTCAATCGGATCTATAACAGCAACAGTAACCGATAACGATACAGCTGGTATAACAGTTACACAATCAAGCGGTACAACAGCCGTAACAGAAGGTGGATCTACTGATTCATATACAGTTGTGCTTACATCACAACCAACAAACGATGTGACTGTTGCTATTGATCATGACTCAGAAGTTTCACTAGATAAAAGTACTTTAACTTTCACAAATTCAGATTGGAGTAGCGCACAAACAGTAACAGTTACGGCCGTAAACGATGATATAGATGAAGACTCGGAAGACTCAATTATTACTCATACCGCTACGAGCTCTGATTCAAACTACAATGCAATTTCTGTCGATTCAGTTACAACAGCTGTTACAGATAATGACACGGCCGACATAAATATTTCAGAATCGGGTGGTGGAACTGACGTAACAGAAGGAGGAACTACAGACACATTCACAATTGTTTTAGCGTCCGAACCAACATCATCTGTCAGTGTTGATTTAAGCTCATTACAAGTTACAGCTTTAAATCAAGATCCGCTAACGCCCGATGAAGAAAACCCAATCGTACCAGACATTCTTTTCACAGCAAGCAATTGGGACACACCACAGACAATTGTGGTAACAGCTATCGACGATGAAGTTCAAGAAGGGTCACATACCGGAGATATAAGCTTTGAAATCACAAGTAGCGATACAAAATATAGCGTACTAAATATTAGTGACATAATCGTAGATATTACCGATAACGATACAGCTGGAATAACAGTTACTCAGTCAGGTGGAACAACAGCCGTAACAGAAGGTGGAGCGACTGATACTTATACTATAGTTTTAGATTCACAACCATCAGCAGATGTAACAGTAGATTTATCAACTACAAGCAGACTGCAATTAAGTGCGTCGTCGTTAACATTCACAACTTCAAATTGGGATACTCCTCAGACTGTCACTGTAATTGCAACAAATGATTCAAACTATATTGGGAATGGTTCAGTAGATATTACACATACTGCAACAAGTAGCGATGACAACTATGATGGAATTTCAATCTCGACTGTTTCGGTAAGTATTACCGAAGATGAAACACCTGGTATAACAATCACTCAAAGCGGTGGTTCCACAAATGTAACAGAAGGCGGGGCAACCGATTCATACACAATTGTTTTAGACAATCAACCATCCGCAGATGTAACAGTAAATATTGCTGGAACTGGTGGACAAGTAAGTTTATCCGCACCATCGGTTACATTTACCGATTTAAACTGGGATACTCCACAAACAGTTACTATAACGGCCCTTAATGATTCAATTGCAGAAGGTGCGCACCAAGCTACTCTTACTCACACATCAACTTCAAGTGATGGAGCATTTAACGGGTTAACAATCGGACAGGTTATTGTAAATATAAGTGATAATGACACTGCCGCAATTTCAATTTCGCAAAGTAGCGGCTCAACAGAAGTAGCAGAAGCAGGTGAAACATCTGATTCATATACAGTAGTATTAACATCACAACCGACTTCTGATGTAACTGTAAATATAACAGGCAATGATAGCGTTGATCTTGATAAAACATCTCTCTCATTTACAACAGGTAATTGGGACACACCCCAAACAGTTACAGTAACTGCAAACAACGACTCAGTTGCCACGGGAAATTATTCGAATGTACTAACACATACATCATCAAGTTCTGATACAAACTATAGCGGCAAAACATCAAATGTAACGGTACTCGTAACTGATGACGATACATCCGGAATAACTGTAACTGAAACTGGCGGAGACACAGCAATTTCTGAATCAGGAACAACTGACACATTTACTGTTGTACTAGACACACAACCATCATCAGATGTAACGATTTCAATGGCAACATCAGAGGCGACTGCATACAAACAGGGCACATCATCGAGCACATTAACATTCACAAATTCAAATTGGAATGTTGCGCAAACAGTCACTGTCACTGCAACAGACGATAATGTTGCCGAAGGATCACATTCCAGAACAGTATCATTTGCAGTTTCAAGTTCAGATCTTTCTTACAATGATTTCGATATTCCCGGCGTCGATTTTACTGTTACCGACAACGACACAGCTGGAGTAACTTTGTCTCAAAGTTCAGGATCAACAACAGTAAATGAAGATGGAACAACCGATACATATACTGTTGTATTAAATACTCAGCCAACTAATACAGTCATAATAAATCCGGATCCGGATAGCGGAGTAACAGTAAATCCCACATCATTAACA
Source organism: uncultured Candidatus Saccharibacteria bacterium (assembly GCA_965230915.1). Classification (GTDB taxonomy): domain Bacteria; phylum Patescibacteriota; class WWE3; order 2-01-FULL-39-13; family 2-01-FULL-39-13; genus CAYHDM01. The sequence goes on along the minus strand of OZ246395.1, from coordinate 356,298 downwards.
TTCACGATTTCAAATTGGAATACGCCGCAAACAATAACTGTAAGCGCTGTAGACAACTTAATTATCGATGGAACACGATCAAAAAACATAGACCATGAAGCACTAAGTACAGATAATTTCTATGACGGAATTTCAATCAACTCAATTACTGTATCTGTCGAAGACAATGAAGTTCCTGGGGTAACACTTTCTCAAAGCGACGGATCAACAAGCGTAAATGAGCACGGCGGAACCGATATTTATACAATCTCGCTCAATACAATTCCAGCTGCGAATGTAACTATTAATATTGCTACTACCAGCGATGAAATTACAATTTCCGAGTCAGAACTCACATTTACAGCATCCGATTGGAACGTACCGCAAAGTATTACGGTAACAGGAATTGACGATGATGATTTTCAAGGTAACCGTACAGCAACCATTACACATTCAAGTGAATCAGATGATAGTGATTTCGACGATCTGGATATTTCAAATGTAGTTGTAACCATTACAGATGATGAAAGAGAAGAAAATGTCGAAATTCAAGTAACAGAAACCGGCGGAGATACAGTAGTAGAAGAAGGCGGAGATACAGATACAATCGAGGTCGAACTTTCTGACCAACCATCCGAAAAGGTAAAAATAAAATTGTCAGCAGATGATGATGGAAAGTATATCGACATTGACGATAGCACTTTAGAAATCGAGCCAGATGACTGGGAAAAATCCAAAAAAGTAAAGATAAAAGCAATCGATAACAACACGGTAGATGGTGACCACAAAGTTAAAATTAAATATGAAGTAGATTCAGAAGACGGACGTTATGATGACATCGACGTAAATGATACCGAAATATATGTAAAAGATAATGATATTAAAGTAAAAAATGAGGCTGACATTCCAGGTGATGGAATTACGCCTTATATACCTAGATCTGGTGAGACAAATACCCCTGTAACCGAACCGTCTGAACCAGTACTCGAAATGACAGAAATTAAAACAAAAGACATAACAGGTGATAATAAGTTTGATATGAAAGATTTACAAGTTATTATGGATAACTGGTTAAAAAATATATCCGGAAGAAGCGATGGGGATCTTAACGCAGATGGAATAATCGACTTATCAGATTTAAGTATTTTGGCTCGCAACTGGGAGGAATAATATGAACAAAATAAAACTAATCGCAATAATTTTCGCAGTAACACTTACAATATTCTTAGCAAAATCAGCTTTTGCAGCAGCTACACAATTTACTATTAATTTAGAGCAAAAAGATTATCCCTCAGAGACCGAGATTAATGTTCCAATAAACATTAATAGTTCTAATGCCTATAATGCTTTTACATTGAACATAGAATTTGAGAATTTGGAATTTATAGACGGAAAACTTTCTGACGGATGGACACTAGTGAATGGTCCTACAAAGATTGTTAATACAGTGACAATAACGGCGGCAATGTTAGGAAAAGATAAACTTGCGATCGGTGATAATAATGTAGTCACACTAAAATTCAAAACGTTAAAAGAAGGAAACTTTGCACTAAAAGGAAATGGAAAAATTGCATTAACAGACGAAAACGCAACACAGATTAGAAGCGATATAACGCCCACAACTTATAAAATTGCGTCAAGCATAACAAGCCCAAAACCAGCAGAAGCAATTACTACAAGCGACTACTTTCCATATATTATTGGGGTAGGGGCAGTAATACTAATTGTTGTGATATATTTCGGCTTAAAGTTTTTAAGGCCGGGCAATAAAATCTAAAATCATTGATTCCAAAGTGAAAATTGAATATACTCCTAAGTAATTTCCGCCCATACATATTAATATGTTGAGATTTTACAATCCAGAAACTACTTCAGAAGAAACAGACCCAACCGTTAAGCCATCTACAAATTATATTCATTTAGATACGGAAGCCCTTGATCGATATTACAAAGAGCCTGAAGAAGCTAATTATAATTTTGGCTCTCAAATTTTAGGCGGCATAGTAAAATCAGCTATAGACCAAAGTGTCGTTCCGATTTTCTATGAATATCCATCAGATTTTTATTCTGAACTAAAATGGGACGTTGAAGATGAAGAACGGGAATTATTTTCAGAAGATGAATATTCTGACGAACAAGACTTACAAAACCAAGTAATAGACTATCGTGAAACTTTTTATAAAGATGCTCTATATGGCATCGCGATAACAGGGCGTCCATTTCATCCAGATTCTAATGGTGTATACACAACTGTTAATACTTTCGAAAAATATTTATTAAAAAGGCCATTCAAAACTGTCTTTCATTATTCGGAAACTTTTGCCACACTCGAATGTATTACAAATTCATTTGAAATTCCTACAATAGGTGGAGTCCCAATGATAATTCATGAACGTTCATGGCATGCTAGACCCGCAACAAATGAGGAAATTGAGGAATGTGCTTATTATATTCCGTTTACGAATGCAGAATTTATAGAAGTTAACGGAATAAATTATGTCCCTTTTTCTGCAAAAAATTGGTGTCGATTATTAGGAAGTAAATTCCCAGCTATACAAATTCCGGAAGCCGAAGATGAAAAATATATTCTATATATATCTGAATCTGAATCAGATCGAAGGGATTCTCCAACACAAATAGGAACAATTCATGTAATAGATAGAAACACCGGTTATACAATTACTCAATATCATTTTTATGGACAAAATGCCAAATACGGTTGGTCTATATATGGAGCAGAAGATCGAACACCATTTGAACTCTCGGCAAAAACACAAAAAACATATACCAATATATCCAGCCCAAATGATGAGCCAAACCCATTACTAAGGCAAGTTACTTCTTCAACCTACCAAATTAAAAATGGTACCTTACAAGAAGATGCATTCGAAATAGAAGAAGAACTAATAGAATTCGAAGAAGTAGAAGGGACAGAACAGCTAAATAGACCTATCCAGCGAACAGGCTCAATAGGTTATAGAATTATAAAACTAGAAGACCAGGATATATAGTATTATATTCATATGACTCTAAATCCATCACAGACAGAAGAAATCTCAAATTTATTATTAAGTGGAAAAATCGGCATTTTACCTACCGACACAATTTATGGAATCCATTGTAAGGCACATGATCCCGAATTAATTAAAAGAATTTATGAAATAAAAGATAGACCAGGCGATTTACCATTAATTACAGTAATTTCAAAAATCGAAGATCTCGAAAGTTTTGGCCTAGAAATCGGAGAATTCGAAAAACAACAAATGAAAAATTTTTGGCCAGGCCCAAACACATTAATATTTAAAACTCCAAACAGCAAAACGCGAGCATTCAGACTTCCCAAAAATGATTTTATACAAAGTATTATGCAAACAACTGGCCCACTGATTTCCACAAGCGCTAATTTGCACGGTATGCCTTCATCGACAACCATACACCAAGCTATGGAATATTTCGGCGATAAAATTGATTTTTATGTAAATGCCGGAGAATTAAATAATCCCGCTTCAAGCATTTACGATATTACGAATGGGGAAGTAAGAAAATTAAGATAATTAAAATACTCGAGAGCTCTAAATCCTGTTGCAACAAAAATCGTTGCGGATTTAGAGCTCTCTTTGTGCTCAAGCAGATATCCCTACATACCAAGAATTAGTTTTTCTAGTGGCTCATGAACCGAGAGAACAAGATCCGTCGCCGTCTTTTGCACACAGTACTGCATTACAACGGCCTCAATATTCCGAATCGATTCAATATAGGTCACCCCTCGATGACATACGGCCAAATTACGCATAGTTTCGCCGTGCAAAAACACATGGTCAAACAAAGCCAGAATCGCATCCCATTGATTATGGGTAATGGGAGCATCGCCTAACACAAGAACCTGTGTCGCGACAACTGCCATAGGCAGAACAAGTATCTCCTCGATAGTTGCCGGAAAAACGACGGTAACATTACTGCCAGCATTCGAAAAAAGCTGATTTTCAGACACTTTTGGCTCCTTGTGAGCTATAGATTATCTTTAACAAGAACGGACTAGATTATACTATAGGGCTATTGCCGGTCAATAGACTCATTAACCAACATTGCCTGTCTTGACATCTCCAGAGCGCTTGTAATTAGCAAAAATTACCCCTGTAGCTGAAACTTTATGGTCTGTTAAAGTAAAAGCTGCCGGTATAGTTCCCTCGGCAAACAACTTTTTACCCTGGCCCAAAGTTATGGGAAAGAATTTCAGCCACAATTCATCTACCAAATCATTCTTTAATAAAGTCTGAATTAGATTGCCACTGCCATGAACCTGCAAATCAAGTCCATCTGATTCTTTTAATTTTTTAATTTCGGCAACTACGTCACCACTTATAACGACTGAATTTTGCCAAGTAGGAGAGGTAAGTGTATTTGAGACAACATACTTTGTAACTTCGTTAATTTGTGGCCACTCCTCAGTATGATTAGGCCAATAGCCTGAAAAAATCTCGAATGTTTTTCTGCCGAGTAGTAGATCTGCAGGTTTCATTTGCTCGCTCATAATTTTTCCACTGTCTTCGTCAAAATATGGAGCAACCCATCCGCCATATTTAAAACCACCAGAATCATCTTCACCCGGTCCTCCAGGAGCCTGCATAACACCATCTAGAGTTATAAAGGATAATACAATTAGTTTTCTCATAAATTAATAAATATAGAACTAACCAAAGGTGAACGCATACACTTCTGTATTTTCATCTTCGAATTCGAGCCTTAAAATATGTCGTCCGGCAGTTGGAAGTTTAATAAGTCTATATAAAGAGTCTTTGGTTATTGTTACAGTTCCTTCAATATTATCTTCACCAAAATATTGAAGCTTATCATCTACATAAACTTTTACTTTAGAAGGATCTCCCTTAGTTCTCATAACAAGATAAACATCCTTAGCATCAAAATTTAAATATAATTTTGCACCTTTTTGAGGATTTGCATATTCATCCATCACATTCCAATCGCCTTCATAAGCTACTGAATTAGACGGTAAATTTTTCGGAGCTGAATAAGTAGCCGTCTTATCGCGGACTATATTTTCATTTGATGCAAAGCCACTTAATCTGGCATATCCTAAATAAGTTTCAGGGGTATTTGATTCTATATCGTAATCTGCATTATTAATTTCTTTATCAACATTTTCGGCACCCGTTTCTTTTAGAAGTTTTTGTATAACTTCTTCAGTTTGATCATATTCTCCTTCGCCAAAATGGTAATAACGAATAAACCCATCTTTATCGATAATATATTTTGCTGGCCAATATTGATTACTGTAATTTCTCCATGTAGAAAAATTATTATCCTGAACTATCGGATAGGTTAGGCCAAAATCTTGTATGGCCTTTTCTACATTTTTAGGATTTTTTTCAAACTCAAACTCCGGCGAATGAACTCCGATAATAACAAGTCCGTCATCTTTATAAGTTTCCCACCATTTTTCTATATATGGGAGCGTACGAATACAGTTAATGCAGCTGTATGTCCAAAAATCAACTATTACAACTTTCCCTTTTAATTCTTCAAGCGTTAACGGATCAGAGTTAAACCATTCACCGCCCGGGATAATTTCTGGCGCTTCTGGGCCTTTAGGCAATTTTGAATCATACCTTACAGCATTATTATTCGTAGGCTGACCTGCAATATATAATTGAGTTTTGACGGCACTGTTATCTTCAATCTTAGTTAAGCCAGTTCCATAACTTGGAAATTTTTCTAATATATACGATTGAAACTGTCTGTCAAAATTAAAATAAATCGCAATAGCGGTTAATATCATTAAAATCCCAAAAATCTTTTGAATTTTTGAAGTGTTGCGAAGTAACCAAGGAACCTTTTGTAATGCTGTTGAGCCGACAATCATAATAATAAACATTGGAATCGCAGTACCGATAGAGTAGGCGAGAGTAATAAAAAATGTTTGAGTAGTTACGCTTCCTGTTAATGCCAAACTAATAACCGAAGCTAAAATCGGGCCCACACATGGCGTCCATAAAAGACCTAACGACAGACCAATAACTAGCCCTCCGAAAAAGCCATGTTTGGTAGTCATATTCGGAGCAAGCCCGCTTAACTTGCTAAAAAGTATTTCCATTTTTTGCTGAACTTGTGGAATAAGCATACTGAGCCCAAACCCGGCAAGTACAAAAATAGAAATATACCTGAATACATCACCGGAAATTCCACTTACTTGAGCAAGAGATGAAAGAAATAGGGTAAAAAACGTAAAACTTAAAATAAATCCGATAACAACTCCAAATGGCCTTTGTTTGCCCGACGAATCAACCGTTGATGACAAAATTATAGGAAGGACGGGCAATATACAAGGAGAAAGTATTGTTACGATGCCCGCCAAAAATGCAAAAGTTATTAAAATTAACATCTAAAAAAAAATTATATTAAGCGTTCTCTAGCTCGGCCAAGTTAAATTTCTTCATTTGCATGACTTTATCCCACATACGTTTTCTTTTACCTTCGTCTGCAGAATTCATTAACTCATTATAATTATGTGGAATTATCTGCCATGAAACGCCAAATTTATCTTTTAACCATCCGCAGACTTCAGCTTCTGGGTCAGCTGACAATTTATCATAATAATAATCCATTTCAGCTTGGTCTTTGCATGGAATCACAAAAGAAATGGCTTCGCTAACCTTAAAATAAGGCCCACCATTTAAGAGCATGAATTCATTTTCGCCTAATATTTCTAATGTTACAGTCAGAACACTGCCAATTGGCTTATTTGAAGGTGTTTCAGATAAATATTTATCAGTTTGGATTATCTTTGAATCCGGAAATACAGAAACATAGAAATTTGCGGCTTCTTCAGCTTCGTTATCTAGCCATATACATGTCGTTAATTTTTTCATAGTAAATCGAGTTTAACACACCTAAATATTATAGATCGACACTAGATAGTATAAGAATAAAATGAGGCTGCTCCACCACCCTGTAAACGAAAACACAAAACTTACAAAAATTGCATTCTGCCAGCTATCTGGCAAAATCTCATTAGATCGGCCTTCTTTTTCTCTTTGTAACAATCTTGGACTAACCCAAAAACTTAAGAATAATCCATTTAATATCAAAACAAGAATCATTAGCCAGTGAACATATGAAATCTCATTAACGACAGCGACATAGTTATAAAATAAAAAACTTCCGATCAAAACTAGAAAGGTTCCTAGCCAAATCAATGGTTTTGTTACTTTATGCGTAACGATTGTTGCGTGTGTCCAATACGAAGACTTTCTACCGAGAAATCCATGCAAATCAATTACAGTAACAGCTCCAAGGCCAATAATGTATCCGGCAAATAGAATTAATAAAATAATTATCTGTTCAACCATGTTATGGATATTTGCAAAATTGTTGCAAATGACACCCAGGCTAAATATGGGATTTGTGATAAAGCCAAAATTTTAGAGTAGGGAAGAATAAGTTTAATAAACCAGATAATAGTAATTAGAACAATTATTATATCAGCCAAAGCTAAATAATTATTTTGAAGATCAAATTGTATGTATGAAAAAGATGCATTGGAAACTAGATTTAATATGAGCGGAACAAGTACAGCTTTCGAAATTTTCTTTTTATAAACCAAATAAACTGTATATCCATAAGAAACAAAAATTATTGCGTATAAAATTGGCCAAACAATTCCGAAGATTTCCTGTGGAGGAGCAAAAAAGGGCTTTTTAAGATTCTGATACCAAGCGTATGTTTTATTAGTATCCATAATTTTAATTGTAGCTTAAATTCTTCTACTATCGTATGCCCAATGTAAAAGCGCCTGCCTTTGAACCTTTCGGCAGTCTAGATCGCCGATTGCACAATTCTTTTCTATTTGAGCAACGTGTCTTTTCATAGCTTTCCATCTTTTTATTTGACGGTCATCTTCTTTAGTAATTCTTCGCCCCATATAATATCTGCAATACCACTGAAACCAACCACGAGGGTCTTCGTGATAAATCCATCCGTTTTTCCTCCAAATCGAAAGGGGCTGACTTGCGTTTACTCCAAAAAAGTTTAGAGAAGCATCATGTTTTTCGTGACAAAGTTTTGCATTTGTAAACCAATCTTTGGGAAATTCATTTGTACAGTCGGTCATATACTTACCTCCAAAAACTCCGATTTCGAGCATTTCTTTAGGAGTTAAATCTGGCTTAAAGTCTTTGTGAAAATTTTTACCTATTGGCTCAACAAGTTCATACTCATAATTTTTTTGCATGAGATCGTTTACGATAATAATCTGAGGTTTCATTTGTCTATTCTTCCATCAAAATGATCCTCTTGTTCGTCTGCCTTTGTATGTTGAATAGTATCTCTTAAATGGCTTGGCGGAGAGTAAATCGTATATAGTTTTAAATCAACAGAACCTGTATTTATAATATTATGATAAGTTCCGGAAGGTATTATCGTAGCCCATTCTTTTTCGGCTTTTAACTCTTGTTCTCCATTATTCAAAATAATCTTTGCTTCGCCTTGTTCAAATCGAATAAATTGATCAAGCCCATGAATTTCATTTCCGATTTCTTCACCAGGCTTTAGGCTCATTAGTACTAACTGAGAATAACTTGAAGTATAAATAACTCTTCTATAATCAGTATTTTTTAAGGTTTCTTCTTCTATATTATTTAGATATATATTCATACTAGCAATACCTGAAATTATTAGACACACAGATTAAACTTACAAACTAGCTATAAATCAATATTACAGCGTTAAACCTAGCTATGTTAGGTGGAACAAATTAACTATCGCTCCACCTTTAAATTTCTACGTTTATGACTTTGTTAGTTCAGTAAATGCAACATATACTGCCGAGACTCCGACTACCGAGTAGACAACCCTTGATAACATTGTCATATCGCCTAATATTGCAGCAACAAGATCAAAATCGAATAGACCTACCAGCCCCCAATTAAGGCCTCCTATTACTAGTAATACCATAGCTACTTTTCCTAGTACATTCATTTTCATTCACCCCCTTCAATACCTACAACTAATTGTAAAATACAACCGTTAAATTTTAATTTCGTGTTTAATTATTAAGAAGAAGCTTCGAATTTTATAGAAGTTTGAATGTTGCACGTTATTAGTAAATAAAGTGATTAGCATTAAATTTATTCTACTCATATTTTAACGCTATTTGCAAATTTTTATGTTAGGCGACCGAGCATGCTTAGGGTCAATAATTAGGATTTTTTGCGTTTGTTAAGCACATATTGAACCGAAGGGCTAATAGCTTTATCTTTGCGATGAATGCAACCAATCCAGCAACATGGGCGGCGTTTGCCTTCTTTAAGTTCACTGCGGACCCTTTCAACATGTTCTTTTCGGGTTTCCTGTAATTTTACTGATACGGTCCAACAAATCCATTCGTTGCGGGCTAGGGGAGTTAAACTTTCCCAAGCAGCCAATGCTTTTGCATCAGAAATTAGGATAGCTTTTAGATCGGCGGGCATTTTGTGAACTGTTCCGCCTGAAATTGTTTTAGACATAATATTAAGATTACCTTTATAAAAAGAGGAAGTAAACTTAGGTTTGTGTTCGACAAAAATAAAACAATAGACTTTCTGAATATAGTTTTAGCTTCTGCTACTTTCGATTTCAAAAACATATTATATTTTAGTAATGCCTGTCCGGTATAAATTTTTTGTATCCTTAATAGTTTGTATCACTTTAAATTTCGTATTAGTTATAAATTCATTTGCCTATGTTAATAATCAAGAAACAGTTGGCGTTATTGCGCAACCAAATGTTGTAAGTAACTCAGCAAATGGGGGAGAAGACTCTGTGAACCCATATGGAATTAAAACTATTGAAGGTGACGTTCCAGCCGGAAAACTTCGAGTTACTCCATACCTAATGACGGTCGCAGATACATATAACAATCGTGTTTTACTTTATAATCCCATAGATCCAGATATTGGTGCAGATGCAGCTTTTGGACAAGATGATTTAGTTTCAGGTGAACCAAATCGCGGAGGATCTGTCGACGCGGATACAATGAATCACCCAATGGATGCGATTTTTGATGGAACTCATCTTGTTGTAGCCGATACAGGGAATAATCGTGTATTAATTTGGTCTAATTTAGGGGGAGGCGGCCCGAATCCAGATATTGTTTTAGGTCAGGATGATTTTACTCATAATAGCTCAAATAAAGGTGGTGCAGTTGGACCAGATACTCTTAACAGCCCAACAGCGGTATTCTCAGATGGGGACATTTTAGTTGTAGCAGACTCTGGTAACAATCGTATTTTAACCTGGAATACGTTTCCAACTGATAGTACCGATGAACCAACGGGCATTTTTGGGCAAGCAGATTTTGTAAGTGGAGAATGTAACCGTGGAGGATCAGTTGGACCAAATACACTTTGTAATCCAAAAGGTGTGTTTTCAATTTTTGGCGCAGTTTTTGTAGCAGATACCGACAATAATCGTGTAGTTTTCTGGTATACAGACCCTGAAAATCCAGAGTTTATTTGGGGGCAGCCTGATGCTATAAGTAATTCAGTAAATAGGGGTGGAAGTGCAAATTCTAATACGCTAAACCATCCACAAGATGTATATTTTGATCCTTATACAAGTCAGTTCTTTATTGCAGATACTGATAATAACCGTATTCTTGTTTGGGATGATTTTACTGGCGATGATACAGCTGACTTTGTTTTGGGCCAGGTGGATATGACCCATATATTTGCAAATAAAGGTTATTTAACACCTACTGCTCGAACACTAAAAGGTCCGACCTCGATTAGTCCTTTTAGCGGATTTGCATTATATGCACTAGATTCTGGCAATAATAGAATCGTAGCTTACCCAGATTCTACTGACCCCGCCGACAGTGGAGACGAAGAACCATTTGATGGTCCACCCGAATGGGAGTCTGAAGATGATACTGGTGGAGACATTTTAGAAATAATTAGAAAACATAAAGATGACAAACCAAAAAAAGAAAAATGTGAATGGTCGAAACCTCCAACAACTACTTGGATCAAGCTTACGCCAAAAATAGTGAATAACGTTCGAGGTATGCAGCTAACTTGGACACAATATTCGGCAGATAAAATCACAATCAAAATTGATGATGGTACCGGAAGTTTTCCATGGAGAATTGAAAAAACTTTGAATGATGGACATGAATTTTTACCTAATGTTGATGCCTCACAAAAAATTCAAATCAGACCATATAATCACTGTAATGAAGGTGAGTTGTCGTTTCCAGTAAGCTATCAAAGTTTTACTAACGGCTGGCATTTAGATTAGTAGACCATGAGAGATAAAGAATCATTTACAAACGTTTAAAATATTAGATTGTATTTAAATGGCTGTAATATCAATAAAATCCTCATGGCTGCGACCCTAGACTGTGTTCGAAGCTGTTTTGTATCTTAACCTAAAGTTTTCCATGTCGAATCTTGCTTAGAAGAATTACAGTTACTAAGCTTTCAGGAAAGGTAAGACCAATAAATAGAAGCGTCCAATTTAATAATTGCATAATTGGCGAATAATCATTTAATACCCATAAATCATGCGTAGGAAATCCTAAAAGTGCATAAGTCCATATTTGAAATTCCCAACGAATTCCAAAAGAGAACGGTAATAAAAAGAAAAGATAAAGTGGTAATAAGAATACAAAAAACATAATAATCTTAGTTTTCTTTTTGCTGGCCGAAAAGCTTTTCTTAATAAAATGCCAATAGGATATTAGTAAAACGAAAAAGTAAGATATATAAATGGCAATAAATTCAAGATAACGTTCAGCAAAGGAGATATATTGCTGGGTTCTTAATAATCTTACTGCACCAGAAAAAAGTCCGTCACCCGTTACTGGCCATTGAGTAGCGGTAAGTAACATATAAAGTAGGACTATATTTAATATGGATAAAATTAGAACAATTCTCTCAAACTTCATGAAATATCTTCTTAGAGGTTTGAATATGATATATGAGAGCAGAAATATTGAGAATATTATTATAAATAACTCAATTGGCAGTGGATAAAATCCGATGAACATTTTGTTAATTATATACTGAAACTCATGGAAGTAAAACTAAGTTTACCCTATAGTTTCATGGCTGCCCTTAAAGGACACATTCATGAACCGTGAAGTTGAACTCGATATTAACCAAGAAACCTTAGAATTAGTCTACCAAGAAATCGGAATAGAAATTCCAAAGTCCTTTCAAAACTAAATATTTAGAAACGGTTTTATCAAACCAATAGCTGCTAACGCTCCAATAAAGTTTATAAGAGCAAAGAAAAGGATAATAAAACCTGCTGTTTTAAAAAATATTCCTGATCTTAAAGTATCAGCTAGCTTAATAGAAGCAAAGCTAATTAGAGCTAGAATAGGGAAGGTTCCCAAAGCGAAAACCAGCATTGTTAAAGCTCCGTTAAGAAAACTTCCAGTAGTTAATGAGTAGACCTGCATAGATTGAGTAAATCCACATGGTAAAAAGAATGTAGATAGCCCTAAAAGTATTGGAGCATATTTATTTGCATAAGTATTATCGTAGACACTAGAAATTCCTTTAATCTTCGGCATTCTTAATTGAAGCCTTTTCATAAAAGGAAAAATATCCAGTAAATTTATACCTAGAATAACCATTACTAAAAATAGAGCTGAGTTTAATATAAAAGAAAATATCGGGGTAAGTGTAAAGGCTGATCCTAATAAACCTATTAGTCCTCCTAAAACAAAGAACCCTAAAATTCTAGATAGATGGAATGCAATTATCGGAGCAGATTTATCTTGATTGTTTTTAGCATATGTTGAAGAAAGGGATAAAACCAATCCACCAACTACAGCCATGCAAGTTGATAAGGAAGCAATAACTCCAATGAAGAATACAAAAGGCAAACTTATTGTGTCAGCGCTTAAAAGATTTACTATGCCTAGCTTCTGTAAGATTATAAAAAGCGAAGCGAATAGGGCAGCTATCGAAAATCCAATTAAGATTTCTTTTTTATTTATTTTGGAATTAACTGGCTTTGTATGTAACAACGCATAACCATGTTCTTTTATGGAATTGCTTAATACAATTCTTAGATCATTTATATTTAAGTCTGATCCTTCAAGTTCAAGACTAACTGTTTGATTATTTAAATTAGCTTTCGCACTCTTAACATTTCCATGTTTGGATAATTTCTTTTCTATAAGAATTTCACAAGCTGCACAGTGCATCCCATCAACATAAAATTCACATGAATATATTTCTACTTCGGTCATAGCGGCTTAAATTTAAATCTAAGGGAATTGAAGACAACTGACACGCTACTAAAAGCCATAGCAAACCCAGCGAAGATAGGGTTAAGCAAAATTCCAAAGAATGGATAAAAAACTCCTGCTGCTAAGGGAATACCAACTAAATTATAGATAAAAGCCCAGAAGAGATTTTGTCTAATAGTCCTCATTGTTATCTTGGATAGTTTAATTGCCTTTAGGAGCTTTGATATATCTCCTTTTAATAAAGTTATCTGTGCTGACTCTATCGCTACATCTGTTCCAGTACCCATTGCTATACCTACATCAGACTCAGCAAGTGCAGGAGCATCATTAACACCATCTCCAACCATAGCAACAAGATTTCCTTGTTTTTTAAGTTCTTTAATATTTAAGGCTTTATCTTGTGGCAACACTTCGGCTATAACATCATCAATGCCAGCCTGTTTGGCAATGTATTCAGCAGTATTTTTATTATCGCCTGACATTAGAATTACTTTTATTCCTAACTTATGAAGTTCTTTTATTGTTTCTTTTGCATTATCTTTTAAAGTATCTGCAATACCTATTATCGCTAAGACTTCTAACTCATTAGTTAGAATGACAGGCGTTTTACCTTGGCTGGTTAATCTATCAATCTTAGATTTATCAAAATTGATATTTAAGTTATTTATAAGTTTAATATTCCCTGCATGATAGGTAATGTTATCTATAGTTCCTGTTAAACCTTGTCCTTCTGTAATAGAAAAGTTCTTAACTTCGGTTAAATTTAAATTTTGTTCTTTAGCTTTTTTAACAATAGCTTCTGCCAGAGGGTGTTCAGAATATTTTTCTAATGATCCTAATATTTCGAGAATCCTTACTTCATCAATATTTGATAGAGGAATAATATCTGTCACAATTGGTTTACCGTTAGTAATTGTTCCAGTCTTATCAAGAACAATTGTATTTATTTTGCTAAGGCGTTCTAAACTTTCTGCATCTTTTATTAAAATACCATTCTCAGCACCTTTACCAGTTCCGACAATAATAGCTGTAGGGGTAGCAAGACCTAAAGCACAAGGACAAGCGATCACTAATACTCCGATAAATGAAATTAAACCAAGTGAAAATGCCTGGTTAAAAGGCATGTACTGAGATCCAATTACAATCCATGCAATTAAAGCCACAACAGAAATTACGAGAACAATTGGTACAAATACAGCCGAAATCTGATCAGCCATCTTTTGAATTGGCGCACGACTACCTTGTGCTTCTTCAACCATTTTTACAATATGGGCTAATAATGTTTCTGATCCAACTTTAGTAGCTCTAAATTTAAAGGTTCCTTGTTTATTTATAGTTCCACCAATTACTTCATCATCAATATTTTTATCTACAGGTATTGATTCACCAGTAACCATAGACTCATCTACAGATGAAAATCCTTCAACGATTAGTCCATCAACAGGAACCTTGCCACCAGGTTTTACAATTATAATATCCCCAATAACAACCTGATCGGCAGGAATTTCTACAACATTTCCGTCTCTTTCAACTAGTGCTGTCTTTGCCTGTAGGTTAAGAAGTTTCTCGATAGCTTCACCAGTTTTAAGCTTTGACTTAGCTTCTAAATATTTACCATAGCTAATTAAAGCAATAACGATAATTACCACATCATAATAGGTGTGTTCTACGTTAATATAAGGAGCCAATGACTCTTCAAATGCAGTAAGTATAAAGCTATAGATAAAGGCTACTAATGTTCCAATACCAACAAGGGTATCCATATTGGCAACTCCATGTTTTATAAAACTTATAATTGCTTTGATATATCTTTTGCCAATTACAAACATTGTGTAGGTAGCGAACAATGGTAATAGGTGATGAAAGAACTCTGCTATTACATGCGATAGGGCAGGTATAAGATTAAATTGAGCTGCAATATCCCAAGTCATTACAAATGTAGCAACGGCAGTAAAAATAAAACCTAAGGTTATCTCGGATTTTAAGGAATTAAGTTCTTTTAGCTTTTCATCTTTTGTTTGATTGAGTCCTAGATGTTCGGAATGATCCATTCCTGTGGGCATTACTGAATTACTCATTTTTGTACCATCAGGCATTATATGCTCATGTGTTTGTGGAACTGATAGAGAATATCCATATGGCTCAATCTTTTTACTTAAATCATTAATATTAACTTGATCAGAGTTAAATTCTAAAGAAGCCTTTTCATTTCCATAGTTAACATGACAATCAACAACTCCCTCAACTTTCTTTAATGCTTTTTCGATAGTCATAGCACAACTAGCACAATGCATTCCTTTTACTGGAACTATTTGTTTAACGGTTGTTGAATGATTGTGTTCCATTTAATTTAATTACCTAAAGTGTCATTCGGGTACCACTGATTTCTCCAATTACTCATCAGTTCTATTTCAGAAGTTTGGTCTTTAATGATTGTGTCAGCTAAATTCAATATTTCGGATCTTTTAGATTTTAGTTTTATATCATTAGCCATATCTACTGCACCATTGTGATGTTCAGTCATTGCGTCAATAAATCTTAAATCAAAATTTGCATCAGCTGCTCCCAGATCTTGGGTCATACTCATAGAATGATCTTGGCTATTTATTTCTACTTTTGAAACATCGTTAAACCAATCTTTTTTCCATGCATACATCATCTCTATTTCATTTGTTTGAGCTGTAATTATGTTATTCGAAAGGTCTATAATTTCTGCTCTATTTGACTTAGCTATTGCCTCATTTGCCATTTCAATAGCACCCAAATGATGTTCTATCATTGAATTTATAAACTGAAGATCAGCATTATCCGAACTGTTAGACATTTTATTTTTATTAAGCATAAAGTAGGCTCCTGTTCCAACCAAAAAGAGTAGAATAATTATTATTAGAGTATTTTGCATATTAATTCGCTTCAACTAAATTACCAAACTTATACTGATTGAATTCTTTAAAAGCCTTTACTAATTTTGATTCAACTTCATTTTGCTCTAAATCAGACTCAAACTCTGCTTTACCTTCCTTTAAATTGACCTCAACATTTGTAAAATCATCTTCCAACGTCATTTTTATTAAACCTACACATCCCGTGCAGTGCATACCTTCGATATTTATTTGATATTTCATTTGGCTCTATCTTTTAAATTAATCACGTTAGCGACTTCTTCAATTAACTTTTCTCTATGTTCTTTATTGTTAGTAGTCATACCTTCACTAAAACATGTGTGTAAATGGTCTTGTAGGATTTTGTCAGAAGCAGATTTTAATAATCCATTGACTGCAAGAATTTGTTGAAGAACATCTATACAATATTTATCTTCATCAATCATTTGAAGAATATTCTTAATACTAGTTTGTGCTTTTTTAAGTGCTATCGCTGCATCTTTTTTAGATTTGTTCATATGATTTAAATAAATTTAATAGAAAAGTTATACATACCCATGGAACAGGTTCCATCAATTTGTGTACCTGCTTGTTGAGCGCCTATATTAATATCAGTTGATCCAGTTGGAGGAAGCATTTTATTTATACCAAGGCTAGGTATAGATAGTGCAGAGCTGCAATCAAACGTATTATTAGTTTTCACTCTTAGTACAGTTCCTTTGTTTGCGCTTGCTTGAACTATCGCAGGGGAGTATCCACCTTTTGCTGTAAGTTCGACAATCTGTTTGTCTTCATAATTAACTACAGTCGCACCTAAAGTAGATGTTTCCTGTTCTGTAGGGTTATTTGAAATTGCTGGCTTGTTAGTGATTATTAAAGCTGTGGCAATAATTGATATGGAAAGAATACTGGTAATGATGATTGTTTTACTCATATTACTCGATTGTAAGTTCGGGAGTAAAGGAAGTCAATACCTAGGGGGTAGGTAGGCTTCTTAGTATATTGGCGATGGTTCGAATACCCAAGGTTTTAAATATAACCACTCAACCTTGATCCCATAAGGCTCCAATTCAGACCTAACTTTTTCGACATCATCCTTTCTCTTTTGAGGGATAGTTTCATCTAAAGAGCTAAAAACAACTTTATTGGGGCGGATTTCCTTAGCTATTTCTGTCATTATACTGAAATCGTCAGAATGGAATAATTCTTGCCTTGCTTTAACTTCCCCAATAATAAAGCTGCCATCAACCACACAGCATATATCTAGATCAGTTAAATGCTTTTTCCCCTTATAAATATCAACAGGAGGAAGGAAGTCGAAGTAATGTCGTGCATCATGGAACAACTCACCTAATGCCAATATAACTGGTACTACCCCACGGGCTCTTACGCCATTTTCTATTAAAGAGTTTAGCTTATATTTTATTTCTGTTTCAGGTGCAAATGCATACTTATGACCACATCCTCTACATTCTAATATCTGGCTTACTTCATTTAAAGCTCGCCACTCTCTATTTAAGCAAGAAGGGCAGAGTAGCTCGTAACCAATTAGAACAGCACCTGATTCAGTTAAACTGCTAAGTTCATCTGCTGTTGCTTCTTTGGAATATTTAAATTTGCTTGAAGAATTCTTAGAATTATATTCAGTTAATTCTTTTTTAACAATTTTCTCTATAGAACTGAAAGGTATCGCTTTTGGATTAGCTGCTTGATAATCTCTAGCTGTTTTTTGAAGCTCATGAGATAGCCATTCGATAAATCGAGAGCTAATAAACTTCAATGGATTGCTTACCATTTTCGAAATTTGTTTTGTTAATCTAATTTTTATTTTATTAAGCCTTTTTTCTTCATCTTGTTGGGCAACATTTGCCATCTGGTCAAACATAATTCTCCAATGTCGATCCTCTAGGACTTGATAAGCACTATCTAAATCCCCAAAAGTTTCAAGAAATCCACGGACATGCTTACCTGCACTTGAAACAAAAATATCGTACTTATAAGGTATAATATGAATTTTCCTTGCATCGCTTGTAAATACTGGCTTTCCCGAATTTGAAATTATAGAACTAAAAACTTGCCCTGTAGTTGGAAACTTTATTGATATGTTCTGTGAATCGGGTTTAAATTGGTTTGAGCGAGAAGTTAATGCACTTGGAATTCTTTCTTTAGTCATACGAACCGCACCTGAGATAATTGTCTGAGCAACACTATTATTCCTTGGTAGTTGCAACCATGTTTCGAAATTTACAGGTAATACCTTTTTTTCTGGGACTTGAATATATAAGTCGTTCATCCAAGATTCACCTCCCATTACACCTTCTTGAATTTCAGGCTCTGGAATTATAATTTTTTCTTCTCGTCCAGATCCACGGATATGAACCATGTCCGATTTTATGCGATCAAATGAAAAATAATTCGGGTAGCTGGGATAAACCTCATCTACCTTTATTTTAGATTCTCTAAGAAGCCAAGTTCCATTTGTTAAATCTACGGATAATAAGTCCAGTTTTTTCTTGGATAATGTCCGACTACTAAAAATAATCTTTTTGCTGCCATTCCCATATGGATCTGCTCTGCCTTTGATAAGCTCGGTTAATGGCGCTAGCAACTCATGATCATTTGCCAATGACAAAGGTAACCATATTTGTCTAAGTCTATTTCTTGTCCAATATTTTAAATAAATAGGATTATTCCAAAAATCAATCAAATCTAACGCACTATCCCCGATGAAAACATAGAAGTTATTTTCATCATCTAATGTTTTATCGTCATCGAGATAATCACCAATTGAACATAGCTGAATAGGAAAAACATATGGTTTAAAGTCATTAAAAGATTTTAATGCTTCGATTAAAGATTTTTTATCTGTTATTTTAAGTATAATTTTGTTTTTGTATTGGCTAAGCAGTTTTTCATTAAAGAGTTCCTTCAAATTAAGCACCCCGAAATTTCTTTCAATAAAACTCCTTATTGTCTTGTCAGTACAGTTATCTAAATCAAATAGAACAATATGTGCTTCACCACCAAATGAATTACTAACTTGCCATATATTATTAGTGGTAGGTAATATACTTAGACCTTCATCATTTATTCGAGGTGTGAAAACTCTAGAAGATAAATCTGTAACTAATAGAGGAGTAATTTTCGTATCAAAATCTATAGCTAACTTTCTAGTTATAGGTATATAGGAGTTAACAAAGTCAGGGTCGTATCTCTCTAAAAACTTCCATTGAGACCCTGAAATATTAGTTCCTGTAATGGGGAGTATAAAATTGTATCTGCCTCCCCATTTTCCTAAATTGTACTCAATAATGGAGTCAACTTGATCAATAGTTACTTTTTTTCGGTTAAAAATATAAAGAATACGGCTAGGTCTTCGATCAATATAAATGCTATACGATTTATTCTTATCATCCATTATCTATAAGGCAGAATTAAGTTAGCTATAACACAACACGTATAATTACATTATAGCTAAAAAACAGGGCTCGTTTCCAAGCCCTGTTCGAAAGTAGATCTATTTCTGAATACTACAGTCATCAATTCCTATTATTCCTATATCTTGTGAATCTACTTTACCTACGATGGTAACTTGCTGACCATTTTCTACACTTATAAGTTCAGATTTGTTCTTAAAAATACACTGAATGGAAGTACCGAAGTAATACTCATCACTGGTAGGTTGAAGCGACAAGAACGGGTTACCTAAAATATCTTCTGAAATATTCTTTATATAGGCGGTAAGTTTAACCGTTTGTCCTTTATATTTTTCTTCTGCTGCAAGCTGATTCTTATCAAAATCAGTAATAAATTGCTTTGTATCAACAACTAAAGGCTCAACGTCAGGGGTTGTAGCTTCTACTGGTTGATTATTCTTATCTGATCCAGAAGGAGTAGGTTGGCTATTTGTAATTTCTGTCGTATTAGAAGTATCGTTACTTGAAGCGATTGCTCCAATTATTATAAGCAGTAATACAAAACCTCCAACACCAATACATCCCCATTTTAAAAATTTGTTCATTAAATTGTCACCTCCTAAATAAAGGGCTTAATCCTCTAAAAACACTTATTTAATAGGCTAATTATACATGAAACTCTACTAGTTGTGCGTTTCACAGTTGTGCGAACTAAATCAAAATATAAACAATGTTAAGTAGAGAAAAATTCACTGAAATCTTAGGGCAAAATATCAAAAAGGAAAGACTGAAAAAGGGATTAACACAAGACGACCTTGCATTTAAATGCGGATTCTATAGAACTTATATTAACCTGTTAGAAACCAATAAAAGAAGTCCTTCTTCTTATAGCCTCTATCGAGTAGCGAAAGCACTCGGTATACCTGTTGATAATCTATACCCTAAGACAGTATAGTAACGAATAATCCATTAAAATTTTAGTTGAAGATGTAATGAAAAAAGTAACTAACTCTGATAAGCCTATTGAAGGTCGGCTTATACAACCAAATAGATACAAGCTAAAAGTAAAAGACCTTAGGAACCCATCGCCCGAGAATCTTCAAGAAATTGCCCTTTTAAAAGAAGAGTTATTAGAAAAGTTTAACAACAGCCTAGCCCCACAGATATTAGTAGATATACAAAAAACACTAAATTATGCACCTATACTTGCTGAATCAATTCGCAAAATTGAAACTGATTTTGTTAGTATATTTAGAAATCTCAATATAAATATAGGTAAGATACAACTAGCTGGAACCTTTTACGCTGCACATGCTAAAGCCATAGATAACATGGTAAGCGGTATTAGAGCAATTAGTCTCGATATAAAACTCAACACAAGCATTTTAGGGCTAGAAGCTAGTATAAGACAGGCAGACATCTTTAATTATGGAGCTTTAGATTCAATTCGGACTGATTATTTAGTACCAGAACCACCAAGATCACTTGTTGCCTATAAAATCAGTAAAAATGTTGATGTAATTAACGATAAATTAGATATTACTCTCATCACGCTGGAAGAAGTTAAATCTCAAAATGCACAACAAAGTAATAGGATCGCATCACTAGAGCTTGAAGTAAGTAAATTGAGTCTCTTAACAGGATCAAATGAACCAGCGACTAAAGCTATAAATTATGATAAAAATACTGGACAGTTATCTATCGGAACTGGATTCATTACACTCATTCCAAACTCTAAAGAAAGACTTCTATGCGATATATTATTTAAAAACAATACTTCTGAGCGAAAAGAATGGAATATAGATGAGCTAGTAGATACAGCACATGAGGATCTTCAAACGAAAGATATATCTTACTGGCAAAATATTTTCTATTATGCTGCTAGAAGAATTAACGATAAAGCCAAAGCTTATACAAAGAATCCCACAGACAAACTTATATTAAATACTAAAACTACCAAACAAATTAACTCTCTTTATTTGAAATAAAATTGACCATAAAAGTTGCTCAACTTTGCGCAACTGCCTATTTCGTACTCTTAGCTTAATGAAAAAGGCTAAGAAGATAAAAAACCCACCTAAAATAGAATCTATAAAACCTTTGGTAAGTTTCTTTGAAATCTTAGCTGCAATAGATAAGAGAATTAGTTCTAATACAATCGAAAATGCCAAAAATAACTGAAATTCAGATAGTACCAGTAAAGCCCAATAACGGCTTAGTAGCCTTTGCCAGTGTTATTTATGATGGATCCTTTTATTTAGGTAGCATTGCGATCTTCACAAGGAAAAGCGGCGGTTATAGATTAGTGTTTCCAAATAAAGTTACAGAACAAAAGAGTATAGATATTTTCTATCCGATCAGTAAAGACATAGGAAAAATGTTAGAAGAAGTAATTTCAAAGAAGTTTGAAGAGGTAATGAACAATGATAGATACAATAGTTATAAATATTCCTAGGGTAAAAATTAAAGGATTACATATGGAAAAATTCAAAACCTTTATTAAAGATAGTAATTACAAAGGTTCTAACATATCAATAGCTAAACTTATATCTAATCCCACTAAAGAGGATTTATTAAAAGGAAACTACAGACCAAGGCTAACTTTATACAACCGCCGTGGTAGCACTACATTAAGGATAGAGTTTTCAGCATCTAAAATGCTGTTTAAAAATAACTTTATAGAGCTTAAAGATGATTTGTTCGAAGAGCTCATAGATAAACTTAGACAGGCTTTGTTTTTTCAAGGGATTGTAATTGATAGGGAAGTTTTAATAAATCATGAGTTAAGTGGAATCCATTATTCTAAAAATATATTCTTAGATAAGCACTTATTTCCTCATATGGTTCTTAAAGAGCTTAGTAACTGTGATATGAGTAAAAGGCTTGATCAAACAGAAATAGAATACCGAAACGGAGGTAGTTTACTTAAATTTAGAACAAACAGTTATGAATATGTTTTCTACGATAAAATCAAAGATTTAGAAAAGTCAAAGACAACAGAAAAGGGGAGGGAAGAAAAAGATAATGCTATTCAACTTCATCTTTTTGACTTCACCAACACTGCCGAGCTTCCTAGAGTTATAAGGTTTGAAACTAGATTAAACACAAAAAAAGAAATAAGGTCTGCTTTAAGAAAAGCAGGGCTATCAGAAAGTCTAACCTTAAAAGAACTTTTCAGTATGGCTAAATCTAAAGCTGTTTTATTAAAAACATTTGAGAATATTGAATCTACTCGATTGCCATTACTGTCAGAATCAAAAAAAGTTGAAGAGTTTGCAGGTAACTTTATGATAAACAACCCATCAGCTTCAATGAATAATATGGCTATGGCTTATGGATATTTAATGATGTTAGATGGATTAAATCTAAAGGAATTTAGGAATCTAACAGAAGTTAAATATGGGAAAAACTCATGGTCAAAAGCAAAGTCACAATTAAAAAGATTCTCATTTGATAAAAGTCCACAATATAGTTTAATTAACTTAATTAAAAGTAAATTACTTGCTTTTGAAAGAGTAACAATATAAGTCATGAAAACAAAAACAGATGGCATCTTAATAGCCAGAGTATCAACATTAAAACAAGAGAAAGAGGGTCTTTCTCTAAAAGAAATTCAATTACCTAAGTTGCAACAATATGCACTGGTAAATAATTTAAATATAGTTAAAGAATTTGTTTTCAGTGAATCAGCAGATAGAAAGATTAGAACAAAGTTTAATGAGGTAATAGCTTATGTAAAAGAAAATTCAAATATAAAAGCTATTATTTCTTACAGAGTTGATAGAGTTACCCGCAACTATAGAGATGCAGTATTATTCGACGATTTAAGATTAGAGTATGGAAAGGAACTTCATTTTATAGATGATGGGCTGGTTCTAGATAAAACTAGCAATAGTAAAGATATGCAGGATTGGGATTTGAAAGTTTTCTTAGCTAAACAATACATTAATAGATTAAAAGAAGATGCTTATAATACAATTCAACGCAAGTTAGATAAAGGGGAATTACCAGGTCAAGCTCCTTTTGGCTTAAAAAATATATTAAAACCAAATGGCGATAAATGGGTAGAACCTGATCCTTATAAGGCTAAAATTGTTGAAAAAATATATATTTTGTACGCTTCTGGATCACATTCTATATCTACAATACAAACAAAACTTCTAAATGATTATGGTTTACGTTTAGATAGGAATATGATTTCAAATATCCTTAAAAACCCAATTTACTACGGGGAAATTAGATACCACAATCGAATAGTGACACATCATTATGAACCAATAATAAGCAAAGAATTATTTAACAAGGCTCAAGAAGTAAGATTAAACTATCATAAGAAGAAATATAAATATGCAGGAAAACCAGCAGTATACAGAGGTCTCATTACCTGTCAGGAATGCGGTTGTTTAATATCACCACAAGAGCAAAAAGGTAGATTTTATTATCACTGCACAGGATCTAAAGTTAAACATAAAGCCGAATGGATTAGGGAAGATAGTATAACTCAACAGTTCGCAACTATATTTTCTAAAATGCATATTCCTGAATCAGAGCTTACAGATATAGTTAGTTCATTGAAGGAATCTCATCAAGCTAAGAATAGCTTCTATAAAGATCTATTAAACCAATTGCAAACAGAATACAGCCAGTTAGAAGGACGAATAGAAAGAATATACGAAGACCTTTTAGATGGGCGTATTACTACAGCTATACATGACAAAAAGAGCTTAGAGTACAGACAGAAACAAATGAAGATTGAAGATCGTTTATCGAGTCTAAGAACAACTGACGAAAGTTATTATATGACCGCCAGCTATATACTAAACCTAGCTTCAAGAGCAGAAGAATTATTCATATCAGCTAATATGGAAGAAAAAAGAGACTTAATAAATCTAGCATTTCAGAACTTTAGTTTGAATGGCAAAAACGTTGAAGTAGCAATCAAAAAGCCATTCGATACTATCATTGAATACGCTAGCTGTACTACATGGCTGCCCAGCCTGGACTCGAACCAAGATTAACGCATTCAGAGTGCGTCGTCCTACCATTAGACGACCGGGCACCGATAAAGGTGAATAACAGCACTATTATAGCAATTTTAACCTCTTTCAGACTAGTTTCCATGCCAATATAAAACTCTAGGGATCTTGTTATCTTTCTATTCAAGAAAAATATTCGCAATCATTAGGATTTCTAAAGTTGATAACGTTTTTCGTGAAGAGAACGATGGCAAGATTATGACAAAACCTTAAATTTGGTCATCTTACATAGTATGATTAATACATGGCAGAAAACTCCCAAGGACAAAATCAAAATTCCTCCCAAGATTCAAACTCTTCAATAAGCAGCCTAATGCAAGGCAACGCCAATGATGCATCTAAACTCTTACACAATGTTGCCGAAGAACTCTACACGAAAAACCTACAGTTATATCGGGAAGAAACTAGACTAAACGAAATTCTTGTTCAGATTGCTGAAATTATCATCGCTATTGATCAGGACTTTAAAATCACACTATTCAATCTAAGCGCCGAACAAGTTTTCAATACAAGCCATAAAGAAGCAATAGGGAAAGATATCGACGAAGTTGTAAAAATTTACAGAGGTATTACAACCTCACCTTTAAGTGCAAAAGAATATGCATTTAAAGATGAAATAAAAATAGTAGAACACGTAAGTATTGTAATTGAAGATGGGGAAAATGCAGAAGAAAACGAGTTAGATCGTATGTATTTTAATTTAAAAAGCACTTATGTCGATTTCAAAAACGATAAAAAGGAAGCTGTTATCGTATTATCAAACATCACACATGAAATCGAATTAGATAAACAGAAAGATGAATTTATTTCGATTGCATCACATGAACTAAAAACTCCAATATCCGTGGTAAAAAACAACCTGTGGATGCTAGAAAACACTACAAAAAAGAAATATTCTCAGCGCGACTTAAAATTCATGAACGAAATGGATTACGGATTAAACCGACTTCAAAGTATTGTGAATAATTTATTAAATGTATCAAGAATCCAGCAGGGTAGGTTAACCTTTGAAATTCAAAAAGTTCATATTTATACACTAACAATTTCTTCAGTTGAGGCCCTTACCGAAAACGCAAAGAAGAAAGGGCTTACTCTTCATAAGCCGGATAATATTGATGCTTATGTCGAGGTTGACCCAGCAAAATATCAGGAAATTCTCGAGAACTTTATTAGCAACGCAATAAAGTACACTCCAAAAGGAAACATCTATATAAAGATCGAACCTGACACAGATCAATTTTATAAAGTAACTGTTCAAGATGAAGGTCCTGGAATTCCTAAGCGCGACTATCCAAAAATCTTTACAAAGTTCGGAAGAGCCGAAGAAGGTCTTAAAATTAAAACTTCTGAGGGCAGCACCGGTCTCGGCTTGTATATTTCAAAACAATTTACAATACAAATGGGGGGAAGAATCGGCTTTAACTCAGAATTAGGAAAAGGTTCATCATTTTGGTTTACCGTTCCTGTTAAATCACCACTCCCGCCACAGCCTAAGCTCACTACCACACAACAAGAATCGGCGTCGGGGGCAATTGCAATAATTAAATAACCCCGCCCTTTACATTACTATAAAATTTCTGCTATCTTGGTTTTATGGCTTATAAATTACTACTTGTAGAAGACGAAGCATCACTTAGAACCGTTTACGCTGAATATTTAAAAATGCAGGGCTTCGAGGTACTAGAAGCTGAAGATGGCGAACAAGCAATGACTATGGTAGCTAATAATCCCAATATTGACCTAATTCTGTTAGATATATTACTTCCTAAAAAAGACGGTTTAAAAGTATTAGAGGAAATCCGCGCTAACGATCAATATGCAAATACAAAAATCTATCTCGCGACAATGCTAAATAACGATAAAGTCATAAAACAAGGTTTCGAACTCGGAGCCGATGGCTATATCATTAAAGACACAATGAACCCTGATCAACTAAAGCAGGAAATCATGGCAGCTCTATCGAAGAAAGCATAAGCTTAAAGATTAAATCCCCACACTTGAAAATGGCTTCGACTTTGTAAAGAATTTCTCCGAAATACCATAGACTGCACGGGTACCCACTTGAGGGGTGGGATATTTTCTTAGTGTGATAATTTAACCTTTAAGAATTATTGTTGCGTCCAATATACGTTGGTGTCTTTCAGCTGGCTAGGGAAGGAAGCTCCACGTGTACTTATAATTAGGGCAGGATTAAACATAATTTGTGCTGATGGATAACCAAAATTGGTTGGAGTATTTTCGATATCTCTTCTTTGATGAATTGTTCCACCTGCATATAAACCTCCGTAAACCTTTAAGATCTTCTCATTTGAACTATCTTGGCCTGCTGTCTGGATATTAATGTCACCGGGCGTATAAATAAACGCGTTTAAATCTGTAACATTTCCAGCGATTGTCACGTCACCTCTGGCGATAATAAAGACTGTTTGATCTAAGTTGTTCCCGCTTGGCTTAATATTTCCGTTTATGTTCACGTTTCCATCGACCAAGATATAGTTGTTGTTACCTATGGTTATATCTGACGAAGAAGAACCAATTGTTTGGTTTCCGGTTAGAACGATCTTATTATTAGATGACTTGGTTGAGAAATTAGGCGTGCTTGTTGACCAAGCTGATGAGCCCGACAAAGCTTTTACTTTGTTTATTGCATCAACTGTTGTGCTCGAAGAGCTATCTGCAAATGGAATTTTAAGTGCAGGCATGCTGTCTTGTTTCCAAGCTTTATCGGAAGAAATCTGCCAGTTTGAGCCATTTCTTCCCGCATTTATTCCGCTTAGAGAACCCTTTGTTGTTACTAAAGCCCCTGAGGTAGAAGGGGTGAATCCATTTTTAATTAAAGCCGGAGACGAAGCTGTTGTGTAAATTGAATTGTTAGGTACTCCAATAAGCGTGTGCATATCAAATCCGCCTACTTCAACTGGAAGACTTTCATTTGGAATAGCGTCTTGTATACCTGTCAAACCATGAACTCCACCATTGTACGTCTGCCACCAATCGTTTGCCTCACGCACATATACTGCAATATCCGATGTTATAACAGAACCACCTGACGGATAATTTGGAATATTACTATTTACATTAATAGTTCCATTTCCACATGATGTATACACTGTGCTCGAGCCAAAGCCTACGCTTCTCTGAAGATTCCATGTATTCCAAGTATTGCCAGGAAGTGCATTCGCATAGAAAGTATAAGTTTCCCCGGAGTTATAGTTAGCATCTCCATCAGGATTATAGAAATTATTATTACTTGTTCCAGATGTCGACATAGAAATAGTAACTGGAATCGTACCAGTCGCCTGATTTGCAGCGTCATCCCAAGTATCTGGATTACCACATAAATTATCCTTATTTAAATAATAGATTCGGCCAGTAACTGTAACTTTTGGTAATAAGAAGAAGTTAACTTGATTCTGATATTTTGGAGTCATAACTCCATTAGCTACCTCAACATTTACGCTACACAAATTATGAGAATCATTTTCGGCAGCGACTCCTACTGTCCAACCACTACCTGAAGGTACAGATAAGTTTCTGGCTATATTTGCAATTTTTGTTGGTGAATCAAAATTGGTTGCAGTATTTAGCCTTGCTGTATTTGCAGTTGGATTTGCAAAATCACGTTTTGCAGCATACATACAAAGCTTTGTTTGGTCGGAGTTATTTAGTGCAACAGTTGTATTTGTCGGGGAAGTGCCAGATTTAGTGTAAGCAGCTGAATTATCTGGAGTAGGGGCAGGTGAGGCATAATTTCCAGAAGCCACAGTAGCTGCAGCTAAATTCCCAACTTTTACAGTATTACCGGAAACCATAGATGCAGATTCGTTTCTAACCTGGCCGTAAATTTGGTCAGAATTATATGCTAAATCAAACTCGACATGTGTTGGCCAAGTACTTGTAGTTGTATAAGTTGCAGAACTATTTATAAAGACTTGGTTTGGATCTAGAGTTACATCACAACCACAAACACCACCTGAACAAGCAACATTTGTGATTCCAGGTCCGGTAAAAGTTTTTACAGGCGTTGTTGATGAATTTACAGTATTAAATAGCCTCATGCTTATACATCGATATTTTCCAGCTGTTCCATCTGATGATAGGGCAGGAAATCTAATACCAAGTGTTGGCCTGGAAGTAGACGCATATTCTACATTTGTAATAAATTTCGCATCGCATAATCCTGTATCACTTCCTGCCGCAGCAGTTCCCGGGTATGGTGCCGAACAGTTTGTATTGTTTGTAATATTCCAATTTGCAGAAACTATCGGACCTCCATTAAGACGGCTTATTGGGTTAAATGCTGTTCCGGTGCTTTCACTTGAATAGTCTCTTCGTTGATCGCCATTTGACCCAGTATTCAAGAAAATCCTTCCTGAAATTCGACTACCTTTATCATATGTCTGTGTACAACTGGTTGGATTTCCAGCTTTATCTGTCCAGGTCGCTCTAAATGTATAAAGGCCTGCCGGATTCGCATCGATGTTATACGCATTTCCATCTGCGTCACCATCAATGTTATTTACAGAATATGTATATGGAGTAACAGCAGGATTTATTGTACGGGTTAGTCCGGTTGCCTGCCAGGTTGTGGTTCCTGGTTTTTGCACATCGATAACAATATTAGAGAGACCAGTAGATGGATTTCCAGGATCTGATGCCGATACGCTGAATCCTAATCTGGTTCTGGCCGCGTTCGCGGTTATAATGAAACTTCCAGGGGTACAAGTAGGTGAAACTTTATCGACTACTATTGTTGGAGGTGTTCCAGTTCCACCACCAGGATTATTACTACCGGTAACTGTACTTGAGGCATTACACGCGACAGATCTTCCATCTAAATCTGTAATTGTTGCATTAAGCTGGTAAGTTCCGTGTGGGGCATTGGTTACGTTCCATGGAACAGTAGTAGCACCTAATCTTGGATTTCCAGTAATAGTATTTATGTCAGTAGAAGTGAGACTTCCTGCAGCAGGGCTAACTCCAACATTTATTTGATTTAATCCCCAGTCATCACGAGCAGTTACAGTTATATTTGTTGTTCCAGTTCTTAATGGGCTAGCTGGACTTATGCCAATACTCGAACAATATGGAGCATTATTTATTATTGTTGGGCTTCCGGTTCTGCTCTGATTAATTGTCGCCCCGTCTAATCCTGTTGCATTAAAATTAACCCTTATTCCAAATCTGATAGGGCTTGTGGCTGTAGAGCCAACCATCACATCTTTTACTCTGGCAAGCTGTGCTGCATTAAAGCTCACATTAATAATCTGACTGCTATTTGTTGCGCTTGTTCCGAGTGATGTTCCACCACCGTTTGCAAACGCACAAGTTCCATAAGTTGGGTTACAAATATTAGTTATATTTGTAGCAACTGTGGTTGCAGTCGTATCAATAGAAATAGTTGCTGTTCTATTTGAGCCAGCAGGAGCTCCAAAAGATGAAGGATTGCTATATCCAGTAACTGTATATTTCATCGTTGCAAGGTTTTGTGTGACCCCACTAATAACTGCATATGCATCTGCCGTGCTGGATCTTTGAATGCTTCTAGAGTCTGGTGCTAAGGTTAATGAAGTTATACCGGCGGTCGGGTTGGTATTTGCTCTTCCAGTTACTGGTTGTGCAGATGCATTAAGGCTATCTGTTGCAACTGATCTAATATCGCAACTTACACCAGCAGTACCAGGGAACCTATATGTTGTAGTCGCTGCATTAGAAGGTGAAACAGATCCACAAGTAGTTGTCCATGAATATGTAATTGGATTGCCTTCAGGATCCGAACAAGAATTTCTAACCTGCATTGTCGTTGATTTATCTCTGGTCACACCCCCAGCAGGGAAGTTCTGCCAGCTTGTTCCATTTAAATATTGAATAGTGCAGGTAGGTGGCCTGTTTGCAGGACAGTTTGTAGTATCAGATACAAGATTGCCAGTTCCACAATTATTTACACCATTAATTGAATAAGTGTAGTCTGTATTATTACAAGTTAACAAAGATGTATCAGTATAACTTCTAGCTGTATAGCTAATCCCCCGAGCTATATTTGCGCCTGGACCTCCTGCTCTTCTTAATATAAATCCGCTACTTGTTGTGTTAACAGCATATACCGGGTCATTCGGATAAGACCACGTTATATTTGCGGTCGCATTTGTTGCAGTTCCACTTTTTGGATATGCTGTTGCATTAAAAGATCCTACCGGAGCGGGTTTTCTCTGCATAAAATAAGATCTTGTTGTTGACCAACCTCCATAGCCACCCCAGTTTTCTCCTCTAATACGATAGTACTGTGTGCTACCGATCGGAATAGTAGTGCTATATGCGGGCGCTCCAAACGGCAATTCCTTCGTGTCACCAGCATACTTGGCATAGGATACCGGAGAGCTAAACGACGAATTATCATCTACTTGAATTTCATAACCAACAAAACCTTGACCTGGGTTTGGAGAATCGCCCCATCTTAAATATATTTTGTCTCTCTCAGGCTCAGTATCGTATGGAAAGCTAAACCTACATTGTGGAAGTTGCGAAATCGTTGGGGCAGCCGCTGTAGGACATGACCCTCTCATTGTAAACAATTTACCTGCAGACAATTGACCATTAGGAGATGCTGCGTCGGGCAGATGGTAATAAGAGATCCAATATGATTGGCCAGGTTGTAAAATTAAATTCGATCCGTCGCCACGATATGTAAAGCCTTGAGGTATAGGCTTTTCGGCCACACCATTTGTTGCGGAATTCCAATACTGCGGATATGGAGGATTTTGGACAAGCGAAACATTAACATAATCGACCTTACAATAATCAACTCCATTAACAACTCCGAGATTTAAATTTCTAGCCCGAATTACATCGGTCGTTCTCTGTTCCGGCGGGAAATGCCAAGAAGTAGGAGTACACGAAGTCGTATAAGAAATATCTTCAGGTGGCATTATGCAAGGTGGTGGTGGGGGTGGGATCCATGGATCTAAATCTTCTTTACGATAACAATCAGCATCCATTGAATCTTCTCGCCCGCCGCAATTTGGGTAAAAAATAAATCTTTTTTCGGTAGTGTAGTCCTGTAACTCTTCTTTCATTTTATATAACGGGATAGTTACAGTGTCGTTTCCATTATCAATTTTAAATTCGTCAGAGTCGTAACGACTATCAAATCTCAATCCTTCATATTTACCTTCTTTAACAGAAAAATATTCTATATTCAGATCATCTGCCCCTTCACCTGATCTAGACCAAGTCTCAGTACAGCCAGCATCAAATAATATATGAGTAGGAGGATTGTTATCCCCATTATTAAAACGATAGCTAACACTCATTTCGCGTGCACCGCAGTTTGTACCAGAACTACCAGGTACATTAGCAGTAATACATTCTCCACCGCCTCCAACTTCGATGTCATGGCAAGCATTCGCGCTACCTCCGCCTGTGCAAAATCTAATATCAACGGGCAATTCCTGAGTCTGACCACTAGTATTTCCGTACCTGAAAAAACATGTACTACCACGTAAAACAAAATCGGCTAATGCAGCTTTAGGGTTAAGGGTAACAAACAAAGAAAAAACTATTATAAATACAGAAATAGTGATATAGGAAAATCTGGAGAATGAAGTCTTTATAGAACCATGTAGTGGCATTAACAGAAGTATATATCTATTAGACAAGTTCGTTCAATACCGAACTACTCTTGTGTCCAGTACACATTAGTGTCTTTTAATTGGCTAGGGAAGGATGCGCTTCTTGTACTTATAATTAAACCTGGGTTAAACATAACTTGTACTGATGGATAACCAAAGTTTGTAGGTGTGTTTTCAATATCTCTTCTTTGGTGGATTGTTCCACCTGCATATAAGCCCCCATAGACTCTTAGTACTTTTTCGGATGAGCTATCTTGACCTGCAGTAGCAATATTAATATCACCTGGAGTGTAAATAAACGCATTTATTTCGGCAACTCCAGCAGCTATGGTCACATCTCCGCTTGCAACAATAAAGAGTGTTTGATCAAGATTAGTGCCGCTTGGTTTAAGATTTCCGGCTATCGTTACGTCTCCATCTACTAATATATAGTTGTTATTTCCATAAGTTGTATCCGAACTTGAAGACCCAATAGTCTGATTGCCGCTTAGGATTACTTTATTATTGCTTCCGCTCGTTGAGAAATTTGGCATGCTTGTTGGCCAATTGCCAGAAGTTAACGCACGTACTTTATCAATTGCCTCAACTGAGCTGGCACCTTCACCGGCAAACGGGATTCTAAGCGCGGGCATACTATCTTGTTTCCAAGCTTTATCACCCGATATTTGCCAATTTGCGCCGCTTCTTCCTGCGTTTATAGTACCAATATTTCCACGGGTGGTAACAAGTGCACCCGACGTACTTGGTCTAAAGCCATTTTTGATTAGGGAAGGGGAAGATGCGGCAGAGTAAATCACATTATTCGGCACTCCAACCATTGTATGCATATCAAATCCGCCTACTTCAACAGGAAGGCTTTCGTTCGGAATTGCATTTTGTATTCCGGCTAAACCGTGAACACCACCATTATATGTCTGCCACCAGTCGTTAGCTTCGCGTACATAAACTGCTATATCAGAACTAATTTCGTATCCACGTGTAGGATTAGAACTATCGTATGGATAGTTAGGAAGGGAAGTAGCTACATTTATAGTGTCATTACCGCATGATGTATATGGAGATCCAGCTGCAAAGCTTACAGTCTTTTGCAACTGCCATGTATTCCATGTACTGCCTGGAAGTATATTTGCATAGTAAGTATAACTATCACCCGTATTGTAACTACTATCACCATCGGGGTTATAGAAGTCGGTCAATCCCGTATCTGTTTGCATTGTAAGAGTAAGTGGAACGCTTCCACTACTTGCCTGATTAGCAGAATCTGACCACGCAGCTGGACTTCCGCATAGATTATCTTTATTTAAGAAATAAATACGGCCTGTAACTTTAACTTTTGGAATTAATAAGTAATTGACTTGATTCTGGTATTTAGGAGACATAGTTCCATTTGCAACTTGAACGGTTGCTGTACATGCATCATCTGCGGCAACCGACCAACCGGTGCCCGGAACTGATAAGGTTTTTGCAATCGAACTAACTTCTGCAGCAGAATCAAAATTACCGACAGTATTTCTTGACGCATTATTTGTGAAATCAGTCTTTACCGCATGAATACATAATTTAGTCGGGTCATTATTAGTTAAAGTAACTGTGGTTGATACAGGGGATCCGCTTAATCCCGATCTTAAATATCCGGCCGAATTATCGCCAGCAGGAATAGGCGTCTCATAGCTTCCAGATGCATTAGAAGTACCTGCAGGTGTTACACCACCAGCCGTTACAGTAACGTTTTGAATAGCTGAACCTCTTTCGTTTCGAATTGTTCCATACACCTGATCTGAGTTGTAATCGAGATCAAATTCAACATGAGTCGGCCAAATGCTAGTAGCGGTATAGGTTGCATTACTATTCACAGTAATATCTCCAGATGCCAAGGTAACATCACACCCACAGACACCACCAACGCAATTAATCGGAACAACAGTAGCCCCTGTAAATGTCTTAGTAGGAGTCGATGACGAGACTACAGTGTTAAATAATCTCATTGCCGTACAACGATATTTTGGAATAGTAGCATTGCTGCTTAATGCAGGGAATCTAATTCCAATAGTTGGAGTTGAGCTTGTGGCATATTCTGCATTAGATATAAACCAAGCATTACATGCACCGGTATCACTTGCAGCAGCAGATGTCCCGGGGTAGGGGGCCGAACAATTTGTATTAGTTGCTATGTTCCAATTAGCTGAAGTAGGGGCGGCAACACCAAGTCGACTTACTGGATTAAACCTTGTTCCGGTAGATTCGTTTGCGTAATCTCTCAATTGATCACCATTAGTCCCTGTATTAAGCATTATTCTTCCCGAAATCCGACTACCTTTATCATATGTTGCGGCACAAGTAGCAGTATTACCAGCTTCATCAGTCCATGTTGCTCTAAAGTTATAAGTTCCAGATGGAGCATTCGCAACATTGTAACCAGTTGCATCAGAATAGTTATATGTTGTAACAGGAGGATTAATTACAGCGCTCGATCCGGCAGGCTGCCATGTTTGTCCTGTACCTGGCCTTAAAACTGATATATCAATCGCTGCTAATCCACTAGCAACTGTACCCGGATCGCTTCCTCTAACAGCAAATGCCAAATTAACTCCATCAACACTAGTCACAGTAAAACTTCCTGGGGTACAAACAGGAACAACCTTATCTACCATAATTGTCGGAGGTGTTCCAGTTCCACCACCGGGGTTTTCACTGCCAGTAACAGCACTTGATGCATTACATGTCGCGGATCTTCCATCTAAATCTGTGATAGTCGCATTAAGCGAATAAACACCAGTAGCCGCATTAGTTATGTTCCATGGAACAGTTGTCGATCCAGATCGTGGGTTTCCTGTAATCGTATTTACATCTGTTGAAGTTAAACTTCCACCAGCCGGGCTTACACCTACGTTTATCTGGTTTAACCCCCAGTCATCACGAGCAGTTACTGTTATATTTGTTGTTCCAGTTCTCAATGGACTTCTTGGGTCTATATTTACACTTACACAATAGGGAGGGTTATTAATTATAGATGGAGTGCCACTTCTATTTATATTTATTAAACTTCCATCTGCACCTCTAGCATTAAAATTAACAATCATTCCAAACCTAATTGGAGTAGTTGCAGTCGAACCGACCATAACATCTTTTACATTTGCAAGCTGAGTAGCATTAAAACTTACATTAATAAGATAGCTTGCATTAGTTGCACTCATTCCCATAGATGTTCCACCGCCATTGTCGAATCCGCACGTTCCATATGTCGGATTACAAATGTTAACTATATTTGTTGCAACATTTGCAGATAAAGTATCTATCGTAATACTGGCAGTAGCGTTTACCCCAGCAGGGGCGCCAACAAAGGCCGGGTTGTTATATCCACTAACGGTGTATCTCATTGTTGCAAGATTTTGTGTGATTCTACGAATAACGGCATAAGCATCGGCCGTGCTTGACCTTTGAATGCTTCTAGAGTCTGGAGCTAAAGTTAATGATGATATTCCGGCTGTCGGGTTAGT
Organism: uncultured Candidatus Saccharibacteria bacterium; assembly: GCA_965230915.1. Taxonomy (GTDB): domain Bacteria; phylum Patescibacteriota; class WWE3; order 2-01-FULL-39-13; family 2-01-FULL-39-13; genus CAYHDM01. Next base: position 320,602 of record OZ246395.1, on the reverse strand, counting down.
ATTTGCAATTCCTGCTTCAGATGGAGCATATGCATTAAAATTATCTCTAGCCCCGGATAGAATGTCACAACTTGTATTGGCTGTTGACGGGAATGTATAGGTTGTAGTTGCAGTATTGGAAGGTGAAACCGATCCACAAGATGTAACCCATGAATATGTAATAGGATTTCCCTCAGGATCTGTACAAAGCCTTCTGATTTGAATAGTCGTCGATCTGTTTCTGGTTACACCACTTCCATGGAAATTTTGCCAACTTGATCCATTTAAATATTGAAGCGCTCCACAGGTAGGAGGAGTATTTCTCGGACATACAACACTTCTTGATGTAGCTGGCCCATCACCACAGACATTACTTGCACTTAATGTATATGTGTAATTTGTGTCTTGGCATGCCGAAGCTGGAATATTATTTATTAGCGTTCTTTGTGTTCCTTGGGCTATAAGGTTTTGCATTCCTGATGATCCGCCGGTTCTTGTTCCAAAAAATCCACCGCTTACTGGATCAGGCGGAGCAATAACAGTATTTGTATATGTCCAATCGATATCAACAACAGCATTACCTGTAGGGGTAGGTGGAGGAGTTACTCCCAAAGTAAGAGAATTAAGAGAAGAAGGCTTCATTTGTATATAGCCAGATCTCACAGCGGACCATGACCCTGATCCACCCCAGTTAACTCCGCGTACTCGATAATAGTATGTATAACCAAGAGGAATATTACTTGAATATGCAGGAGCACCAAATGGAATATCGCGATCGGTTGCAGTATTTGAATACATTTGTGCACCCGTAAAAGCAGAATTATTTGCAATCTGAATTTCGTAACCCTCAAAACCAAGACCTTGGTTAGATGGAGCTCCCCACTTTAAATTAATTCTGTCTCTTTCCGGTTCAGTATCGTACGGAAAAGTAAATCTACATTGTGGAACCTGTGATATTGTTGGCGCAGATGGAGTTGAACAAGACCCTCTAGTTACAAATGACCTTCCTGCAGAAAGTTGTCCGGACTGCGAATCATAATACGAAATCCAATAAGTAGTATTAGGCTGCAAGATTAAATTAGACCCATCACCCCGGTATGTAAATCCTTGGGGTATAGCTTTTTCAGAAACTCCATTAACGGCCGAATTGTAGTAGTTAGGGAATGACGGGTTCTGAACAGTCGACACATTAATATAGTCAATCTGACAGTAATTACCACCTTGATTTAGGTTTAAAGCATGGACCACATCAGTCGTCTTTTGTACCCCACTAGAATAAGCACCTGGTGTACATGAAGTTGTAAATGAAACCTGTTCGAGCGGCATTGTACATGGGGGTGGCGGTGGGGGAATATACGGCTCAAGATCTTCTATACGAAAGCAGTCTGCCTCCATAGCATCGTCCATGCTTCCGGCACAATTTGGATAGAAGCCAATACTTTTTTCGGTGGTGTAATCTGCCATTTCACCTGAAAACCAACTCATCGGAATAGTAACCCCGGAATTACCGTTTGCTATTTTAAATGCAGAATTGTTTTGTTGCATACCTAGAGCTGATCTGCTAGATGTAAGATCGGTATATTTCCTGTCAGAAGTTCTGAAATAGGCAATATTTAAGCCATAGTCTTGCGAATTTATTCCGTTTGACCATGTAGCCGAACAATCAGCTTGAAACCTTATATATTGTGGCGTTTGTCCGGCAGGAGTATATTCTGTAATAATATCTTCGGTAGTACATCCACTACCACCACCCCCAGGGACATTTGCAGCCCTACATTCCCCGGCAAGATTAGCCATACAAGCTCCATTACCCTGGCCTCCTGTACAAAAATTTATATCAACAGGCAATTCCTGAGTCTGACCGCTGGTATTTCCATATCTGAAATAACAAGTGCCACCGCGTAAAACAAAATCAGCGAAAGCGGATTTAGGATTAATCAACCCAATTAATGTGACGGCAATAAATAAAACTGATAGAGGAATAAAAATCTTAAGTGAGAATATCTTTATAAAACCACGTAACGGCATTAAAAAAAGTATAACATTATGAGGTATAGATACAATGTTTTAACAAGCGCCAAACAAATACTAAAAAAGCAGGGAATTTACCCTGCCTTTTTTAGAATAGATCGAAAATAGGAACTTAAATATTTCCTAAATATCCTTCTGCAATTTGAGCTGCATCGTTTCCGTATCTTCCAAATTCCATAGCCATTACAGCTGCGGTTGTTATATTCATTCCATTCTTAATTTGTGGAACAGGACCATCTTTAGATGGAACTGTAATATGAAGACTAGATTCAGAATTTGCATGGATAGTAATTCCACCAAAATGCGAATTCTCATAAATAACTTCACCGTCGCCTTCATAGCCTGAAATGTCGCTTCTAGGCTCAACTATGCTTCCGACATTAATAAAACCGATACCAAGATGACCGCCTAGCGCTAGTAAATTTTCTTTAATAGCAAAAGCTGATTCTCCGCCATCGCGTTCTGCGATTGATAATAAATGAGATAAAGCACGGCTAACTGTTTCGGATGTTTGTGCATCCATACCGCCGGTAACTTCAACTACTGTTTCACTTGGAACTGTCATCCAAGTATTTCCTGATGCTGAATAGATAGCATCGGCTATTGTAAGCATTTCAGCCTGCATTTCTGATACAGCCACAGCTGAAATATCTGGCACATCTTTTTTTGCAGCATTTACATTTACACTCGCGCTTAGGATTGTGGCTGCTGCTCCTCCTCCTAGAAGACCCAAAAATCTTCTTCTTGAAATGGTATTACGTACCATCGGGGCCTGTTCTTGTGTTACTTCTGGTTCGAAATTATTCGATTCCATATTTAAATAATTTTAACTATATACTTATGACTTCAATTCAAACTTTGTAACGCGGCAATATCAATAGGATCACACAACCACATCTTATAGTTGGGTATACGGATATTTTTTTGCAGGCATTACAGGCGCCATATTCTTAACATAATCTTTTACAAACTCTTCAACTACTTCTAAATTGGCATAAATTTTTCCATTCTCAACAAGTTCAGCAATTATTGAATCCATAACATATGGATACTCTTGTCCGATTTCACCAAGTGCAAGTAAAGCTGTAGCAATTGTCTGTGGCTCGATACCTTTCATAATATTCATTTTAGAATCCTGATCATTATCTACAAAACATATTTCCATACCGCCGGTAAGTCGAACTCCCTGGCACTCTAGCATTAAATTATTTTCCCCGTCCGCAAATTCACGAACAAAATATTTATCCTGGGGAGTATCAAAACCTACTTCAGGTGTTTTAAGCTCAAAAGGTATAGCCGGATCTGCATTCGGTCTAAGATTTCCTTCAAGTAAGGCAAATAATTTATCAGCAACAACTCTAGGAGATGTTGGGATAGGTAGGGTAGATAATTCTTCGTGAGCCACTGAAAATTCGAAATAACCCTTTGTAGAATTTAAAAATGCATTAACAGAATCAATATATGATTGCTTAGCATTATCATCTTGAAAAGTGAAAATGTTTTCTGGAACTCTTACAAGGATACCAGTTGATTCAGAATATACTTCAATATAGTTAGATTGCTCAATTTCCTGTGCATCTATTCTATCGTTTTGTTGCTTTAAAAACCCATCATTGTCGATATAGTCCATAATATCCGGACTACCAAATGTTGCGGGAATTCCCATACTTCTTACATCTCTAACATAGGCAGATTCGCTTACTGAGTAAATATCTTGATTTGTATTAACAGGCTCTACGTACATTTCCATATATCGCAAAAGTAACATAGATAGTCCCAAGTGTCAATACTATAGGGTCTTTTGAGGGTTGTGAAAAAAGGGCATACATTTAAAAAAGCCCATGAATAAAAGGAATTTTCTATTTAACGACAACGATAACACCCTCGACAGTGTCATTAATTTTATATTTATTTTCGCCTAAAAAATAAAAAGTATATGTAAATCTTTCCCCAGGCTCACGATCAGAAGCGCTTTGCCAGCCTTCGCCCATAACTTTCATAGGAGAACTAGATGCATTTGTCCAAGTAACCATATCGCCCTGTTTTACTTCTAGAGAAGGCAAGCTAAGACCATAGTCGCTATAACTGACATCATAATTTTGAGGTTCGGTATTTCCGACTTGTTCTAGAATTTTATTCTGAGTTTCGGTTTCTGATAGGTTAGGGGCATTATAAGCATTTACTCCATTTGATTCAGATGCCTCTCTTACTTTTTCTACTGTTAAATTAGAAATATCATTTATGGTTGATTCGTTTAATTCCCCAGTATCTTTATTTACAATATCTGTTGAAGTTTCTTGGGGATTGTTAAATATATTTTGAATACCTTGAGTGATATTTTGTCGTTTTGTAGTTGCGTACGCTAAGAACCCTGCAACAACTAGCATAGTAAATAAAAGTATGAATTTGCGTTTCTTTCCTTTTAAAAAAGGCTTGTTGGGTTCAGTGGCTTGATAGGGAGTTTGATTAAGGGAAGGGCTAGGCATTTGATTTAATTTAACATAAATTAATTATCTTCGATAGTTTCGCCGGAAACGATTGCTTCATCGAATGATCCGGATAACTGACCATAAAATCTTGTAACAGTTACGGTTCTTTGAACCTGACCAGACGTACCATTAGATGTAATCTTATATCCGGTATTTCCTTGAAAACTTGGAACCTGGAATAATACATCAGCATACAATGGTCGAACTCTCATAACGATTGGGCTTGCAGGAATAGAAACATTTATTGCACAAGCATGATCAACGGTAGTAGTTCCATCATCAAGTGTAATAGTGCCGGTTGAGGTAACCTCCGTAAAATCTTGTGGTTTTTGATTTGACTGATTATCGTTACAGAAAACCATAGTTCTTGTTACTACTGGCGCTGCAGCAGTTCCTGAATATACGTAAACAGCGACTGCAGCATTTGTTGTTGGATTATTAGATTTAAATTTAATTTCTTTAGAACTACCTGTAAAACCAGAAATGTTAAATTCTTGGGTATTACCTTCAGGGATACTCAAAATTGTAACTTTTCCAGGATTAGATGTAGGATAATTTGCGATTTGTGTTTGATAACTATCACATCCTTCTACAGTATATGATCCAGAACCGTCTGTTGATGCAATTGTCTTTGGAGAAGGGTTAAGGACCTGATCAGAAGTTATAGAGCTATCTACTAGAGCACGATCTGCACCAGCTTCGGCACATGAAAGAGCTTGAACAGTTTGAGTTGAATAAACCGTATCACGTAAATTAATTCTAGATTGAGATGAGGACGCAACTGCAACGCCTAAGACAGTCATCATAGTAACGACGATTAAAACGATTGTTGCTTGTCCAGATTTGTGTTGTTTTATTAACATTTTTAATAAGTTCCTCTTAGAGTTAAGAAGCTCTGAAAAGTTCTTGTTTCGTTGGCCCATGCAGAACCATCGGGTCCCTTAACATCTATTGTAACAGCAATATTGTATGGAGCGCCACCTGCACCTCCACCATTTATTGTAACTAAAAATCTGCTTACATTCACGCCATTTACTGAAGATGAATTTGTCATTTTACTGTAATCATTTAACAAAGTTCCATCAGATTGAATTTGATTTGCAGCGTCTAGAGAAAATGCATAACAGTTTCTTCCCGGATTTACACACGCGCCAGTATATGTAGATGAGCTAGAATCAGAACCATTTCCAAAATATTTGTCTCGAAGCGGGTCAGATACATGCAGAATTCTTCCAGCTCCGGATGCACCTAAATTACATGTAGTTGAGCCATCACCATTAGGTGCAACTGTAGCACCAGAAAACGTCATACATGAAATATTCTGTGCACCACGTAAACTTTCTTCAATTGATCTTATAATAAAATCTCCGTTACGCTCAATTTCTGACACAATTTTCTGTTTTTGGTATGACTTAACAACCGAAATTAAAACTCCTGCAGTTAAGCCAACAATCAGCGCTAATATTCCCATAGAAATGGTCAATTCAATTAGAGTAAATGCTTTTTTAGTATGCCTAGGCAAACTAAAAACAGCTAATGAAGTGAGTGTTTTCTTATTTCTAATATTATTTTTTACCATGACGATAAAACAACTGACATTTCAACACTTCTTTGGTTTGCTTCGCCGCCGACACTTTCCCCAGAACCTTCGGGCCAACGAACCGTTACGGTGACTTTTCTCATTGGGCTGGATGCTGCTGCTCCAGAAGGATAATTGACCACTCTAATTCGTCTTTTAAAAATTGATTTAGACGCAGAATTTGTTAAATCGATTGTCTGCCAACCAGTAGGTTCGGTCGCACATGCGCCATTAGCCCCAGTCATTTTTGTAATAGCTCCAGTTGTACTGATCTGAAAACACCCTGCAGTTAGCTGAGAAAAACCTTGGGTATCACGTAAATATCTCATAGCTTCAAGACCTGAGACTGCAATACGAGTTCCTTCTGTTCTTCTTGCTGATGATAAAGCTGTACGAAGTGATACAGTGCCCAACACAATTAGTGCACCAATAACAAGAGCCGCAACTCCTAACGATAAAACAACTTCAACAATGCTTTGTCCTGAGTGATTAGATAGAGTAGGGGACCTTAAAATTTTTTGGGCAGTCTTTGACATTTTTTTAATACTAACTCTGCATGTGTTTGAATTATTTTCGCAAAAAAACATTCCGCAGTCTTTCCATCCGTCGAAGACTATTTAGGTCGAGGACGTTTTTTAAAGAAAATAATTCAAACACAACTAATTATAGCTTACACGACCTGAGCTATTAACAATAATTCTTCTGGACATAGATTTATATCTTAAATTAATTTCCATAAAGGTTTCCCCGTTCGCAGTATCAAGAATCGGAGTTCCTTTTAATCTTTCGAAAATTATTAAATCACATTGACCACCACTATCTCTTGCAAAAGATACGCTATCAGGAAGAGTCTGAGAAGAAACTATGTGTAGAGTATCATCATCAGGATATACATATCCTAGGTCATAAACCCTTAGATCACAATTCTGACGTGGAACTATTCCCCAGTTAACTTCCTCAGTAGTCCCACTACCAGTTATATAAACTGCTCCAGCAAGGGCTTTATTTCTAACATTCATCACTTCTGAGACTACAGTTTCGACTTTATTATTAAAATCTTTTTTCTCAGCAAAATCTAAATAAGATGGAATTATTGCCAAAGACACTATTGTAATAATTCCAACTACAATTAAAAGTTCAACTAATGTAACACCCAGCTTAAATTTGTTATTTATTCTAACTTTATTAGAGGATTTCTTTTTATTAGTTATATAACTTGTCATTTACCGAATTAAAATGGATTTTCAATACAATATAATCCAATGTCAGTTGCAGCAACGCCAGTTGGAGGAGTCGGCGTACAAGTTGTTGAACCATCGCCACCTACACTTGTTGTGGTAAGTTCTGCTTCGATCGGAGCACAAATTACATAGCCTTGGCGAGTAGCACCTAAACTTGTGTAACAATATTCAACCGGAGTAGTAGGCGCAGACTGACTTTTCGGAACCGATTTTAAAAATACTGTTCCCGTTGGGGCCCCTGATGTAGCACAATTGGTATCTGTTCCATTAAGAATAGTGGCTAAACAATTAAGCCCACCAGTGCCAACGTTTGGATAAGCATTATTATCTGCATAATATTGTTCTAGTGCGTTAGAAATAATTGCAATATCTTTTTTGCGATTTGTATCACGGGCCGATTTTCTTAGTTGTGCAGGGTTTAGTGCAGTTATAACAAGAGCAGATAAAATAGTAATAATTCCAATAACGACTAGAATTTCAACTAATGTAAAACCCTTTTTATTTTGACTAGGCAAGACAAAAACAGCTAACGAAGTGAGTGCTTTTTTAGAAGAGTAGGGTAGAAACAATTTGGGCATACACTAATATTAAGCAATATAAACTGAATCGTAAAGGCTACCTTCTGTAATCTGCATTAACTTGGTCAGAAGTTAATGCATAATTAAAAATCCTAAAGTCATCGATTTTTCCGTTAAATGCACTTGCAGCAGAATTTCCTTGGTGAATCCCTATTTTAGGAGTAGGCGGCGTCAATGCCCCTTTAGTATCAACCCTTGCGCCACCGGCGACACCATTTGTATACATAACAAACTTACTTCCCGCGACATCACGAACTAATGCTAAGTGAACCCATTGACCTGTCTGAATTGTTCCGCCAACTACACAAGTTATCCCTGTATTATTGTTATACCTAATTTGCCAGCACCATCGACTACCGACAGCTTTTAGACTCAAAATTCCAACGGTGGCAGTTGTCCTATCTATAAAATAAGTGCCTGAACCATCACCAGCCGCACCATTAGTATATGAATTTACATATATCCACATGCTATAGCTTAACGAAGAAGTAGAACTGGTTGTTGGAGTTGCTGACAGAACATAATCATTAGTTCCATCAAAGCTTACCGCTCTATCAAATTTACCAGCTGTAGTTGAAGTCCAACCCGAAGTTGCTGTTGCGGGAGATGCCATATTTACCAAAGTTGCGTTTCCACCCGACGACGGAGTACTTGCAGCAACTGTTCCTGTACCCTCGTTAAATTTGTAATAAATGTATGGGTTTGTAAGATTGGCCAATTTCGAAGAATTATAGTCAGCAGTAATTTGGGAAGCAGAACGAGCGTAATTCCAAACTTTAACTTCATCTATGCGGCCGTCAAACCACCAATTCATAGTTGTTGGGTTTGCATGATTACCAATAGAGGTTATAGTCCCAAGTCCTGCATAGACAATACTTTCAGTATTACTGTTACTCGTTAACTCGACACCGTTAACATACATCTTTTGCGAGTTATTATTATCATCAAAAACAAAAACTAAATTGGTCCAGCCTTTGCCCACGATCAGTGCTTCAGGTGCAGTCGATTCAAGATATACCCATGTAGTAGAGTTATGATAAAAAAAGTGAAGCTTATTGGGTAAAACACGCATCGCTATATTATCGCCAATAGAAACTACTTCTGAACCTTGAGATGCGGGCATACTGTCAATATTAACCCAAGCACTCAAAGTAACAGACCTTGGATTCCCGAGCAAATTTGGAACTTTGGCGTATTGATTAACGCCATTAAGTCTCATAGCTCCATCTTTCACACCTAAATCAAAAGTAACACCGTTTTCGTAAGTCCCGTTATTATTTTTGCCAGAGGAATCAGCCATTACAGTACCGCTTGTTTCATCCATTTTGTAATAAGCCACTAATGCATTTGGATTACTCGATGCCTGATTAAATTCGTTACTAACCGGAGCAACAGGATTTCCCGAACTTCCTGCAACTATAGTAGGTGGGGCACTAGATGAAGCAGAGGCTGACGCGATCGAAGCACTACAACCTGTAGCACCCGTCTGAACTTTCGTACTTGGGGTCCAATATACTGTTCCTGCAGTCGTCTCGTTTAGAGTTGACTGCAAACAAGTTGAGTTCGGATCCCAGAAAATTGAATTGCTACTAGTTCCATTTTCGATACTTGGGCTATAAAATCCAAGCAAACTACCTGATAAATAAACAGTAAAGGAACTCCCCACATATGGTTGTAAATATGATACGTCAGAATTTGAAGGATAACGCCCAGTCGAAGCTTTAAAAACTTCTATTGCAGCAGCAATATCATTTACAGATTTTTTAATAGCTGTATCTTTTGCCCTATCTCTTTGCCCTCGAGGATTTATAACAGTAATAACAATCCCAGAAAGGATCAAAACGATCCCCATTACAATTAATATTTCTACCAGTGTGTAAGCTTTGCATGTTCGCATTATTTTATTACGGTGTGATTCCCGTTAATTCTGTATAACCCCCTGACGTGTGACAACTTTGCGCTAATTCTTTGACTCCATAACCCGGAGCCCAAGCAATATATCGTGCTGAATCCACGTTAGAATATGCTTGCAAACAGGGAAGGTCATAAATTCCGTCACCGTTAAAATCGTTAGGATAATACCTAATTATTCCATTTGTAGCTGCTGCATCTGAAACATTAATCCCAGTATTTACGGCTGCATTATAAAAAGTAACGGGAGTAACAGCGGTATTTACAGTAAAACCTTGAATATATGGAACAATTTCTGATGCTTGAGCTGTTGTAGGGTAGTAGCCCTTTAGGCCATAAAATGATTCGAATGTTTGTCCGATACTTGAAATAGCATTTTGCAAGACGCCGTCTTTTGCGCGATTTCTTTGCTTTGCAGGATTAATAACCACAACTGCGATTCCGGCTAGAATCACAATAAGCCCAAGAACAATTAGAAGCTCAACAAGTGTTAATCCTTTTAATTGCTTTGGGCTTAATATCATATAGTTAAAAAGCTAAACTATATAACGTTGCAAGTACCAGTTGTAGCATCTGAAACTGCACCGTTTGTTCCACCGTTAGCTGCGGTTGCACTATCCCAGAATAAATACTGACCAGGTGTCCCGTCGTTATTCAAATCGACCGGGTAATTAAGTCTTATACCAAGGCAGGCTCTCGTTCCGCTTGATTCGTATCTGAATTTACATGCCCCAGATGTTGTACCAGCTGCATAAAATGCTGCGTCGCAAACATCAATTGGAGTCACAAGTCCATTTATAGAGAATGACCCTTCGCCAGCAGTACAGCCTGTTAAAGATGCTGCATTCTGAACCTCGGGAGATGTACCTCCAACTAGCGTAACGCAAGTTGGATATGAACCAATTGCACTGTTATATGCCTGAACTGCCGCAATTATTTTATTCGAAGTTGCGATAATTGTTCCATCTCGAGCACGTCCTCTTTGTTTTACAGGATCGATAACTGTGATCAGAAGACCGGCCATAATACTTATGATAACTAGCACAAGCAAGACTTCGACTAAAGTGAAGCCTCTTTTATTATTTATTTTTTGGGATGTCGGGCAGGACATTATTATTTAGTGCGATTGATTGTTAATCGCTGGTTTTTTTAGTTTTAAATATGATAAAACTAAAAAAATAATTAAATACTAAAATACCAATTTAAAAACTGTTGTCCCCATACAAATGAAATATACATTCCCAAAATTAGAAAAGGTCCAAAGGGAACAGCGCTGCGCATTTTCTTTTTTCCGCTTAGTAATAATATTACCCCGTACATAGCACCTGTCAAGAAAGCCATAAACCACATAACAATTGATAGTGTTGTTCCTAAGTACAGACCGATTAATCCAGCTAAATAAATATCACCTTCGCCCATGGCTTTTTTGCGACTGCCATAATGTATTACTGCAAAAAACGCACCCAAAATTATCGCGGCGGTTAAATTATCCTTAATAATTAAAAAATTCTGTGGCCAACCAACTTGGAACTTAAAGAATATTAAATAAAACGGATAAATTGCCGCGAGAAGATACATATAAACATCCGGAATCACCATATGCTTCGCATCTGTAAGAAAAATCAAAATAAAAAGAGAAGTTATAACCAATGCAATTACGATCTGGATGGTAAGAGTCGCAGAGTAGGGGAATCCGAAATAATATTCCGAAAAATAAGAAAAATATTTCCCTTCAATTACATAATATAGAGTTGCTGTTAATGCTGAAGATGTTAAAAGTTCGGTAATCGGAAGCCAAACTGGTATTTTTTTACTACAGTAACGACATTTTCCTGCCAAGAATAAAAAAGAAAAAATTGGAATTAAGTCCCAAAAGCCAAGTGTATGCTTGCAACTCTCGCAGTATGATTGACCTGCTACAAACTGCTCACCACGATAAACACGATCAACTATAACTCCCAAAAATGACCCTATAAATAAAAATACAAAGAAAGCAAAAAGGTAAATCAATAACATTCAAATAAGTATAGCGCCTTCGGCTTGCATTTCGCTTCGCAAAAAGTAGCGCCTTCGGCTTGCGAAAAGTAGAGGGAAACCGTCTAAAATAACACTATAAAACGACTTGATATTTTAAGCACACCTATACAAAAAACAGAGAGGGTTTAGCCTCTCTGTTAATTGAATTTTTAAGATTGCTTAAAAATTATTCTAAACCGAATCCAGCACAGGTGTATGTACCACCAGCTGCAAGACAGTCTGTTCTACCAAAGTTAGTAGCAGCACTTGAGTCAATATTCTGGCATGTAAACGTAAATGTTGTTGTACCAACATATGTTCCGGTAACAGTTGCGTTAACATCTGCACCTACATCTGCAATAGCTATATTTGGTGTTCCAGCTCCAGGATATGGATCTGCAATAGCAACTTCAGTTGCGCCAAAAGCGTCGCAACCAGCAGCTCCAGTGTCAGATTGAACCAAACAAACAGCCTGAGCGCGACAAACTGCAGTAACGTTAGACTTTAATGCAGTAGCTGTAGCTCTAGCTCTTTGTTGTGCTGGGTTAAGAGCAATTAAAACGATACCAGCTAAAACAGCGATGATGATAATAACAATCAAAAGTTCGACTAACGTAAAACCTCTTTTTGTTACTGTGAAAATTTTATTCATTAGAAGACTTCACCCCCTCGGCAGGAAAGTTTAACTAAAATATTAAATCCCAGATCTGAAGTGTTACAGATCCAATATTTAGAATTAAACTCATACATTGATATAAGTATAAGCACCTAAATATTGAGAAGTAAAGTTTCAGTTGCCAAAGCCGCATTGGCATTCATAGAAATGTATTTTTTAATTTTCTGCAAAAGTTTTATATTTTCTTTATATTTGTCGGCTTCTTCATTTTTTATTGACTCAAGCATTTTTTCTCTTAAAGCTACTTCCCAATAATCGAATAGGGTTAGGGTAGCTTCGCGGTCTTTTATTTTAGTTTTATTTTCGGTTATCCAATCGATTTTCTGTCCGATATCCATATTTAAAACCTCAAGAAATTCTTTCTTAGCGTCTAAATATTCTTTAGAATTTAAATCTACGCGTGCAGACAAACTTAAGTCTTTAACAATACATCTCGAGATAACAGTTGGTATTAAATTCTCAGAATGATCTACAGTCAAAATGATTTGCGAATATGCCGGGGGTTCTTCTAGCGTTTTTAAGAGAGCATTTTGCGCTTCGGTTGATAGACTTTGAGCTTCTTTTATCCAAATAACCTTATTTTTATTAACACGGGGCTTTATATTTATTTCTCTTATAAGATCGCGAACCTGATCAATCGCAATTAGTTTTTTATCATCTTGTAATTCATACAATTTGAAATCTATATTATTTTTGTAATCAGTGGATTCCGAAAAAATTTTCGCGATGAGATTTTCAGCGGTTTCTTGACGAGATAAAAGTGTTCCTTGTGATATTAAAATTGGCTGTGACATTTTATGTATATTGAATTGATTTACAAGCCACATGATATACTAGTTTAAGCCAATTCAAAACAAAGTTTTGAATTGCTATATAAATCATGTCGACTAATTCTGCCCGATTAATCGAAGATATTCTTCTTCAAAACTCATTAATTTCTGAAAGCCAACACAAAGCTATTACTGAGGAAAAAATTAAAACAGGCAAAACTTCTGAAGAAATAATTTTACAAAACGGACTTGTTGATGAAAATATAATTCAAAAATATAAGGCTGATTTAATTGGAGTTCCATACGTTGACCCCACCGAACTTGTAATTAAACCCGAAGCAGTACAACTAATACAGGAAGCTACTGCAAGAAAATATAAGCTAATTCCATTTGATAAAGATGCAACAACCATAAGTGTTGCAATGATTGACCCAGAAGATCTTTTAATAATTCAATACATCGAAAGAAGCACACACTTAAAAGTTAGACCATTTTTATCTTCATCAAAATTAATTGAAACTGCAATTGACCGCGAATACAGTAAATCGCTAGGAAAAGACGTTACACACGCGATTGAGCAAGCTACAGAAACGACTACAAAAAAACTTCAGGAATCTTTAAAGAACATTGACCAGGCTGAAGATATTATTAAAGTTTCGCCTGTCGCTCAAATTGTTAGCGTTATTTTGGAATATGCTGTTAAGTCAGGCGCATCAGATATACATATTGAACCATTTGAAACAGGCACCCGCGTTAGATATAGAATTGACGGAGTTTTGCAGGAAAAGTTTCCGTTCCCAAAAACTATCCATAATTCGATTGTTGCCCGTATAAAAATCTTGGCCGATATGCCGATTGATGAGAGGCGTATTCCGCTAGATGGAAAATTCAAAGTTGAATTTGGAGATACCAAGACCGATCTTCGTGTATCTACAATTCCGACAGTATTTGGAGAAAAAGTTGTTATTCGTTTGCTTAAAGATACAAAAACTATTTTCACACTAAAGCAACTCGGTTTATGGGGAAAGGCTCACCATGATTTTAATCAGGCCCTTAAACAAACTACGGGAATTATTTTCGTTACTGGGCCAACAGGTTCTGGTAAAACCGTTACCCAAGCAACGTCTCTTTCAAAATTAAATGTTACTGGAGTAAATATCATTACTCTTGAAGATCCGGTTGAAATTAGCATACCTGGAGTTAACCAGGTTCAGATTAATGTCAAAGCTGGTCTAACCTTCGCTTCGGGACTAAGGTCAATTTTGCGCCAAGATCCAAACATAATAATGGTAGGGGAGGTTCGTGACAAAGAAACTGCGCAACTCGCGATTCAAGCTGCCCTTACTGGTCACTTAGTTCTGGCTACATTGCATACAAATTCTGCGGCGGGTTCAATTCCACGTTTAAAAGATATGGGAGTTGAAAGCTTTTTAATTGCTTCAACTTTAGACATTGCTTTAGCACAACGCTTAAGTAGAAGAATTTGCCCATATTGCAAAGAAGCGTATGAAGCGGAGCCCGAAAAAGTCGCAGAAATTAAACGCGTACTAACACCACAACTTTTGAGTATTGGATTGGGCAAGTCTCCATTTGAAAATAAAGCTGACGAAACCGTCGACACTGATGCCGATGACAATGCGATTATTGAAAGAATTGAAAGTAATGCTCCACAGTCTGAGGTAAGTAAGATAACATTATATAGAGGAAAAGGTTGCGATAGGTGTAACAATACTGGATACAAAGGCCGTATGGGTCTTTATGAAGTTATGAAAGTAACAGCGGAAATACAACGCATGACCGAAAAAGATACATCTGAAAATGAAATAAACGATAAAGCAATTGAACAAGGAATGATAACATTAGAACAGGACGGATATTTAAAAGCACTATGGGGAGTAACAACCATAGAAGAAGTTTTATCAGTAATAAATAGTTCGTAGAGTTTTAGTAATTTAATAACCTACAAAAATTTGGAGAATAATGCCCGAAGAAACTGCCCAATCAACGTTTTTAATTGATGAACTTTTAGAAAAAACAATTACGAAAGGTGCATCAGATCTACATTTATCAAACGGAATGCCTCCTATTGTTCGTGTAGCTGGAATTCTACAACCGCTTGCCGGATTCAAAAAACTCGAGGAAAACGATATCCAATATATAGTAGGTCAACTTTTATCTGAAACTCAGCTCGAAGAGTTATACCGAGAAAAAGAAATGGACTCCTCTTATGCAATAGGCGATAAAGGTCGTTTTCGTGTAAATGTATTTTTCGAAAGACGATGCTTAGCTGTTGCATTCAGATACATTCCGACTAAACTTCCAAACCTAGAAGAATTGGCATTACCAACGATGCTTTACGAATTCTGCAAATTACCACAAGGCTTAGTTTTGGTTACAGGAGCTTCAGGCCAAGGGAAATCAACAACACTTGCTGCACTTATAAACTGGATTAATCAAAATAAAAACGCTCACATTATTACAATTGAAGACCCAATCGAATACATGTTTACATCAAATAAGGCCTTAATTCAGCAACGCGAAATTCGTATCGATACTTTACGTTGGACACATGCACTTAAATCTGCGCTTCGCGAAGATGCAAATATAATTCTTATCGGAGAAATTCGCGATTACGAAACAATGAACCTAGCAATTACAGCTGCCGAAAAAGGGCACTTAGTTTTTGCAACAATTCATACATACTCAGCCGACCAAACAGTAGAACACGTTATTGGTATGTTCCCCGAACACCAGCAACATCAAGCACGCATGCAATTCGCTGCAGTTTTAGAAGGAACCGTTACACAAAACTTAGTAAAAGGGATTGATCCATCGAAACGATATCCAGCTATTGAACTGATGATTGCAACAAACGCGATTAAAAATATTATACGCGAGGGCAATGCTCAATTTATTTACAACAATATTAATACAAACTTTGATATCGGAATGATAACAATGGAAAAATCTTTAGCCGAACTTGTAAATTCAGGAAAAGTAGAACTCGATGAAGCTTTAGCAAAGGCCAAACATCCGAACGAAATGCTGAGATATATAAATAAGAAATAAAACATGCGACTCAAATACGCAGCAAAAACTAGAGACGGATTAACAGTAAAGCGTGGTGAAATAGACGCTCCAGACCGAGATTCGGCAGTTAAATCACTAAGAGACCGAGGACTTGTTGTTTACTCATTAACCCCTGTAAACGAAAAGTTCGACATAATGCATTTTTGGAACCGAGGAAAAATCCCATTAACAGAAAAAGTTAAATTTACCGACCAACTATCAAGTATGATAACAGCGGGCCTTCCGCTTACTAAGTCTTTGGAAATTTTATCTTTACAAACTAAGAATGGCCCAATGTCAGAAGCTACACAAATGATTTTGAACGAAGTAGAAGGTGGAGCTCCACTGGCAAAAGCAATGGAAAACAGAGGCGAGAAAACATTTTCCAGAAGCTATGTAAATCTTGTCAAAGCAGGTGAAGCATCAGGAAAACTAGATGAGGTTTTGCAAAGACTTGCTGAAACACTAGAGAAAGATCGTCAATTTAGAGGCAAGGTTACTGGGGCGCTAGTTTACCCAGCGATTGTTGTGACAGCAATGGTTTTGGTTTTTATATTGATTATTGTTTTCTTGATTCCACAAATGACCGAAATTTATAAGTCATTTGAAACTGACCTTCCACTGTCAACAAAAATACTTATAGCCTTGTCAGACTTCATAATAAATTGGTGGTGGGTTGCTATATTAATGGTTATAGGAGTAGTTTCCGGCATTAGATTTATATTGGCGACCCCGGCTGGTCAATACTATTCGGCAAAAGTCTCTTTTAAATTACCTGTTTTTGGGGGAATTATCACGCAATCTCTTATCGTTGAATTTACAAGAACATTGGGTCTTTTATCTCAAGCTGGAGTTCCACTTGTTGAAGCTTTAGAAATTGTGCGCGATGGTATGAGCAATGTTATCTATCAAAAAAGTGTAGAAAATTTTATTGAAGACATTAAACACGGATATCCGCTTTCACAAGCTGTTGCAAAAGAAGAACAGTTTCCACTTTTAGTTTCACAAATGTTAATGGTTGGAGAAGAAACTGGTACAGTTGACCAACGCCTTAATAGTTTGGCTAAGTATTACGAAGGCGAAGTCGATAAGGTTGTTAAGAATCTTTCTACAGCCATGGAGCCAATAATCATGATCATGCTTGGATGTTTGGTTGGACTTCTTGTTGTCTCCGTTATTCTTCCAATTTATCAACTTACAACTGCACTTTAAAACTACCTTATTTGTGTGTATGTATGAATGTGTAACCCATACCATTGATTAGTTTCATTTTTATTGTAATTTGCATCATTAAATCCATATTCATTTCGAGATCTAAGTTCGATGGAATTAGACGCTTTGTTATCCGAATAAAAATCACCATAGTCTTCTAATCCAGATACATCAATACTAGATTCCCATGTTATTGTGTAAAAACGCTCTGTCTGAGGAAATCCTGGAGCAAGATCATAGTCTTGAGTTTCTTCAGTTTCTTTTATTTTGGCCCCATTACTTAGTGAATTGGCTAAGCCTCTAAGTTTTTCTTTTTTTAAATCCCAACTTTCTTGATTAAAAGCGTTTTCGTCAAAACCATAACTAACATTCTGACTTTTAAATATTCGATTCTTACTTTTGATCTTTGTAATTGATGTAGTAGTTTCATACAAACCTTCTTCACCAAAAACCTTTAAGTTATCATCAACAGATGCATAGTCTATTGAACCTTCAACATCGTCGTGAATTATTTTGACCTCTTTCATTCCTTGTAATTTATTTTTTTCATCCGGAATATCTATCGTTATACATCTTTTGCTAGCTGGCCCCGATTTGTGTTCCTCACAAGTAATTTTAAAAGTTTTACACACATTAAATGGATTACATGCTTGAACTTTAGATTCGAATTGATAATAAGGCATAATAAAATAGGCATAAAATCTTTCATCCGAAGCTTTATATTCAACCACTTTCGAATTTTCAGGAATGAAGTCAGCATTACCACTACGAAAATAATAAAATAAATAAGGGTAATCTTTTCCGGTAGTTAAAGTAAGATGATCCGATCCATGTGCACCAAGTTCCTGTTCGAATGTAAAGGGGAGGACCTGCATATTGCTAAGATCTTCTGCACTAATAGGGTTAATACCCAAATTAGTTTTAATGTATATAAAGGCAGCGAATAAAAGAGTGGCAAGAAACAAGCACAAAAGCAGGGCTTTCGTTAATAGTTTCATGCTTTAAATTATATAAGATTCCAATTATTGGTAAATCTTTGTAAAAAACTCGTAGATAGTGTTTTTAACCAAAGTCAAGCCATTTAAGCAATTATATTGCTCATTTTGCCTGTAATATCAGCTTTTTTTGTGCATCTTAACTTGTTATAAAGTACTTAAATTGCTAGAATAAGTAGGTATTTTAATTGATTTCGAATCATCCTCATTTGACGTTGGAAGATTTACTGATTATATTATTCAAAGCATGGCTACAAAAGATAAAAATAAACCACTATCAAATTATTCAGAACAAAATATTGAAGTTTTAGAAGGATTACAACCGGTTCGTGTTCGTCCTGGTATGTATATTGGTTCAACAGATTCAGTCGGATTACATCACTGTCTAAAAGAAGTTATCGATAACTCTGTAGACGAAGCAGTTGCGGGTTTTGCAAATGAGATTGTTATCACATTGCAAAAAGATAATTCAGCAATTGTTAGCGATAATGGTCGTGGTATTCCAGTTGGAATCAAAAAAGAATATGGAGTATCAGCCCTTGAACTTGTTATGACCAAACTTCATGCCGGAGGTAAATTCGGCGGAGGCGGTTACAAAGTTTCCGGAGGTCTTCACGGAGTTGGTGCTTCAGTCGTTAATGCATTATCTACCGATTGTAGAGTCGAAGTTCGCCAAGAAGGCAAACTTTATTACCAAGAATACAAACAAGGTAAAGTTCAAAACAAATTGCAAACAGTCGCTTTATCAAAATCAATGTTTGATGATAAATCAATCGCCGGACTAGAACGAGGAACAACAACTTACTTTAAACCAGATCCTGAAATTTTCGACACATTAGTTTGGGATTACAAAACAATTCGCAATCAAATAAGAACATTTGCATACCTTTCATCAGGATTAAAATTCAAATTAATCGATGAAAGAACCGACACTATTGAATCATTCTATTTCGAAGGCGGACTACGCTCATACGTAAGCTCTTTAAATAGAAACCGCGACTTAGTGAATTCAAATATATGTTATGCATTAAAAGAAGTTGACGGAATAACAGTCGAGATTGCATTTCAGTACACGGACACATATGTTCCAAACGAACAATCTTTTGCAAATAATATTAAAACACCCGAAGGTGGAACACACTTAACCGGATTCAGATCTGCATTAACCAAATCTATAAACGATTATGGGAATAAAATGAACGCTTTCAAAAAAGATGAAAATAAATTAACGGGAGATGATTCACGCGAAGGTTTAACTGTTGCTGTTTCTGTAAAAATCCCTAGCGATAGACTTCAATTTGAAGGTCAAACAAAATCTAAGTTGGGAACTCCGGAAGCCAGAAATATTACTGAGTCTGTGGCAAAGGAAGCAATCGATCAATTTTTTGAAGAAAACCCTAAAGATGCTGAAGCAATTATCGGTAAATCTTTATTAGCTGCTCGTGCCAGAAATGCCGCAAGGGCTGCCCGTGATGCAATTATTAGAAAAGGAGCACTCGAAGGTTCAGGTTTACCAGGTAAATTAGCCGACTGCCGAACAAAAGAAGCAGAAAGAGCAGAAATCTTTATTGTAGAAGGTGATTCAGCCGGCGGTTCTGCAAAACAAGCTCGAGATAGCGAATATCAGGCGATTCTTCCAATTTTTGGAAAGGTTTTAAATACTGAACGCGCAAGACTCGACCAAATTGTTAAGTCAGATAAAAGCGTTATTTTTATAAAGGCTTTAGGAACAGGAATAGGGGATACATTCGAATTAAAGAACCTTAGATATCACAAAATTATTATCATGACTGATGCCGATGTCGACGGATCACATATTCGTACTTTGCACTTAACATTCTTATTTAGACACATGAGAGAACTGGTAGACGCTGGAATGGTGTACGCCGCGGTTCCTCCACTTTATAAGGCAACTTGGGGAAAAAGCAAAAAATATTTAATCGATGAAGCTGAAAAAGAAGAATTCGAAGCAAAAATGCAGGCATCAGGAAACAAATACAATATTGGACGATTCAAAGGTTTGGGAGAAATGAACTACGATGAACTCTGGGAAACAACAATGAATCCAAAAACCCGTGTTCTAAAGCAAATTACAATCGACGATGCAGAAGAAGCCAATGAAATTTTCGAAATGTTGATGGGTAAAGAAGTTGCGCCTAGAAAGATTTTCTTGCAGTCGAATGCAACTTATGCGGATTTAGATCTGCACGCATAGTAGTGCTGCTATTCGTCTGAAATAACTTTATAGATATGGATATTTCAGACAGTAAGAGGCACTAAAAAATTTATTATATGTATCTAGAAATTTTAAGTGCCTCTATATGAAGATTTTTAACGCAAACCTTTTAGCATTAATTGTTTTTCCATTATTAACTTTTTACCTCTTTGGATTAAGCGTTTATGGCCTTATTGCAGGGGTTTTAGGTGCCGTTATAACTTATTCTTTGTACAGTTTTTTGGGCAACGAAAAGAAATCAGAATTGGGGCTAGAAGCAGTAATAATAGTAATTGGAGCAACAGCATTATATTTTTCATCTCTAGATACACTTTTTGTTTCTTCATTTTTAATCGGAATTAACTTAGCTTTCTATTATTTTCAAGTTCAAACCGGAAACTTAAATAGGTCGCTAAATTTATTAAATGTGATCATTTTATCCGGAATCGTATTTAATAGCGGAATTACAAAATTTAGAGGGTTCAACAAAATCGACGCCGACGTTGTAATGCTTACAATCCCAATACTTTTACTTATAGCATTAGCCATCTACTTTTTGTTAATAGCTGTAGAAGCAAACTTTAAAGCTGCAAGAACCACATGGAAGCCAAAGATAATAACTTTTATAACAATTATTATTCCGTTTATTTTATGGGGATTTACTTATTGGCTATTTAAAGAAGTAGGCACAGAAACAATTTTATTTCCACTTTTATGCGGGTTAGTAGTTGGAATAATCGAGCTTTTTATAAAACCAAAATCATTTATAACAGATGTTAATGAAATAATTTTATTAACACTCTTACCATATAGAATCTCAGGCCTATTGGGAGTCGCACTCGCATTCTTACTTGCTTACCTTTATATAACAATCATGAGAAGAACCATGGAAGTAAACTACGACCGCCTTTCAAGTGTTGTATATAAATTAGCTCCGATTATGTTTTTGATCGCGGCAACAGAAATCCGCGAGAATGAGGGACAAATAATAAGGTTTAACTTAATTAATGGAAACCAAGCAGGCTGGATGTTTTTAGCAATTGTTATTATTTACGAAGCCGCAAAATATCGAAATAAATTTAAAGAGATTTTAGAAAAAAATGAGGTTGGGAATTTACTTCCATTGATATATGGTATTTGTACAATATTGGCATTAGTGCTTATAATAAGGTTCGGCAACGATGAATCGTTATCAGCATTGATTTTTGGCACTAGTATTTATTTATATTTAGTAGGTCTTATAGACTCCAAAAAATACGAGAATGAACTGATGTTCGCTTCCTCATTAGGAAGCGTTATTGGTGCTACTGCTTTTTTGGTTCTAACAAGAGTCTAATAATAAAATGAGTTTATTCCATACCGTAAAACAAAAAGATGCCCCAGAAGTATTAAAGTTAATAGTTGAAATCTCAAAAGGAGATTTTGTTAAGTACGAATACAACCACGAATACGGAGTTCTCGAAGTAGATCGTGTGTTATATGGACCGGTTCATTATCCAGTTGCGTACTGCGATGTTCCTGGAACTTGGAACGAAGGGGACGGAGATCCGCTCGATGCTGTTATTTATACTTCAGGACAAATTTTGCCTGGATCATTAATTACTGGACGCGTAATTGGCGTTATGGAAATGGAAGATAACGGGGAAATGGACTGGAAAGTT